>NZ_QFFM01000001.1 GCF_003129905.1 Bifidobacterium callitrichidarum
CTTGGGACGCACTGGCAATCATTGACTATAAAGAAGTAGTACAAACACGCTCTTGAGTTCTCAAACCACCACCACACACAAACCAGCCCAGACACCATGAAAACCATTGGAATGGAAGGAATCCGAACCGCTCAGCGGCAGCGAATGAATAACTTACACCACCCCCGCCACCAACGCAACCCCACCACCAACAAACACCACCAAAACCATTGCAAACACTGGGCTCCACCGGCGTGTCGAAAACACCCAAAAACAAACCACCAACACCAAAACAACAACCAAACGAGAGGCCGGGAACAACGAATATCCATCCGTACCGGCGTGTCGCGCGCCTTCTACCTCACGACCCACCGATAAAAACGGCTCTGTTAAACCAAGATTGACATGAATTCCCTTGGACTACCCCTCAGTCGGCTTCGCCGCCAGCTCGTCCTGCAATTGAGGACGAACTTCATTCGCGTTCTGTTGGCTCGACTGTCGTCTCGCACATCGCCTACAAACAGCTCCGCTGTTTGCTTCACGGCAATGTCCTGACAAGGGGAGCCAAGAATAAGGGGCATGTCAATCTTGGTTTAACAGAGCAATAAAACCAGCCGAATCCGGGCAGGCCATCGGTTGGGCAGTGATGGCCAGTTCGAATTCGGCTGGTATTTTCAGTTATTCAGGTGGCCGGGCTAGGAGAAGAAAACCCGGCACACGATTGTTGGGCGATGCCCGCCTCTCCGATTTCCCGCCCCACTCTCACCAAACCGCCAGCGAAAGCGGAAGCGGCGGGGCGAGAGCGGGCAGGAATAGGCGAGTCGGGCGTCAAGGATGCCGGACGGCTACCTATCGAGCTCACCGGCTTCCACAGTCACGACCGGCTTACGACGAACCAGGAAACGACGGATGGCGACGATTTCGAGTCCGACGAACAGCACCGCCGTCACACCCCAGACCACATACATGGCCACGCGCCACAGAGGCGTATCAACGTCCGGCTCGCCGTTCGCATACATCCAGCTATTGGCCGTGGCGTACAGGATATTGTGCGCCGCATTGCGCATGGCCTTGACGGAAGTGGCGGAGCGATCGGACACGTGGTTCGTCACATCCAGCGTGGCCAGCATGAGGTCGTTGCCGTTGCGGATCTCCTGGTCGGCGTTCTGGAACAGGTCGTAGTTGCCGAAGTAATCAGTAACCACCATGCCGTGGAAGCCCCACTCATCGCGCAGCACGTTCTGCAGCAGATGCGCGTTCGCGCCCGAATACGTGGTGCCGATGTAGTTGAACGAGCTCATCATGGCGGTGGCGTGACCGTCCTTCACCGCTGCCTCGAACGGCTTGAGATAGATCTCGCGAATCGCCTGTTCATTCGACCACGTGCACAGCATGTTGGTGCGGTTGGTTTCCTGGTCGTTCAGGGCGAAGTGCTTCACGAAGGCATACACGCCCTGCTTCTGAACGGCACCGACTTCCGACGACACCATAGCGGCGGAGAGCACGCTGTCTTCCGAGAAGTACTCGAAGGTACGTCCGGCGAACGCATTGCGGTGAATGTTCACGGCCGGCGCATACCAGCCGGTGATGTGCATGTCATGTGCCATCTGGGCGATCATCTCGCCGAAGCGTTGGGCCAGATCGACGTTCCAAGTGCAGGCGAACGCGGTGGCGGCAGGGAAGCCAATCGAGCCGATGCCGGTGAAGTTGTTGTTCAATGCTGCGGGACCGTCCGCGTCGACCAGCTGGATCTTGCCGATGGAGTTGATGGCCGCGTTACCGAAGCCACCGTTGGCGATCAGGTTGTCCATATCGTCGACGGTCAGCTCGTCCAACAACTTGTTCCACTGGGGGTCGTCGTAATCCTTACCGGTCAGATCAGCCAAGCGCACACCGTTCTTGGCGCCGGTGGTCGGCATCTCATCGGAATCGTCGTTGTGATCCGTCGCCTTGTAATTGCCGTTGTTGACGAACCTGGACTTCGCTTCGTCGGACATTGACAGGCTGGCCGGAGCGGCGGTCGCCTTGCTGTAGTTCGCAAAGTGATCGGCACGGGACAGGTAGGTCACGTCGCCGGCCGCGTCATCGAACTGGTTGGTGGCCGCGGTCTGGTCGCCATCGTGGGTGTTGGAGTCGGAATCGTAGGTGATGGTCTTCGGTACGTTCACCGTTCGTTCCTCAAGCACGGTATGCGAGTCGGAGCGGATGGACACCTCGTAATCGCCCTGTTCGAGCACCCAGGACTTGGCGTTCTGGTAATCGTAGGATGCCATATCGTCGTCATCGAACTCGATGGACAGGGTCTGCGATTCGCCGGGCTTGAGTTCATCGGTCTTATCGAACGCCATGAGGTTGGCCGAGGCCTTCTCGATGCCGCCATTGGTGTACGGCGGATTCACATATGCCTCCACCACATCGCGACCGGCCTGGTCTCCGGTATTGGTGACGGTCACGTCGAAGCTGATCTTGCCGTTCTTGTAGGAGACGTCGCCCATCTTCTGCGTGAACTTCGTATAGCTCAGGCCATAGCCGAACGGGTATTGCACGGTCGCGGCGTAGTCGATGAGGCCTTCCTCGGCGGCGGTCTCGTAGAACTTGTAGCCAACGTAGATGCCTTCGACGTAGTTGACGAACGTCGGCGTCACATCCGCGCCGGAGAAGGAGCTGGTCATCGCGAACTCATCGACGTTGTCGTACGTGAAGTTGCCGACGTTGTTGAAGGTCGGCGTAGCGGTCAGGTCCTTGACGAAAGTGTCCGACGTCTTTCCGGAAGGGTTCAGCTTGCCGCTGAGCACCTCGCCGAGCGCGGAGAAGCCGGTCTGGCCGGCGGGCGGACACCAGACGACGGACTTGATCTGCGGATAGGAGTCGAGGAAGTCGAACTGGAAGGCGTTCGCGCCGTTGTACACCAGCGTGACCTTATCGAAGTTCTTGGTGACCAGATCGAGCATGTTCTTCTCGGTCTGGCTCAGCTGCAGGAAGTGGTCGCCTTTCTGGAAATCCTCATAATCCTTGGAATTGTTGTGGTAGGTGACACCGTCGGCCTTCATATCCTTCGGCAGGTCGGTTCCCTCGCCGCCGACTCGGGTGATCACCACAATGGCGTTGTCGGAGAAGTCCTTTGCGTCCTTGATCAGATCGTCCGAGTAGTTGGAGGCGGGTACTTCAGGCAGGGTCCAATCGACGTTGAACATGCCGACTTCCGGACGATCGGCGCGATAGTCCGTGTACAGCTTGCTGAGTTCGGTGTTGGTCTTGATGCCCGCCTCATGCAGACCGTCGAGCAGGGAAACGGTCGGGTACTGGTCCGACATCGATCCGGAACCGGTACCGCCGTACACGGGATTGGTGGAGCCCCAGCCGAAGACGTTCGCCTTCGCGGTCTTGAGCGGCAGGTTTGCGTCATCGTTCTGCAGCAGGGTGATTGCTTCCGACTGCACATCCTTGGCAAGCTTGTTCGCAGCGGCGACGGTGCTGCTGGACAACGTGTACTTCTTGGCCGAAGCATTGTTCAGAATGGTGGACAGCGGGCCGCTCACCATCATCGAGACGGCGACCACCACGGCCACCAACACCACCAGCCAGGATTCGGAATGAATGAGCTTGCGCGCGGACACGGACTTGACGGTCTTCTTGTTGACCGCAAACGTGACGATCACAGCCAGCACCAGAATCACACCGGCCGCCACCAGGTACGGAACCAACGATCCCATGACTGCGGCAACATCGGCCATGTTGATATCCAACATGACGGGTCTCCTTAACTCTCATTATGCGTGGGGCGCAACAGCCGCCGCAGGTTCCGTTGCCTGCCGTTCGGCCACTGTGCCGGTTAACGATTTTGAGCATATGAGCATGCCCCAGCCGCCACAGCGCACCTCGCACGAGAGGTCAAGTCGAACGCATGAATGGGAGAAATCACGCGCCTTGTCACGCGGGAATGGGAAGCACCACGCTGACGGAGAAGATACCGTCCTCGGCCTTCATGGTCATCTCGCCCTGGTATTTGCGCACTTGCCAGGCCATGGACCGCGTGCCGAATCCATGTTCGGAAGCATCGTCTTTCGTTGTACGTGGCAGGCCGTCGCGGAAGACAGGTTGCCGTTCAGGGGCATAGCTGTTCTCCTCTTCCGCCACCAGAAGACCGCCTTTCGCCGTGAGGGTGAAGTTGATGATCTTCCGTTCGGGCTGCAGGACCGCGTCCACACTCTCGATGGCGTTGTCCAGCATGTTGCCGAACAACGCATACACATCCGCGTCGTCCATGAATCCAAGACGGCTGCCGTCTGCGATGCAGGTGAAGGTGATGCCCTTGCCGGTGCAGTACAGTCCCTTTTCCGTCAGCAGAACATCCAGGCACTCATTACCGGTGCGGAACATGGAATCGTAGATACGGATATTGTTCTCGATCTTTTTGGCCATGTCCGCCGTGAGTCCGCTACCGCTCAGGGAAGCGATGGACTTGCGGATATCGTGGCAGCGGATATTGATTAGTTCGATGTTCTCCTTGGCCAGCTCGTGATGATGTTCGGCCAGTCTCGCCTGCTGGCGCATCACTTCCAGATCGCCGTAAAGATGGTCGCTTGAGGAGATCAGCACCAGGATTACCAGCAGAAGAATGGAAGCTATCGAGTCATAGCTGAATCCGACGAACATGACCTGCTCGGACTGTCCGTCCAGCATCACCATGTTGAACACGATGACGAACGCGAGCGCGACGACGCTGATCAAAACCCAGGTGACACGGCTGCGAACCTTCGCATACTCGATGACGAACGAGCGGCCCAGAATCAAGTAGACCACCAGATATACGCCAGCGAAAAACGCAAGACTGGCCGCTTGGGAATCCAGGAACGTCAGATGAGACCCCAGCGGAGAGTGGGTCAATGACGCAAGAAGCCCTACCGCGATATGCTGTAGGGTGTATCCCGCCGCAACGACGACCAGTGATTCCAGCCATGCCGATTTGGTGCATTCTCGCAACAGCGCGATGAGCGACGCCGCGCATACCGCGTAATAGCCGGTCAACGACAGCACTTCGATAATGTGACCGGCATTGAAATGGGACAACACCGCCATAAGCAGCTGATACAAAGCATCGCCGACGATCACGTATGCCGGCAAGGTCAGCAGCCAGATGGTTTTTCGCCACATCAATTGCTTGGAGAACACCGCCGCGCCGCACATCAGCAGCAGTGGGAACAATCCGTATCCGAACCAGTCTGCAAGCATGATCATTCACCTTCCGTAATACGCGGCGAGGGCCTGCATGAGGGGTTTGCGTTTGGAGCGGGAGACAGGCAGGGTTTGGCCGTCCACCACCACGGTGTCGCCGTTGACGGCCTGCACCCATTCGAGGTTGACCAGACAGTAGCGGTTGGAAGCGGCGAAGTGCACGGGTTCCAAGAGCGCGGCGGCCTCCTTGAGACTGGACCAGACCTTGTATGCGACCTTCTCGGTGTGATAGATGACCTCGTGGCCGAGCACCTCCACATATCGCACGTCGTGCGAGGAGAGGAACTGCGTGCCCGTGCCCACGGTGAGCGGGATGGTGACGCCTTGGCGTTTGGCCACCAGATCCTCCACTTTGCGCATCTTCAGCGCGAATCCGAAGTAATCAATGGGCTTGACGAGGTAGCCGATGGCGTCCACGTCGTAGCCGACGGCCGCGTATTGGGCCATTTTGGTGGTGAAGACGAGCACCACGTGGCTGTCGATCTCGCGCAGTCGGTGCGCGGTTTCGAGGCCGTCGATGCCGGGCATTTCGACGTCGAGGAACATCGCGTCGAATTCGGCCTTGTAGTCGTCCAGGAAGGACTCGCCGTCCGTGAATCGGGTGATGGTGTAGGCCTTCCCGCGCGTTCCGTCTTCCCGCTCGGCATAGTACCGTTCGATCATCTCGGTGGTACGTGCGGCATCGGTATCGTCGTCATCGACGATGGCAATGCGAATCATCGGTGATTCTTCCTTTCCCATCTACCCAAGTTCAGGCCTCTCTCCAGTCTCGCATATGCGAAACGGCTCGCCCTGGATTGGACGAGCCGTTTGTCATTCAATTATTCGGGTATCGCACTGGGTTCAGGCCTGGACGGCCGGGGTCGGAACCTCGACTGCGGTAATGGCCTGCTTACGGCGCTTGAGGAACTTCATGATGGTAAGGACCTCAAGGGCGATCACCAGGACGGCGGTCACGCCCCAGGCCACGTACATGGCGGTCTTCCACATCGGGGTGTCGACCTCGGGCTCACCGTTCTCGTACTGCCAGCCGTTGGCCACGGTGTACAGGATGTTGTGGGCGGCCGTGCGCATGGCCTTCACGGAGGTGGCGGACTTGTCCGTGATGTGGTTGGTGATGGAGGTGGTGGCCAGCATCGCGTCGTTGCCGGCTCGCACGAGCTGGTCGGCGTTCTGGTAGCCGTTGCCGGAGAAGTAATCGGTCAGGACGAAGCCGTGGAAGCCCCATTCGTTGCGCAGCACGTTCTGCTGGAGCGGAGCGTAGGCGCCGGCGTAGGTGTTGCCGATGTAGTTGAAGGCGCTCATCACAGCCTGTGCGCCGCCTTCCTTCACGCTCATCTCGAAGGGCTTGAGGTAGATCTCACGGATCGCCTGCTCGTTGGCCCAGGTGCACAGCATCAGGTCTCGGTTGGTCTCCTGGTCGTTCAGGGCGAAGTGCTTCATGAAGGAGTACACGCCCTTTTCCTTGGCGCCGGCGATCTGGTTGGAGGCCATCACGCCGGAGAGCAGGCCGTCCTCGGAGAAGTACTCGAAGGTACGTCCGGAGAAGGCGTTGCGGTGGATGTTCATTGCGGGCGCGTACCAGCCGGCCACGTGCATGTCGCGGGCCATCTGGCCAATCATTTCACCGAACTGCTTGGCCAGGTCCTTGTTCCACGTGCAGGCGAAGGAAGTGGAGGCCGGGAAGCCGATGGAGCCCACGCCGGTGAAGTTGTTGTTCAGGGAGGCCGGGCCGTCGGCGTCGGTCACCTGGATCTTGCCGATGGAGGTCACGGCCTGGGTGCCGTAGCCGGCGTTGGCGATCAGGTTGTCCATGTCGTCGAAGGTGAGCTCGTCGAGCAGCTTGTCCCACTGCGGATCGTCGTAATCCTTGCCGGTCAGATCGGCCAGGCGCACGCCGTTCTTGGCGCCGGTGGTCGGCATCTGGTCGTCCGCGTTGTCGAACTTGGTGGGATCGTAGTTGCCGTTGTTGTAGAAGGTGGACTTGGCCTCGTCGCTCATCGAGAAGTTGGTCGGGGCGGCGGTGGCCTCCTTGTAGTTGGCGAAATGGTTCGCACGGGACAGGTAGGTCACGTCGCCTTCCGCGTCGTCGAACTGGTTGGTGGCCGCGGTCTTGTCGCCGTTGTGCGTGTTGCTGTCCGTGTTGTAGGTGATGGTCTCCGGCACGTTCACGGTCTGCTCGTCGATCACGGTGTGGGAGTCGGACTGGATGGACACCTCGTAGTCGCCCTTCTCCAGCACGTATGCCTTCGCGCTCTTGGAGTCGTAGGAGGCCATGTCGTCATCGTCGAAGGAGATCTTGACGGTCTCGGACTCGCCCGGCTTCAGTTCCTTGGTCTTCTCGAAGGCGACCAGGTTCACGGAGGCCTTCTCGATGCCGCCGTCGGTGTACGGCGGGTTGTAGTAGGCCTCGACCACGTCCTTGCCGGCCACGTCGCCCGTGTTGGTGACGGTCACGTCGAACGAGATCTTGCCATCGGCGTAGGTCACGTCGCCCATTTTCTGGTCGAACGTCGTGTACGACAGGCCGTAGCCGAACGGGTACTGCACCACATCGTCGTACTTGATCAGGCCCTCGTCGTCGGCGGTCTCGTAGAACTTGTAGCCCACGTAGATGCCCTCCACGTAGTTCACGAAGCTCGGGGTGGCGGTCACGGCACCGGCGAAGGAGTTGAAGGAGACTTCGAACTCGTCGGCGTTGTCGTAATTGAAGTTACCGAAGTTGTTGTAGGAGACGGACTTGGTGAGGTCCTTGAGGAAGGTGTCGGAGGTCTTGCCGGACGGGTTCACGTCGCCGGCGAGCACCTCGCCGAGGGCGGAGAAGCCGGTCTGGCCGGCGGGCGGGCACCACAGCACGGACTTGATCTGCGGGTAGTTGGCCAGGAAGTCGAACTGGAAGGTGTTGGCGCCGTTGTAGATCAGCGTGACCTTGCTGAAGTTCTTGGTGACCAGGTCGAGCATGTTGCGCTCGGTCTGGGAGAGCTGCAGGAAGCTCTGGCCCTTCTGGAAGTCCTTGTAGTCCTTGGAATTGTCGGTGTAGGTGATGCCGTCGGCGGTCATGTCCATCGGCAGGTCGGCGCCCTCGCCGCCGACGCGGGTGAGCACCACGACGGCCTCGTCGGAGAAGGACTTGGCGTCGGAAATCAGGGAGTCGGAATACTGGTCGGCCGGCACTTCGGGCAGCGTCCAATCCTGGGCCCACATGCCCACTTCCGGACGATCCTTGCGGTAGTCGGTGTACAGCTTGGTCAGTTCACTGTTGGTCTCGATGCCGGCTTCCTTCATGCCGTCGAGCAGGGAGACGGTCTCGTACTGGTCGGACATGGAGCCGGAGCCAGTGCCGCCGTAGACGGGGTTGGTGGAGCCCCAGCCGAACACGTTGACCTTCTTGGAGGACAGCGGCAGGTTGGAGTCGTCGTTCTTCAGCATGGTGACGGCTTCGGTCTGCACTTCCTTGGCTAGCTTGTTCGCGGCGGCCACGGTCGAATCGGACAGCTGGTACTTGGTGATGGTCGCGTTGTTGAGCAGCGTGGACAGCGGGCCGGACAGCATCATGGACACGGCCACGACGATGCCGACGAGCGCCACCAGCCAGGACTCGGAATGAATGAGCTTGCGGTTGGCCACGGCCTTCACCGTCTTCCTGTTGACGGCGAACGTGATGATGATGGCCAGCACCAGCAGCACGCCGATGGCGATGAGATACGGCGTCAGCGAACCGATGACGTTCAATACGTCGGCCATGTTGATCTGCAGCATGGGGTCTCCTCCTTGATTCTTACCTTTGCGCGGCATGCCTGCCCGAATCCGATATCGTTATCGAATCCGAACGGCGGCCCGGTGGCACTGCCCTAGCCACGCTGGCCGCCGGATGCGTCCGTTCGGCTCTCCTTTGGGGCCGACGGCACATCCTTGATGCCGATGACCCTAGGTTCGCAGATTCGCGCTTGCCGGGTAAGGCGATACCCCCATCCTGTCATTTCGGGCGCATAATCTGCGCATCGGCGCCGGACAGCCCGGCTGGCTAGGATGGAGTTCCATGAGCGATCTGAACGCATTGAATCTTGAACCGGGCGAAGTGGTGGGCGGCTACACGCTGATATCCCGCCTCGGTTCGGGGGCCATGGGTTCGGTCTGGCGCGTGCGGGACGACGGTGGCCAGACGTACGCGATGAAGATCCTGCGCGATTCCCTGGCCGAAGAGTCGGACGACGCGATGGTGGCCGGCGCGAGTCCGGCCGGCGAGCAGGACCCCAATCTCAAGCCGGACGTGACCCCGCGCGAGCGCCTGCGCCGCGAGGCCATGGCCCTGAAGAAGGTCAACCATCCGGGTGTGTGCGGCATCGTGGACATGGAGCTGGACGATTCGCTGGCGTTCATCGTCACCGAGCTCATCGAGGGCCGCAATCTCAAGGATGACGTGGCAGTCAACGGCCGGTACATCGGCGACGATCTCGAACGGCTGGCCCGCAAACTCATCGAGGCTGTGAAGGCCGTGCATGCGGCCGGCATCGTCCACCGCGACATCAAGCCCACCAATGTGATGGTCTCCGCCTCCGGCCCGGTGCTGGTCGATTTCGGCATCGCGATGGGCGAGGGCGAAAGCCACGTGACCCGCACGGGCCTGGTGATGGGCACGCCCGGATTCATCGCCCCGGAAATCATCGAGGGTGCCGAATCGGACGAGGCGACCGACTGGTGGTCGGTGGCGTCCGTGCTGGCTTTCGCGGCCACCGGCGCACCCGTGTTCGGCGTCAAGCCGATGATGGCGGTGCTGGAGCGCGCGGCTTCGGGCAATGCGAACCTTACCGGGCTGCCGGCCGGCACGCTGGCGGCCTTCCGTGCGGCGCTCAGCCCGGATCGCAGCAAACGTTGTACGCCCGATCAGCTGTTGCATGCCATCGCCTTGGACGCGCTCAATCCCGCCGCCTGGCAGGGCACGCAGGCCGGACCGTTCGGTGCCGGCGCGATTGCGGGCGGGGTGGCAGCGCTGGCCGGAGCCGGAACGGCCGATAGGACCGAGGCGATGCCCCCTTTTGGTTCGGACTCCGGCGCAACCGCTGGCGCTGACCCCGACAATCCCCGCACGGTCTGGCGGACCGCGGACGACGCCGACATCATCCGTACCGAAGCCGTGGCGGGAGGTCCGCCGGCCCCTCCAACCCCGCACGCACACGCCGCGACCGCCGTGCTGTCTGCGGGGGCTCCCGCAACCACTGTCTTCCCTGCAGCCACGGGAGGCGGGACCATTCCCAACGCGACGGTTCCGCTGGCAGACGCCTCCGGTACCCCCGACATCCGCGGGAACGCACCGCGTACGGCCGGCATGGCCGCGCTCTCGCGGGAGCCCGCACGAGCGACCGGCAATGTGCCGGCGTTCCTGCAATCGCAGGAGACCGTGGCGACCACGTCATTAGCGGGGGCGACGGTTCCGTTGGCCGAACGCACCGCGGTGATGCCCGCAGGCGTGACGCCGGTCCCTGCGCCGATGCAACCGATGCCGTCCGTGTTCCCGCCCGTGCAGGCCGGAGGCATACTGGCCGAGCAGACCGGACAGGTTGGGCAGGTTGGACAGCCCGGTCAAGACGTTCAAATGCAGACATATGGCCCGAACGGTTCGCCGTACGGCACTTATGGCCAGCCGCAACCCGTTTACGGCACGATGAGTGACACCCAGCCCACGGTCGCCGACCCCACCATCCGTCCGGCGTTGCAGCGCATCATCGACCAGACCGCGCAGGCTTCCCCCACCGAGGCAATCGCGCAGACCATTACGCAAGCGCAATCGGAGCCGAATCCTGCGAACGTGCGGCGCGGCGAATACCTTTCGCGCGGCACACTGCCGTTGTGGCTGATCGCGGTTCCGCTGGCGTTGCTGGCTTCCGCGCTGCCGGTTATTGCCCTGTTCACCGCTGCCGCGGTGCTGTGGCTGCTGCTCACGTTGGCGTACAACGCCGAATCGCAATTGGAGCGTGAGGGGCGGCGCGGCGGTACGCGCAAGGGCTCCGATTCGCTGATCCGCGCGGCCACGCTCCCCTGGCACCTGCTCAAGGGACTGTTGCTTATGCTGCCCCGACTAGCGCTGATGACGGTCATCGCCGCACTCGGCACAACACTGGCCGCGGTGCTGCTCAACCTGCCCGTGGAGATGGTGGATTGGGTCGCGGGCCCGTGGACCCTGCCGCTGCCGGTACTCACCAGCATGTCGGTGTCCCCGACCGGCCTGGTGTTGGGCGGGTTCACGGCGGCTGGCTGGCTGGTCACGGCGTTCGGGCCGCGGGCCGTGATGGTCCGGCTCGGAGCCGGCGTGCTGCGCGGCATCCGCAGACCATCATCGGCGGCGGCCGCTGGCATTACGCCGGCAGGTGAAGCGCTGCTGGCTTCCGCCTCCCCCACGCCAGGATCGAACGGTTTGCCGGATACCGCCGCCGCTCCCAGGGGCGGGCGACGGGATGCCGCTTTGATTGTCGTCTGGCTGATCGCGGTCGTCGCGATGGGAGCGCTGTCGCTATCCAGCCAGCCGATCGACTGGACGCCACTGCTGTAGCACTGTGCCATCTGGATGACACAGATCAGGCGTCACTTTTACGCAGAATTCACCTCAGAGCCGACCTCCGCGGCCGCTTCCTCAGGCCTGGCCATTATGATGGGGCCCATCCATTGAACTGTTTTCAGGGGGAGATTCATGGCAGATCCAAAGCGTCAGGCCAAGCGCGTCACTCGCGCCGAACGCCGTGCGGCAGAGGAGGCGGCCCAGAAGGCCCAGGCTGAGCGCGCAGCCAAGGAGCGCAAGCAGCAGACCATCATCGGATGCATCGTGGTGGCCATCATCGTGGTGCTGGTGGCCATCGGCGGATTCGCGGTGTACAAGGCCACGCATTCCAGCAGCAGCCAGGCCACCGCCTCGGATGTGAACGAAGCCTATAAGACGCTGCAATCCGTGAAGACCAAGCCCGAGAACGCCGACGACAAGGCCGGCTTCACCATCTCCAGCAAGGGCTACGGCAAATCCGTGGACGGCGCTCCCACCGTGGGCATTTATATGGAGCCGCTGTGCCCGGGCTGCGCGGCCGTGAACCAGCAGCTCGACCCCACGCTCGTCAAGCTCATGGACGCGGGCCAGCTCAATCTGGAACTGCACTTCCTGAACTTCCAGGACAACAAGAGCTCGGACAACTACTCCAACCGCGCCTTCAACGGTGCCATCTACATCGCCGAGCACGACAGCGATCCGAACCACCTCATGAACTACCTGTCCAACATCTACGCCGAGGACTTCCAGCCCGGCGAGCTGACGAACTATGTGCCGGTGGACAACAGCAAGCTTGAGGAGCAGGCCGTCAAGGCCGGGGTCAGCAAGGACGTGGCGGCCGCGGCGTTCAGCGGCAAGAACGAGTACGTGGACTGGCTCACCGCCTCGAACAACTACACGATCCAGCGTCCGGAGCTCTTTTCCTCGTCCGGCAGCTTCTCCTCCCCCACGCTCACCATCAACGGCGAGTACTGGGCCCTCAAGAACGTCTCCTTGGCCGGCCTCGAACTGAAGGACGGTTTCCTCAAGGCCATCGGCCTGGATTCCAATCAGGTGGGCGTGGAAGGCAAGATGCCGTCGATCGGTTCCAGCAAGAAGCCCATCGACATCACGGCCTGATAATCGGCTTAGCAATTGGCCCGATCCCCCGTGCGGGGCAACGGGGGCATGTAAGGGAAGTCGCGGTTCGTCCGCGGCTCCCTTTTTTGTTCTCTGTTCAACCAAGATTGATATGAATCCCATTGGACTACCCCTCAGTCGGCTTCGCCGCCAGCTCCCCTGACAAGGGGAGCCAAGGCGATAGGCGACACAGCGGCCACGCATTCGGGGACTGCTGGTATGCTATTCATTTGTTCCGAACGATTGATGTTCGGTAGCACGCCTCTTTAGCTCAGATGGCCAGAGCGGCCGCCTTGTAAGCGGCAGGTCGTCGGTTCGATCCCGACAAGAGGCTCGTCGCGTGGGAAAAAAGCGTATCATGGATATGCGCGGATTTTCCGGCGCACTGAATTCTTGCCTTGGGTAAGTAATCCAGGAGCCTTCCCCCAACTATGGGCTTCCTGGACTTAAGGGCGGAGCGTCCCCCAACCAGCTCCGCGCCTTCAAGGGGGCGGGAACATCCCCTTCTCTCCCGCCCCCTTTCTTCTTTTTCTTCCTCCGGAACCGAGCAGGAATGGTGACGGTGAGGAGCGCAACGGGCGGCGCGGCCGGGGCAACCATTACGATGGTGGGCGTAAGTCTTCGTACAACGGAAAGGGAACCATGGCACGGCGTTGGACCCCGCAGCGGTTTGTTGCACTGCGTCGCATCCGCGTAATCGCCAGCGTTCTATCGCTCAGTCTGGCCATGGGCGGCACGTTCGCCTTCACCGCCCGCAAATCCGTGGCCTTGAACGTCAACGGCGAGACCACGCAGGTCACCACCTACGCCATGACCGCCACCCGTCTGTTGCAGGAGCAGGGCATCGACGTCAAGACCCACGACATCGTGCAGACCTCCTCGGGCGATACGCTCGCCGACCATGCCGTGGTCACCGTGCGTTCCGCCTACCAGACCACCATCAACATCGACGGCGTCTCCGTACCGTTCTGGACCGTGGCCACCAGCGCCGAACAATTGCTCGGGTTCTTCGAGGAGAACGAAACCAACGCCACCAAGATCACGGTGGATATCGACAACGTCTACAACCAGCTCACCGGCGGGCTGGTGATCAACAGGAAGGGCCCGGTCACCGTCATCGCGGACGGCAAAACCTCAGTGGCCCCAAACGGCAAGCTTCCGGCCGCCTCCATCCTCGATTCCAAGGGCATCGTGCTTGGCAAGGAAGATCGCGTCAGCGTCGAAAAGGACGGTGACACGACCATCCTGCGCGTGCGCCGCGTGACCCATGGCGAGGAGACGCGCACCGTCTCGATTCCGTTCTCCACCCGCACGATCGTGGACAACTCGCTGGCCGCCGGTCAAACGGAAGTCCGACAGCAGGGCGTCAACGGCGAGAAGACGCAGGTGTATGACGTCACGTACGTGGACGGCGAGGCCGAATCGGAGACGCTGAAGTCCGAAACCGTCACCAAGATGGCCGTCGACCAGATCATCGCCGTGGGACCATCCACCACCGTCAACAAGAACAATTCCAACACGACCAACGGCAGCGGCAGTTCGTCCGCGAACGGTTCCGCGAATGACTCGACGTCCGGCGATTCCGGCTCCGGCAGCGAGGGCAGCGGTTCCACCGGCAACGGCGGCAACTCCAGCAACGGCGGCGATTCCGGTAACGGAGACAGCAACACCGGCGGAGGCGACGGCACCGGCGACAACTCCGGCGGTAATACGGACAACAACGGCACCGATAACAACGGCAATGCCAACAATGGCGGTACCAGCAACGATTCCGGCTCCGACAATAACGGCAGCGCCGACGACGATTCAGGCAACGGCGGAGGCAACAACACGACCCCCGATCCGACGCCCACGCCGTCCCCGGACAACGGCTCCTCCTCCGGCCGACTCTGGCATCCGACCCCGGCGCAGGCCCAGGCCTATGCGTCCGGAGCGGCGGCCCAACGCGGCTGGACCGGCAACGAGTGGGATTGCCTGGTCAAGCTGTGGACGCGCGAGTCGAGTTGGTTGTGGTACGCCGAGAATCCCTCATCCGGCGCGTACGGCATCCCGCAGGCTCTGCCGGCCGACAAAATGGCCACGTTCGGCGCCAACTACCGTGACGATGCCGCCGTGCAGATCGACTGGGGACTGGCATACATCGCCGAACGGTACGGCAGTCCGTCGGTGGCCTGGCAGCATTCCGAAGACGTCGGCTGGTACTGACCGGCCAGCCAATAACCAACCGGCGGCGGCCAATCGCATCGGATACGACGCCAACACCAAGCATTGCCGGACACCACGGCAACCACCAAGGCACAAGGGACAACGCATGAACAACGAAACCACCACCGCGCAGACCGGACAGGACGCCGGCAACCAGCCCGCAGGGCACCTGTTGGGCGCGGCCGACATCCGTCGCATCGCGGCCGAGGCCGGCGTAAGCCCCACCAAGAAGTTCGGACAGAACTTCGTGATCGATCCGGGCACCGTCCGCCGCATCGTCCGCGAGGCGGGCGTGACCGCCAACGACCATGTGATGGAGGTGGGTCCGGGCCTCGGTTCGCTGACCCTGGCGATCCTGGAAACCGGCGCCTCGATGACCGCGGTGGAGATCGACCCACCGCTGGCCGAGCGCCTGCCGGCCACCGTGGCCGAATTCATGCCCGAGGCTTCCTCGCGGCTCGCCGTGGTCAATCGTGACGCCCTGACCGTGACGCCCGAGAATGTGCCGGATTTCAACGATGACGACACGTTCACGCTGGTAGCCAACCTGCCGTACAACGTGGCCACGCCGATCCTGCTCACCCTGCTGGAGCGGTTCGATAATCTCGGCTCGTTCCTGGTGATGGTGCAGAAGGAGGTGGCCGACCGTCTGTCCGCCAAGCCCGGCTCCAAGATCTATGGCACGCCGAGCGTGAAGCTCGCCTGGTACGGCACCGCGGAGCGTGTGGGTACCATCGGCCGCAATGTGTTCTGGCCGGCTCCGAACGTGGATTCCGCGCTGGTGAAGTTCACCCGCTATGCCGCCGATGACGCTTCGGCCCCCGGTTCCGGCCCGGATGCGGCCCCGCGCGAGCTGACGTTCCAGCTCATCGACGCCGCGTTCGGCCAGCGCCGCAAGACCCTGCACGCCGCATTGAAGCATATGGTGCCCGCCGAGGTGTTCGAGGCCGCCGGCATCGATGCCACGCGACGCGGCGAGACCCTGACCATCGACGAGTTCGCCGCATTGGCCAAGGCACTGGACCAGTACAACAGCGGCCTTTCTCAGACGGCACAGGGCGAGGCGGCATGATGAGCCCGGTACTGACCCGTCCGCGTGCGACGCAACATCGCGAGGCGCAGCATCTCACCAAGGACGAACTGGCGCAGACGCCGGCCGGCGCGATGACGGTGAGCGTCGACTGCCCGGCCAAAACGAATCTCACGCTTGAAGTGGGGCCCACGCATGACGAGTGGGGTGGCAGGCACGCCTTGGACACCGTGTATTGCGCGGTGGGCGTGTATGACACGGTGACCGCCACCGCCAAGTATCCGGGTGCTGGATTCTCGCTGGATATCGAGGGCACGCATCTGGGCGATCTGGCCGCCTCCAGCAGTGATATGCGCCGCAATCACGCGGTGCTGGCCCTGTTCGCCATGGCCGAGGCCGCCGGACGGGATCCGGATGTGGCGTTGACCATCACCAAGCGCATTCCCGTGGGGGCCGGGCTCGGCGGCGGTTCGGCGGATGCCGCGGCCACGCTGCTGGCCGTCAATCGACTGTGGGATCTCAACTGGTCCGTCGACCGGCTGCGTACGATCGCCGCCACATTGGGCGCGGATATGCCATTCTGCGTGGCCGGTGGGTTCGCACATGGCACCGGATACGGCGAACGCATCGAGGGCATCGTGCCGGACAGCCCGCAGTGGCGTGAGCTTGCGGCCCAAGGCTTTGCCGGGGACGTGCTGGTGGGTGCCTACCAGTCGCAGCTGAGCACGCCCGAGGTGTATCGCACGTTCGACGCGGTGGGTGCCGGCGAGGGTGACCGGAATCATCTCCAGGCCGCCGCGATCAATCTGCACCCACGCAGCGGGCGCGCGGTCGACGCCGCGGCGCTGGCGGGCGCACGGCATGCGTTCGTGTCCGGATCGGGCCCGTCGGTGGTGGCGTTCGTGGATGGTGACGCGGCCGCACAGCGCGTGATCGACGCCTGGCGTGCGGACGGCTTGGTGGACCGTATCATCCGCGCCAAGGCACCCGCCAAACCGCTCGTGCGCGTCAGCCAGTGACGCTAAGGTAGCAACAAGCCATAGGACCAGAAGGAAGTCGAACGATGACGCAACAGGTAGACGAACGTGAGGCTCGCAAGGCGTATGTACGCCACCGTCAGACCGTCGTATTCTCCATCACCGGCGCGGCGCTGGCGGTCATCATGGTCGTCTCGCTGCTGTTCAACTTCCACGTATTCGGACTGGGCGCATACGTGACGCCCACCACCGAGCCGAACTACGGCAACGCGGCTCCCTGCGCGGTCAAGGGCAAGGACGGCAAGGCCAAGTATGTGGCCAACGGCTCCGTGGGCATCCAGGTGCTCAACGGCACCGATCATCTCGGATTCGCCTCCGCAGTGGGCAATGCGCTGACCAAGCGCGGCTTCAGCGTGCAGTTCATCGGCAACTACCAGGTCAAGAAGGGCAAGGTGATGGTGGCCAAGACGGACGTAGAGCGCACCACCATTTACTTCGGCAAGAACGCCGTGAACGAAGCGTACACGCTGGCCGGCAACTTCACCGACGCCACGATGATCATGACGGCCCGCGAGGACCAGCTTATCGATGTGGTGCTTGGCGCCACCTTCACCGACCTGCAGGATACGAACGCCTCGCCGCAGGAAGGCAAGGAGATCACCAGCATCGAGGGCTGCAAGGCCGCCGACAAGATGGCCAACCTGCCGGCCGACACCGACCACACCGCCTACACGGCTCAGCAGACCCAGCAGCAGTGATGGAATCGGCCTTTGGCCGATAGATTTTTTCGCAGCCTTTGGCTGCTTCTCTCCCTCCGTCATCGCTTCGCGATGCCACCTCCCTCGTCAGAGGGAGGCAAGGCTCTACACATATAGGATCTTGGCCCCCTCTGACGAGGGGGCTCCCGGCGCAGCCGGGTGGGGGAGAGAAGAAGAGCAGGCGAAAGCCTGCGGGAAACACAGCATCGGCCAAAGGCCGATGCCTTTTTTATTCCGTCACCTCGGCATACCAGCGCTTCAGTTCGGCCACGGCCACGTCATGCTCCACCGGGCCGTTATCGAGACGGTAGTCAAGCATGTGCTTATAGGCCTTGCCCACCATGGGACCGGGCTCCAGCCCCAGCAGCTCCATGATCTCGTTGCCGTCCACATCAGGGCGGATTGCGTCGAAGTCCTCCTTCTCCTTCAACGCGCGCACACGCTCCTCCATCTCATCCATCGCATCGGAGAAGATCTGCGCCTTGCGCTTGTTCTGCGTGGTGGCGTCCGCGCGGGTGAGACGGTTGAGGCGCTCGTACAGGTGGCCGGAGTCCTTGACATACCGGCGCACGGCCGAGTCGGTCCACGGCTCGTCCACATAGCCATGGAAGCGCAGGTGCATGTTCACCAGTTCGGAGACATCCTCCACGATGTGGTGGTCGAAGCGCAGCGCCTTCAGACGCTTGCGGGTCATCTTGGCGCCCACCGCGTCGTGATGGTGGAAGCTCACCTTGCCGCCCGGCTCGAACCTGCGGGTCTTCGGCTTGCCGATGTCATGCATCACGGCCGCCAGACGCAGCGTCAGATCGGGGGCCGGCACCGGGCCGTCCGGGCCGGTTTCCAGCGCAATCGCACGTTCCAGCACAATCATCGTGTGCTCGAACACGTCCTTATGGCGGTGATGTTCGTCGATCTGCAGCTGCAAGGCCGGAATCTCGGGGAAAACGATGTCCGCCAGTCCGGACTCCACAAGTGCCTCGAGACCGGCGCGCGGGCGATCGGACAGCAGCAGCTTGGTCAGTTCGTCACGCACGCGCTCGGCGGAGACGATCTCGATGCGGTCACGCATGGAGGTGATGGCTTCGGCGGCGTCCGGCGCGATGTGGAAGCCGAGCTGGGCCACGAACCGCACGGCGCGCATCATGCGCAGCGGATCGTCATCGAAGGACTGACGCGGGTCCACCGGCGTACGCAGCACGCCCTTGGCCAGGTCGCTCGCGCCGCCGAACGGGTCCACAAAGTCCAGTTCCGGCACGCGCAGCGCCATCGCATTCACTGTGAAATCACGGCGGGAGAGGTCGCCCTCAAGCGTGTCACCGTAATTGACCTCAGGCTTGCGGGAGTCGGGATCATAGGTGTCCGAACGGTAGGTGGTCACCTCCACCTTGACTTCGGTGCCGTCCGGACGGCGTCGCATGGCGCCCAGCGTGCCGAACTTGCGGCCCATGTCCCAGAAGCCGTCGTGGCCCCAGCGGCGCAGGATCGGCTCGAACTGTTCGGGTCGGGCGGACGAGCAGAAGTCGAGGTCGTGGCTGGGCCGGTGCAGCAGCAGATCCCTGACCGGGCCGCCGACCAGCGCCAGCTCATAGCCTTGCTCGGCGAACATTCGACCAAGTTCGATGGCCTCGGGCCACACTTCGAAATCCAATGGGCACTCTCCCGCATATCACGTTTTTTCTGCCCTACCAGCATACCGTTACCCCACCTGCACACGGGGTTGAGTATGGTGGAGAATATGATTACGCCCGCCGACCTTGCCCGCATGCTGCGGCAAACACCAGATTCGGCGGACAACCGTACCCAAGACCAGCTGCTGTATACGTCCGAAACTCCGCGTCATTCCGCCGATTCCGCCGCCGATGCCCACGATGGCACCCCGGCTTCCGCCTCGCGATCGTCCAGCGCCGAATCGGATGATTCCGATTCCTCCGCAGCTGTTCCATCCGTTTCCGCAGCCCATCCGTACGCTGCCGACGGAGGAACGTCCGCATCGCGGTCATCGTCCGTTGCATCCGTGGACAGTTCCACCGATGGGTCCACGCACCGTCCGCATGCCCCGGTGACGCCCACTCCGGCGACCGTGTTCGGCATGCGCGCGATGGTGACCATCGCTACCGCCAACGGCACCATCGCAGGCCAATCCGACGGCATCGTGGCGGAGGCCGGCGCTGAGGCCATCGTGTCGTCGCATGCTGCTGACGCCGCCACTGTCGTGTCCGATTCCGTCGAGAACCCGATTGCCGCGGCAGGACTGCCAGTGCCGCCCGAATCGCCGGAATTGCCTGAATCACCGGCCCCTGCGGCCGCGGAACAGCCCGAACCCAGCGGCCCCACCCCGGCCACCGTGTTCGGTCGGCGCGGGCAGAACGCGCGCGGCCCTCGTCCCGGACAGAACGGCCATAACGGGCAGCACGGCAGCCGAAAGAGCAACCGCAAGGGCGCCAATCCAGCGGCACGCATCGCCGCGGCGGCAGCGGCCGCACGATTGGCGGGTGCCCCGCAAGGAGCGATGCCCGCGGCCCCCGCTCCGGCACAGCCTGCGGCACCCAGCGGCCCCACACCGGCCATGATGCCGCAGCGCCGCACCTCCGACGGTCCCACCACGTTCGCGTCCCTGGATGCCCAGGAACTGCCGGTGGTGCGCGAGTATTCGGCCGGCGGCCTGATCTTCGACGACCAGAACCGCGTGGCCATCATCGCCCGCCACTCCCGGTCCGGCCATCTCGAATGGTGCCTGCCCAAGGGCCATATCGAGAAGGGCGAGACCCCACAGCAGACCGCCGTGCGCGAAGTGCATGAGGAGACCGGCATCCTGGGCGAGGTCATCGACTCCATCGCCACCATCGACTACTGGTTCACCGGCACCACCCAGCGCGTGCACAAACTGGTGCATCATTTCGCCCTGCGGCAGACCGGCGGCGAACTGACCGTGGAGGGCGATCCGGATCATGAGGCGGAGGACGCCATCTGGGTGCGGTTCGACGATTTGGACGACGTGCTGAGTTACCCGAACGAACGGAAAATCGCATGGTTGTACGCCAGAAAGAAGAACAGGCAGGCAAACGAGTGAATCTACCCGCAGTATTCCGCCGTCACGGGCTTCTCGCGCGCGTGCTGATCACGATGCTGACCCTGGTGGCGCTGGTGGTGGCCCCGCTTTCCCCCGTATCTGCCTGGGCGGACGGCTCGGACGATCAGACCGAATCCAGCGCGACTTCCGACACCGGTAACACCAATGATGACGGCAGCGACGCCGATGCCAACAGCGGCGATCGGCCCAAGCAATCCCTAACCATCGAGCAGAGCACCGCCGTGGTCACCGATACATCCGGCTTCCATCTGAAGGTGATGGTGGCCAACAACAGCGACAAGCCCATGGCGTCCGGCACGCTGGAGGTCAGCACCAACGCGCTGCTCACCTTCATCTCCCGCGCGGACATCCAATCCTGGGCGGAGGGCACCGCACCGATTCCCACGCCGAACGAAATCGGCCACGTCACGGTACCGGCCATCCCGGCCGGAGGCACGGTGACGGTGAATCTGGACGTGGCATCGGATCGCCCCGCCTTGCAGGTCATCGAGACATGGGGGCCGAAGCCGCTCCTCATGTCGTACATCGTCGACGGCCAAATATTGGTCAATCTGACTAGTTTCCTGACCCGTTCGCCGGACGGGCTCAACACCGCCCAGACGCCGGCCATGGATCTCACCGTGGCCATGCCGCTGACCTCGGACAACTGGCAGGTCAATGCCACGGCCGTCAACAATCTCGTCACGGACAACACCGGCAATAGCGATTCCAAGCAGGGCACGGCCACCAGCAGTGGCAAGGCCGGCGCCATCACCAATGGCAAGGACGAGAAAGGCACGACCGACAGTGCCGGCAACACCAGTGGCCAGCTCATCACCCTGTCCGAGCAGGACGAGACCGCTGCCCAGGCGCTGAACCAGGCGCTGAACCGCCATCGCAAGCTGCAGGTGGTGGCCGATCCGGTGTATCTCAAAGCCTCGAACATCAATCCGGACGTGGCCGGCGTGATGCAGCCCGCCGACTTCGACATCACCACGTACTCCGCGTTGGACAGCGGCAAGTCGTATGCCAAGGCCGGCGTCACGGACGAACAGTGGAGCGCGGACCAGTCGCAGACGTTGTACGCCAGCGACGAGGGCGAAAACGAGCAGTCCGCCGCCAAGACCAGCACGTACGCATGGCAGGGCAACGCCGGCTGGTCGATGGACGCCCTGACCAAGGCCAGCGAACAGGGGTATTCCACGGTGATCGCGGATGCCTCGTTCGACAGCGAACAGTCGGACACCGTGCACACCGGCACCTATGTGGTGAACACGGATGCCGGCGACGTGACCGTGCTGAAGGAGCAGGCGGAACTCGGCGAGCTGGCTCAGGGACAGCCCACCAGCAAGAACGCGAACGGCGAGGCCAGCGATGCGGGCCGTCTCGCCCGGTTGCTCGCCCAGAGCGCGTTCTACCAGATGGAACAGCCCTACACGTCCCGCAACCTGCTCATGACCTTCTCCCGTGATAGCTCTGCGGTTTGGATCGACCAGGTGATGGGCGCCCTCGAACAGGCCTCCTGGCTCAATCTCACCGATCTGGAGACCATGGCCAAGGCCGAGCCGTACAGCGTGAGCGACACGGTGAATCTGGACGATTCGAGCAAATCCCAGGTTTCCGCCGCCCGCACGGCGTTGAAGCAGCTGGCCGGCAGCCGCGGCGACATCATGCGTCTGGCCGGTGCCGTCTTGAAGCACAGCGTGGATTCGGACGACGTCTCCTCAATGGACATCAGCACGCTCGACCCGCAGGCGCTGGCCCGGCAGGACGCCGCGGCCACGGCCGCCAGCAACGGCGACCCGACCTCGTGGGTGGCCTCGCTGCTCGCCGCGCATGACAGCATGGCCCTGCGCGCGCTGTCCGGCTCACAGCAGACGGATACCAGCCAGCGGATGACCGTCGCCACCCGCGCGCTGGCGGACACCCTGCTCGGCAAGGTCTCCATCACGCCTTCGGAATCCGTGTCGGTGTTCAGCGAATCCGCGAAGATGCCGGTGACCGTGAGCAACAAACTGCCGTATGCGGTGAGCGTCAAAGTCAATTCGATCACCGATTCCATGCAGATCGTGACCTCGCGCACCACGGACATCGAGATTCCCGCGAACGGCGAGGCCCAGGTCTCGTTCACCATCCGAGTCTCCACTTCAGGCTCCACCGTCGCCCATGTCTCGCTGGCGGACCGTAACGGTCAGGCGTTCGGCAACGTGCAGAACACCGCCATCACCAGCGTGATGCGCATCAGTGACATGAGTGGCTTCATTATCATCGGCTTCGCGGTGCTGCTGGGCATTGTGGGCCTGTGGCGTCAGTTCAACCGTAAGAAGGATCCCGACGAATGAGTTCGACCGTTGGCCGTAATTCCCTGATCATGGCGTCCGGAACCGCGGCCTCCCGCGTAACCGGTCAGCTCCGTACGATTCTCCTGGCCGCCGCGATCGGCACCACCGGACTTGCGGCCAATGCCTATCAGGCGGGATCGATGATTCCGCAATCCGTGTTCACGTTGGTTTCGGGCGGCATCTTCAACGCCGTGCTGGTGCCGCAGATCGTGCGCACGATGAAGGAGAAGGACGCCCAGGAGCGTCTGAACCGACTCATCACGCTGGCCATCGGCCTGCTGCTGGCGATGACCCTGATCATGGCCGCCGCCGCTCCCCTGCTCGCCCGACTGTACGTGGGCAGCAACGACCATCAGATGATGGCGCTGACCACCGCGTTCACGCTGTGGTGCATGCCCCAGGTGTTCTTCTACGGCCTCTATACGGTGTTGGGGCAGATCCTGGCCGCGCGCGATCATTTCGTCACCTATGCGTGGAGCTCCACGGGCGCGAACGTGATCAGCTGCGCGGGCTTCACCGCGTTCATCCTGTTGTTCGGCAAGGCGAACGAGCAGCCGCTCGACTTCTGGACGGCGGACAAGATCGCGTTGACCGCCGGCACCTGGACACTGGGCGTGGCGTTCCAGGCATTGATACTGTTCCTGCCTCTGGCACGCATCGGCTTCAAATACCGGCCGAGTTTCGGCTTGACCGGTTTCGGCCTGAAGGCCATGGGCCCGGTGGCGTTGGGCTCGCTCGGCGTGGTAATCACCAGCGAGATCACCGGCATCGTGCTGACCCGTGTGGCCACGCTGGCACCGCAGCGCGCGCATGAGCTGACCGGCGCGAGCCTGTTCGACATCGCTGGCAACGCCACCTACCAGAACGCCTACACACTGTTCGTGCTGCCGTATTCGCTCATCGCCGTATCCGTATCCACGGCGATGTTCCCGAAGATCTCCCGGTCCGTGGCCGCGCATGATCTGGACGAGGCCCGGCATGATCTGGGCAGCGCGCTGAACAACGTGGGACTGCTCATCATGTTCTTCGCGGCCGCGATGATCGTCTTCCCGGAGCCGATCATCCGCGCACTGCTGCCTTCGGTCTCGATGGACGAGACCATGCTCATCTCCTATGCGCTGATGGCGCTGTCCGTCGGCATTCCGTTGGGCTCGGCGTTCCTGCTCATCCAGCGCACGTTCTACGCCTTCGAGGACGGTTGGCATCCGTTCCTGACCGCCCTGATCCAGTACGGCATGGTCACGGTGTTCATCGTCATCGGCACGCTGATCCTGCCGCCTGAGCATTGGGTCACCGGCATCGCCTGTTCCGTCACCCTCGCGGCGTTCCTTGCGATGCCGCCCACGATCATCATGTTGCGCAAGCGGTTCGATGGCAGTCTCGGAGGCCGGGCCATCATGCTCACGTACGGCAAGGCCACGCTCGCCGCAGTGGCCGGCGGACTGGTCACGTGGCTCATCAAGAAGCCGATCACCGCACTGTTCGCTGTGAGCATCCAGCCGACCGGCGGCCATATGGGATGGTTCGCCGCACTCGGCATCTGCGTGGTGCTCACCGTGGTGCTTGCGATGGTGTACGTGGGCGTGCTGTGGGTATTGCGCACGCCGGAACTGACCGGCGCGGCTCGGATGGTCGGGGCGAGACTCGGGCTGGGGCGCAGGAGCGTCGCCGCCGGACAGGGCAATCAGTCTGAACAGCCGGGTCAGCCGAATCGAATGGGCCAGTCGGGCGACAAACCGGGCGACGGCGGTTCCACGACCGGCGGTTCCATGACCGGCGGTTCCGCCGATGACACAGGCCGGACCGCGGTCCCCACGACGACGGCCTCCGCAGCCAATGCGGGCGACAACGGCACGGCTTCCAGCATCCCGAAAAACAGCGCCGCAATCCCCGCGCTCATCCCGTCCACATCATCCTCGGGAACCATTCGCCGGGCCATCCCGACGGATAGAATGTCAAAGACACTTTCGAAGAACATCACCAACAACCATACGGAGCCGGACGAGCTTATGAAACCGCATCTGGGAGATACCATTCTCAATCGATACACGCTGGTGTCCTCGTTGCGAGAGGAACCCGGCATCGAGGCGTGGAAGGCGAACGACCGTGTGCTGGCCAAGGATTGCCAGCTGTTCCTCGTCTCCAACAGCCAGGTGCTCACCGCCATCGACACCATTGCCGGCCGTATCGTGGCCACCAAGCCGGAACGTCATACGCCGGTGCTCAAGTACCGACTGCAGTCCGGCGTGCTGCTGGCCGTGATGCCGCTGGACAACGGCCTGTCCGTCACCGATTACCTGACCGGCGCGGGCAATGTGCTCAGCCATGACGCCATGCGTTCCATCGTCGGTGAGACGATGCAGGGCATCCGTCCGATGCTGTCCGGCACACCCATCAACGTGGCGATCACCACCGATACCGTGCGCGTGACCACCACCGGCGTGGAGATCGCGGATGGCCCGTTCACCCCGATGCTGGCCGATACGCTGGGCCTCACCGCACCGCTGGAAAGCGCCGAGCAGCTGGCCATCCGTCAGCTTTCCGCACTGCTGTACTCATTGCTTACGCACACGCCGAGCGAAACTAACCCCCACTTCGACCTGAACCAACTGCCACAGGATGCTCCGGGTGAATTCCGCGTGATTCTCAAGCGCGGCCTGAACCTCATCGAGGCCGACGACCCGACCCTGCCGATGGCCTCCCTGGTGGAGCTCGAGGCGCTGTTGGGCGACTGGAAGCCGTTGACCGAGCTGGGGGCGGAAGACATCGCCCTGCCGAACGTGAGCGGTGAATGCTCCATCGCCACCGCACCGCTGTGCCCGGTGGCCGAACCGGATATCAACCCCATCCCGGACGGTCTGGTGAGCAACCAGCAGCTGCCGACCCTGTCCATCGCCACCAGCACCCCCGCCATCGCCCTGCCGCCGAACCCGGCACAGAAGAACGGCGATGCAGCCGGCGAGACGGATTCGAACGACGGTCGCCGTCTGTTTGACTTCAACTTCTCCGACGCCTGGCAGAACGAGAACCTGTCTGGCGAGGATACCGGTGACTGGTACAACAGCTTCAACCCGGCCCCCACCACGGCCGTGGGCAACTCCCGACTGACCGTGCCGATTCCCACCGGTTCGCTCGCCCCCGAGCAGGCTCCCGGTGAGACCACGAGCCGCATCCCGGTGTATGACGCCGCCGGCCGCGAGGTGGCCCCCGGTGAGGAATCCTTGCGCGCGTTGGAGGAGGAGCAGGCCCGCATCGCGGAGATCGCCGCGATTCCGCCGAGCTTCGCACCCAAGGATCCGCCGAAGCGCACAGAGGGCGACGAGCTGCCGAACGCGCATCTGTTCGGCAAGTTCAGCACCAAGGTCGTGGCCATCGTGGCTGCCGTGCTCGTGGTGATTGCCGCTACGGTCTGGGCCGTGGCCGCCTTCCGCAACAGCTCCGGCAACCCGTCCGACACCACCGGCAAGTCCGTGAGCGAGGGCGAGTGGCCCGAGTTCGACGAAAGCCAGGTGCCGTTCGGCAACGGTACCGGTGCAAGTGCCACGAAGGGCGACAGCACCGATAGCAGCTCCTCGTCCGATTCCTCCTCTTCGTCTTCGTCGTCGTCCAACTCGGAAAGCACCAAGAAGAAGAGCTCGACGACCAAGAAGACCACGAACGAGGACAAGGAGTCGAAGGCCGTTCCCGCGCCGAAGCACGTGAACAACACGGCGTACACCATCTCCAGCGCGAACTTCCTGTCCAACCCGGGTGGCCAGTCCGGCTATGCCTACTACATGCATCTTGATCAGGCACATGATGTGTACCGCATGACGGTGACCATCCGCACCTCCGGCGGCAAGGGATACATCCGCGCGAACACCACCGGCGACCCGACCCAGGGCGAGCAGGTGGCCGAGTTCACCTTCGCCGATGGCGGCACCACCGAAATCAAGTTCACCAAGACGGTCAACACCCAGGATCTCATCCTCTGGGTCCCGATCGACAGCATGCCCCAAAACCAGCTCTACATCGAAAAGGTCGAGGTCTTCTAACCCTTCCTAGCCTCTACCCTTTTCACCAGGCCTGTGGAACCAATTCCACAGGCCTTTTTCATACAGTCCCCTGACCCCCTGCGGAGTACATCCCTAGCCCCTTCGACAGAGTGTATCCTTGGCCCCCTCTGTCGAGGGGGCTGTCAGCAAAGCTGACTGGGGGAGAGTAGCGGAGCAGGCAAAGCCTGCGGGAAACTCATATCGACCGCAGGTCGATGCCGCTACCACAGCTTGACAGCTATGCTGTACCAATGAAGGATTACAACCCCGATAACGTCAATATGGCAAGGAAGCTTCGGCGAGGTATGACACCGTGGGAACGGAAACTCTGGTATGGATTTCTTAGTTCCTATCCGATTCGATGGCAACGTCAGAAACCTATAGGCAACCGTATAGTGGATTTCTATTGCGCTAAGGCCAGCTTGGCCGTGGAGCTTGATGGTGGCGGCCACTACACGACGAAACAGCAGCAGGCCGATGCGGCACGTACAAAGGAGCTTGAGGCTGCGGGATTGACAGTGCTACGGTTTGCGAACAATGAAGTGGATTTCATGTTCCATGAAGTATGCCAGCGGATTGATAGTGCGGTTCGGGAGAAAATGAGATAGACCGGATTCAACTTATTCGATCGCACTTCGGTCAATCGGCATCGATCTGCGGCCGACATATTTTGGCTCTGTTAAACCAAGATTGACATGCCCCTTATTCTTGGCTCCCCTTGTCAGGGGAGCTGTCGGCGAAGCCGACTGAGGGGTAGTCTGACATGGATTCATGTCAATCTTGGTTTAACAGAGCCTATATTTTCCCGCAGGCTTTGCCTGCTGCTACTCTCCCCCAGTCAGCTTCGCTGACAGCCCCCTCGACAGAGGGGGCCAAGGACTCTGATATAGCGGAGGGCGGAAGGTCTTATGACAATGTGAGAATGTTTCACGTGAAACATCGCGTCATCATTATCGGTTCCGGCCCTGCCGGATACACCGCGGCCATCTACCTGGGCCGCGCCGGCTTCAATCCCCTTGTCATTACGGGTGCGCTGGCACCCGGTGGCCAGCTCGTCAACACCACGGAGGTGGAGAACTTCCCCGGCTTCCCGGAGGGTATTCTCGGCCCTGAGCTGATGGACCGCATGCGCGAGCAGGCCGAACGATTCGGTGCCGAATTCCTTCCTGCCGACGTCGAATCGGTGGAGGCGCTCCCCCAGCATGACGGCCACCCGCAATACCGCCTGACCACCTCGGACGATGAAACACTCGAAACCTCGGCCGTCATCGTGGCCACCGGCTCCAACGTACGCAAGCTCGGCGTCCCCGGCGAAGAGGAACTGTCCGGCCACGGCGTCTCCTACTGCGCCACCTGCGACGGCTTCTTCTTCAAGGACAAGCCCATCGTCGTGGTCGGCGGCGGCGACTCCGCCTTCGAGGAGGCGCTGTTCCTCACCCGCTTCGGTTCATCCGTCACCCTGATTCATCGCCGCGACAGCTTCCGTGCTTCGCAGATCATGGTCGAACGCGCCAAAGCCGATCCGAAGTTGACGCTCGTCACCAACACCGTCGTCACCGCCATCACGAGCGATGAACCCTCCCCCACTGTGGCTGATGCAACCAGCTCAGTCAACAGCGACGCCCAGTCCGGCAAAGCCCCAGCCATCAAGACCGCCGGCGTCTCTCTGAACATCGGTTCGGGCATCGGCCTCACCAAGCCCGGCACGGAAACCGCCGACAAACCGGCCATCAAGCTCCCTGGTCTCGGCGGCAATGCCCTGGGCGGCGGACTACTGTCCGGTCTATCCAAGCAGCCGCAGAAGCACGTCACCGGCGTCACGCTGCGCAACACCGTGACCGGTGAGGAAAGCACGCTGGACTGCAACGCCGTGTTCGTGGCCATCGGCCACACTCCCGCCACCGATTTCGTGGCCGATGTGGTCGAACGTGATGCCGACGGATACATCACCGTGAAAGGCGGCAGCACCGTCACCAGCGCTCCTGGCATCTTCGCCGCAGGCGACTGCGTGGACCGCACCTACCGTCAGGCCATCAGTGCCGCCGGCATGGGCTGCCGCGCCGCCCTCGACGCCCAGTCCTACTTGGAATAAACAATATCCACAGCTGATGGAATAAAGGTATGTCTCCCGACCGTAGGCTTGGCCGAACGGCCTTGAGTGTGTCGGGAGACATACCTTTATTCAATCAGCGTCCAGATACGCTACACGTTATCCGATACCCTTTAAGACTCACACCCACTTGGACTCGGACGAATCGGCAGCAGCGGCATCGCCCTGTCCGGGAACCAGCAGCTGCAGGATGCGATCCATATCCTCCGGCGACGAGAACACAATCTCAATGCGACCGTGCTTCTGCGTACCCTTGATGGACACCTTGGTGTCGAAGTGATTCTCCAGGCTCTGCTGGATGGCGGAGCCGACCCACGGATTGGTCTTGGAGGTCTTCGGCTTCTTGGGCTGCTCCCCCGAGGCGATCTTCATCGAGACAATCTCCTCGGTGCTGCGCACGGACAATCCCTCCGCGATGATGCGGGAGGCCAACTTGTCCATCTCCTCGGGATCGGTCAGGCCCAGCAGCGCACGCGCGTGGCCGGACGACAGCACACCAGCGGCGACCTTCTTCTGCACCGCGGCAGGCAGGTTGAGCAGTCGCAGCGTGTTGGCGATCTGCGGGCGGGACTTGGACACCGACTTGGACAGCTGTGCCTGGGTCAGACCGAATTCATCAATCATCTGCTGATAGGCCGCAGCCTCTTCCAGCGGGTTCAGGGCGACGCGATGCAGGTTCTCCAGCAAGGCATCACGGAGCATGTCGTCGTCGGCCGTGGTCTTGACGATAGCCGGGATGGTCTCCAGTCTGGCGAGCTGGGACGCGCGCCAACGACGTTCGCCCATGATGAGCTCGTATGGGCTGTCCATACGTCCAGCGAACGGATTAGCATTCGACTCCGCATCGGCGGACTGCTGCTCTGCCTTGGCCGCGGCGATCTGATCCACCGGTCGACGACGCACCACGATGGGCTGCAGCACGCCGACTTCCTTGATGGAAGCGGACAGCTCGTTGAGTTCATCCTCATCGAAGATGGTGCGTGGCTGATGCGCGTTCGGCCCAATGTCGGACAGCTTCAGCTCGGCGAGGTAACCGCCTTCCACCGGCTTCAGCTCAACGGGCTTGTCCTCAGCCTGCTGCTCGGACGTTTCAGCGGAATCCTTCACATCCTTGCCCTTGGCCGCCGACTGCGATGTTTCACGTGAAACATCCTTGCCTTCATTCGCACGTACAGCATGCTGGGCGGCACCCGGAATCGGCATGAAGGTATCGATCGGCGTGGTGGCGGCAGGCACGTCCTCGCCACCGAAGAACAGGTCGCTCGGGTGTGCGATAGCACCGATGCTCGGCATCGAAGCACGCTTGCCCGAAGCCTTCTTCTGATGCTTGCCAGCCGACGGCTTCACAGCCGCACCGGACTCCCCCGCCGAAGCACCAGCGTTACCGGACTTCGCCAAGTCCTTCGTGGCCGAGCCCTTCACGGCAACATCGGCCCCGTCCTTCGCCTCAGACTTATCATGCTTATCAGTATCCGGCAGCAGCTCCAGTTGCGCGTTGGCATCCTGCTCCCCCGGCAGCGTAGGGAACAATGCACCGAGGCCCTTGCCGAGTCGAGATTTCGATGTCATGAGTTGTTCTTCCTCCTCGCGTCAATGGCGTCGAGCACCTGCTGGGAATGCTTGGCAATCTCCAGAGCGGCCTCGCCGTAGGCGATCGCGCCGATGCCGCGTGGGTCATAGGCGATCACCGACTGCGAGAAGCTGGGTGCCTCGGAGATCTTCACGGAACGTGGAATGGTGGTGTTGAGCACGATGCTCGGGTAGTGGCCCTTGACCTCGCCATACACCTCGCGGCTCAGCAGGGTACGGCGGTCGAACATGGTGACCAGCATGGTGGAGACCAACAGCACCGGGTTGAAGTGCGTCTGCACCAGACCGATGGTGTTGATGAGCTGGCCCAGACCCTCCAGTGCGTAGTACTCGGCCTGAATCGGGATGAGCATTTCCGTGACCGCACACATGGCGTTGATCACGAGCAGGCCCAGGCTTGGCGGGCAGTCGATGAACACGTAATCGTAGTGCTTCTCAGACTGGCGCAGGTACAGATCCAGCGCCTCCTTGAGCAGGGTGTTGCGGTTGGGCAGATCAGCCACCTCAAGTTCGGCACCACTCAGGTCGATGGAGGCCGGCACCACGTCCAGCGTGGCGAAGTCCGGGCAGACCGTCAGCACATCCCCCAGTCCGGCACGTCCTTCGATGACGTCATACACGGACTTGTCCCCCGAGGCGTGCGGCACGCCGAGAGCCGTGGAGGCGTTGCCCTGCGGATCCATGTCGATGACCAGCACCTGCGCACCCTTGTTGGCCAGCGCGGCGGCGACGTTCACCGTAGACGTGGTCTTGCCCACGCCGCCCTTCTGGTTGGCGACGGCGATACGACGGGTCTTCGCCGGCTTCGGGAAAACCGCCTGCTTGAGCGCCTCGTATCGGGAGGATTCGTCGGCAATCTGGTTGCCCAGCACGGAACCTTGCCCATCAAAAATACGATGAAGGGTTTCGGAAGCTGTTTCCATCGGTTCCGATTGATGATCCTTCGAGGCCATCGTTCCTCCTTGCACAGACGTATGTTCCAGTGTTCTCATTCGTGTGGACATGGTTTGGGTTATCCACTATTTCGGCCTGCATTGTGGATAACTGTGGATAACGTAGGCGATATCCTCGTCACCACATCCACAAAAGGTCTCTATAACCGTTGATTTTGCAGCGTTTTGCGAGTTGTGCACTTCTCCGGCTGAAAATGTGGATAACTTTTCAGCGGACTCACGATTGTGGATAACTGCCATGCCATGACCGATACTCCCCTACCGCTTGTCCACCAGCACCACGTGCGTGGATTCCAAGCCAGGACCGACCGCAGCCTCCACCACACGCGGACGCAGACCACCGAAACGGGTGATCTCCTTGGCCGCCTTGTCGATTTCGGCCTGGGCCGAACGGCCCTTCAATGCGACCAGACGTCCCTGCGACTTCAGCAATGGCAACGTCCAGCCGGACAATTTCGTCATCGGGGCAACGGCACGGCAGGTGACCACCGCGAACGGATGCGCCTTACGCTTGCGCACGGCGGCGATGACCTCATCGGAGCGGCCACGCACGATCATCACGTTCTTCAGCTCCAGCAGATCGACGCATTCATGCAGCCATTCGATACGACGCTCCATCGGTTCAATCAAAGTGAACTCATGATCAGGCAGGCAGGCCGCAGCCACCACACCGGGGAATCCACCGCCGCTGCCCACATCGGCCACGGTCTTGAAGCGCATGCCATCGGTCACCTCGCGCACGTACGGCACGATGGCGACCGAGTTCAGGATATGCCGCTCCCAGATGATGTCCACGTCACGAGGTCCGATCAGGCCACGCGGCTCCCCCTCTTCGGCGAGCTTGGCATGAAAACGTTCGAGCTGAGGCAGTGCGTCACCCAGCACTTCGGCCAGTACCGGCGAACCGGTCAGCTGATCCGTCATAGCCATTCCCCTTGTCGTCCTTGTTTCACGTGAAACATCCGGCTTATCCGTACTACGTATCCAGGTATTCGGCATGGAAAAGGCGCCGTGCCTTACGACGCCATCTCCATCATCCGAATACTTCACACGCTGATTGACCCGATCCCACACGACCGGCGGATCGGTCGGCGTAACGCCGGTGGATGATCCTCCCTAGTAAACCATCCACCGGCGCAACGCGCCATCCACCACCGTATGTGGGGAATCGGTCAATCAAGTCTTGACTCTATCACTCCTCGTCTTCGAGTTCATCATCCTCGGCCTTGCTCCGCATGTACACCGTCACATAACGGTGCGGCTCTTCGCCATGGGAGCGAGACTTGAGGCCTTCCTCGCGCACCACATCGTGCACGACCTTACGCTCGAAGGAGTTCATCGGCTTGAGGTCCACCGGTTCGCCGGTGTCCTTGACCGCATCGATGGCGTCCAGTGCGATGTCACGCAGACGCTGGCGCTTGCGCTTGAGGAAGCCATCGACGTCCACGATGAGGTGGGAGCGTTCGCCGGTCTTCTGCTGCACGGCCAGTCGGGTGAGCTGCTGCAGGGCATCCACCACTTCACCGTTGCGTCCGATGAGGTGCTTGATGTCGGTGTCATCGTCGGCGACGATCTGCACGGTGGGGCGATCGTTGCGCACGCCCATTTCGATGTCGCCTTCGTAGTCGGCGATGTCCAGTAGTCCTTCGAGGTAATCGGCAGCGATGTCAGCTTCCTCGTTGAGCTGATCGATCGTCTTCACATCATCCTGTGCCATATGCCTCTCCTTTATGTCAGGTATGAATTCCAAGTCTAAGCCCAGTCCATCCGAAACCGGTGGACCGGTGTTGCGGGTGTCCGATGTTTCACGTGAAACACCGGACACCCATCCCCCAGTCGCGCTCCCCTATCGCGCTACTTCTTCTTCCTCTTGCGCACCGGCTGCTGGCGCTGGTAGCCACGCGCGTCCTTGCGCTCGGCTTCCTCCTTGGCCTTGACCAGGGCCTCCTCCTCCAGAGAGGGGCGGCCTTCCTTGGCGCGGCGTGCATTCTCGATGCGGTGGTCGCGCTTCTCCTTGTCCTCGGCTGCCGGGGAGCCGGGGGTCGGGAAGTAGTAGACCTGCCAGAGCGTACGCACCAGGTTGCACACGTTGTTCGTCAGCCAGTAGACCAGCACGGCGAACGGCATGGTCACGCCGGAGAAGATGTACATGACCGGGAAGATCCACAGCATCATCTTCTGCATGGACTCGGCCTGCTTGTTCATCGAGGCGGCTGCCATGTTGCGCTTCATGCTGAAGTACTGCACGAACCACAGGCAGAAGCACATCAGCGCCACGAAGATGCCGATGACGATCTTGCCACCGAACGCGGCGGACGTGAAGTTGTCGGTGACGCTCACGATGCCGAACACGTCGGTCTGCGTGAACTGCTTGGCCGTGGCCACGTCGAAGGCACCGAGCGGTTCCTCGCGTACGCCATTCGCGATGTACGGGATGGCGGACAGCGTGTAGAACATCGCCATGAACACCGGGCCTTGGATGAGCATCGGCAGGCAGGATCCGGCGGGGTTGGCGTCGTTGTCCTGGTAGAGCTTCATCATCTCACGGCTCAGGGCTTCCTTCGAAGCCTGATCCGTCTTGCCCTTGTACTTGTTCTGGATGCGCTGCATCTTCGGCGCGAGGGCCTGCATCTTGCGCATCGACTTGATCTGCTTGTAGAACAGCGGGAAGATGCACGCCTGCACCACCAGCACCAGGAAGATGATGGCAAGGACCCACGAAACGCCGATCTCGTTCATGCCGAGCAGCACGAAGAAATCATGAACCAGCTTCAGGATCCAGGTCTGCAGCCATTCGACCGGGGTCAGAATCTTATAGAAGAATCCCCAGAAACCGCTGTCCAGAAGGAATTGGTTTGGGTTAGTCATCGATGGGCCTCTCCTTGAGTTGTGGCCAATGGGGTCAGTCGAGGCTCCTCATGGGCCTTCGACCACGAAAATCGATAGAACACGGAATAGCGCTGGGGAACATCGTCGATGCCCCCGCGGCTCCACGGCCTGCAACGCAGCAGACGCAACACGGCAAGCAACCCGCCCTTGAATGCGCCATATCGTTCAAGCGCCTGAATGGCATAGTTCGAGCAACTTGGGTAATACTTGCAACAGGGCGGTGTGTTTGCGGAAATGTTGCGCTGGTACCAGCGCACTCCCGCAATCAACACCGCCCTGAAGGAAAAAGCCATGATTCAAGCCGTCTTCCGTGCCACCGCAGCGAAAGCCTTGGCGATCTGCTCGTCCAATGACGAGAAATCCGCGGTCGCGGCGCTCGGCTTGGCGCGCAGCACGATATCGCATTGCTCCGGAAGCAGATGCTCGTGGGCCCGGGCCGATACCCGGAACCTACGCTTCACCGTATTGCGCGTGACCGCTTTGCCGACCGATTTGGATACGGCCAATCCCAGACGTCGGTGATTCGACGTCTGTTCCTCATCGCGAACCGCGCCGGGCACCAGATAGTGCACGACGATATCCTTGCCACCCACCTTGCGCCGGCGCTTGAGCACGGTGACAAAATCACGATGGCTTTGTAGCCGCTCCACCTCGACTATGCCGCTGTGGTAATGGTCCGACCGAATCAGGCGGACAGGGACTTGCGGCCCTTGGCGCGACGGCGGTTGATCACCGCGCGGCCGGAACGGGTGCGCATGCGCAGACGGAAGCCGTGCTTCATGTGACGACGGCGGTTGTTCGGCTGGAACGTCCTCTTCATAATTGCTCCTAGGTCTATTCGGCAACGCTTCGCGCTGCCCTCACGTGAGTCAAGCTATACCAAGCTACCCTCACCCCTAGTCCGAAGTCAAAACGAGAGGGGAGTTTTCACATTTCGACACGGCCCGCGACACGCCGGAGCAACCCGCGAAACGGCGGAAAATCAGGCATTCAGGGCCGAAAGTTATCCACAAATTACATGTATGTTATTCACATTCCAGTGTTTTCAACACGCAACGCGGTGGATAACTTCCCCATATCGGAGTAAACATAGTTAGTTGTATTATCCACGCCAGAGCGAAGAAAGGGCCGACCATGGTGCATACTTCCGGCGACCCTGCCGTCGAGGCCGCTCACATCTGGGCCAACACCCTGACGGTGCTCAAGCATAACTCATCGCTGAGCGCCCGCGAGAAGGGTTGGCTGGAGGGCGTGGTGCCCGAAGGCGTCTACGGTTCGACCATCGTGCTGTGCGTCGACAACAACGTCACGCTGCGTGCGGTCCAGGGCGACCTCAACGGCCCGCTGGTCCAGGCACTCCATACGGCCACCGGCCAGGACATGTTCCCTGCGTTCAAGGTGGTGCCGCATACCGAGCCCGAACGCAGGAAGCCGAACGCGCCGTTCACGATGGAGGCCAATCCGACCGTCGCCGATTTCGGCAAGGAGCCGTTCGGCGGTCCGTCCGCATCCTCCGCCCCCGAGCCGAAGCCGATGGTGCCCCAGTCGGAGCCGCGCTTCCCGGTGGGCCAGCAGAAGATGAACCGGGATCCGGAGACCCATCTCAATAAGAACTTCACGTTCGATTCGTTCGTGCCGGGCGATTCCAACCGGTTCGCCCGCACCGTGGCCTTGGCCGTGGCCGAGGGCTCGGGCCAGGACTTCAATCCGTTGTGTATCTACGGCGGCTCCGGTCTGGGCAAGACCCACCTGCTCAACGCCATCGGCAACTACGCGCTCGTCAAGGACCCCAGCCTGAAGGTCCGGTACGTCACCAGCGAGGAATTCACCAACGAATTCATCGACGCCCTGCAGAACCCCAACCAAAGCCAGGGCCAGATCGCCGAATTCAACCGACGCTACCGCCAGGTCGACGTGCTGCTCATCGACGACATCCAGTTCCTCGGCGGCAAGGAAGCGACCCTCGACCAGTTCTTCCACACGTTCAACTCCCTGCACCAGGCCAACAAGCGCATCGTCATCGCCTCCGACGTCGCCCCCAAGAACCTCAAGGGCTTCGAAGCCAGGCTCATCTCCCGCTTCGAATCGGGACTCACCGTGGACGTCAAGCCGCCGGACCTCGAGACCCGCATCGCCATTTTGCGCATGATCGCGTCGATGAACGGATCCAAGATCCCCAACGACGTGCTCGACCTGATCGCCGAACGCTTCACGGAGAACATCCGCGAACTCGAAGGCGCCCTGACCCGCGTGACCGCCGTCGCCTCCCTGAGCAACCAGCCCGTCACCCGGGCCCTGGCCGAACAGACCCTCCAGGACTTCTTCACCACCGACGTGGAGATCAAGCCCACCGACATCATCGGACAGGTCGCCAAGTACTTCCACCTGACCTTCGACGATCTCGTGGGCCGTTCGCGCACCAAGAACGTGGCCCTCGCGCGCCAGATCGCCATGTACCTCGCCCGCGAGATGACCAGCATGAGCCTGCTCGACATCGGCGAGGTCTTCGGCGGCCGCGACCACACCACGGTGATGCACGCCTACACGCGCGTGAGCGACGAAATGCAGCAGAAGCAGGAAATCTACAACTACGTCATGGAACTCACCGTGCGTCTCAAGCAGAACAGCAACGACTGAGCCACCCGTTCGCCCGTCTCGTACAATCCGTCTGACAGACCGTTTTCGGCCCTTTTCCGCCCGCGCGATGGAAAAGGGCCTTTTTCGTTCGTCAGAAACGATTCTCCCGGACGCCGATTCTCACCGGTCGGATGATTTTCAGCACCTGATTGAGGACTCGCTCATTGTTTCCGGCGCCCCTCTTCGAGGGGAGCTGTCGTCGAAGACGACTGAGGGGAGCGGAGAAGATGCTCACGCGGGACTCCCCTCAGTCACGCTCCGCGTGCCAGCTCCCCTCAGAGAGGGGCGCCAAATTCTCTCGACCCCACCAATCCAACGACCCCAAACCAGCAGAATCGATCCTGGAGACCGATTTCGGCACTTTGCGCGCCCGGCTCCGAAAAACCCTCGAAAACGGTCGCTGAAAACGATTCTCCCAGCCGGATCGGGTCCGCAACACGCCGTGCGGGAGACGAAAGTGGGGAAAAGTTATCCACATACTTATTCACAAATGTGGGTAAACTCTGCGGATAAGTCGTGGATTACCCACTGTTTTTCAGTGGAAAACTCGTGCATAAATCGGCTTCGAAAGTGGAAAACCGAAACCGGCCGAAGCGCCTGTGGATAAGTCGGCTAGTTATCCACCATCTATGCAGAAGTTATCCACAGTTCTGCAAAAGTTATCAACCGTTATGGCAGTAGGTCTCGACCCCACTTATCCACACTATCCACAGCGCTTATTATGGCTATTACCTACATTGCTTACGAATTCACCATCGCCACAATAACGCCGGACCAACCGAACGTACTGGACCAAGTCGCCAGCCGCTAGAATGTTGCTCAGATCATCCGACGAAGGGAACAATCACACATGAAAGTCGAAATCGATACCGCCGCACTGGCCGATGCCGTCGCCTGGACCTCTCGCGTCATCGATGCACGCCCCTCCAACCCGATTCTGGCGGGCGTCCGCCTTGAAGCCATCGATGGAACGCTGCAGTTCTCGGCCTTCAACTACGAAATCTCCGCCCGTCACCACATCGAGGCCGGCGTCGACGAATCCGGTTCAGCCCTGGTGCTTGGCAAACTGCTCGCCGACATCACCAAATCGCTGCGCAGCGAGAAGACCTACCTCGTCACCAACGAATCGACTCTGACCATCACCTCCGGCAAGTCGACCTTCACCCTGCAGCTCATGCCCGATGCCGAATACCCGGATCTGCCCACCGTGCCGCCGGCGCTCGGCCAGGTCGACACCCCCACGTTCGTGCAGGCGGTGGGCCAGGCATGCGTCGCGGTCTCCCGCGAGGAGAACCGTCCGGTACTGACCGGCGTTCGCATGCAGTTCCAGGGCAACAAGGTGGTCATGACCTCTACCGATCGTTTCCGTCTGGCCCGCGCCACCTTCACCTGGACCCCGCAGGATCCGAACGTGGAGACCACCACCCTCGTGCGCGGTTCGCTGCTCAAGGATGTGGCCCGTTCCCTCGACGAACACCAGAACATTCGCCTCGATTTCGACGCCGACTCCCCCACGCTGCTGGGCTTCGAGAACGCCGGCCGCGTCTCCACGTCGCAGCTCATCGACGGCGAGTTCCCCGCGGTGGATCGCCTGTTCGCCGACGAATACCCGATCCAGGCCGTGGTCAGCAAGCAGGATCTGCTCGACGCGATCAGCCGCGTGGCCCTGGTGGCCGAGCGCAACGCCCCGATCCGCATGGTCTTCTCCGGCCAGGAAGTGCAGCTTTCCGCCGGTTCCGCCGATGAGGCCCAGGCCAACGAAACGCTCGAAGTGGATATGGACGGCGACGACATCACCGTGGCGTTCAACCCGAGCTACCTGAAGGAAGGCCTGTCCGCCATCGCCGAACCGTTCGTGCGCATCAAGATGACCACCCCGGTCAAGCCGGTCGAATTCAACGGTCAGCAGGAGGCCGACTCCGACGAATCCATGGACTACCGCTACCTGCTGGTGCCCATGCGCTTCAACAACTGATGTACATCTCCCGTCTCGCACTAGACCACTACCGCTCCTGGAGTCAGGTAGTGGTCGATTTCGTTCCGGGCGTCAACATTCTGGTGGGCCGCAACGGATTGGGCAAAACCAATCTGGTCGAGGCCGTCGAAGTGCTGTCGACCGGGGCGAGCCATCGCACTTCCGGCACGTTGCCGCTCATCGAACGCGGGCAGCCGACCGCCACGATCCGCGCGAACGTCGTGTTCGACGACGATCCGTCCGACGAGACCACGTATGAGGCGGCGATTCACGCGCGCGGCGCGAACCGGGCCCGCATCAATTCAGGAAAATCGCTGTATCTGCGCGACATCATCGGCCAGATTCCCAGCGTTTCGTTCACTCCCGAGGACCAGCGGTTGGTCGCCGGCGATCCCGGGGCTCGCCGGGCCATGCTGAACCAGGCCGGGGCGTTGCTGGAACCCGGATATTCCGCGGCTTTGCAGCAATTCACCCGCATCGGCAAGCAGCGGGCGACGCTGCTGAAGCAGATCGGCGCCAATGCGAACACCGGGGTTCCGGTCGATGCGGCGTTGAGCGGATTGGAGATCTGGACCGGCCAGTTCATCGAGGCCGGCATGGCCCTGACCCGCATGAGGCGGCGGGTGATCGACCTGCTCGCCGAACCGTTCGCCGCGATTTACGAGCAATTGGCCTCGCAGGCCGGCGCGGTACGGCTCACCTATGCGCCCTCGTTCGAGGAGGTGCTGCTGTATGACGATCCGCATCCGGCGATCAGCGAGCATTTCCAACGCATCTACCCCGGCGAGGTGGCGCGCGGCGTGAACCTCATCGGGCCCCAGCGCGATGACATGGAATTGGAGCTCGACGGCATGGCCGCGCGCGAGTTCGCGTCGAACGGCGAGATGTGGACCATGGCGTTGGCGCTCAAGATGGCGTTGTTCCAGGTGGTGCGCGAACGGTTGGGCGTCAAGCCCATCGTGATCCTCGATGATGTGTTCGCCCAGTTGGACGACAACCGTCGTCGACAGATCCTCGATTTCGCCGGCAAGCAGGACCAGGTGCTCGTCACCGTGGCCGCCGAAGGCGATGTTCCCGCACACCGGGACGCGCATCTCATCGACGTTGCGGCCCTGGTCGCACCGGATCCCAACGAACGGTTGGTTTCGGAATTATTGTCCGGTTTGCGAGAAAAGCGAAATGCGAGCTCCGAGTGGGGAGAAGAGGGGCGCGTCGTGGGTGAGAGCGACAGGTCTGCCTCCGAAGCCGATGCATCCCCGGCGCTAATTCCCGCGGTGGCCGAGCCCGCGGTGGATGACTCTCCGAAGGCCGGTCGGGATGTCGATGCGGAACCGGGGCGAGCCGGTGACGTTGTGAACTCATCGGCGGACTCATCGGCGGCCGATGAGAAGCCCGTCGGGAAGGATGCGGCATGAGACCGCCGATCGCCGAGGCGCTGCATCTGGATGCCGCAAAACTGCCCGCAGAGGTGTTCGAGCGGCTCTCCCGGCGTGGGGCGCTGCTCAAGGACCGACGCCGGCGCGAGGAGGAGTCGCTGGAGAACTTCGGCAAGCCCGGCCGCGACCCGGCCGAACTGGGGTCGGTCATGACCACCATCGCCGGCAGCGGCGTCTGGGCCTCGAACCTGAAGCTCGCCCAGCTGCGCAACCATTGGGACCAGGTGGTGGGCCCGGCGATCGCCCAGCATTCCGCCGTGGCCGACTTCCGCGACGGCATCCTGACCATCCGCGCCGAATCCACCGTCTGGGCCACGCAGCTGACCTACCTCATCCCCCAGCTGACCGAAACCATCCGCCGCAACCTCAAGGGACTGACCATCAACGAGATCCGCGTGACCGGCCCCGCCGCCGGATACACCCGCAAATGGGCCCGTCGCAAATAGCCGATCCTTCCTTTGACTTCCCCGTCAACGGGAGCGGATCGTGGGGCGGGGTTGAACGGCGACCATTCGGCGATGGGAGGGCGGCTTCCCGGCCCGATGGAGCCGTGAATCCTTGAAAAATGCTTCAAAGGCCTCGCTATGGCGCTCGTCGTGTTAGACGAGTAAAATCACATGCAGTATGGTCAAACGGCTGGAAGAGCCCTTTACGAGCCTCCTAAGCCATATCACCCTTGCAAATGACCTTCGTTTGCGAGCTGACCTTGAAGTTACGGAAGGAAGCCTGTTGGCAGACGAAACCAGCAAAGAGGAACAGCTGAAGGCGGCTGACGAGCATATCAACAATGCGGAGCTGACCGAAGGCGAGCTCGACGAATCCATGGCTCCCGAGCACTACGAAGCATCCGATCTGCGCGTGCTGGAAGGCCTTGAGGCGGTGCGCATCCGTCCGGGCATGTACATCGGCTCCACCGGCCCGCGCGGCCTGCACCACCTGGTCTACGAGATCGTGGACAACTCCGTGGACGAGGCCCTGGCCGGATACGCCAGCCACATCGAAGTCACCATCCTGCCGGACAACGGCATCCGCGTGGTGGACGACGGCCGCGGCATCCCCGTGGACGAGGTGCCCGGCGAAGGCGTCTCCGGCGTGGAGACCGTGATGACCAAGCTGCACGCCGGCGGCAAGTTCGGCGGCGGCGGATACGCCGTCTCCGGCGGCCTGCACGGCGTGGGCATCTCCGTGGTCAACGCCCTGTCCACCCGCGTGGACATCGAGGTGCGCCGCCAAGGCTTCCACTGGACCCAGACGTACATCGACCAGCACCCCACCGCCCGCCTCAAGCAGGGCGAACCGATGGCCGAGGGCGAGTCCACCGGCACGTCCGTGACGTTCTGGCCGGACCCGAAGATCTTCGAGACCACCGTCTACGACTTCGAGACGCTGCGCTCCCGCTTCCAGCAGATGGCCTTCCTCAACAAGGGCCTCAAGATCAGCCTGACCGACCTGCGCGAGCCCGACCAGGCCGGCGACGAGGTCACCGGCGACGGCGTTCCGGACGCCGGCGAGACCAACCAGACCGTCACCTACCAGTACGCCAACGGCATCAAGGACTACGTGGACTACCTGGTCAAGGTGCGCAAGACCACCCCGGTGGAGGACGAGGTCATCAGCTTCGAGGCCGAGGACCTCAAGCTCGGCATCTCCGCCGAACTGGCCATGCAGTGGACCACCGCCTACTCCGAGTCCGTGCACACCTTCGCCAACACCATCTCCACCACCGAGGGCGGCACCCACGAGGAGGGCTTCCGCGCCGCGCTGACCAGCCTGGTCAACCGTTACGCACGCGAGAAGGGCATCCTCAAGGACAAGGACGAGAACCTCTCCGGCGACGACGTGCGCGAGGGCCTGACCGCCGTCATCTCCGTGAAGCTCACCAACCCGCAGTTCGAGGGCCAGACCAAGACCAAGCTCGGCAACTCCGAGGCCAAGACCTTCGTGCAGCGCGTGATGACCGACAAGCTCGGCGACTGGTTCGACGCCCACCCGGCCGAGGCCAAGAACATCATCCAGAAGGCCATCGAGGCCTCCCGCGCCCGTCTGGCCGCCAAGAAGGCCCGCGAGAACACGCGCCGCAAGTCCATCTTCGAGTCCGCCGGCATGCCGGACAAGCTCAAGGACTGCCAGTCCTCGAATCCGGAGGAGTGCGAGCTGTTCATCGTGGAGGGCGACTCCGCAGGCGGCTCCGCCATCCAGGGCCGCAACCCGATCACGCAGGCCATCCTGCCGCTTCGAGGCAAGATCCTCAACACCGAGCGCGCCAGCTTGGACCGCATGATGAAGTCGGACACCATCGAATCGCTGATCACCGCCGTGGGCGGCGGCTACGGCGAGGACTTCGACATCTCCAAGGTGCGCTACCACAAGGTCATCATCATGGCCGATGCCGATGTGGACGGCGCGCACATCGCCACGCTGAACCTCACGCTGTTCTTCCGCTACATGCGACCGATGATCACCGCGGGCTACGTGTACGTGGCCATGCCGCCGCTGTACCGCCTCAAGTGGACCAAGGGCCCGCACGACTTCGTGTACACCGACGCCGAGCGCGACCGCGTGCTCGCCGAGGGCAAGGCCAAGGGCCGCCAGCTGCCCAAGGGCGAAGGCATCCAGCGCTACAAGGGTCTGGGCGAGATGAGCTACCAGGAGCTGTGGGAGACCACCATGGACCCCGAGCACCGCATCCTGAAGCAGGTGCACATCGAGGACGCCGCGGCCGCGGACGAGACCTTCTCGATGCTCATGGGCGACGAGGTGGAGCCCCGCCGACTCTTCATCCAGCGCAACGCCAAGAACGTCAGCTGGATCGATGCGTGATTGATGATTGGCTCCCCTCAGAGAGGGGAGCCGCAGGACGGAAAAAGGAACTTAAGTGGCAGACGAAAACAACACCATGCCGGGCGGCGCCAATCCCGCCGGTGGCGACAACGGCGATGAGCAGTTCACGCCGGACGGTTCGATGGAGCCGTTGAGCCCGCAGGAGGCGGACACCACCGACTACGGCCTGCTGGCCGGCGAACGCATCCAGCGCAAGGACCTGCAGCAGGAGATGCGCGAGTCCTACCTGGCCTACGCGATGAGCGTGATCGTGGACCGCGCCCTGCCGGACGTGCGTGACGGCCTGAAGCCCGTGCACCGCCGCGTGATCTACGCGATGTACGACGGCGGCTACCGTCCCGACCGCGGCTACAACAAGTGCTCGCGCGTGGTGGGCGACGTCATGGGTAAGTACCACCCGCACGGCGACTCCGCCATCTACGACACCCTCGTGCGCATGGCCCAGTCGTGGTCGATGCGATACATGCTCGTGGACGGCCAGGGCAACTTCGGCTCCCCTGGCGACGACCCGGCCGCCGCCATGCGTTACACCGAATGCCGTATGGCGCCGCTGTCGATGGAGATGGTGCGCGACATCGACAAGGAGACGGTCGACTTCCTGCCGAACTACGACGGCAAGACCCAGGAGCCCACCGTGCTGCCCGCGCGCTTCCCGAACCTGCTGGTCAACGGCTCGTCCGGCATCGCCGTGGGCATGGCCACCAACATCCCGCCGCACAACATGCGCGAGGTGGCGGACGGCGTCCACTGGGCGCTCGACCACCCGGACGCGAGCCGCGAGGAGCTGCTGGAGGCCCTGATCCAGCGCATCAAGGGCCCCGACTTTCCCACCGGCGCCACCATCCTGGGCCACAAGGGCATCGAGCAGGCCTACCGCACCGGCCGAGGCCTGATCACCATGCGTGCCGTGGTGAACACCGAGGAGATCAACGGCCGCATGTGCCTGGTCGTCACCGAACTGCCCTACCAGGTCAACCCGGACCGACTGGTCGTCTCCATCCGCGAGGCCGTGCGCGACGGCAAGATCCAGGGCATCGCGGACATGCGCGACGAGACCTCCGGCCGCACCGGCCAGCGCCTCGTGCTCGTGCTCAAGCGCGACGCCGTGCCGAAGGTGGTCCTCAACAACCTGTACAAGCACTCCCAGTTGCAGCAGACGTTCGGCGCCAACATGCTGGCCCTCGTGGACGGCGTGCCGCGCACGCTCTCGCTGGACGCCTTCATCCGCCACTGGGTGGGCCACCAGCTCGACGTGATCGCCCGCCGCACCGCCTACCTGAAGCGCGAGGCGGAGGAGCGCGACCACATCCTGCAGGGCTACCTCAAGGCCCTCGACATGCTGGACGAGGTCATCGCCCTCATCCGCGCCTCCGAGGACACGGACGCGGCCCGCACGGGCCTGATGCAGCTGCTCGACATCGACCAGGTGCAGGCGGACGCCATCCTGGCCATGCAGCTGCGCACGCTGACCCGCATGAACCGTGACAAGATCGTGGCCGAGCACGAGGAACTGCAGCGCAAGATCGCCGACTACATCGACATCCTCGCCAAGCCGGAACGCCAGCGCAAGATCATCGGCGACGAGCTTGACGAGATCGTGGCCAAGTACGGCGACGACCGTCGCACCAAGATCCTGCCGTTCTCCGGCGAGATGAACGTCGAGGACCTGATCGCCGAGGAGAACGTGGTGGTCACCGTCACGCACTCCGGCTTCATCAAGCGCACCAAGGCGGACGAATACCGCGCCCAGCACCGCGGAGGCAAGGGCATCAAGGGCACCAAGCTGCGCGAGGACGACGTGGTGGACCACTTCTTCCTGACCTCCACGCACAACTGGCTGCTGTTCTTCACCAACAAGGGCCGCGTGTACCGCATCAAGGCGTACGAGCTGCCCGAGGGCTCGCGCGACTCCAAGGGCCAGCATGTGGCCAACCTGCTGCAGTTCGCGCCGGACGAGGCCATCCAGACCGTGCTGTCCATCCCGAACTACGAGGTGGCCAAGTACCTGGTGCTCGCCACCCGCTCCGGCAAGGTCAAGAAGACGCCGCTGGCCGAATACGATTCGCCGCGTCAGGGCGGCCTGATCGCCGTGCGACTCATGGCGGACGAGAACGGCGAGAACGCCGACGAGCTCATCGGCGCCGCGCTGTGCAACGCCGAGGACGACATCATCCTGGTCTCCAAGCTCGGCATGAGCCTGAAGTTCGAGGCGGACGACGATCAGCTGCGCCCGATGGGCCGCCAGACCGCCGGCGTGCAGGGCATGAAGTTCCGCGACGGCGACGAGCTGCTGGCCATGGACGTGGTCCCGGCCGACTCCGACAAGGACCTGTTCGTCGTGACCAACGAGGGCTTCGCCAAGCGCACCGCGATCTCGGAATACCGCCTGCAGGGCCGTAACGGCTACGGCGTCAAGGCCGTGCAGCTGGTCGAGGGCCGCGGCTCGCTGGTGGGCGCGCTCGTGGTCTCCGAGGACGACCAGGTCATGGCCATCATGAAGTCCGGCAAGGTGATCCGCTCTAACGTGGACGAGGTCAAGCGCACCGGACGCGCCACGCAGGGCGTGACCTTCGCCAAGCCGGACAAGGGCGACGAGATCCTGTCCATCGCCCGCAACGAGGAGAAGGACGAGGAGGACGCCGAGGAGACTGCGGAGGCTGCTGAGCCCGCCGCTGCCGACGCCACGGAGTCCGCTGCCACCGAGGCTCCTACCGAGGAGTGACCGTTTTCGGTTCCCCTCACAGAGGGGAGCCGAGATAAGACGAAAAAACAACGCGGACGAGGCGCGAGCGGAGTCCTGAAACACTGGTAGCCTCGCTAACAACGAGGCTACCGATTAAGCCCTTGAAGGAGAAACGATGAGCGAGAATCTCGAAAACGACGAGCCCGCAGCGATCCAGCCCACCAACGAGCATGCTGCACCGCGTGTGGCCCGCTCCGTTTCCAGCGACCCGGAGGAATCCACGCTGCCGCCGTCCGGCACCACCCCGGTCCGTCCGGCCGTGCGCCGCGCCGCGCCGCGCGCACGCCGCATGAGCCTGTCCCTGACCCGCGTGGACGCCTGGTCCGTGGCCAAGGTCTCGTTCCTGCTGTCGATCGCCGGCGCCATCATCCAGGTGGTCGCCGCCACCATCGTCTGGCTGCTGCTGGACGCCGTCGGTGTGTTCGGCCAGATCACGCAGATCGTCTCCTCCACCGGCCTGGATGCCGATTCCTTCAACCTGGGCAACGTGTTGTCCCTGCCCACCGTGGTGTCCGCCGTGACCATTTTCTCGATCGTTGAAGTGGTGATCATCACGCTGCTCACCACCATCGTGGCGCTGATCTACAACGTGGTCAGCACCCTGGTCGGCGGCGTGCACCTCACGCTCGGCGACGACTGATACGGACTTTCCGTCAAGCACAAGCAAGCGGCCCGATATGGGCCGCTTTTTCGTTGTTTAAGCGGGTTGTAGCGGAATCGGCCTGCGGCCGATGCTGTTTTCCCGCAGGCTTTCGCCTGCTCCTCTTCTCTCCCCCACCCGCTTCGCGGGAGCCCCCTCGTCAGAGGGAGCCAAGACTTACACGTATAAGGCCTTGCCTCCCTCTGACGAGGGAGGTGGCATCGGCGAAGCCGATGACGGAAGGAGAGAAGCCGAGCAGGCGCGAAGCCTGCGGAAAACACAGCATCGGCCCATCAGGCCGATTCCACCTCACGCGGATTCGCGCCGCTCGATGTGGAAGTCGGCCACGATGCGCTGACGTTCGCGGTCCGATTCGTCGTCGATGCGCTCGATGAGCATGTCCACCGCCTTCTGCGCGACCATCGGGATATCCACCGCCACCGTGGTCAGCGAAGGCACCATCGTGGCGCTCATCTCGATGCCGTCGAAGCCCATGACCGCAATATCCTCGGGCACGCTCAGCCCCAGGTCCTTCAGTCCGCGGATCACGCCGAACGCGGTGGTATCGGTCATGCAGAACAGCGCATCGCAGGAACGGACCACATCGGCATACCGGTTGACGGCCTCGCGGGCCTCCACGTCGTTCCAGAGCGTGGGGATGATCGGCACCTCCCACCAGTCCACGCCCAGCTCCTCGAAGGCCTTCCTGCAGCCCATCAGACGGCGGTGACGGGTGTCGTACGAATCGGCGGTCTCATGCTCGTCCGAACCCTCGCCGAGACCGCCCACGATGCCGATATGTCGCTTGCCGCTGGCCCACAGGTATTCGATGGCCTGCTGCGCGCCGATCTCGCTTGGCGTCAGGATCGTATCGATGTCATGCTGCGGGCGGTCGTCGTCCAGCAGCACGGTCGGCCGGTGGTTGGACAGCTGCTCGATCTCCGCGGCGGACAGTCGGCTGGAGCTGAAGATCAGCCCGTCGCAGAACTGGTTGGACACCCGCTCGATGATGGAGCGTTCGTTCTCCGCGTTGATGCGGGTCTCCTGCACCACGGTCTGGTAGCCGCGCTTCTCCGCCGCCTGCGAGATCAGCGAGGCGAGCTGGGAGGGGTACGGCCGGTCGAGCTCGAAGATGGCCAGTCCGATGGTGCCGAACGTGCGGCCCCGGCGGCTGGTGGAGACGCGCAGGCTGCGTGCGGACAGGCTGGTGGTGTTGAGACGGTAGTGCAGCCGGTCGGCGGCCTCGCGCACGCGCTTCGCCGTCTCCGGGGCGACGTTGTCGTTGCCGCGCAGCACGTTCGAGACGGTCATGGCCGAGACTCCGGCCTCGCGCCCGACATCCTTCATGGTGACCATAGAAACCCCTTTACTGAGCACCAACTATACAAAACAAGCTTCGATTGCGGATGTCCCGGCTCCTCTCAGCGAGGGGAGTTTTTCGTATGCGTGCGGCTTGGTTTCTTACGCCCCATCACGCCGACTGACGGTCCACGATGGTCGTGGGCAGCAGTCGCACGTAATCGGGCTCGACCTGCGCGCCGTGCATCATCGAAAGGACCAGTTCGGCCATCGCGCGGCCGTGCAGCTGCGAATCCTGCCTCACCGTGGTGATCTTCGGCCGCGAGAGCACGGCGATCGGCGAATCGTCGAAACCGGTCACGGCGATGTCCTCCGGCACCCGGTAGCCGAACCGGTTCAGCTGGTTGATGACACCGAAGGCGATGTCGTCGTTGGCGCACACGATGCCATCCAAATCGTCCAGCATCGGCTGGAAATCGGCCGTGGCCATCTCGCCGTTGGTCATCTCCCAATCGTCTGAGAAGTACACGAGACGCTCGTCGAACCGCTCCCCCATCGCCTCGCGGAAGCCCTTGAAACGGTTCGTGGCGGTCGGTGAATAGCCGGGGCCGCACACGTACGCGAGCCGCGTGCGTCCGGCCTCGATGAGATGTCGCGTGATGTCGCGCTGCCCGTCCTCGTTGGCGAAGTCGACGGCGGGGAACGGCAGATCGCTGCGGTTGCTGACCTCCGAAATCACCACCGGACGGTCCGTGGTGAGGAAAGCGTCGGCCAGCACGTCGTCCTCGCTCAGGGAGAACAGCATGTAGCCGTCCGCGAAGTCGCTGTTGACCAGTTGCGCGATGCGGCTGGTGGAGGCGTCCGTGTTGGCGATGAGCGTGACCATCTGATAGCCCGCGTCGCCGATGGTCTGGTTCGCGCCGATCATCGCGCGGGCCACACTGGACTGGATGAGCGTCTCGTTCGATTCGACCTGAATCACCAGGGCGATGGTTTGCGTGCGCTGCTGGGCCAGTGAACGGGCCGCCTGGTTCGGCGTGTACCGGGCGTCCTGGATGGCCTGGGCGATGCGCTCGGCGGCCGCCGGGGATACGTGCGCGCTGCCGTTGAGGTATCGGGAGACGGTGCCGTAGGACACGCCCGCCAGTCGCGCAACGTCGCGGATGGTCGCTTTCTTACCTGCCTTGGTCATGCTCCTCATCGTATTCGCGATTCTGGCGTTTTGCGGGGAACTGGCGTTTGCGACACACGCTCACCTTCGTTTGTGTGACCGGTTACACAGCGGATACACTGGGAGATGACGTGGATGCCGCCCGCCCTGGTCATCGGTTATCGTAGGGCAGGCGAATCGTATGCTCCGGCACGGTGCCGTGCCGCGGGCGGACAAGGAAAGGTGAGGTTTTGATGACTGATGTGACTGGCCTGGGCAACGTTCCTGAGATGCCCGATGCCGCCGGTTCGGCCGGCGCGGGCGACGCCGGTGGTGCCGCGGGTGGCGAGACCCGTGCCGCCGCGGCCCCCGCGGTGCCGACCGCCGAACGCTTCGATCCGGCCTGGATCGCCGACCCGCGCGTGTTCGCCGTCAACCGGCTCGCCGCGCACTCCAGCCACCGGTTCTACGACCACGTGCCGGCCGCGGGCGAATCGATGGATCTCAAGCAAAGCCTCGACGGCACCTGGCGCGTGACCGTCACGGACCTGGCCGACTGGGCCGATCTGGCCGACGTGGAGGATGGCGTCGAGGAGGTCGCGGACGCCGATTTCGCGCGCCCCGGCTTCCCGGACGACGACTTCGACCAGATCGACGTGCCCTCCTGCCTGGAGGTCAAGGGGCTGCTCAAACATCAGTACGTGAACCAGCAGTACCCGTGGTCCGGCCATGAGTCGCCGGAAGCCCCGGACGTGCCCGAACACAACCATGTGGCGCTCTACCGCCGCGCCTTCACGCCGAGCCCGAAGGTGGCCGAGGCGATCGAGGCCGGCCGGACGGTCACGCTCACCTTCCACGGCGCCTCCACGGCCATCGCCGTGTGGCTCAACGGCACGTTCGTGGGCTACTCCGAGGATTCCTACACGCCCAGCGAATTCGACGTGACCCCGTTGCTCACGACCGGCGAGAACCTGCTCGCGGTGGCCGTCTTCGAGTTCGCCTCCGCAAGCTGGCTGGAGGACCAGGACTTCTGGCGCATGCACGGCCTGTTCCGCTCGGTGGAACTCACGGCCCAGCCCGCCGTGCACGTCGAGGACCTGCGCGTCACCGCCGATTACGATTACACCAGCGGTGAGGGCGAGCTGTCCGTGGACGCCTTCGTGCGCAATGCCGCCGGTGCGGCGTCGTTCGAGGCGGTGCTGACGGATGCGTCCGGTGCCGAGGTCTGGCGTGAGTCGCATACGGCCGGTGATGCCCTGTCCGGCGACGTTCCGGCGGGCGATGCCGAAACGGACGGAACCATCGCCCCTGAAACCGGCGAACCGGCTGCCAACGTTGGCGTAGACGTCCTCTCCTCCACTGACCTGACCTGGCATGCGAACGTTGGCCATGTCGACCCGTGGAGCGCCGAGGAGCCGACCCTTTACACGCTCACCGTCACCGCGCTGGACGCGGACGGCCGCATTATCGAAGCCGTGCCGCAGCGCGTGGGCTTCCGCCACTTCGCCATCGAGGACGGGCTCATGAAGCTCAACGGCAAGCGCATCGTGTTCAAGGGCGTCAACCGCCATGAATTCGACGCCCGCGTTGGCCGCACCCTCACCGAGGACGTGATGCTGCAGGACATCCGCGAGTTCAAACGGCTCAACATCAACGCCGTGCGCACCTGCCACTACCCCAACCAGTCCCGCTGGTACGAGCTGTGCGACGAATACGGCATCTACATGATCGACGAGACCAACCTCGAGACCCACGGCACCTGGACCTACGGCGACGGCTCGTTCCACCCGGAGACCGCCGTCCCCGGCAGCCGCGACGAATGGCGCGCCGCCTGCGTGGACCGCCTCAACAGCATGATGCGCCGCGACTGGAACCATCCGAGCGTGATCATCTGGTCGCTGGGCAACGAGTCGTTCGGTGGCGACGTGTTCCGCACCATGCGCGACTTCGTGCACGCCACGGACCCCGCACGCCCGGTGCATTATGAGAGCGTATTCAACGACCCCGAGTACAGTGATGTCACCGACATCATGAGCCGCATGTATGCCAAGCCGGACGAGATCAAGCAGCTGTACCTGTTTGGCGAGGACCAGAAGCCGTACATCTCCTGCGAATATTCGCACTCGATGGGCAACTCCACCGGCGGCCTGCATCTGTACACCGCGCTGGAGCAGTACCCCAAGTACCAAGGCGGCTTCATCTGGGATTACGTGGACCAGGCCCTCTTCCAGCGTCTCCCGGACGGCACCGAACGGCTCGCGTACGGCGGCGACTTCGGCGACCGCCCCACCGACTACGAATTCAGCGGCAACGGCATCGTCTTCGCGGACCGCAGCGTCACCCCCAAGGCGCAGGAAGTCAAGCAGCTGTATGCCAACGTTCGCCTCGTGCCGGACGAAAGCGGCGTGACCATCACCAATGACAACCTGTTCATCTCCACTGCTGGCTTCCGCTTCACCGCGCGCGTGCTGGTGAACGGTGTGGAGCGCTGGCATGCCGACTACCGCTTCGACGTGCCCGCCGGCGAGACGCAGCGCCTGCCCATCGCCTTCCCGCGCGTGACCGACCTGGTGCCGCTCGCCGGCCGGTTCGAGGTGACCTACGAGGTCGACCAGCGGCTCGACGCTGCCACCGACTGGGCGCCCGCCGGCTACGAGCTGGCATTCGGCCAGTACGTGGCCACCGTGTCGTTCGACGATGGCCTTGCGGCCGGCAACGGTGACTCCGCCAATGCCGACGGCGGTTTCTGGCCGTTGGCGATCACCGCCGAGGACGGCTTCAACGCCGGCATCCACACCGATTACGGCGAGGTGCTGCTCTCCAAGACCGCCGGCGGCATGGTCTCGTTCGTGCGTGACGGCCGTGAGATGGTCATCCGCCGCCCGAGCCTCACGACGTTCCGCGCGCTGGTGGACAACGACCGCGGCTACGGTTCCGGATTCGAGCGCGCCCAGTGGTTCGCCGCCGGCCGTTACGCCCGCGTGGCCGGCACGTCCATCGAACGCAGCGACGCCGGCCTGCGCGCGGTCTACCGCTACGAACTGGCGGATGCCGCGCACACGCCCGTCACGGTGACCTACGAGGTCGATACCGCCCTGCGCGTGCACCTGACCGCCGAATACCCCGGCGAGGCGGATGCGGCCACGCTGCCCGCGTTCGGCATCGAATGGATGCTGCCGGCTCAGTACGACCGCCTGCGCTTCTACGGCCTCGGCCCCGAGGAAACGTACGCCGACCGCCTGCACGGCGCCAAGCTGGGCGTTTTCTCGCGCACCGCAAAGCAGGACTTCGCGCCGTATCTGGTGCCGCAGGAGACCGGCAACCACGAGGGCGTGCGCTGGGCGGAGATCACCGACGCCACCGGCCACGGCATGCGCGTGACGGCCGGCGCGGTGAGCGGCGTTGGTGCGGGTTCGGATCTGGGTTCGGGTTCTGGCGAACCATTCGCGATGAGCCTGCTGCCCTACAGCTCCCTGATGATCGAGGAGGCCACGCACGCCGACGAACTGCCGCCCGTACGTCACACCTTCCTGCGCCTGCTGGCCGCCCAGATGGGCATCGGCGGCGACGACACCTGGGGCGCGCCCGTGCATCCCGAGTTCCAGCTGCCCGCCGACCGTCCGCTCAAGCTCGACGTGACGTTGGAGCTCATCTGACGCTGATAGAGCTTATCCGAGGCCGTGGGTTCCTGTCTGTTATCCGAATCGGAGGCGGATTAGGAACCCGATTGGCTGATGTCGCGTCGGATTTGTGCACGGTTGGCATGTGCATCGATTGACGGGTAAATGGGGTACAAGAATCCTTGCCCCTGTATCGTCTTTCGGCGGCATTGAGCGAATGGGGGCAACTGGTTTGTCCCCATTCGCACGTCAATCGATGCAAACCACAATCGGGGCAAAACGTGCACTGCCGCATATCCCCGGAATTCCGCCATTATTGACCGATGGCCTCTATGGGCCACCGGATTTCGGTGCGGACCGTGTTGTCCTCATTCCTTGAAACCAACGAAAATATAAAATCGGGGCAACGTATATGCCGGTTGCGGCCCTCGGCGGGCCCCTCCAAGCCTATGAATCCTGTCCCCCGGCGGAATCGGCCTGAGCATCGTGCTGCTCACCGTTCCGGATTGACCTGCCGTTCCCTCGCAACATGGCAGCGCGATAGGGTGGAGTCATGCTGCGGTATCTGAGTTACTTCTCCACGTCGTTCATCATCGCTGGCGTGCTGTGGCCCATCGTTTCGGCGGTGCTGACCCTGCCGATCCTGGCGGTGCATTACCACCGGCATCATCGCCTGCGTCTGCTCTCGGCCGCGGCCGACTACCTGACCGTACTGTATGTGCTGGGTCTCGTGGCGTTCACCCTCTACCCCATGCCGGACGAACCGGAGGCCTTCTGCAAGGACACGGCCGGCCAGTACGCTCCGCAGCTCGACCCGCTGCGTTTCATCGAGGACGTGCGGTACTCCGGCATGACCGGTGTGCTGCAACTGGTGATGAACGTGGTGCTGTTCATACCGCTCGGCTTCGTCATCGCACGATGGCTGCGATGGCGATGGTGGGCGGTGCTGGCCTCGGGCTTCGTGGTCTCCCTGCTCATCGAAACCTCGCAGCTCACCGGTTTTTGGGGCTTGTACCCGTGCGCCTACCGTCAGTTCGATGTTGATGATCTGATCACGAACGCGATGGGTGCGTTGGTCGGTTGCTGGCTGGCCATGGTGTTCGGCCGATGGGTGCCGACCGCATCGACGCCGGGCCGCGGCGACGTGAACCGGAAGCCGGGCGCGCTGCACAGGGCCGTGGCGTTCGCGATCGACATGATCTTCGTGGTGCTGGTGTATTTCCCGATTACATTCGGTGTGGTGCTGCTGTTCTACAAGGTGGCTGAACCGCTGCAGAACGGCGATTTCACGCTGTTCGGCGGACGGATGACGGTTGGTGTGGATTGGCTGAACTTCGTGGCGCCTGCGGTGGGCCTGCTGGCGTTCCTGATATTCCAGCTGCTGATTCCGGTGTTCCACCGCGGCCAGACGCTCGGCGGCATGTACACGCATATGACCGTGGAGACCAAGGAACGACGTGGTTGGCGGCGGGCGGTGTTCTACGTGCTGCGCACGGCGCTGTTGGGCGCGATGACGTTCGCGCTGATCGCGGGCATCGCTGTCGGCGGGCTGACGCTTCGATATGCGCTGTACGGCTTCGCGGCGCTGTTTCTCTTCGAACTGGTGATCCGCCGTGCTCCGTGGGATCTGCTGCCGTGATTGCCGGCGGCGAGTGGTCCGAAACAAAAAGGCTCTGTTAAAACAAAATTGACATGAATCTATGCCTGACTACCCCTCAGTCGGCTTCGCCGCCAGCTCCCCTGACAAGGGGAGCCAAGAAAAAGGGTATGCCAACCTGGGTCCAACGGAGCCAAACAAAAAAGTCCGACGCATGGAGCAGAGAGGATTCGCCCCACACGCCGGACGTGTAAGCGCCCGCGGCGGGCCTTGTGGGCCCCTCGCGCCAGCGGGCAAGTCTTTTGTAGTTGTCAGGGTGTCATAGTTTCTGGCTCCCCTCTTTGAGGGGAGCTGTCGGCAATAGCCGACTGAGGGGAGTTACACCGAGTTAAATGTGCTCCCCTCAGGGAATCCAGAAAAGAGGATCACAGCACGCCCTGGGCGACCATCGCGTTGGCCACCTTGACGAAGCCTGCGATGTTCGCGCCGGCCATCAGATCGCCCTCCTCGCCGTATTCCTTGGCGGCGGCCAGGGAGGCGGCGACGATGGATTCCATGATGGACTTGAGCTTGGCGTCGGTCTCCTCGAAGGTCCAGGACAGACGGTAGCTGTTCTGGCTCATCTCCAGACCGGAGACGGCCACGCCACCGGCGTTCGCGGCCTTGGCCGGGCCGTACAGCAGGCCGTTGGACTTGTAGACCTCGATGGCCTCCGGGGTGGACGGCATGTTGGCACCCTCGCACACCACCTTGCAGCCGCCGGCGACCAGGGCCTTGGCGGACTCCTCGTTGATCTCGTTCTGGGTGGCGCACGGCAGGGCGATGTCGCACGGCACGGTCCACACGCCGGCGCAACCCTCGTGGTACTCGGCACCCGGCACGCGCTCGGCGTACTCCTTGATGCGGCCGCGCTCGACTTCCTTGATCTGCTTGACCACGTCCAGCTTGATGCCGTCCGGATCGTAGACGTAACCGTTGGAATCAGAGGCGGTGACCACCTTGGCGCCCAGCTGCTGGGCCTTTTCGGTGGCGTAGATGGCCACGTTGCCGGAGCCGGAGATCACCACGGTCTTGCCGGCGAAGGAGTCGTTCTTCAGGACGCGCAGGGCCTCCTGGGTGTAGTAGCACAGGCCGTAACCGGTGGCCTCGGTGCGGGCGAGCGAACCGCCGAACTCCAGGCCCTTGCCGGTGAGCACGCCGGAGTACTCGTCGCGGATGCGCTTGTACTGGCCGAACAGGTAGCCGATCTCACGGCCACCCACGTTGATGTCGCCGGCCGGAACGTCGGTGAACTGGCCGATGTGACGGCACAGTTCGGTCATGAAGGCCTGGCAGAAGCGCATGACTTCGGCGTCGGACTTGCCCTTCGGGTTGAAGTCGGAGCCGCCCTTGCCGCCGCCCATCGGCAGCGTGGTAAGGGAGTTCTTGAGAATCTGCTCGAAGCCGAGGAACTTGATGACGCCCTCGTTGACGGTCGGGTGGAAGCGCAGGCCGCCCTTGTACGGGCCGATGGCGGAGTTGAACTGGATGCGGTAGCCGCGGTTGACCTGCACCTTGCCGGCATCGTCCACCCAGGCCACGCGGAACTTGATCACGCGCTCCGGCTCCACCAGACGTTCGAGCACGCCGTTCGCCTCGTATTCAGGGTGCTTGGCGATGACCGGCTGCAGGGTGTCGAGCACCTCGTACACGGCCTGCAGGAATTCCGGCTGGTCGCCGTCGCGCTTCTGGACCTGATCGTAGACGCGCTTGACGTACTCATTGGTAAGCATAGTGAAACTCCCCCTTGGGTTGGACTATCAAATAAGGCGCTTTCATTGTAGGCCCGAAGGGTGTGCCTGCCAAGGGTTCCGCTCGGATTACGGGACTCCTGCGCGTGCCGGACGGGCGGGTACCATGGTGATGCATCGGTGAGGTTCGGCCGGAACGAAGAGGTAGGGAGTCGAGATGAGATACTGCGTCCATTGCGGTAGGCAATTGAACGATACCGCGAAATTCTGCCCGTCCTGCGGCAATCATGTTGCCGCGCATGCGGCCGGCCAGCCGGCGATGGCCGGTCCGTCCGGGGTCGGCTCCGGGGCTCCGTCGTCTGCCGTCCCGCAGGTCTCCATTCCGAAGCCGGCCGTCGTGCGGCCCGATGTCCGCGGCGCATCCACGATGCCGTTGCCGGTCGCGCCGACTGCCCCTGTCGCACCGCCTGTCTCCGCACCATCGCCGGCGGTTCCTGCACCTGCCGTCGCACCAGCCCAGCCGGTCCCTGCCGGAGTCGTGCCTGCTCCTCCGTCCTTTGCCCCGCCGACGGCTCCGGGCGCGGTCCCCGGCGGTCCCGGTGTTTCTGGGGGTGCGTCGGCTGCGGTCCGCCGCGTGAGCCGGAAAACGATTGCCGTCATTTCGACCGTGGTCGCGGCGGTGATTGCCGTCGCACTGGCCTTCATCATCCCGAATTTCACCGCGGTCAAGGCCGCGTTGGGCTTCCGGCCGAACAATCCGCTGGTGGTCACCATGGACGCGCTGAATTCGCTGACCACGCTGCGGTCCGCCAAATACGAGGCGAAATTCTCGGCCAACGGCAGCAGCGCCACGTTCTCCGGCCTGTACTCGCTCGGTTCGACCACGGACGATTCCTCTGCCATGCTCACCTTCGACGCTGATGACTCCAAAGGCTCCATCGCCTGGTACAAGGGTGCGGTGGCTGCCGGCGGAGGCTACCAGGACGAGGATTATTCGTATTACTACTACGATGCCGACCAGCTGGAAAGCACCCTGCGAGACGGTATGGGCGGCGATGCCGCGAACTTCGTCATGGATGTCAAGGACGCGCTGATCAAGAACGGCCGGATTGATGTGGAAGGTACCGAGCAGACCGTCTACGACAAACTCGACTCGCTGTCTGACGAATACAACGTCGACGAGATCGAACGATTCAAGGACACCCAACCATCGGCCGCCGTCAAATCGGAGGCCTCCAAACTGATGCAGCACTATTTCGGCGTGGAGCTGGAGAAGAAGGAAGCCATCGCGACGATCTTCCCCATGCACACCTCGCAGAAGTCGGGTGGCACCACCCAGCTGGACTACCGCATCGACCTGAAGGCGCTCGCCCAGCATTTCGTGAGCTACTGGACCGCGCACGAAACCGAGTATCCGCAATTGAGAGCATGGGTCATCAATCAGATCAAGGACAGCGGTGTGGACGATGCCGAAAGTGAGTATCGCAAGGCCCTCGATCAGGTCCGCAAATGGGATTTCGGCACCGGTTCCGAAGTCAAGATGCCATATGTCGAAGTGAGTTTGAATTACGGCGGCAAGCGGATGCTCAACTCGATTTCCGTTCATGCCGAATACGACGGCGATTCGGTGGACGGCTCGCTATCGCTGAGCGGCCAGAACCTGGTGTCCGCAAGCGATACGCAGGTCACCGAATTCGTGGACAAGGCGAAGGCCAACAATCAGGCGGAATAGCGGGTAGCGGACGCCGGTCCTGATGGGGGCGTTCCCGTTGCCCTGTGCGCGGGGACGGCGGTGGCTCGTACGGAGTAACGGTTTGAGGCATAAAACGTCACTATGTATGCGCGCGAACGAAGGGTCCGCATACATAGTGACGTTTTTGGGTCGTAAACCGGCGTTATGTATGCGGGGCCATGGTTGAGCCGCATACATAGTGACGGTTTTGTTGGGTCGACTACCTGTCGGCGGCGTCTGTGAGTCGGTCACGCGGCGCGGGCGATGGCCTGCTCACGGAGCCGTGTAGCGGGAACCCCGGTGAGGTTCCCGTAGGCGACGCCGAGCGACGGCAGTCGTGAGGTAATCACGCTGCGCGGGCGATAGCCTGCTCGTAGTCGCGGGTGCCCTTGAAGATCTCCTGCAGCCACGGATTGACGCCCTGCTTCTTGGCGCGCACGAGGATGTAGCCGAGAGCCAGCACGTTGGCCACGAGCGCAATCAGCGAGACCACGAGGTTCACGTTCGGGTTGTTCACGGACTGGGTGGAGAACACGGAGTAATCCTGGAACATCGGGAAGACCTGCGCGAACATGCACCAGATGGCCAGCGTGAACGCGCGGTTCTGGATCCAACCACCCTTGTTCCAGAAGAAGTTGGCCACGGTCGGGGCCAGCAGCAGCGCCAGGCCGCAGTACCAGGAGTGCGTGGGCAGGCAGTTGTAGGTGTAGCAGAAGTTCCACAGGTCGTAGGCCACGATGAACACCCAGGTCATGTCCGGCCAGAGCATGTCGTCCTTGTTCTTGGAAGCGTAGATGCCGAACCAGCCGGTCATGCAGAAGATGTTGAGGATGCCGGCCAGGCCGTTGAACACGTTGTGCCAGCCGCCGTACAGGGTCACGCCTTCGGTGGAGATCCAGGTGGTGCCCCAGCCGCGGATGGCGGATTCGAAGTCGGAGACCACGGCGATGAGGATGTTGATGGCCACGATTACGAACGGGAAGCACTTGAACCAGTGCGACTTGCCGATGGAACCCCACTTGTACTTGAGCGCCATGAAGCCGATGCAGCCGGCGGTGGCGGCGTACAGCTTGGCGTAGTGGAACCAGCTCGTCATGTGCACGTAGGTGGGGTTGTTCAGGGCCCAGTCGGCGCCCATGGCTGCGGCCGTGTAGATGGTGATGAAGTAGACGGTCAGGATGGCCGGCACGATGAGGAAGGCGATGACGCCGCCCGTCTTGGTGCGGCGGGCCAGTTCGTTGGCGCCGATGAGGCAGCAGAAGACGAGAATCCATCCGATCCATTGATACACGGCATTGTCGCCGTAGACCTGAAACAGCATTGCGGTCCTTTCTTTGTGGCTGTACGCCCGTCACCCTCGTTGGTGCCGGGCCTTTCGTGGGCCATTGGCGCTGGGCCGAGGCGTCGTACGCTGCCATGCGCACGGTGTTGACGAAGCGTCAATTTCTCTCGCGGCTTATTGTAGCGCGTGTTTTGACGCAGTGTCAACGTGGTGTGTTCCGCAAAAATAGGACAACAGTCGAGAGGGAAATAAAAGAAATAAAACGAGGGGCCGGAGCCCGCTGGTTTGCACCTTTGGAATCCGGCCGTTTCCGCTGAAAGGTCAGCGGCCTCGCCTGAGACTCAGGGCAAGCACTACGAGTACGGCGATGATAATGACTGTGGATGCTTGCTGCCCAACTTGGTTGGCCAGGGCGATCAGCAGTCCTGTCATCAGGCCTTCCCGATACTGCCGGTCCTGTCGCCTCGGACGGTCGTCATGGCCGTTGTCTTCGTCCATGAAAACCTCCTTGTTGACTTATAGATTGGAGGCGCGCCGAATGGCGTGACCTCGCCTTCCCGGGGACCGCGTCAACAGTGCCCCGGTCGGGTCCGTTCAGTTTACGGGTGAGGTTCGATGGAGGCTGGTATGCTGTGTCGTAACGGTAAGGCCGCGTCAACTTCGGGGCAATCTTCTAGGCGGCGCCACTGACTTTCGCCCCGTTGGGCCGAACTGTTGAGGCTTCCTTGGCCTCGCTTATAGATTGAACGTCCGGTGTTGAAAAATACCGGACGTTTTCATTGCAAACGAAAAACCCTTGGAACTGAGCCGATTCCAAGGGTTTGGTGGTGGAGCTAGCCGGGTTCGAACCGGCGACCCTCTGCTTGCAAAGCAGATGCGCTACCAGCTGCGCTATAGCCCCATGAGAAAAAAATAGCGGCACGAAGCCGCTGTTATTTTCTGTGGGCCCAGGAGGACTTGAACCTCCGACCTCATCCTTATCAGGGATGCGCTCTAACCAGCTGAGCTATGGGCCCGATCCATGCACTTCAAAAGCGCACAAGTGATTACAATACCACCGAACGTTCAGGTGTCAACGCGAAAGGTGCTTCGGCGTGTCGCGCTGGGTGATGATGCCGATATTGCGGCAAAGCCAACGAATTCCGGTGACTATGGCGATGCCAACCGCTGATGAACGACATCGCCACATAGCGCGATTCGTGCACATCGTACGGCCAATACGTCAGCTATGGCGGAGAATGGTATTGGCTTCATGGACGAAGGAAAGGGCGATGGCGGATGGCAATGGATGGTCGCGGCGAGGTTCTGACGGTACTTGAGGTGGCCGGGCGCATCGGCCTGGCCGAACCGGTCATCGCCGAACTGCGGCGCATCGATGAGTCCGGCGAAACACTGTCGGCAAACGGCGTGGAAGCCGTGCGTGGGCTTACCGATCCCCGGCGGCGGGTCGAATCATGGAAAACACTCAAAGCCGAGCTTGCCGGTGGTGGCGACCCGAACGGCCTGCGCATACTGTACTGGATGCTGTACGCGGCCGGTCGATATACGTTCCCCGAGTATCGTCGCCTCGGCATTCCCGTGAGCATCTTCGATGCCACCATGGGCTGCTTCACGCGGTTCGTCGGCGAACATCGGGTCAGCTACGGCCGGTACGGGTTCGACCGCGACTTCTGGACGTACCGCGAGCTGAGCGCGCGACTGTTCCGGCTGGGATCGCTGGAATTCGAATTGGCCTACGACACCGCCGACGTACCGGCGGTCGCGGGCTCGTCGCGCGTCATCAACGTGCATATCCCGTCCGATGCGTCGCTCGACCCCGCCCAGTGCGACCGGTCCTTTGCTGAATCGCATTCGTTCCTCACCCGGTTCTTCCCCGACTGGACTGGTCTGCCGTATTGGTGCGAATCGTGGCTGCTCTCCCCTGCGCTCGAACGATTGCTGCCCGAGGGCTCGCACATCCTTGCCTTCCAGCGTCGCTTCGACATCCGCGAAACCGATCCGGATGCGCCGGACTGGCGCGAATGGGTGTTCCAGCGGTGTGGTGCGCCAATCGCCGAGCTGCCGGAACGCACATCGTTGCAGCGCAATATGAAGCGGTTCCTGCTGGACGGCGGCAAGGTCGGCATCGGCATCGGGTGTCTGAAGTAAGGCCTGCGTCGGCCCCTTGGTGACCGTCTTGCGATGCGATTGCGCTGTGATCGATTCGTGGCGATGCGTGCGTTGCCGGTTGGTGCCGAGACTTTGCCGGGCCGGTTTTGCCGGTAATTCCCCGGAACCGAGGTGACGATGGAATGCAAGCGGCCGGGGCGTACCGATGGTGCTCCGGTGTCGTGCGGCGATTGGACAATGACCGCATGAATATCGACGGGCTTGAAGTGCAGGTGGTGCGCAAACCCATCAAGAACATGTATCTGCGCATCAAGCCGCCGAACGGCGAGGTCGTGATTTCCGCGCCGCGCCGCATGGCCGACCGTACCATCATCGATTTCGTGCGCGGCCGTCGCTCATGGATTGACGAACATGTGCGGCGTATGGCCGAGGCTCGCCGGCGATCGATGGATATGGGCGGGCTGGCCGGCGGCTCCTCGCCCCGGCCTGGGCGTGATGGTCGTTCCGGGGGCACCGGGGATTGCGGGACGCGCAACGGCAAGGACGGCGGCGATGGCCTTGCGAATGACGCCGGAGCAACACCGCCCACCTTCGACCGCACCGCGATCTGGACCGACGAACGCAAGGCGCGGGCCGCGGCCAGCATCAACGCGCAACTGCCGGGGTTACTGGCCAAATGGGGGCCGGTGGTCGGCCGGACGCCCACGCATATCACGTTGCGCGTCATGACCTCACGATGGGGCTCCTGCACGCCGGCCACCGGCCGCATCCGGCTGAACCTGCAACTGGGGCTGATGGAGCCGCGATTCCTGGAATATGTGCTGGTGCATGAGATGACGCACCTATGGGAACGTGGCCACGGCGCCGGATTCCAGCGTCGCATGTCCGCCTATCTTCCGAATTGGCGGCAGTTGCGCCGCGAACTTAATCGTCGCGTGGTGCTGTAGCCCCAATATCCACGGCTGATAGCGGGTGGTATTGCGTGGATGGTTGCTGCTGGGGTACTTCTACCGATCGCCGGCGATGTGGCTGATGGCCTGATCGGATTCGTCCACGATGCGCCGCATGGTGGCTTCGGCCGCCGCGCCATCGCCCTTGCGGATGAGGGCCGCGACCTCGGTGTGCCAGTTCAATGCGGTCTGGTCGGCCGTCTTGGGCATGAGCTCATGCTGCGTGCGGCCGGTCAACGTGGAGGCGATCACCTCGCCCAGGGCCGCGAACATCAGGTTGCCGGACGCCTCCAGCAGCGTGCGATGGAAGAGGATATCCGCCTCCAGATACTCGGATTCGTCGGCGTGATCGGAATGCGCCACCATGCCGATGGCCGCCTCGGTCAGCGTGGCCCAGTGTTCGGGGGTGGCCTCCGTGGCCGCGAGCCGGGCCGCCGCGGGCTCCACGGCCGCGCGCAGCTGCGAAAGCTCGTGCAGGGCCGCGATGCGATGCGGGCCGCGCAGCCGCCAGCGAATCACCTGCGGGTCAAGGATGTTCCATGCCTCGATGGGATTGGCCGTGGCGCCCGCCTTGCGCTTGACGCTGACCAGCCCCATCGATTCCAGCACGCGCGTCACCTCGCGCGTCACCGTGCGCGACGGTGCCGCATCGCCGCCCATATCCGGCTCGGGCAGCCGCTCCCCCGCTGTGACCGCGCCGCCGACAACGGCCATGCCCCACTCGTCCAGCAGTCGGTCGTGCAGGGACATTTCCGGGGTGACGGTGGTCTGGGCGGAGGCCGTGTCGCTTGAGTCGCTGGTGCCGGCTTTGGCGATGACCGAGGTGTTCTGCGTGACGGCGGATCTGGCGGCGGAACCTGAGGCGATGGTGACACCTGCCGCAACGGCACTGGCACTCGTCGCATCGGAATCAAAGGAGCGTTCGGAAGTCATAACGCAAGTATCCCACGCGCCGACGAATATGGCATACATATTCAACACGCCGAACGTAACACGTATTGCGTAATCCATAAAACAGCTTTATATTGGATGTCAACATACAATATGTATGCGGTGACAACGAAACGTCATCCAAATACAACGACTCAAAGAAGAGATGGATTATGAATACGCTTGTTCTGGCTGAAACCGCGCAGGCCGTCCAGCTCAACAGCACCCAGCTCGGCATCAGTGTGGTGGCCAGCATCGTGGTGCTGATCCTGCTGGTCACCGTGGCCAAGCTGCACCCGTTCGTCTCGCTGCTGCTGTCCTCGCTGGTGGTCGGCATCGGCTCCGGCTACGGCCCGGTGGCCACCGTGGAGAGCTTCTCCACCACCTTCGGCTCCACGATGGCCTCCGTGGGCATCCTCGTGGGCCTGGGCGCCATGCTCGGCCGCGTGCTCATGGACACCGGCGCCGCAGACAGCATCGTCGACACGCTGCTCGCCAAGACCTCCACAAGGATGATCCCGTGGACCATGGCCCTGATCGGCGCCCTCATCGGCCTGCCGATGTTCTTCGAGGTCGGCCTCGTGGTGCTCGTGCCGGTGATCATCCTCATTACCCGCCGCTCCAAGCTCCCGCTCATGCGCGTGGCCATACCCACGCTGGCGGGTCTCTCGGTCATGCACGCCTGCATGCCGCCCCAGCCCGGCCCGCTCGCCGCGCTGAGCTGCTTCAAGAACGGTTCCGTGGGCGTCACCATGATGTTCGGCCTGCCCATCGCCGTGATCACCGCCGCGCTCGTGGGCCCGCTGTTCTCCAAGTTCGCCGCCCAGTGGGTGCCGGTCGGCGCCCCCGCCAACTTCGACACCGGCAAGGGCCGCGTCGACGCCGACGGCAACCCCGTGACCGCCAAGCCGCCGTTCGCCCTGTCCGTGCTGTGCATCCTCGTGCCGGCCATCCTCATGCTCGGCAACGCCATCTTCGAGATCGCCGCCCCCGACCAGGCCAACTCCAGCGCCCTGTACGCCCAGGTGTTCGCCTTCTTCGGCAAGCCCGCCATCGCCCTGGCCACCGCCGTGATCTTCGCGATGATCGTGCTCGGCCGCACCACCCACATGACCTGGAAGGCCGTCAACGACTCCCTCAAGGCCGCTTTGCCCCCGATCGCCGGCATCCTGCTCATCGTCGGCGCCGGCGGCGGCTACAAGGGCGTGCTCGTGGACACCGGCATCGGCGAGATCATCGGCAAGTTCGTGGAAAGCTCCTCCATCTCCATCTTCCTGCTCGCTTGGATCATCGCTGCGTTCGTCCGCGTGGCCACCGGCTCCGCCACCGTGGCCATCATCACCACCGCCGGCATCCTCGGCCCGGTCGTTGACCAGATGGGCGTCACCGCACCGGCCATCGCCCTGTTGGTGATCGCCATCGGCGCTGGCTCCGTGTTCCTCTCCCACGTCAACGACGCCGGCTTCTGGCTCATCAAGGAGTACTTCGGCCTGGAGGTCGGCGAGACCTTCAAGACCTGGACCGTGCTCGAATGCCTGCTGTCCGTGGTGGTGCTCGCCCTCGTCATGATCTGCAGCATCTTCGTGCCGCTGGTCTAGCCGAGTCCCGCAATCCCCGCGATTCCGTAACCCGACCGGTGCCGCCTGGTCTCCTTCCTTCCTTTCCGCCGACGGCACCGGCCCTACTTCCCCACCAATCGTTCGTAATCCACTTCCCCATCACCGCTGAAAAGAGACTCCCATGACCATCGCGACCGCCGAACACACCGACATCATCACCGCCAACACCATCCCCGAGGGCTACTTCGCCGCCGCCAAGCCGATCATCGTGCTCATGGGCGTGTGCGGCTGCGGCAAGAGCACCGTCGCCACCCACCTGACCGAGCGTTACGGCCTGAAGTACGCCGAGGCCGACGACTTCCACCCGCAGGCCAACATCGACAAGATGGCCGCCGGCATCCCGCTGACCGACGAGGACCGTTGGCCGTGGCTCGACACCCTCGCCTCCTGGATCGACGAGCGCGTGGCCGCCGGCGAGGCCGCCGTGGTGACCTGCTCCGCCCTGAAGAAGGTCTACCGCGACAAGCTGCGCCGCCCGGGCGTGGTGTTCGTCTACATGCAGGGCACCTTCGACGAGGTGATGGACCGACTCTCCCACCGCGAAGGCCACTTCATGAAGCCGAGCATGCTCAAGAGCCAGTTCGACATCCTCGAGGAGCCGGGCGACGATGAGGTTCACGTCAACGTGCACATCGGCCTGGCCGATCCGGACCAGGAAGCCATGGCCGTGGCCGGTGCGCTGAACCTGTGACTCGTCTATAGACGGCTTCGTCTCGGACGGATCCGTTTCGCGAATACGTAATCGATTACTGACCACCCCTCAGCCAGCCGACGGCTGGCAGCTTTCCCGGCAAAAGGAGCCGAGGATTGCTCTTAAGTCTCAGGAATGAAAGAAGGCAACGAAATGCAGATGGGAATGATCGGCCTCGGCCGAATGGGCGGCAACATGGTCAAGCGCCTGCGCGAGGACGGCCATACGATCGTGGGCTTCGACATGAACCCCGACTCCGGCCGCGACGTGGACTCGCTGGAGGCCCTGGTGGCGGCGCTCGACGCCCCGCGCGTGGTGTGGGTCATGGTGCCGGCCGGCGCCCCCACCGACTCCACCGTGGAGCGACTCGGTGAGCTGCTGGAGCCGGGCGACATCGTGGTCGACGGTGGCAACTCCAAGTACACCGAGGACCGCGAGCACGCGGCCGCCTTGGCCGAAAAGGGCGTCGGCTTCCTGGACTGCGGCGTTTCCGGTGGCGTGTGGGGCACCGAGCGTGGATACGCGCTGATGATCGGCGGATCGGACAAGGATTACGAGACCGTCCTGCCGATTTTCCAAAGCCTCAAGCCGGAAGGCGAGTACGGTCTGGTGCATGCCGGCCCGGTGGGCGGCGGCCACTTCGCCAAGATGGTGCACAACGGCATCGAATACGGCATGATGCAGGCGTTCGGCGAGGGCTTCGCCACCATGCTGCGCAGCGAATACGTCACCAACCCGGCCGAGACCATGACCTCCTGGCGCACCGGTTCCGTGGTGGCCAGCTGGCTGCTCGACCTGCTCGACAACGCCACCAAGGACGATCCGGAGCTCAAGGGCGTGCCGGCCGTGGCCAACGAGTCCGGCGAGGCCAAGTGGATGGTCGAGGCGGCCCTGGAACTCGGCGTGCCGGTGCCCACCACCGCGGCGGCCCTGTGGCAGCGTCAGACCTCCCGTGGCGGTGCCGACGACATCCTGCGCGTCGTGACCGCCCTGCGTGCCCAGTTCGGTGGACACGTGACCAAGGTGGACGAGATCGCCACGCACTGAGCAGGCGCTGAACGCATATTTGGGTTGAAGGAGCGAAGCTCGGTGCGCTGATGGCCGCGATTGCCGCCGCTCTTGGCCCCGAATCGGTCCGTGCGCATGGCTGTCCCAGCGGATTGAGAGCGTCTCACCCGGCTGTGTGGTGAAAACATTCGGCCGACGAGTAGTTGCCTCCGCTATCGCCCCGGTATTTGCCCCGGTGTGTATGTCAACCGATTGACGTACGCACCGGGGCAATTTTTCGTGCCCCGATATGCGATTTTGCGCGTTTTTTGATTACCGGGGCAAGAGGGCCTGGATCGACAACGAAGTCGTGAATTGAGGATTGGCGTAATTCCGTGGTTTTGAGCAAGAGCGGTTTGCGTCGAGGCCGGACTGTACAGGAGAATCTTGCCCCGGCATGCGAAAATCGACCGAAATGGTCTGCCGGGGCAAGTGATTTTGTCCCCCGGAGCCATGTCAATCGTTTGATGGGCATATGGGGGCGCGTCATGGAGGGACATCCCCGGAATCGCGGCACAGGAAGACTGCGGATTGGCCACATTACGTGGCTGAAGGTCTGTATCGAGGACTGAACCAGCGCGGAGACAGGCATAACGTAAGGCTCTGTTAAACCAAGATTGACATGAATTCCTCCGGACTACCCCTCAGTCGGCTTCGCCGCCAGCTCCCCTGACAAGGGGAGCCAAGAATGGGGGACATGTCAATCTTGGTTTAACAGAACCTAACGTAATCTGCCTCCCTCTCCGGGGGAGCTGTCGTCATAGACGACTGAGGGGAGTCCCGAGACAACTTGCCGGGCACTCCCCTCAGTCAGCTATATGAGCTCTACTGTGCGGCTATCTCACGCCAGGTGGCTGCGCATGAACCACTGGAACTTTTCGAGCTGCTGAACGTGGTCCTGGATGATGTTGGAGCTCACGAAGTCCAGCTCGTCGAGTTCGGCCACGGCCTTGCGGTCGTCGGCGATGAAGGCGTCGTAGTACTCGATGAGGGCCTTGAGGTACTCCTCGGTGCCGGCGCGGCCGTCCACATCGAACGGCTTCCACGTACGGTTGCGGACGATGGCGTCCGCGCGGCCGTCCGGGGTGCCGCCCAGCGTGGCGATGCGCTCGGCGGTCTCGTCCGCCTGGGCCAGCACGGATTCGACCTCGGGGTCGAGCATCTCGTGCACGGCGATGAAGTTCGGTCCGGTCACGTTCCAGTGCGCGTGCTTCAGGACCAGGGCGGCCTCCTGCTCCTGGCTCAGTCGGTTCTGCAGGATGGCGATGGCCTTCTCGCTGGTCGCCTCGTCGAGACCGGGAACCACGAATGCAAGTGTCATGATGTTCCTTCCTTTCATGTTTGGGAACAGTCATTCCAGTCTAGGTGTTTTGCGGTTCGCACAGGCCCGGACCGGGCGTGGGAAGAATCACTTGATGGCTGAGGCCTCGGCGACCGGCGCGTGGTCGGGAGCGCCTGCTTTCCTCACCTCGATGGTCTCGATGCGGCGGCCGTCGACCTTGGTGACGACCATGTTGTAGCCGTCGTCCGAATGCAGCACGTCGCCCACCGCGCCCATCTTGCCGGTGTGGGCCAGGAAGTAGCCGGCCACGGTCTCGTACGGGCCGTCCTCCAACTCGATGCCGGTCAGGTCGGCGAAGTCCTCGATGGTCATGCTGGCCTCGATGGTGGCCACGCCGTTGACGAACGCGGTACGGGTGGTGCGCTCGCCGCCCTTTTCGGTGGGCAGGTCGTACTCGTCGCGGATATCGCCCACGAGCTCCTCGGTCATGTCCTCAAGCGTCACGATGCCGTCCGTGCCGCCGTACTCGTCGATGACCACGGCCAGATGGATGCCACGCTTGCGCAGCATCTCCAGGGAGGGCAGCAGCTTGGACGTGCCGGGCAGCGAGATGCCCTCGCGCGTCACGTCGCGTACGGTCTTGGCGTTCGGGTCACGCACGTCCAGCAGGTCGCGCACATGCACGAAGCCGATCACGTCGTCGAAGTCCTTGCCGGTCACCGGGTAGCGGGAGTACGGCTGGTCGCGCACGAACGCGGCGGCGTCGGCGATGGGCTGGTCGCCCTCGATGAACACCACGTCGGCGCGAGGGCGCATCACTTCGGCCACGATGGTCTCGGAGGCGTCGAACACGTCGTCCAGAATCGTGCGCTCGTCCTTCGAAAGGTTCGTATTGGAACTCACCAGCACGCGCAGCTCGTCGTCGGACACCTCGGATTCGGTCTGCTGCGGGTCGAAGCCAAGCAGGCGCACGATGCCGTTCGTGTTCTTGCCGATCAGCCAGATGATCGGACGGCAGACGGTGGCGAAGGCGTCGATGGCAGGCACCACGGCGCGCGCGATCTGCTCGGTGCGCTGCATGGCGATGCGCTTGGGCACCATCTCGGAGATCACGATGGAGCAGTACGAGATGATGAGCGTCAGGATGATGTTCACCAGACCGCCGGCGATGCCGACCGGCACGCCCCAGCTTTCCACCGTGGGAATCAGGTAGGGGGCGATCGAGGAGGCGCCGAACGATGCGGACAGGAAGCCGGAGAGCGTTACGCCGATCTGCACGGTGGACAGGAAGGTGTTCGGATCACGCGCGATCTTGGCCACTTTCGCGCCACGCGCGTCCTCCTGCTCCATCTGCTCGATCTGCGAGCCTCGCAGGGAGACCAGCGCAAGCTCGGTGCCGGAGAACATGGAGCCGATGAGCAGGAACACGAAAATCAGGAGGATGTTCAAACCAAGTGACATACCGCCAACTCTAGGGGAGTGGGGAGTCAATCCTTTATCGCTCATTGCACACGAAAATGATGCAGTTGTATAGGGGTGATGCGCGTTAAAGGCGAGAGCGGAATGATGGCAAGGGTTTTGAGGTGTGTCGCGATTGATTTTGCATGCAGTAATTTGTGCGCTATTATTTACTTCAACGATGAAGATAATTTAAATACCTATGGAGCTGAGGGACATTAGTGTGTTTCTCAATATTGCCGGTATTTATTATATATTCTTCTTGTGAATGATATCTACAACGATGTATGTAAAATGAAGGTATTGGCATGGAAAAACAGTTGCCGGTGTTTGTGAAGCGTCATAAGACGGATTGGCGTGGTTGGAAGTTCATGTGGCCTTTTGCGGTGGTGTTCGTGTTCGTGTTCGTGTTCATCATCCCGATCGTGTACGCCATTTACATCAGCTTCTTCAAGAAGCAGATGATTGGTGGTACGAAGTTCGTGGGGTTTGAGAACTACGCGCGATTGCTGCAGGATGCGCAGTTCTGGTCGTCCGTGGGTCGTGTGGCGTTGTTCACGGTGGTGCAGGTGCCGATCATGCTGTTCCTGTCGGCTGTGATGGCTTTGGCGATCGATTCGATGAAGCTGCACGGCACGAAGTTCTTCCGCATCTCGACGTTCCTGCCCTACGCGGTGCCGGCCGTGGTGTCCACGCTGATCTGGGGTTTCGTGTACGGCGCGAAGTACGGCCTCGTGGGCTCGTTCAACGACTTCTTCGGCACGCAAGTGGATGTGTTGGCGCCGGGTGTGCTGTTGGCGTCGATTGGCAATATCGTGACGTGGGAGTTTGTGGGCTATAACATGCTGATCTTCTACAGTTCATTGTCCACGATTCCGCACTCCCTGTATGAGGCGGCGTCGATCGATGGTGCTTCGGAGTGGCAGATCGTCAGGTCCATCAAGCTGCCGGAGCTCAAGGGTTCCCTGGCGATCACGGTGATCTTCTCGATCATCGGCAGCTTCCAGCTGTTCAACGAACCGAGCATTTTGCAGAACATGGTGCCGGGCAATGCGATCACGACGTATTACACGCCGAACATGTATGCGTACAACCTGTCGTTCTCCGGCAACCAGTCCAACTACGCGGCCGCCCTGGCGATCGTGATGGCCGTGATCACGATGGCCATCGCCTACGCCGTGCAGCTGAACAGCATGAAGGAGCAGATGAAGTGATGCGCCTGATGCTGGTTTCGATGATGAATGTGGATGTGACTGTGATTGTGAAGGAGCGTGCGTGATGAGTGCGGCAACGAGTGCCCGTTTGACTGATGCTGAGCTCAGGGCTCAGGAGAAGGCCGCCAAGAAGGCGGAGCGGGAGCGTCAGAAGCGTATCGCGCGTGATGAGGCCGCGGAGCGCAAGCGGAGCGCGAAGGCGGGGTTCGCGAATGTGAACAATCCGCGTCGTTCCACGCTGATGACGGTGTTGTGCGCGATCTTCGCGGTGTATTGCCTGTTCCCGTTCGTGTATCTGGCGATCAACGCGACCAAGACGCAGGCGGACTTCACTTCCACGTTCGGTCTTGGTCTCGGCAAGTCGTTCGCCTTGTGGGACAACATCGTGACGGTGTTCACGTATCAGGATGGTATCTTCGGCCGCTGGCTGGTCAACACGCTCCTCTATGTGGTCGTGGGCGCGGGCGGCGCGACCCTGCTGGCGATCATGGGCGGTTATGCGTTGGCGAAGTTCCGTTTCCCGGGTAGGAAGGCGGTGTTCGCGGTAATCATCGGCTCCATTTCGGTGCCGGGTATCGCCCTGGCGGTGCCGCAGTTCCTGCTGTTCGCCAAGCTGAGCCTGACGAACACCCCGTGGGCCATGATCATCCCGTCGCTGATCAGCCCGTTCGGTTTGTACCTGATGTGGATCTTCTCCGAGCAGGCGGTGCCCACCGAGTTGTTGGAGGCGGCGCGCGTGGACGGGGCGTCCGAGTTCCGCACGTTCTGGACCATCAGCCTGCCCCTGCTCGCTCCCGGTATCGTCACGACTGCCCTGTTCACGATCGTGGCGACGTGGAACAACTACTTCCTGCCGTTGATCATGTTGAAGGATTCCAACTGGTATCCGCTGACCATTGGTCTGAACCAGTGGAAGGATCAGGCGAGCACGGCTGGTGGTCAGGCGATTCAGAATCTGGTGATCACGGGTTCGCTGATCACGATCATCCCGTTGGTGATCGCGTTCCTGTGCCTGCAGAAGTACTGGCAGTCCGGCCTCGCCGCCGGCGCCGTCAAAGAATGATTTTTATTCGCTTATCCCTTTGGGAAGGAGGGTCAGGAGCATACCGTTATTAGTCCAATACAGTTTTATCGTCAAATACAAAATAAATAAGGAGAAAAGACAATGAAGTCAAGTAAAAAAGTATTGGCGTGCGTACTTTCTGCTACCACCGTGCTATCTATGGCGTCATGTGGTGCGCAGACGGCCGATAATGAAAATTCATCAATTACTGTTGATGTATGGGCATGGGAGCCGGCTTTAACTCCGGTGGCAGAAAAATTCCAAGAGAAGTATCCGAATATTAAAATCAAAATTTCTAATGTGGGTACAGCAGGAAAAGAGTACACGAATATAACTAATGCCTTGCAAGCGGGTTCCGGCGCTCCCGATATTGCCCAAATTGAATATTTTGCTATCCCGGAGTTTGTTTTGCAGGACGCTCTGATGGATCTTAGTAGGTTTGGTGCGGACAAATATGCTGATTTTTACACAGCTGGTCCCTGGAATGCAGTTACATATGGTGGCGGTATTCACGGCTTGCCAATGGATTCTGGCCCCGACGCATTTTTCTATAATAAAGAAGTATTTGAAAAAGCAGGGGTTGACTCAATTCCTCAAACATGGGATGACTTCTATGAAGTTGCAAAAAAAGTTCGTGCACAAGGTAGCTATCTTGCGGCTGATGCTGCTAACCCGGCAATTATGGAGGTTTGGCTGTGGGCTGCTGGTGCCGAGCCAGTCAAGGTTGATGGAGAAAAAATAACAATCAATTATGCAGGTGATTCAATAGCACAAAAATACTATGTCCTACTCCAGAAGATGATTGATGAGGATTTAATTGATACCAAACTTACCGGTTTTACCGATGATTGGTATAAGGCCCTGAATAATGGTGATCTGGCGGGGATGACCTCGGGGGCCTGGATGGCGTCTATGTTAAAAGGCGGTGTTGATCAAGGTGCGGGGAAGTGGCGTGTGGCACTCATGCCGCAGATTAGCTCTTCAACACATGGAAATGGAGAAGATGGTGGATCTTCTTTGGCTATCCTGAAAACGAGTAAGAAAGCGGATGCGGCTTATAAATTTATAGAGTTTGCTGGTCATGAGCGAGAAGGAATCAATATCCGTATGGACAAAGGGCAGTTTCCCGCGGATGTCAAAACTATGTCGGATAATGATTTTCTAACAAAAATTGATCCATATTTTGGGGATCAAAAGTATCAAGATGTATTGGTCGAAGGTGCCAATAATGTCGGTAAGCAATGGCAGTTCCTGCCATATGAGGTATATGCGAGGAATATCTACGGGGATTATATTGGCAAGGCGCTATCAGGAGAAATTACGGTTCAGGAAGCCATTGAGCAATGGCAGAATGCTCTAATTGAACACGGAAAGCAGGAGGGGTTCAATGTTGTGGTGAGCTAACCCTGGTTTGAATAATATATGGCGGAATTGCATCTATATCTCAATGAATTCCGCCATATTGTGTAGAAAGGCTGTTGCATGATAAATCAAGTTTTATTTGGCGCTGCATATTATGACGAATATATGCCGTATGACAGACTAGACGAAGATATAGCTATGTTGAAGGCTGCACATATGAACACTGTTCGTATTGCCGAATCCACGTGGGCTACTATGGAGCCACATCCTGGAGAATTTAACTTCGTGCATATTGATAGAGTGATTGACGCCATGGAGGCCGCAAGTATCAATGTAATTGTTGGCACTCCCACGTATGCAGTTCCCGCTTGGCTTACACGCCAGCATCCCGAAATCCTTGTTCGTCAACATACCGGCCAGCGCCGCTATGGTTCGCGTCAGATTATGGATATCATTAATGTTGATTTCCGATCTGCGGCGGAGCGAGTCATTCGGGCGCTTGTAGCGCATGTTGCCGGTCGTAAATCGGTTATTGGTTTTCAACTCGATAATGAAACCAAGTTTTATGATGCGCTTAATGATGACATGCAGCAGGCTTTCATTGCTGATTTACGTTCCCGGTTCAATGATGATCTTGATGCAATCAATGCCGCATTTGGGCTCAATTATTGGTCTAATCGCATCACTAGTTGGGAAGATTTTCCTGACCTAACCGAAACCATCAATGGTTCGCTTGCTGGTGTTTTCGATAGATTTCGCCGTGGGGTCGTAACCGAATATCTCAATTGGCAGGCAGCTATTGTTCGTGAATATGCGCGTAATGGCCAATTCATTACTCAAAATCAGGACTTAGAATGGCGTGGCTACAGTTATGGCATACAACCCAATGCTGATCATTTTTCTAATGCAGGTTGTCTTGATTATTCTGGGGTAGATATTTACCACCCTACTGAATCGCGATTGACCGGTAAAGAAATTGCATTTGGTGGAGATCTTGCTCGATCCACTAAAGGCGGCCGTAATTATTTACTCCTAGAGACCGAAGCACAGGGTCAGAATGGGTGGCTACCGTATCCTGGACAGTTACGGCTTCAAGCGTATTCGCATTTGGCGAGTGGTTCAAATTCGGTAATGTATTGGCATTGGCATTCTATCCATAATTCATTCGAAACTTATTGGAAAGGTATACTTAGTCATGATTTCGAACCTAATCTGGTATATGCTGAGGCGGCTCGGATAGGTAAAGAAATCAACCAGATTGGTTATCGCCTCGTTAATCTAGAAAAACATAATCGGGTAGCACTTATCATAAGCAATGATTCACTATCCGCTTTGAATAGATTTACTTTAGAAACGGGTTTTCCGAAGCCTTCTCTTTATAGTGATGATAATTTCGGTTTATTGACATATAATGATGTTGTTCGCTGGATATATGACTCCCTGTATGAGAACAATATTGAAGTTGATATTTTATCTGGTGACTATGTGTGCTCAACTATAGAAGATTTCGATTCCGAGGAAACTACTCCTATTATTACTGCTGACAAACTTGCAAAATATAATTTGGTGATTACACCTGCTTTGTATTGTGCAAGTCAGTCGCTTATTGACCTGTTGCGTGGTTATGTGGCGAATGGTGGGCACCTGCTATCTAGCTTCCGCTCATTTGTGGCCAATCGCGACGTGACCGTATGGCATGACCGACAGCCTCATGGCTTATCTGATGTATTTGGCATCCGAGTTGGTGAATATACTCGTACCGATGATGGTTCTGCGCTGTGTTTGGCCGCCGATGGTCCGTTGTCTGTCTCTGCTGATGGTATGGACCTTCGCATTCATGGCATCATGGAATTATTGGAACCGGTGGATGGTACGCAGATTGTTGCTAGATATGCGCAGTCTGAATGGCATATGTATGCTGCGGTTACTCGTAATACATTTGGTCGTGGCTGGGCTGAATGGATAGGGACCATGATTAGTGCTGACATGATTCGTGCGGTAATACGAGACGCTGCCCTCTCTGCTGGTATTCGCAATAAGGCGATGGAGCTTGCAAATAAAATTACAGTGCGACAAGGAGTTAATAAAGAAGGAAGGTCTTTAATCTATATGTTAAATTATACTTCACAGATTGTTAGATGTAATTCCATGTTTTGTGGTATTGATTTATTGTCGAACGAACATATTGCATTAGGTCAACATATTGCAATCGACCCTTGGGGTGTGAAAATCATTGAGGAGTATTAAAAAATTATTCGTGGAACGATAATAGAATACGATGTAGTCTACATGTGATAGCAGTTAGGGGCTGAGATGCGTATGCGCAAAATAACTATGAAAGATGTTGCTTTGCAGACGGGTGTATCTATCAAAACGGTATCGAATGTGATAAATGGGAATGATAGTCAGGTCAGTGCCGTGACGAAACAACGAATCACGGAAGCTGTCAAGCAACTGGGGTATCGCGTTAATAGCTCGGCGAAATCATTAAAGACGGGTAAGACGGGTATCATCGGATTAGCTGTTCCTAATTTTGGGCAGCCTTTTTTTGGTTATTTTGTTGACATGCTCTCTAGTAGTGCGCATCAAAGAGGATGCGCAATTGTTGTTGCTACATATGGTGATTTTAATGGTGGTATAGAGGAATTCGCAGCATCTGCGTATAAATTGAACGCGGATGGGTGGATTATGTTTGCCGCTGATCCTCTTTCGGCTGAATCGCCATTATTCCAACAAAATTATCCAATGGTGCTAACGGGAGATTATTCTGCTCATGGTTTATGTGATATGGTTACGATGCCTAATGTTGAAGCTGCTCGATATGTAACTGAATGGTTGATTGGTCGAGGTTTAACAAAGATTGGGTTTGTCGGAGCTCCCAGACAGTTTCTTCATGATGCTGCTGATGTAAAGGAAATAGATCCGTACTATTGCGAAGCCTGTGCAATGAAAGCTTTTGAAGGTAATGCCGCTTTGCGGTTGCAAGGGTATATTCAAGCGCATCGCCGTCATGGGCTGGAACCCGATTGGCGACATGTAATCGGTGTTGATTCATTGGCAGGTTCATCTGGAGTGAAAGCTGGATTTGAATTAGCTCAATGTGTTGATTTACCGGAAGCGTTGGTCTGTGTAGATGATGCTTTGGCACTGGGAGTGATTTCGTCCTTGACTAAAATGCATATAGATATTCCAAATGATGTACAAATCATCGGAATTGACAATTTACCGGATGGAGAATTTTCTATCCCTCCGTTGAGCACTATCGATTCGCATGTTGACCAGTATGCCGACATGGCCGTGGACGCTCTTATTCGACGTATCGACGGTGATGACTCTGCTCCTAGCATTTTCACTTCTGGTTTTCGACTGCTGGAGCGTGAATCCACAATAGAGTGAGCAAGGATAGTCATTACGACCGCCGGCGCAGCTTGGCCGCCGCGTTGCTCACGCACACGCGCAGTATCACGGTGAACACCACCACCATGATCGCGAGGATGCCCAGGTCGAACCAGAACTGGTCCGCGGTATGCTCCCACAGGTCGTCCTTCTTGAAGGTCGGCACCTTGGTGGGGCCGTACAGCAGGCCGTTGAGGTCGATGTCCGATGCGGCCGCGGAGAAGCCCCAGCGGCCCGGGAAGATCATGCTCAGCTGGTCGAGGCCGTCGCGCCCGGTCACCGGAATCATGCCGCCGGAGAACACGAGCTGCGCCATCACCAGAATCACCAACAGCGGCATGGTCTGCTCGCCGGACTTGACCAATGCCGAACCCACCTCGCCCAGCATGGCCGAAGCCCACGCGGTGAGCCACACCACCAGCACCAGTTCCGGAATGCCCGAATCGGTGAGCACGCCCTGATCGGGATGCGGTTTGCCCAGACTCACGGCCGTCACCAGCAACGCGGCCTGCAGTAACGTTTGCAGGCCCATGACGATGAGCTTCGAGCACGTGTACGACGTGGGGGAGAGGCCCACCGCGCGCTCGCGGTCGTAGATGGCCCGCTCGGAGACGATGTCCCTTACGGACAGGGCCGAGCCCATGAAGCAGGCGCCCAGGATGATGAGCGAGAGCAGCTGGTTCGGTTCGGTGGCCGCGTCCTTGAAATCGGGTTCTCCCAGACCGTGCGAACCGGGCACCACGAGCGAGAGCAGTCCCAGGAACAGCGGCAGCAGTATTAGGAAAATGAGCAGGCCCGGATCCGCGGCGATGAGATGCAGCTGGCGGGCCACCAGGGTCACGGTCTGCTTGATGCGGAACGGCTTGGCGGGCTTCTCATGGTCGCCGTGCGGCCGGACGGTCTGCTTGGCCGCCATCGCCCGCTGCCGCGAATCGGTGATGGAGTAGACGCGGTCGGGATTGGCGGTCACGGCGTTGAAGATGTCCGCCCATTCCTGGCCGTGGAACGCCTGCTGCATCTCGGCGACGGACCCGAAAAACGCCGGTTTTCCGCCGGGCGCGAGCATGAGCACGTTGTCGCACAGCTTGTTGATGTACGCCAGCGAATGCGTCACCACGATCACCACGCGGCCCGCATCCGCGAGCTGGCGCAGCATGGTCATCACCGTCAGGTCCAGTGCCGGGTCAAGGCCGGAGGTCGGCTCGTCGAGGATGAGCAGCTCCGGGCTGGTGAGCAGCTCGATGGCGGTGGAGACGCGCTTGCGCTGGCCGCCGGAGAGCTGGTCCACGCGATTGCCGCGACGACCGGTGAGCTCCAGTTCCTCCAGCACATGGTTGATGATTTCGGCGCGCTCGGCCTTGGTGGAGCCGGGCAGACGCAGTTTGGCGGCGTATTCGAGCGCCGCGTCCACGGTGAGCTTGCGGTGCACCACGTCGTCCTGCGGCACGAAACCGATGCGGCTGCGCAGCAGTTCGATGTTCTGCTGCACGTCGTAGCCGTCGAACAGCACGTGGCCCTCGGTGGGGGAGCTCAGGCCCGCCACGATGGACGTGAACGTGGTCTTGCCCGCGCCGGACGGGCCGATCACCGCGGTCAGCGTGCCCTTGGCGAACACGGCGTTGATGCCCTTGAGCAGTCGTGTGCCCTTGCCCACGGTCAGGCCCACGTTCTCGGCGATCACCGCGTCCGTGCCGGCCAGCGGTTCGCGGTCGCACAACACGCCCTCATGCACGATGAGGTCCGTGTTGCCCACGGTGACCAGATCGCCCTCCTCAAGCCAGATTTTGGCCACGCGCCGACCGTTGACGTACGTGCCGTTGGCCGAGTCGAGATCGGTCAGGAGGATGCCGTTCGGCGTGGACGCCAGCGAGCAGTGCTTGCGGGAGACAAGGAAGTCGTTGATGCGGATCTGGCAGGAGGCGTCGCGGCCGAGCGTGCCCTCCTTGTCCTTGGCCGGGTCGAACGAGCCGGTCACGCGGTGTGAGGTCAGCTGCGACTCGAGATGCGCCGCCTGTGTGCTGCCCGCCAGCACGGTGGCGGTGGTCGATTTCGAGGCGGGGGAGAGGGGATGCTTGGGCTGCGTCGGGGTTGGCTGGGCCGTCTGATTCGGTTGGGTGCGGGTTTGTGGCACTGCGCCATGCGTCGTTTCGGCCGGACGCACGGCGGTAGGGGAGATCGGAGTCGCAGGTATGGAAGCCGGTCTTGTGGAGGCTTGACGATGTGAGCTGGACAGTACGGTGGCTCCATCGCCGGCGTCGGTCTGGGCTGTGACGGGCTGATGGGGGAGCGCTGGTGCCGCCGGCGGGTTCGCGGGGACCGTGGCACGCGACGGCAGCGGGGTCGTATTCCGGGACGATGGGGACGTCGGCTTGGCCGGGATGGCGGGTGCCTGAGGGGGCGTGGCGGCGGCCGTTCTGCCGATGGCGGGAGTCGGACGTGCGGGAACCGCGGGCGTTGTCGATGGACGGCGGGTCCCGGATGATTGCTGCTGCGTCGTTACCGGAGCGGTCTGCTGGGGGATTGCGGGCGAAACCATGGGCTGTTGATGCCGTTGCCGTGCGGGCTGGGGCTGTGCGGCCGGTCGTCCAGCGGTCGGTTGCGCGCCTGATTGTCCGGCTTCCCGGGCCGGTACGTCGGGCTTCGCCTGGGAAGCCGGCATCTGCGCCGGAATCGGCCGCGACTGCGGGGTCTGGTCGCCCACCACGCAGGTGATGACGGCGTCGCGCGCCAACGCCACGGTGACGGTCGAGGTCAGCAGCACGGAATTGGTGTGCATGCCCTGGATGGTCAGGCCGTTCGCGCTGCCCATGTCCGCCAGCAGCCAGCCGTCCTCGGTCCAGGTGATGCGGGCGTGGTGGTGCGAGACGTACGGGTTGCGAATCACCAGATCGCAATCGGGTGCGCGGCCGATGATGGTGGTGCGTTCCGGGCTGACGACGTATTTGGTCGAGCCGTAATAGACGGTAAGAGCAGGTGGCATGTCCGACTTCTTCCGGGTTGTCTTCTCTCTGACAACCCTTATCATCCCCGCATTATCGGAGCGATGCAAGGAGTCGGGCCGTTCTCTGGATTCCTACTCCGGTCTTGGCTTTCCTGCGATTAAGGATGAACTTCGTTCGCGTCTTTCTGGCTCGACTGTCGTCTCGCACATTGCCTACAAACAGTCCGCCGGACTGTTCGCTTCACGGCAATGTCCCCTCTCTGAAGGGGAGCCAGAAAAGGACTAGAAGCTCAGCACCTCGACCTTGCCGGAATCGAGCTGGTACCGCGCTCCCACAATCATGAGCTTCTCGTCCGCCAGCGCCTGCCGGATCACCTCGGAGCGATCCACCAGCGACTCGATGGTACGCGCCACATGCACGCGCTCGATGTCGTCCAGGCAGTCGAGCTCGGCCTCGCGGGCCTGCCACACGGACATGCCGGCCTGACGCAGCACGATGGAATCGGACTGGGCCAGCTGCTCATCCAGATTGTCCAGGATATCCGCGGCCTCCAACGAGCCGTCCGCCTCGGACGTGATCGACTCCATCAGCGCATCGAGCTCACGTTCGGCGGTCTCCAGCGCGCCGCAACGGCCGTGGCCGAGCACGCAGATCAGGCTCACGTGCAGCTTTTTGACCGCGTACTCCAGTGAGGCGATGACCGCATCGTCGATCATCTGGCCGGCGGTGCGCACGGTGAACAGGTCGCCTAAACCCTGGTCGAAGATGATCTCAGGAGGCACACGCGAGTCGGAGCAGGAAAACACCGCGGCATCCGGGTTCTGCCCGTCGGTGAGCATGTGCCGGGTCTCCTTGTCCTGCCACGGGTGCTCCGCCTTACCTTCGGCGAACCGCCTATTGCCCTGCAGCATGCGGCTCCACGTGGCGTTTGCGGTGGTTTCCTGGGTGAACTCCTGAGCCATGACACCTCCATGTTTCGATGGTTCTTCTGCGTTCCATACTAGCCGGGACGGTGGTATCGGCTCGGCTGTGGGAGGAAGCGGCATTTTTCCCCAAGACCGCCATCGATTCCGGGGAAAAGTACCGCTGTGATAAGGCTCATAGGGAACAGCCGCCCGGCCCAAGCCCGGCGACGTTACGATGGGAGATGGCAACGTTTCGGACGTCATGAAAGGACCGATGATGACTCTTCTTCAGCACGAGCTGACCGATTTCAAGGTGCAGGCCTTCCAGAACAACGAGTTCCACGAGGTGACCAAGGAGGACGTGCTGGGCCACTGGTCCGTGTTCTTCTTCTACCCGGCCGACTTCACGTTCGTGTGCCCCACCGAGCTTGAGGACCTCGCCAACAAGTACGAGGAATTCAAGAAGATCGGCTGCGAGATCTACTCCGTGTCCTGCGACACCCATTTCGTGCACAAGGCCTGGCACGATGCCAGCGAGAAGATCGCCAAGATTCAGTACCCGATGCTCGCCGACCCGACCGCCCTGCTGGCCCGTGACCTCGACACCTACAACGAGGCCGACGGCATGGCCGAGCGTGGCGACTTCATCATCAACCCGGAGGGTAAGGTCGTGGCCTACGAGGTCACCAGCTCCAACGTGGGCCGCAACGCCGACGAGCTGCTGCGCCGCGTGCAGGCCTCCCAGTTCGTCTACGAGCACGGTGATCAGGTCTGCCCCGCCAACTGGACCCCGGGCGAGGAAACCATCGAGCCCAGCCTCGACCTCGTCGGCCAGCTGTGACGCATTAGGCAGACAGTCGGTTTTCCGGCTCCCCTCTCTGAGGACATTGCCGTGAAGCAAACAGTCCGGTGGACTGTTTGTAGGCAATGTGCGAGACGACAGTCGAGCCAGCAGAAGGCGAACGAAGTTCGTCCGTAGTTGCAGGATGAGCTGTCGTCACAGACGACTGAGGGATAGTCAGTTCTTTTGGCTCCCCTCTTTGAGGGGAGCTGTCGAACGAAGTGAGACTGAGGGGAGCCCCGCGATGAACTTCCGTGGTGCTCCCCTCAGTCGCTTTCAGCGACAGCTCCCCTCAAAGAGGGGAGCCAGTTTTTACGTACCAAGGAGCTTTCATGACTGAAACGCAAGACAACCTCTACGACGTCGTCGTCATCGGCGGCGGCCCGGCGGGACTTACGGCGGGCCTGTACCTCGCTCGCGCCCGCTACCGCGTGCTTATCCTCGAAAAGGACGATTTCGGCGGCCAGATCACCATCACCAACGAAGTCGTGAACTATCCGGGCGTCGGCCGCACCACCGGCCGCGCGCTCACCCAGACCATGCGCCAGCAGGCACAAGACTTCGGTGCCGAATTCCTCTCCGCCGAGGCCACCGGACTTGACGTCGAGGGCGACGTCAAGACCGTGCACACCTCCCGCGGCGACCTCAAGACCTTCGGCATCCTCATCGCCACCGGCGCATCCCCGCGTAAGCTCGGTTTCACCGGCGAGGCCGAATACGCCGGCCGTGGCGTGGCCTACTGCGCCACCTGCGACGGCGAGTTCTTCACCGGCAAGGAGGTCCTCGTCATTGGCGGCGGATTCGCCGCGGCCGAGGAATCCGTGTTCCTGACCAAGTACGCCAGCAAGGTCACGATCCTCGTGCGCGAGCCCGACTTCACCTGCGACGCCTCCGTGGCCGCCGAGGCCAAGAACAACCCGAAGATCGAGGTGCGCTACAACACGGTTCTGGACGGCGTCACCGCAGGCCAGGGCGGTCTCAGGGAGGCCGCGGTTCGCAACGTCGAAACCGGTGAGACGACGACCTGGAAGCCGGCCGACAACGGCACGTTCGGCGTCTTCGTATTCGCCGGCTACGTGCCCGCCACCGACCTGGTGCGCGGCGTGGTCGAGCTCGACGACCACGGCTACGTGGTCACGCACGGCTATCTCGAAACCTCCGTGCCCGGCGTGTACGCAGCCGGCGACCTGCGCGTCAAGAACCTGCGCCAGGTGGTCACCGCCACCGCCGACGGCGCCATCGCCGCAGTGGAACTGGAGCGTTACGCCAAGCAGCTGAGCGAGAAGACCGGCCTGGTGCCGCCGCGCCCCAACACCTCCGCCTACGAGCAGGCCGAAGCCGAGGCCGCTTCCAAGGTGGCCTCCGCCGCGAACGCCGGCACCTCGCCCGCCACCGCGCCGGCCAAGCGCAGCGCCGATGCCGCGGCCGCCGCCAAGAAGCCCGGCGAACTGTTCTCCGCCGCCATCAAGCAGCAGCTCGGCGTGGTGTTCGGCCGCATGAGCCGCCCGGCCACGCTGGTCCTGGAGCTTGACAACACTCCGCTTTCCACGGAATTGCAGGGATTCGTGGGGGAGATGGTTGCGCTGTCCGGTGGCAAGCTGAACTCCGTGGCCGTGGACGCCGCGGGACTCGTCACCGCCATCGACGGCGAGTCCGCGCCGGCTTCGCTGGTCGTCGGCGAACCGTTGGAGGTCACGCTGCCGGAATCCGGCGACGGTGACGCTACGGCCCTGCCTGTCTACGGTTCCCTTGACGACTCCGGTCGCGCCGAGTTCAATCCGGCCGGCGTGCTGCCGTTGGCCCGCCCGGCCGTGCGCATCTGCCTGCCGGCTGACGGCGATGACGGCAAGCTGACCTTCAGCGGCCTGGCCTTCCACGGGGTGCCCTCCGGCCACGAATTCAACTCATTCGTGCTGGGCCTCTACAACGCGGCCGGCCCCGGCCAGCCGCTCGGCGACGACCTCAAGGAACGCATCGCGGCCATCAAGGAGCCGATGAACGTCATGATTCTGGTCTCCCTGACCTGCACGATGTGCCCCGAGACCGTGCTCTCCGCCCAGCGCATCGCCTCGCTCAACCCGGCCGTGCGCGCCGAGGCGTACGACGTCTCGCACTTCCCGGAGCTCAGGGACCAGTACGGCGCGATGAGCGTGCCCTGCATCGTCATCGACAAGGCCGACGGTGCCCAAACCGTCGAATTCGGCAAGAAGAACATCCCCCAGATGCTCGACCTGCTGGGTGCGTAGCCGAAGACTATGGAAACGTTTTGCTCTGTTAAACCAAGATTGACATGGCCCTTATTCTTGGCTCCCCTTGTCAGGGGAGCTGGCGGCGAAGCCGACTGAGGGGTAGTCCAATGGGGCCATGTCAATCTTGGTTTAACAGAGCCAACGTTTTTCGATGGAAACAGGCCGGCCGATTCTTGGATGGAGGATTGGCCGACCTTTGACATTGATCAGGCTAGGAAACTCACGGGTTCATCGGATGGGCATCACCTGGCCTTTCACTGTTCCGGGACGATCGCGACGTGGTAGGCGTGGGTGGTGATACCGTCCTCGGAGGTGACGATCACCTGGGCCTCGTCGCTCGCGGCCGCGGCGTTCACCACGGTCACCGCGGCGTTGCCGTCGCCGGGCAACGCCTGGATTTCGGGCGTCTCGCCGGCTGGCACGGCCACCGTATAGTGCTCGACCGCGGGATCGAAGCCAGCCACTTCCTTGCCGTTCGCCAACAGACCGGCGATCACGGCCTCACCGTGCTGGGCGGGGATGCGGGCGTCGCCACGCACCTCGGTGATGGCCACATTCGAGCCCTTGGCGGACATGAACGTGATCCTGATGCGGGACGTGCGCACCATGTCGAAGCTGTAGGTGATCTCGTCGCCGCGCGACGACATGGACGAGCCGGGCTTGTCGCCCACGGTGGCGTACACCCAGGCCGCATCGTTGGTCTGCTCGACCGGATGCGAGGCCGCGGATAGTCCACGCACCGGCTGCCAGGAGCCATCGGCCTCCAAATACTCCACGCCCACGGACTCCGGCAGCGCCACGCCCTCGCCGTCAAGGCAGTAGTAGACGGTGAAGGAGTTGAGCATGAACGGCGTCTCCTCGCCATAACCGAAGCGGTACTCCAGCCAGGCGGTGCGTGACGGATCGCCGAACGTGGACCAACGGTTCTTCAGGTTGTAGCCCACGCGCGGCGTGTAGGACACGATGCCGTCCATGAGCAGCGAGGCGTCCTCCTGGGCCTTCGGATCCGGGTTGGTGTAGGAGGCGCGCACCTGCGGGTACACGTCGTTGCGGTAGGAGAACAGGTCGCGGTTCTGCACGTAGTCGTCGGTCACGCGCACATGGGCGATGGCCTTCTCCTCCAGGCCGTCCACCGTGCCGAGCAGCGTGAACGTGCCGGCACTGCGGTACAGCGAGGCCGCGGGCCTGTCCCAGGTCACCGCGCGCTGCTCCTTGGCGCCGTCGGACCAGTAGACGGTCACTTCCGGCGCGGTCTCACCCACCTGCGGCTCGATGCCGGTGATGGTGGCCAGGGAGACGGTCTGCACGGCCAGCACCTTCACCACATGCACGGTGACGCTCACGTCCAGATCAAGGCGGGCGATGTGTCCCTGCACGCTCACCTCACCAGCCTGGGCGTAGGCCTCGGCGGGCACCGCGTCCCACTCGACCGGCAGCGGTGCGTCCACGCCGTGATCGAAGCTCGCGCTCGCGCTCGTGGGCAGCTCCGGCACGGTGCCGGCCACGGTACGTACGGCGGGCACCACGGCCCCGGTCGCCCGCTTCGGCGCCGCACCTTCGGTAACGGTCACGATGGCCGGCGCGCTGGTCTTGGCCACGCCGCCGTACGTCACGGTGGCGCTCACGCTCGCCGTACCGGACAGTCGGCCGGTGACGACGCCGCTACCGTCCACGCCGGCCACGGATTCATGGCTGGAGGAGAACGTCACGACGGCCTCGCTGCCCCCACCCAGGTCGATGGCGGCACCGGTCTCGTCCGTGGCATTCACGGTGAGCCGCGCGGTTTCGTCCGCGCCCACGGTGACGGCGCGGTGCAGCACGGTGCGATTGGCGGAATCGAAGGCGACGGCCTGTCCGTCCACCGTCACGCTGGCCAATTCGGTGGTGTCGTGGGCGAGGGATTCGGCGCCCTCGACACCGGCCGGATCGACCACGCGCACGCTGGCGGTCACGGGCAGGCCGTAGCCCTCGACGGTACCGTCCACCGTCACGGTGCCCGGGGTCCAGGAGGCGGCTTCGCCGCCGGTAGTCCAGTCGACCGGTGCGTCCACGCTGCTGCCGTCATCGAAGATGACCATGGCGTGGGCCGGCAGCGCAGGTACGGTACCGGCCGCGGAAGCCAGGGAAACCGGGCGCGCGGCGACCGGATGGGTCACGGTGACGGTGGCACTGACCGGCAGCCCCGCGGCCTTGCCGGTGACGGTGAACGACTGAGCGCCGGACTTGGCCTCGGCTGCGGCCACGGCGTCCAGCAGGTCGGTAGTGGTCCATTCGACCGGCACTTCGGCGCGGGTGTTGTCCGCGAGCAGAGCGGTCACGGTCCGCGGCAGCGCCGGGGTCTCGCCGGCCCGCACGCGCACGGCCACATCGCGCACCTCTAGCACGCCGTTGCCTTGGTTCCCCTTGTCAGGGAAGCTGGAACGGCGAGCGACCGGGACGGGGAATGTTTGATCTTGGCTCCCCTTGTCAGGGGAGCTGGCCTGCGCAGCAGGGCTGAGGGGTAGTCCGGCGTTATGAGCCTTATCGGCTGTGGACTCGGTCACGAACACGTTCACGGTATCTGAGCGCAGGCCCTTGGCGGTGGCGGTCACGCGAATCGGCTTGCCGGAGCCGTCCGAGGCCACGATGGCGAGCACCTTGCCGGAGTACGCGGAGTGCACGGGCGACTGCAGCGGCTCGGTGTTGGCCTGATAGCCGTTGTCGGTGCCGAGCAGACGGCCGTGTTCCACGTGAAACGTCAGCTCGTCGTTCGCGCGGGGCACGATCACGCCGGCATCGTCGATCACGTCCGCTTCGATGAAGCTCAGGTCATGGCCATTGTCATCGATGACGTGACGATCCGGGATCAGCCTGATGCCGGCCGGCGCGCCCGCGGTGGTGATGGCGTCGTGCGCGACCTCGTTGCCGGCCTTGTCGTACGCGACGACTTCGACCGTGCCCGGCTCGAACGGCACCTCCCACTGCAGGGTCAGCTGCTTGGGCTCGTTGCCGTCCTTCTGGTAGCGGTACTCGAACGGCTTGTCCGCATACTTGTTGTTGAGGTGGAAGGTGGCCTGGTGCGACTCGAACTCGCGCCTGCCCAGCGAGCGGCCGTTGAGGAACAGCTCGGCGGAGGCGGCGTTGGTGTACGCCCAGACGGCCACGGATTCGCCCTCATCCCAGTTCCAATGCGGCAGCAGATGCACCATCGGGGCGTCGTCCGGGTCGGTCCACAACGCCTTGTAGAGCCACCACGGGTTCTTCGGGAAGCCGGCCGTGTCCACCATGCCGTAGTAGGAGCGCAACGGGGCCAGCACGGTGCCGTCGGACTCGGGCATGTCCGGCTTGTTCCAGTAGAAGTTGGAGATGTACGGGGCCGGCTCGCCAATGTAGTCGAAGCCGGTCCACGCGAACTCGCCGACGTTGAACGGCAGGTTCACGAGACGGCCGAACGCGATGTCGAGCGGGTAGCCGCGGTTCGTGGTGACGTTGTAGTCGGAGATCTCGTAGGTGTCCTCCCTCCACGGCTGGCGGCCCTTGGCGAACGGGTAGTCGCGGCCGCGCAGTTGCCATTCGTCCGTGAGGATCGTCGGATGCACGTAGAAGCCGCGGCACGGCGTGCAGTTGCCGGATTCGGAGTTGAGGATTACGTCGTTCGGGTGCTTCTCATGCACCTTCTCCATCTGGTCGCGGTTGATGTAGGAGTAGCCGCGCACGTCCATCTGCTCGTGGATTTTGTTGCCGATGCCGTCGATGCCCTTGGACAGGTAGGAGGCGTCGTTCACGGAGTTCGGACGGGTCGGGTCGAGCAGGTGGCAGCGGCGGGTCAGGTCGGCGGCGATCGGGATTTCGCTTTCCTGCCAGGCCACCTCGTTGCCCATGCCCCACATGAACACGGCCGGCTCGTTGCGGTCGCGCAGGATCATGGCGGCCAGATCCTCGGGGTAGTCCTGGGCGAAATAGTTGGAGTAGTCGTTGCGGTTCTTCGGGGCGGTCCACATGTCCGTGAGCTCCTCGAGCAGCAGGAAGCCCATGCGGCTGCACTCCTCGGCCCACACCTTCGAGCAGGGGTTGTGCGAGGTGCGGATGGCGTTCACGCCGGCGTCCTTCAGGATCTCCAGCTGGCGGACCACGGCGCGACGGTAGGTGGCGGCACCCAGCGCACCCAGGTCATGGTGCATGCACATGCCCAGGGCACGCATGTTCACACCGTTAAGAAACAGGCCGCGGGCCGGGTCGAGGGTGATCCAGCGCAGGCCGAAGCGGGTTTCGGTGGCGTCCACGGCCTTGCCGTCCACGAGCACGGTGGTGCGCAGCGTGTACTGGTACGGGTCGGCGGTGCTCCACAGATGCGGCTCGGTCACGGACAGCGTGGTCTCGAAACGATTCGTGGCCTCGGCGGCGTCGTAGGCCGCGGCTGCCTCGGTGGTGTCCGGGGTACCGGCCGGCACGGTCACGCCGTCCTCGCCCGCGGCCACAACCACACCGTTGGCGTCGAGGATCTCCTGGCGCAGTTCGATGGCCGCGTCGGAGGCGGTGCCGTTGGCCACGATGGTGGAGACAAGCACGGTGGCACGGCCGTCCTTGACGTCCTGCTCCAGGCTCGGGGTGGTGATCTGCGTGCCGAAACGGGCCACATGCACCGGGTCGGCCACGGTCAGGGTCACGTCGCGGTAGAGGCCGGCGCCGGCGTACCAGCGGGAGCTCGGCTCCTCGTTGACGGTCCTGACGGTGAGCACGTTGGACTCGCCGGGCTTGATTCTGCCAGTCAGATCGACGGCGAAGCTCGTGTAGCCGTAGTGGTGCTCGGCCACCTTCTCGCCGTTGAGCCAGACCTCGGCGCGGTCCATGGCACCGTCGAAGTCGAGGGTCACGTACTTGCCGGCGAGCGATTCGGGGGCGGTGAAGGTCTTGCGGTACCAGCCCTCGCCCACTTTGAGATAGCCCACGGTGGCGCGGGCGTTGCGTGAGAAGCGGCCCTCGACGCCGTAGTCGTGGGGGAGGGTCACCTCGCGCCAGTCGGAATCGTCGTATCCTGGGCGTTCGGCGCCGTTCGGGGTGCCGCGGAAGAACCGCCAACCTTGGTCGAAGTTGTTGCTGCGTGCGGTCAGGTCGGCGTTGCCGTCGGTTTCCGGGCGGGCTTCCGGACGGGTGGATGTTGTCATCGTAAAGACCTCCATGGCTTTTGGATGATGTGGGGTTGTGGCAGGGCGGGTGCGCCCGACGTCGGGTGCACCAATCGAAGTTGTGGCCGCGGGCTTCTTCTCGGGGAGGGGAGATGCGGCGATTCATCGTTGACGAAAACCAGCATAGCATCTTAACGATGAGATTGAGAATAAAGCTTGTTTCTCATAGGATTCAAAACGCCGTATATGGCGCTTAAATCTTAACGATGATAGAGTTCTGAACCAGAACAGTCGAACGGCGTGTCGCGACGATGCGAACAGGCCGTGCGGACACAATTGAGACACGTTACGCCGACCCCGAGGGGTGCCGCGCTGCCGTACGCCCTCGGGGCGCAGGTCGCGCCGGCGTGGAAAGGACGATGATGTCGAGACCGAACGGCAATCGAATCAAGCGGGCCAACGTGGCGTCCGAGACGGTGGACGCCGCCCTGCCGTGGAAGGCCAAGCTCGGATACGCCACCTTCTCCCTCTCCTACGTCATGCAGACCATGATCGTGACGTGGCAGATGTTCTACTTCACCACGTTCCTGGGCGTATCGATGGCCGTCACCGCGGTGCTCATCGCCATCGGCAAGATCGTCGCCTCGGTGATCGGCCCGGTCTGGGGCTACATCTCCGATCGCATGTACCGCAATGCGCTCGGCCGTCGCTTCGGCCGCCGTCGGTCCATCCTGATCTTCGCCATCCCCGCGAACTTCGTGTTCTACCTGCTGCTGTGGATCCCGAACCTGCCGCTCGTGGTCTATTTCGCGGCGAACCTGCTGTACTGGGCGTTCTTCGCAGGCATCACCACCGTGCAGTACGGCCTGCCCAGCGAGATGACCGAGAACCCGACCCAGCGCGCGCAGCTGGTGGGCGTCAACCAGATCGCCGGAGCCATCGGCGGCACCTTCCTTTCGGTGCTCAACGTCTACCTGTTCACCATCTGGGGCAAGGACAACTGGGAGTCGTACTTCAACATGGCGCTGCTGTACGGACTGCTCGGCACCGCGGTGCTCATGCTCGGCTTCCTGTCGATTCAGGAGCGCCCGTTCAGCGAATCCACCAACGTCTCCGCGGCTGACGCCGGCGCCGATGCGACTTCCGGCGAGGCCGGCGGCGTGCATATCGGCTTCGGCAGACGGCTCGTCTCGGTGGTGTGGAACTTCCTTTCGGTGCTCAAGGTCAAGGAGTTCCGCAACTACCTCGGCCTGTACCTGTCTGAGGAGATGTTCCGCACGGTGCGCGGCACGCTCAACACGTACTTCGTGATCTTCGTGCTGCTGCTCGACCCGCAGACCGTTTCGCTCGCCACCGGCGTCAACTTGCTGTTCGGCATCGCATGCGTCGGCTTCTTCATGTGGATCACCGCGAAGATCGGCGGCCCGCGGGCGTACCGTCTGGGCGGCGTCGAGGTGATCTTCGTGTTCCTCGCGATGTTTGTCCTGGCGATGACCGCAAGTCATATCCCCACCGGCACGCGCGCGGTGCTGTACATCGGCCTCGGCCTGTTCATGAACTTCGGCATCACCGGCGTGGTGAACGCCACGCAGTACACGTACACGTTCATCCCGGACGTGGATGAGATCATCACCTCGAAACGACGCGAAGGCCAGTACGCCGCCATCAATTCGACCATCGACGACATCTTCTCCTCCGCGGAAACCATCGTGATCGGCCTGGTGCTGGAGGCGACCGGATTCGTGGAGGGCGCGCAGTCGCAGCCGCCGCAGACCGTGTTCGCGCTGGCGTGCCTGTTCTCGTTCGTGCCCATCGCGATCTGCATCGTGGGCATAGCCTTCACGTTCCGGCTGAGGCTCAACCGTGAGAACCACGAGCTGCTGCTCGCCGAGATCGACCGTCTGCGTTCCGGCGGCGCCATGGAGGACGTGACGCCCGAGACGCGCACGCTGGTCGAAAGCCTCACAGGCATGCCCTACGAGCACTGCTGGGGCCATAACAACGTCATCGACGTGAGCCACAAGGGGTGAAAATAAGCGAGAACAACAAGGCCGTCGGCGCTGATAATGCCGACGGCCTTGTGCTGTCTATGAGGATGGGAATCAGGTCCATCCTGGGCGGCGCCGGCCGTCTCCCTAAAGTCGTGTATACCCGCCTGAAAGTCGGGAGACGTTCGCACGCCTTCGCCGTCATCTCTATCATAACCGGTACGATGGTCTGCACCGATGAGCTCATTCGCACGGGTGAATCGGTCGCTCGGCAATAGCCGGGTGACGTTGCCGCGTCTTTCGCGGCGCGGCTGTCTATGAAAGGTGCATTCACATGCACGGATCAGGAGAAGAGCCGCGTTTCGGCTCGGCGATTTGGGGCATGGCGATTGTCGTCGTGACTCTTGGTGGCAAAGTCGATCCTCTTGAGGCCGACTTGCTCATGGCGGCTATCACGGTCTACATGATGTGGCGCGACGTCCACGGGCCTGACGAGCTGAAGTAAAGGCAGCCGCCCGGTTCTTCCGGGCGGTCTTCTCGGTAGCGCAGCAAGCACGAACTCTCTTTTGTGGCCCCTAGCGACACGCCCGAATCGCAAAATAATCTCATCGATAAGATTTGTGATAAGGTTAATTTCGCAAACATCAAGCAATGAAATCGAGCCAAGAAATCTCAACGATAAGGTTTCTAGGTAGACGAATCGGGTACCGAACACAGCAGTCCGGCATTCCCAGCAGCTCCAAGTCAGATATGGCCCTGCGCCGTAGTTCGTCGCGTCGGTTTCAAAGGAGAACAGGAGAAATCCAATGTCCAACTCGGCATCGTCCGCGGCGGGGCGCAAGCTCTCTTGGGTGACGAAGCTCACCTACGCGCTGCTGCCGCTGTCCTTCACCATGACGACCATGGTGATGACCTGGCAGATGATCTACTACACCCAGCCGCTCGCCATCTCCATCGGCATCGTCACCACGATGCTCGCCGTCGGCAAGGCCATCGGCGGCTTCATCACGCCGGTCTGGGGCTACATCTCCGATCGTATGTACTCCACCTCCTTCGGCCGCAAGGTCGGCCGCCGCAAGGGCACGCTGCTCATCGCCGCTCCGCTGAACCTCATCTTCTACGTGCTGCTGTGGGTCCCGGGCATGCCGGTGTGGTACTACCTGCTCGTCAACGTCATCTACTACGGCGTCTACCCGGGCATCAACACCGTGGTTTACTCCCTGCCCTCCGAGATGACCGACGATTCCAAGGACCGCGCCCAGCTCGTGGCCATCCAGCAGATCGGCGGCGGCGTCGGTGGCTTCGCCCTGTCCATGTTCAACGCCTACCTGTTCAAGATCTGGGGTGCCGACAGCTGGCAGCCGTACTTCAAGATCGCCATGATCTACGCCGTGCTCGGCACCGTCCTCCTGGTCATCGGCGCCCTGTGCATCAAGGAGCGTCCGTACGACGAGACCACCGACATCTCCTCCGCCGACAAGGGCGACGCCGAAAAGGTCGGCTTCTTCGGCCGCCTGGTCTCCGTGTTCTGGAACTTCCTGTCCGTGCTGCGCATCAAGACCTTCCGCAACTACCTCGGCATCTTCCTGTCCCAGCTGACCTTCCGCACCGTACGCGGCCAGATCAACGCCTACTTCATCATGTTCGTGCTGCTCCTGACCCCGGCCGAGGTCTCCCTGTCCACCGGCTTCAGCTTCCTGTTCGGCATGGTCTGCGTGGTCATCTGGGCCACGATCATCACCAAGCTGGGCGGCATGCGCGCCTACCGTCTGGGCTCCTGGTTCACCATCATCCTGTTCATCGGCATCTTCATCCTGGGTCTGACCCACGGCTCCATGCCGAAGGCCACCGTCACCCTGGTCTTCACCATCCTGATCACGCTGTTCACGCTCGGCAACTCCGGCATCGTGAACGCGCAGACCTACGTGCAGTCCTTCGTCCCGGATGTCGACGAACTCGTCACTGGCAAGCGCCGCGAGGGCCAGTACGCCGGCATCCAGTCCACCCTTGAGGTCATCGTCAACACCTTGGTGACCATCCTCGTGGGCGTCATCCTGCAGGCCGTCGGCTTCCAGTCCGGCGCCGACGTCAAGACCCAATCCCCGCTCGTGGTCAACGTGCTGCTGTACATGTACTGCGGCACCGTGGTCGTGCTCGCCCTCGTCGGTATCCTGCTGACCTACCGCATGCACCTCAACGAGAAGAACCACGACATCCTCGTGGCCGAGTCCGCCCGCCTGCGCAACGGCGGTTCCATGGACGACGTCACCGCCGAGACCCGCAAGGTCGTCGAGGACCTGGCCGGCATGCCGTACGAGCAGTGCTGGGGCCACAACAACGTGATCAACGCCACCAACAAGGGCTGAGAGGTGATCACCTGACGCATAACCGACATCACTCACTGAACAGCTGACATCGGCTGACACCACACGTGCCGCAGGCCGGGCCGGAACCGACCAACCTCCCCTCCGGTCTGCGGCGCAACTCCCTTTCACTGCCTTGGGCGGGGATCCGGTTGCCGGGTTCCCGCCCTTCGCAATACGCGAGGTTGATTTCGTCGATTTCGTCGGTCGCGGGACGGAGCCCGGCGCGCGGCAAACGGCGGCGACATCGACGCACTGTATTATTCTCATCGTTAAGCACGGCGGATTCGCAAGGGAAAACGGGCCGCTGCAAACCATCGCATATCTCATGCAGGGAGCGTGATATCTCATGGTGACGCTGAAGGACGTGGGCGAGCTCGCCGGCGTGACCGCCACCACCGCCTCGGCCGCATTGCGCGGCAAGGACTACGTCAAGCCGGAAACCATGCAGCGCGTGCGTGACGCCGCCAAAAAGCTCGGCTACAAGACCAACCTGTCCGGCAGATCGCTGCGATCCGGCCGCAGCGACACCATCACCTTCCTCACCTCCGGCATCGAAGGCGACTACTTCTCCCATCTGGCCATGGCCGTGGCCGAGGAGGTGCACAAGCGCGGCTCGCACATGCTCATCGAACTCTCGCGCTACCTGACCGACGACAACGACCTGTCCTATACGTTCTCCGACGGCATCATCGCCATCAACGCGCCCCGCGCGGTGGACATCCTCAAACAGCATCCCTCGGTCATGCTGGAGAATTACGACGCCACCCTGCCCATCGACACGGTGAACGCGCCCAGCGCCGAAGGCTCGCGCGCGGCGATTCGGCATCTGGTGGAACGCGGATGCACACGCATCGGCATCGTGGGCGACAACCGCGACCCGCACAACCCGAACATCATCCCCGGCTCGCGTGATATCCGCATGCAGTCGGCCGCCGCCGAAATCCACGCGGCCGGACTGGACTTCGATGACAAACGCGACTTCATCCGCTGTGCATGGTCCATCGACGGCGGCATCGAGGCTGGTCGGGCGCTGGCCAAGAAATGGCGGAAAACCAAGAAATACGACGGCTTCTACTGTCTCAACGACGGCATCGCCATCGGCCTGCTGCGAGGACTCGCGGATGGCGGCGTGCATGTGCCGGACGACGTGCTGGTCATCGGCTTCGACGGCCTGAGCCAGGGCGCCTACACCGTGCCGACGCTGACCACCGTGGCCACCGACTTCAAGGGCATGGCGAACACCGCGCTGACGCTGCTCATGCGCCGCATCGAGCACCCGGACGAGCAGTATTACCCCCAGACCGTGAGCGTGGGCTACCGGCTCATCGAGCGCGAGTCGACTGCGCGGTAAGGGGTGGCCGAAGGATGGCTTTCGATGTCTCAGCGGTCTTTTCGCGCTAGAAAGGTATGGCTTCTAGCGCGAAAAGACCGCTAAAGAGGCATTTTGAGGTCGTTTGAAGCTAGAAGCACTGTCTTTCTAGCGCGAAAGGGACGCTAAACCAGCGATTTGCGTCCGTTCCACGCTAGGAGCTACGTCATTCTGGTATGAAAGGGCCGCTAAAGTTCTTTGCGGAAATAGGAAAGCCCCGTTAAACCAAGATTTGACATGGCGCCCCATTCTCGGCTCCCCTTGTCAGGGGAGCTGTCGGCGAAGCCGACTGAGGGGTAGTAGGGCGAACAGCCCGTAGGTTGTGGGGAACGCGGTATCAAGCCATAGTCCGATACCGACTACCGAATGAGCCCTGTTGCGTGATGATGCTTGTTATTCACGCAACAGGGCTCATTCGGCTTTAGAAAAAGGAACCCCCGCTGGGCCGCGGGGGTACTGTATTGCTGCGGTTTTTGCGTGCGCAAAGCTACTACGCAAAAACCTTGCTACGTTTGCGGTGGTGAAGTCCACCAGACTTCACCACCTGGTGCTTTGCAGCGCTAGCTGCAAAGCACCAGACGCAAACGTCAGCCCGTGTTCTGCAGGCCGGCGGCGACGCCCGAAACGGTGCAGAGGATCAGATAGATGAATCCTGCCTGCTGGCTTTGCGAGAGCTCTTCCTTGTCCACCTTCTTGCGCAGGGACTTGAGGGCGAGCACCTGGGTGAGCGAAAGCGCGTCCACGTACGGGGAGCGGATGCGGATGGCCTGGCCGAGCACGTGACGGTGCTGCAACGGCCACTTGTCGCCGACGATGTCGAGCACCCACTTGCGGGTGAGCTCCATCTCGTTCAGCACCTTCTCGTTGAGGTCCTCACGGTCGCCCAGGGCGAGGTACATCTTGGCGATGCGCTCATCCGTCTTGGCGATGGACATCTCGATGTTGTCGATGAAGGTGGAGAACAGCGGCCATTCCTCATACGCCTCGCGCAGGGTCTTGAGGTCGCCGAACTTCTCGCACGCGGTGCCCAGGCCGTACCAGGCAGCCAGGTTGATGCGTGCCTGAGCCCAGGAGAAGATCCACGGAATCGTACGGAGGTCGTCCAGGGACTTGGCGCCCAGGCCGCGCTTGGCCGGGCGGGAGCCGATCGGTAGCAGACCGATTTCGGTCAGCGGCGTCACGGTGGAGAACCACTGGGCGAAGTCCGGCGTGTGCAGCAGGTCGAGGAAGCGCTCGTGAGCGGCCTCGTCCAGCTGGTGCGCCATGTTGGCGTACTTCTCGGTCATGTCCGTGTTGCGCTTCTCCACGCTCGGGGCGGACTGCAGCAGGGTCGCCGCGGCCACGGATTCCACGTGGCGGATGGCGAGCACCGGGTTGCCGTAGCGGGCGAAGATGACCTCGCCCTGCTCCGTGAGCTTGAAGCGGCACTTGACGGAACCGACCGGCTGGGCCAGCACCGCACGGTTGGCCGGGCCGCCACCACGACCGACGGCGCCGCCGCGGCCATGGAACAGGGTCAGGTCGATGTTGTGCGATTCGGCCCACTTGGCGATGCGCTCCTGAGCGGAGTGCAGGGCCAGCGTGGCGGAGGTCGGGCCGGCGTCCTTCGAGGAATCGGAGTAGCCGAGCATGACCTCGAGCTTGTTGCCGGTGGCCTTCAGACGAGCCTGGACCTCGGGGATCTTGATCATTTCCTCGAGCACGTCCACCGAGTTCTGCAGATCCTCGAGCTGCTCGAACAGCGGGATCACGTCGATGACCGGCACGTCCTCCGGATGGGCGAAGGCCAGACGGTTGAGCTCGTAGACGTCCTTGATGTTCTGGGCGCTCTTGGTGAAGGAGATGATGTAGCGGCGGGCGGCCTTCTGGCCGTTGCGCTTCTGGATGGAACCGAGGGCGCGGAAGGTGTCGAGCACCTCGTGCGTCATCGGCTGCAGTTCGCCGCGCTCGCCGTGCAGGCCGTGCTCGCGGATATCCGCAAGGGCGCGGGAGTGCACCACGGAGTGCTGGCGGAACTCCATCTCCACCATGTGGAAGCCGAAGGTCTCGGCCTGCCAGATGAGGTCCTGCAGCGGTCCGTAGGCGGAACGCTTGGCGCCCGCATCGGCCAGGGACTTCTGCACGGTCTTCAGATCGGCGATGAAGTCGTCGCAGGTGTGGTACATCAGGTCGGCGTCACGCTCGATGGTGTAGTGCAGGCGATCGGCGATCACCAGCATTACGGCGCGGTGCAGCTCCTTGGTGGAGATCAGGGCGGCCTTGTCGGTCAGGCGCTCGCTCATCTCCTTCTGGTGGCTCCACAGCACCTTGAGATCGGCGCTCGGCGGCGTGGTCTCAGCTTCCATGGTGAGGTTGCGGCCCACGGTGCGCGTGGCTTCCTCAAGGGCGGCCAGCACGTGGTCGGAGAACTTGCGCGCCACCTGACGGCTCACCTTGGCGGTGACGTTCGGGTTGCCATCGCGGTCGGAGCCGATCCAGCTGCCCGGGTGGAAGAACGCGGGGCAGACGGGCTCGACCAGACCGGCCTTATCGCCCAGGACCCAGTCGTCGAAACGACGGTAGACCTGGGGGATGGTGTGGAAGAGCGTGTTGTCGAAGATGTCGAGAATCGTGTCCGCTTCCTCGACCGGGGTCGGCTTCTTCAGCGCGATCGGGGAGGTGCGGAACAGGGCGTCGATCTCGTTGTAGAGACGACGGCAGTTCTCCTTGCGGTCCGAGCCGCCGAGGCTGTTGTGCACGGTGAGCAGTTCGGAGATGCGGCGGATCTTGCCCTCCACGGCCTTACGACGGGCCTCGGTGGGGTGGGCGGTGAAGACGGGGTGGAACTCCAGACGGTCGAGCAGCTCCTTGGCCTTGGCCGGACCCGTCTCGTTGATGAGCTGGTGGTAGGCCACGGTGAGCTCGTTGATCGGGTCCACGGCGCTGTCCTCGGTCACCTCGTTCTCACGCTGGTGAAGGACGGAAACGCGGTAGTTCTCCTCGGAGAGGTTCGCCAGATGGAAGTAGGTGGCGAACGCGCGGGCGAGCAGCTGGGCGTCGTGCAGGGTCATGTTGTCGATGACCTCGACGGCCGCCTTCAGCCCGTCATGTCCGGGGTTCGGGTCCGTCATGCCGCCGAAGTGCTCGGCGCTGGCCTCCACCGCGTAGTTGCGCACGGTGTCGAACGTGGAGAGCAGTTCGGGGTTGTATTCGCCCAGCACGTCGCGCAGGATCCGCAGACACAGATCCATGTCGTACTTGAGCTTTGCGGGAAGATCATGCTCCTCCGGGCCCTTTCGTCCGGTCCCGGTGGTGACGATGGCAGCGTCAGCCGGAGTGATCTGTTCTTCGGATGTTGCCATATAACCTCCTTTGCTGAATATCAGGTTGCTCGGTCTACCGGTCGCCCGCGGCTCCTCCGCGGTTGTTGAGGCCGGTCGTTGCGAGCCCACAGCCTGTATCCAACGTGGTTGTTTACGCGCTACAGTGTATCGCCGCCCAATCACCACTTACGTTACGAAGTCCATTTTTCGCCGTTTTCCGGTCGATTGCGCGCGGTAGTAATGGAGAACGTGAGTGAGAGCCAACATCAAGAGGACCATAAGGAGCACGGCGCCATCGCCGTCTCGCACTTCCATACCCACTCCATTCCGCTGGACATGGAGGACATCGAGCGCGACTGGGACAAGCCCATCGCCGAAGCCGGCATCGCGGCCAAGGCCAGCGTGATCGTGCGCGTGGGCCTGCTGGACCTGTCGGCCGGCACCGGATCGTTCCGCGTGCGCGAGATGATGCACCGCATCGCCTACCCGCTCGGCGTGCACGTGCGCGCCGACGTGAACCTCACGGACATCGAGGCCGCCTGCACGGACGGCAAGGATCGCATCACGGAGGTCATCGACCTGCCGAGCACCGGCGTCAACACCGAACGCATCTGGCTGCTGGAGCACTTCGCCGACTGGTTCTCCGTGAACCTGGGCGAGGAGTCGATGTACCACGTGCAGCCCGAGGTCTCCCAGGGGCTCATGCAGCACCTCGACGTGAAGGACGCCTCGCAGGTCTCCGCCGACCTCTCCAGGCAGCTGCGCAAGGAGGAGAAAGAGGAGAAAGCCGCCTCCCGCCCCGGGCAGGACGCCGTACTCGACGCCCTCGAGGACGCCAGCCGTCACAACGACCCCGGCGACCCGCGCGCGCACCAGCTGCACGTGCACGAGACCGATTGGTCGCAGTCCGCGATGGCCCAGTCGCTCGCCGCCCGCGCCGTCGACGAACAGGCCCGCGAGGCCGAACAGGCCGCGGAACAAGCGGCCGAGACGCGGCGCACGCCGGCATCGGACGCGATGGAATCGGACTTCCCCGACCACGCTGCCGGAGCTTCCGACAAGCCATCGCGCCGCCTCGGTGCCAAGGCGTCGAAGGCCGCGAACCGCAAGCCTCCGAAGGAGTACGCCGAACACTTCGACCATCTCGACGGCGCCTCCGCGAACGGCAACGGCGGCCACGGCATCACCGTGAGGCAGGCCCACCAGCGCCTCGACATGATCGAGCATCGCAAGCCCCTGTACTCGCCGGCCTTCGCGGGACTGGCTTCCGCCATCGCCTGCGCATCCTTCGTGTTCCTGCTCGGCGGTGGCCCGTACGACATGATCGGCGCATTCGTGGGTGCCGGACTCGGCCACTGGCTGCGCCGCCTGCTGTTCAAGCGGCACCTCAACCAGTTCTTCGTCACCTTCGTGTGCGTCGCCCTGGCGGCGCTCGCCTGCACCGGCACGCTGCGCCTCATCGGCCTGTTCGACCCGATAGCCTTGCAGCACGACACCGCTTACATCGGCGCCATGCTGTTCGTCATCCCCGGCTTCCCGCTCATCACCAGCGGCCTGGACATGGCCAAGATCGACTTCCCCTCCGGCATCCAGAGACTGACGTACTTCCTGTGCATCGTGCTCATGGCCACGCTTGCCGGCTGGATGGTGGCCTCGATCGTGCATCTCAACCCGACCGGATTCGAGCCGCTCGGCCTCAACGTGTGGGTGAACGGCGCGCTGCGCTTCGTGTTCGCGTTCCTCGGGGTCTGGGGCTTCTCCGTGATGTTCAACTCGCCGCAGCGCATGTGCCTCGTCGCCGCGATCATCGGTGCCATCACCGATACGCTGCGACTGGAGATCGTCGATGTGGGCGTGCCCGCCGAGGCCGGCGCGTTCATCGGCGCGCTGCTTGCGGGCCTGCTCGCCACCGCGTGGCGCTCGTCCGTGCGTAAGGGCTGGCTCGCGCCGCACTTCGGCTACCCGCGTATCTGCCTGACCGTACCGTCCATCGTGATCATGGTGCCCGGTCTGTATATGTACCAGGCCATGTTCCACTTGGGTTCGTTCGATACGCTGACCGCGCTCGACTGGGCGTTCAAGGCGTTCATGGTCATCATCTGCCTGCCGATCGGCCTGGCCATGGCCCGCGTGATCACGGACAAGTCCTGGCGCTACGACATCTGACGTTGCATGTGGCGTCATTTCCGGCGCCACACTGCGCCATATTGCGCCGCACGCCGCCACACTCTGAGACATAATCGTTCCATTTACGCCGCTTTGTCCTTGCGTTCCGGAAAGGTCGGCCACAGAGGAAGATTTCTGAAGGCTCTCCGATCAGGTCATGACGGCGGCTATCCCCGTGACTTGTCCCCCTGACTACCCCGCAGTCAGCTGATACTGCACTGATGGTTCCCCAACACAAGGGAGCCGAAGCGCAACAGACGGAGCCATCCCATTGACGTAAGGCGGTTAGCGTGGCGAACGATTTCTGGATTCTGCTGGCCATGGTCATCTACTTCGCGGCCATGCTGTCCATCGGATTCGTGTATTCCAAGCGGTCCAACTCCTCCTCCAAGGAGTACTTCGCGGGCGGCCGCGGCGTGGGGCCGTGGCTCACCGCCCTGTCCGCCGAGGCCTCGGACATGTCCGGCTGGCTGCTCATGGGCCTGCCCGGCCTTGCCTACTTCACCGGCGCCGCCGACCCGCTGTGGACCGCGCTGGGCCTGGCCATCGGCACCTATCTCAATTGGAAGATCGTGGCCCGGCGACTGCGCCGCTATTCGGTGGTGGCCGGCGACTCCATCACCATCCCGGACTTCTTCGCCAAGCGCTTCCACGATACCAAGGGCGTGATCTCCACCATTGCCGCCGTCATCATCCTTGTGTTCTTCAGCGTGTACGTGGGCAGCTGCTTCGTAACCGTGGGCAAGCTGTTCGCCGCGCTTTTCGGCTTCGACTACCACCTCATGATGATCCTGGGCGCGTTGGTGGTGTTTGTCTACACCGTGGTGGGCGGCTACCTGTCCGTGGTCATGACCGACTTCATTCAGGGCCTGCTCATGTTCTTCGCGCTCGCCGTGGTGTTCATCGGCACTGTGGCCAACGCGGGCGGCATCGGCAACACCGTGGCCTTCCTCCAGTCCATTCCTGGCTTCCTGTCCGGTACGCAGGTGGCAGCCCCGAAACTCGATCCGGAGACCGGCCGCCAGCTGATCGAGGCCGGTCGCGCAGTGTTCGGCCAGCCGTCCGAGTACGGCATCATCACCATCGTCTCCATGCTGGCTTGGGGCCTGGGCTACTTCGGCATGCCACAGGTGCTTGTGCGCTTCCTGTCCATCCGCAGCGTGGAGGAGGTGCGCAAGTCCCGCATCATCGCCACCCTGTGGTGCGTGCTCTCGCTGGCCAGCGCCGTGTGCATCGGCCTGGTGGGCCGCGCCATGATGCCCACCGAGCTGCTGACCGCCACGGACGCCGAAACCATCTTCATCGTGCTGGCCCAGACCTTGCTGCCGAGTTTCGTGTGCGGCGTGGTGGTCTCCGGCATCTTCGCCGCGTCGATGAGCTCCAGCTCCTCGTACATGATCATCGGCGCATCCGCCATGGGCGAGAACATCTTCCGCGGCCTGTTCCATCGGAAGGCCACGGATCGTCAGGTGATGATCGTGGCCCGCGCGACCCTCGTGGTGATGTTCCTATTCGGCTGCCTTGTGGCCTACGACCAGAACTCCTCCATCTTCCAGGTGGTCTCCTACGCCTGGGCCGGCCTGGGCGCCTCGTTCGGCCCGCTCATGCTGTGCGCCCTCTACTGGCGCCGCGCCAACAAGGCCGGTGCGGTGGCCGGCATGCTCTCCGGCACGGCCACGGTGCTCATCTGGCACAACCTCATGAAGCCGCTGGGCTGCATCTTCGCCATCTACGAACTGCTGCCCGCGTTCCTCATCTCGCTGCTGTTCATCGTGGTGGTCTCGCTCATCACCGAGCCGCCGAGCGAACGTATGCTCTACGAGTTCGACCATTACATGGACGACCCGCTGCCCGGCTCCCTGCCCTCCGGCTCCGTGCTGGTGAACGAGCCGATGGAGGCCATGGAGGCCGAAGTCCGCGGCGAGAAGTGAGGCCCTTTCCGAACCTTCGGGCAGGTTTTCCGCCCGTGTTCGTCGGTAGTGCTGCCTAACTCGCTTACAAGGGGCTGATTGGCCTGCTCTGGAACGTCTATCTGCGTTACGAGGGGCTGCTGCGCGAGTATGCGACGTGAATAAACCGCATGATTCCGATGGCGGGTATAGCCGTATGCATCGTGTATGCCGTTTCAGGAGCCCCTTGTAACGCAGATAGACGTTCCGGGCTCTGGAAATCAGCCCCTCGTAAGCGAGTTAGCGGACGGTTCGCGGAAAATACGCGCGGATCACAGGGTGCGATTGCGGTCTGACGCGACGCACCGCAAGGCGTATGACGTTGCATCAGCGAATCATTGGATTCGCGGGAAGCAGCGGCGTGAAGTTCAGCCGTTCGTAGAGCGGCGCTCGCTTGACGGTCCTTGCGTCGCATATTTGCCGGATTGTTTTGCGCGGTGTGAGCTGGATGGCCTTCCCCGTGACCTCGTGCATCTTCTCCGCGATTCGGCGTGCGAAAGCTTCCTCGTCGTCCTCATGCCCCAGATCCAATTTGGTGACCTGGATGTATTTCCATTGGGCGTCTTCGATGGTCTGACGGCGTCTCACATCATTGAGCCATTGCCCGGCGTGGTGTGAACCCTCGTATTCGATGCAGATTTTGAATTCCGGATACGCAAGGTCGAGATAGAGGGGTTTGGCGCTGCGGCCCGCGAATATGGGGTAATTGACCTGTGGCATGTCAAGCCCATATCGCGGTGGCACCAGACGTGTGCGGGTTTCCATCGAGGAATCGGTGCCGCTGCGTGCCAGGAGCAGGGCGCGGCGGCAGTTGTTGTATCCACGGAACAGGCGTGTGCCGGCCCCTGTGGCCTTGGACTCCTGTACTCGCCGGTATGCGTTATCCAGATACAGCGTGAGGTCGTCGGTGGTGGTCCGTCGCAGTCGTTTGTCCCGGCGCATCATGGAGTCTGCCAGCACGACGAGTTCCTCAAGACCCAGATAGGAAGAGAACATGGCCCACGTGCAAGGTGCCGATGTGCAGACGAATTGGCCGTCGACGATGATTGTGTCGATCGGGAACGGCCATACCGCTGCGGCGAGTCCTTCCACGTGACGTTTGGCATTGGCATGCGGAACCGCGACCATCACCGATTGCGTGATTCGGCGATGCCTGTGCGGGATGCGCGGCATTTCGACGGAAAGCAGTTCAAGCGCTGTCGTCAGGGCATAGGGAGGCCGCCAGGCGCTGCGCCGCTGGATAGCGGCGCAGACGTCCATGCGCTGATATTTCAGCATGGTCAATTCCGTCAATGCGATTGAGTTGCCCATAAGCATCACCCCTTCGTGCTGTGTGCGGCATCGTGCGTTCGAGTCTAGAGCCATGCAGCCATGGCTGGCTAGTGCCTTGCTGAAGCGGTGGATAAATGTGGATAACACGGTGGATAACTTGGTCTCTGGGAGGCCTTGCCGCACATGCCGAACTACCGGTCGACAATGCCCTCGGCTCATACTGAGCACGATGGGTCTCCACCGACTTGGCGGTGGCATGATGGCAGGTATGAATAACTCGGTGCGTATTGCCAATGCCGGTGTCCCCGGTGCTCAGACCCGTGTCGATATCGTCCTGCAGGACGGGAAGGTCGCGTTCGTCAGCCCGACCGGTTCGGTCGGGAGAGAACCGGCTGCCGAAACCACCATCGACGCCGATGGGCTCTGGGCCATCCCCGGCCTGTGGGATTGCCACACGCACTTCACGCAATGGTCGAAGACGCTGGGCCGGCTGGATTTGATCAATGCCCGCTCGGCGTCCGAGGCGATGGCGATGTTGCGCGCCCACCTCGATGAGCGTCGCGCCGCCGGAACGCTCGACCCTGACGCCTTCGTGGTGGGCATGCGATTCCGCCACTCCCTGTGGTCCGACGACGAACAGCCCACGCTTGCCGCCATCGATGCGGTGACCGGCGACCAGCCGGTGGCCCTCTCCAGCGCGGACATGCACTGCGGCTGGGTGAATTCCGCGGCTGCGCGGCGATTGGGTGTGCATGTGGACGAGCGCACCGGGCTCGTGGGCGAGCTCGAATGGTTCGACGCCTACACCCAGTTCGACAAGGCGCCCGGCGCCGCCGAGGAGACCGACCGACTGCTGCGCGAGGCCGAGCGGGATGCGGTCGCCAAAGGCATCGTCGGCATCCGCGATTACGAGATGGCCGAGAACATCAATACGTGGATCGGCCGTTTCGCGGCCGGCATCAACCGGCTGCGTGTGGACGCCGGCGTATACCCCGAACGCATGCAGGACGCCATCGACGCCGGATGGCATACCGGCAAGACCCTGCCCGGCAGCAACGGACTGGGCCGCGTCGGTGCCATGAAACTCATCTCGGACGGCTCTCTCAACACACGCTCCGCCTATTGCTCCACCCCGTATTCGGGCATCGAACCCGCAACTTACGGCACCCTGAGCTACACGCCACAGGAAATCGAGGAGTACATGCGGCTCGCCACCGCGCACGGCTTCGACATCGCCTGCCATGCCATCGGCGACGAGGCGAACACCATCGTGCTGAATGCGGCGGAAGCCACCCATGCGCACGGATCCATCGAGCACGCGCAGATGCTCAAGCCCGTGGATATCCCGCGATTCGCCCAGCTGGGGCTTACGGCCAGCATCCAACCTCAGCATGCGATGGACGACCGTGACGTCGTCACCCGCTTCTGGGCCAATCCCGCCGGCATCCCGTACCCGTTCCGCTCGCTGTATGACGCGGGGGCGAAGCTGCGCATGGGCTCGGACGCGCCCGTCGCCCCGCTCGACCCGTGGCTGGCGATTTCCGCCGCGGTCTTCGGCACCGAAAACTCGTCCCGCGATCCGTTCCAGCCGGAGCAGTGCCTGCCGGTCGAAGTCGCACTGGCGGCCTCGACCGCTGCGGGCCGAGATCGTCTCGAAGCCGGCGCCCCCGCGGACGTCGTGCTCCTGGACGCGGACCCGTACGCCCAGACCACGCCTGAGGCCATGCGCGCCATGCCCACCCATGTAGCGATGACGTTCGTGGCCGGCACCCGTGTCCACTGAGACCCGATCCGTGGAACAGCACGGCTGATGTAGTCTGGCCCAATCGCTATCTGCGTTACAAGGGGCTGATTGGGCTTCATCAGGACATCTATCTGCGTTACGAGGGGCTCCGCTCAGCGTAGATACAGTCCCCCAACGGCGGAATATCGATGTATGGGCGGTTCGGACACCCCCGATTAACCGGTTGCGCAGCCCCTTGTAACGCAGATAGGTATCCCAGCCCCCGCAAATCAGCCCCTCGTAACGCAGATAGGATTCCCGCAGGTGTTGTGAAGGGGTTCATTTTGTGTTGGGCGTGCAAAAAGGCTGTGTGCCGCATCCCCGAGAGAGATGCGGCACACAGCCTTACACGTATTTAAACGTACGGTCCGAAAGGCCGGGCAGAACTCAGTACTTCATGCCCATGGCCTCGCGCACCTGGTCGAGGGTTTCCTCGGCGATGGCGTTGGCGCGCTTGTTGCCGTCCTCCAGCACGTCGCGGATGTAGTCCATATCCTTGGCCAGTTCGGCGCGACGTTCGCGGTGCGGGGCCAGGAAGTTGTTCACGGACTCGATCACGTATGCCTTCAGGGCGCCGGCGCCGGCATCGCCGATCTCCTCGGCGATTTCCTTCGGGTCGCGGCCGGTCACCAGTCCGGCGGTGGTCAGCAGGGCGGAGACCTGCGGGCGGGCGATCGGGTCGAACGTGATTTTGCGCTCGGAATCGGTCGGGCTCTTCTTGATGAGCTTGGCGGTCTCCTCGGCGGTGGCGCCCAGCATGATGGAGTTGCCGTAGGACTTGCTCATCTTGCGACCGTCGAGGCCCGGAATCTCCGGGGCGTCGGACAGGATGGCGGCCGGTTCCGGGAACACCGGGTGCTTCTTGGCGTAACGCTCGTTGAAGCGGCGGGCGATGGTGCGCGTGATCTCAATGTGCGGCAGGTTGTCCTTGCCGACCGGCACCACGTTGGCCTTGCAGAAGAGGATGTCGCACGCCTGGTGCACCGGGTAAGTGAGCAGCAGGCCGGTCAGCGCGTGGCCGGAGGCCTCCATCTCGGACTTCACGGTCGGGTTGCGGTGCAGCTCGGCCTCGGTCACGAGGGAAAGGAACGGCAGCAGCAGCTGGTTCTCGGCCGGTACGGCGGAGTGCGCGTAGATCATGGTCTTCTTCGGGTCGATGCCGGCGGCCATGTAATCCAGCACGAGGTTCAGCACGTTCTCCTGGATGTGCTCGGTGGTGTCGCGGTCGGTGATCACCTGGTAGTCCGCGATGATGATGTTGGAGTGCACACCCTTGTTCTGCATGGCCACGCGCTCCTTGATGGAACCGAAGTAGTGGCCGAGGTGCAGACGGCCGGTCGGGCGGTCGCCGGTGAGCATCGTGAACTTGCCCGGCTCGGCTTCGAGCTTGGCGAGCGTCTCGTCCGAACGCTTCTTGGCGGCGAGGAAGCTCGCGCTCATCTCATTGCCTGCCGCTGTCAATTGCTGCTCGTCGGTCATGCGAAATCCTTTGAAATAGCCTCAAATAAACGCTTTTTATGGTAAAAGTGTGAGCCGACAACGAACAAGCCGCAAACAAGTGGTACTCTCATAAGTTGATGAATCGAACAGCACAGTAATCGCAGGGGGTCGCATGGGCCGCGGACGTCAGAAAGCCAAGCAGCAGAAAATAGCCCGTAAGCTCAAGTATCTGACTACCGATACCGATTATGACGAGCTGGCCAAGGAACTGAGCGAGCAGGAGCCGGGAGTGGGGTCTCCCGATCCGTTCGCCGACATCGAAGCCAAGTATGCTCACGATGTGGACGCCGATCATGAGACGTCCGCTGCGGATGCCGTTTCCGAACCGGCCGCTCCGGTCGCGGACGATGATCTTGATGAATACGCCAAGTGGGCCGCCGAGGCCGCCGCGAAGGCGACGAGCGGCGAATTCCCGAAGACCACGGCCAAGCCGGCCGCACTGCACAAGCCCATCCCGATGCCGAAGCCGCGCCCGATTCCGAGCGCTCTCAAGCCGAAGCAGTGATTGGTTTTGCCGATTGACGGCGCTCGCGCAGTCGCCGTTTCCATACTTTCTAGGCGTCCGCTCAGTGCGGGCGCCTTTTCGTTGCCTGCGGCAGGGCGGCGATCGCTCTCAGGCCAGCGGCAGCAGGTCGCTCAGGTCGTCGCGTTCGCCGACGGCGCTGATGTGTCCGGCGTCCTTTTCCTCCGCCCAGTCCGTGATGCCGCAGGCCAGCCGTAGCCAGACTTCCGGGTCCAGTTCGATGACGTCCGGCGGCGTGAGGTTGTGCGGGTCCGATTCCGGACCGTCCAGGATCTTGACGGCTCCCCACGGTGCCACGCGCACCTCCACACCCGGCCCGGGCGCGCGGCATTCCAGCAGGAACAGCGAGTAGCGCACGGCCATCGCCCATACGTTGCGCGGCAGTTCGGGGCGGACGGCAAGGCGGGCGGTGGCGCTGCCGGAGTCATCGATGCCGACGGCGTTCACCGTCTCCCGCGCGGCCTCGGCCCAACGCTTGAACGCCTCGCGTCCGCGAGGCAGGTCCCTTTCCAAAATCACAGCCATGCCCCCATCTTCGCACGATGGCGTGCGCGATGGTTCCCCGATGACGCCATCGTGGAGGATGTCTCGAATGCCGGAATGTCGCGCGCCTCGGCAGGGGGCATTCCGCAGGCCACGGGGCGCGTATTGCAAACGATGACATCGATGACATACGCGGAGATGCGCAAACTACGTAGGCGTGCTATGCTCCTAATGAGAACGTATGCATAACGCTCTTTTCCAATGCTGTTACGGAGAGTTCATGCCTGCGTTTATGTGGCGATACCTATCTCGCGGCATAATGAAGTCGGGCAACTATCCCGGAAGGAAAGTCAGAATGACCGAAATCACCGCACCCAAGTCTCCTGTCACGGCGGCTCAGTTCGCCGACGAGATTCGCGAGCAACTCAAGTACACCCAGAACGTCACCCCTGAGCAGGCCACCGCGGCCGATGTGTATGTCGCCGCCTCCAAGGCCGTGCGCAACCACCTCGCGGACGCCTGGTTCAAGACCCAGGCCGATACCGTCAACGGCAACACCAAGGCCGTGGGCTACTTCTCCGCCGAGTTCCTTATGGGCAAGCAGCTGGAGAACGCACTGCTCAACGCCGGCCTGACCGAGCAGTTCGACGAGGCCGTCGAGGCCCTTGGCTTCCAGCCGAAGGACATCGTCGACGCCGAGTACGAGCCGGGCCTGGGCAACGGCGGCCTTGGCCGTCTCGCCGCCTGCTTCATCGACTCCCTCGCCTCCCTGGGCGTGCCGGCCTTCGGCTACGGCATCCAGTACAAGTATGGCATCTTCAAGCAGACGTTCGACGAGAACGGCAAGCAGGTGGAGACCCCGGACTACTGGCTGAACAACGAGGAGCCGTGGGGCCACATCGACTACAACCGTGACCAGAAGGTCTCCTTCGGCGGCGAGGTCGTCGAGGAGAACGGCAAGAAGGTGTGGAAGCCGGCCTGGTCCGTGCGCGCCGTGCCGGTCGACTACCTGGTGCCGGGCTACAAGTCCCAGCGTGTGAACACCCTGCGTCTGTGGACCGCCAAGTCCTACGACGAGTTCGATCTGCTCGCCTTCAACCGCTCCGAGTACATGGAGGCCGTCAAGCCGCAGGTCAAGGCCGAGAACATCTCCAAGATCCTCTACCCGGAGGATTCCACCAAGGTCGGCAAGGAGCTGCGTCTCGAGCAGCAGTACTTCTTCGTGTCCGCCTCCCTGCATGACGCCATCCGCGTCTTCTACCCGGGCGAGGCCAAGCCGGATCTGACCACCTTCCCGAACAAGATCACGTTCCAGCTCAACGACACCCACCCGGTCATCGGCATCCCCGAGCTCATGCGCATCCTCATCGATGAGTACGACTACGACTGGGATACCGCCTGGGACATCACCGTCAAGACCTTCAACTACACCTGCCACACCCTGCTGCCGGAGGCCCTCGAGGTCTGGCCGGCCAGCCTGATTGGCGAGCTGCTGCCGCGTCACCTCGAGATCATCGAGAAGATCAACGAGCAGTTCGAGGACGAGCTCAAGGGCAAGGGCATCGCCGATGAGACCATCGAGCGCATGCGCATCTACACCGGCGACTCCGTCCGCATGGCCTACCTGGCCACCTACGGCGGCTCCCACGTCAACGGCGTGGCCGAGCTGCACTCCCAGCTCCTGAAGGACATGACCCTGAAGGACTTCTCCGACGCCTACCCGACCAAGTTCACCAACGTGACCAACGGTGTGACCCCGCGTCGCTTCGTCAAGCTCGCCAACCCGGGCCTGTCCGACCTCATCACCGAGGGTCTGGGCACCGACAAGTGGCTCTCCGATCTCGAGCTGCTGCAGGGCCTGGTCCCGCTGGCCAAGGACGACGAGTTCGTCAAGAAGTTCGCCGCCGTCAAGGCCGCCAACAAGCACGCCTTCGTGGGCTTCGCCAAGGATCACTACGGCATCGACATCGACGAGAACACCATGTTCAACACGATGGTCAAGCGTCTGCACGAGTACAAGCGTCAGGCCCTGAAGATCCTGGCCGTCATCTCCAAGTACGCCGCCATCAAGAACGGCACCGTCTCCGCCGACGAGATCCTGCCGCGCACCGTGTTCTTCGGCGCCAAGGCCGCTCCGGGCTACTACCTGGCCAAGATGACCATCCAGCTCATCAACAACGTCTCCAAGGTCGTCAACAACGATCCGGACGTCAAGGGCAAGCTGGCCGTCCACATGCTGCCGAACTACAACATCGAGATGGCTCAGAACCTGATTCCCGCCACCGAACTGGACGAACAGATCTCCCAGGCCGGCAAGGAAGCCTCCGGCACCGGCAACATGAAGTTCGCCCTCAACGGCGCCCTGACCGTGGGCACCCTGGACGGCGCGAACGTCGAGATCCGCGAGAAGGTCGGCGCCGAGAACTTCTTCCTGTTCGGCATGACCGTCGATGAGGTCGAGAAGCTGTACGCCGACGGTTACGATCCGGCCAAGTACTACGAGGCCGATCCTCGCCTGAAGCAGGCCATCGATCTGGTCGCCAACGGCACCTTCTCCAACGGTGACCGCAACGCCTACGCTCCGCTCGTGGCCGACTGGCTGACCAAGGACTGGTTCATGACCCTGGCCGACTTCTCCGCCTACGCCGACATCCAGGCCGAGATCGAGAAGCTCTACCGCGACCAGCTCGAGTGGAACCGCAAGGCCCTGCTCAACGTGGCCAACTCCGGCTACTTCAGCTCCGACCGCTCCATCGAGGATTACCTCGAGCGCATCTGGCACACCGGCCCGCTCGCCGACTGACGGAGTGTCCGCGGCGTTGCTCCTCGGTCGACGTACCTTCGTACGCCTTCCCTCGGTGCGCCTTGCGGACACACACGTCAGTCGACTCGCTCCGCTCGCCTGACGGCTCGGGACCGGCGCGCCAAATGCGCGCTGGTCCCTGCCTCGCGACTGTCGTCGCTCGGCGTCGCCTACAAACAGTCCACCGGACTGTTTGCTTAACGGCGCCGCACTCTGGCACACCGGCTCGCTCGCCTGAGCATAACCTCGGCTCCCCTCTCTGAGGGGAGCTGTCACCGTAGGTGACTGAGGGGAGTAGCGCTATGTGTGTGGCTCCGCTCAGCAGCTCCCCTCAGAGAGGGGAGCCGGAGTCTGACGGCATACGAAAGCCCCCGCAATCAAATCGGTTGCGGGGGCTTCCTCGTATATAACAGCTGGAAAATCAGGCTTCGGCCGGGGCGGCTTCGGGCTCCTCCTCATCGCCCTTGTCCGCGGCCTTGTTCAGGCCCAGATCCACCGGCGAAGAGCTGTTCTCCCACGGCTCCTCCCACGGATCGTAATCCGGGTTCTGCTGCTTGTAGATGTACAGACCCACCACCGCTGCGAGCAGCGCGCCGAACAGCAGTGCGAAGAACTTCCAACCGTTAGAAGACTTGTTCTCCATGACGGCTCCTTTCCCTAGGGATCGTCTGGTCGGTATGCCCATTCAGACCGACTCTGCTCCCTATTCTAAGTCGGTGTTTGTGTTGATTGGGTGGAATGACATGCGCTCCGATACAGTGGAGCCCATGCGTATGCCTACCAAACAGCAGATTCGATACCAATGGGAACGCGGCGGCCCGGTGGTCACATGGGCACTGATCGTCGCCTGTGTGGCGGTGTGGTTGGTGGAGGTGCTCGCCGGGTTCATCTCGCCGGCGTTGCAGAGCTGGCTGATCGTGCGGGGCATGGCGGCCCCGGCCACGATGGTGCGCGAGCCGTGGACCATCGTCACCTCGATGTTCCTGCACGCGCCGAACTCGATCCTGCACATCCTGTTCAACATGATCGCCCTGTATTCCGTGGGACCCGAACTTGAACGGCTTATGGGCCACTGGCGGTTCCTGGGCCTGTACATGATTTCCGGGCTCGGCGGTGCGCTGGGCCTTATGGCGTGGGGCGTGCTGGCCCCCGGCGGCCAAGGCTGGCAATACGCCGCATACGGCGCTTCGGGCGCACTGTTCGGCCTGTTTGCCGCCCTGCTGGTGGTGTACCGGCGCATCGGTGCCGATATCCGCTCGATGCTGGTGTGGATGGCGGTCAACTTCGCCCTGCCGTTCGTGGTGGGCGGTGTGGCCTGGCAGGCGCATGTGGGCGGATTCGTGGTCGGCGGACTGCTCACCTGGCTGCTGGTGGCCGGATTGAAGCCGTGGCGCTCCAAGAGCCTGAAATGGCGCATGCAGGTGTACGGCTGGGGCGTCACCGTGCTGGTGGTGGCGCTGATTCTGGCCCTCAACACCGCCAACCCGTATGCCGGACTCCTATAAGGGAGACTGTCAACAATCCACGTCCAAGTTATGCACATCGCCGACGCAAGGGATACCGCGGGGTGGGGAATCGAGTTGTGCACAGGTGTGGGGAAAAGTGTATAAGTCTGTGGATAACCCGGTGGGTTGGTGGATATCGGAGCTCTCCGGTGCATAAGTCCTTACCGCATAACTGTGGATAACCGGCGTACAACCCCGATTTCCACAGGTCTTCATGCACCGGCCAATCGGCGAAAAACCGGCGCAAATCAGGGTTATACACGGGATATACACCATGAAACGCACCTTATCCACCACTTATCCACTAGTTATCCACACCCTTTTCCACATTCGGTGGATAACTGGCTCGAAAAACTACAATCGTGTAATTCATCCACATTGAGTGGATAACCGTGTGGATAACTCGTGGATAAGTGGTGGATAGCTGTGGGTAACTGGTGGACAGGGCGTGCGCAGCATGCTGGCCCGCCAGAACAGAATGGATACACAAAGGCTCTGTTAAACCAAGATTGACATGAATTCCATTGGACTACCCCTCAGTCGGCTTCGCCGCCAGCTCCCCTGACAAGGGAAGCCAAGAATGGGACCATGTCAATCTTGGCTGAACAGAGCCTACGCAAAAGGCCGGCCCCGATTGAAATCGGGAACCGGCCTTGCAATACGTCAATCGGACGAATAAGGCAGCGGACTCAGCGCCAACCCATCGTCATCAGGAAGCCCACCATGATCAGCGCGAAGCCGATCGCCAGGTTCCAGGCGCCGATGTTCGGAATCGGCCAGGCGCCGGACGGCGACAGGTAGTACACCACGCACCAGATCAGACCGATGATCATGAACGCGCAGAACACCGGAACGAACCAACGCGGGTTGGACTTGGTGCCCTTGATGGTCTCCTCCACGCGCTTGGTGTTCTCCTCCTGGCGGCTCATCATGCGCTGCATCTGCGGGGTCATCGTGGACTTGTCGGCGGTGGCGTTCAGGACGGCCTGAACCTGATCCATATCAACACCGTAGTTCTCGTCCTCGGCGGCGGCAGCGTCGTCAGCGGCCTTGGCGGAAGTCTCGTCCTGCCAGTCCTTCTGGTCGTTCGAGTCGGTTTCGTGCAGCTCTTCGTTAGCCATCAGCATAGTCTCCATTCAATAGGCTAAAAGTCATAATAGTGGTTACACTCGAAACCAGCGAACACGCCGAGGAAAAGACGGGTATTTATGGTCAAACACGTGGGTAAGCATGGCGTGAAGCGCTCTCTTGCGGCCGGAATCGCGGCGTTCGTGGTCATCGCGCTCACCGGGTTTCTGCTCAGCACCAACGTGCGCGTGAACAAGACCACCACCGTGACCAACGACACCGCCGACCTCATCGAACACAGCGTGGACGAGGTGGCGGGCCTGCAGAAGGAGGTCACGGACCTGACCTCGCAGATCGACAGCCTCACCGACATCCTCAGCTCCGACGGCAGCGGCACCTCCCAGAATTCCTCGCAGAACGGCAACGATTCCAGCCTGATGCTGCCCGAGCTGGATGGTGCGGGCGTGACCGTGACCCTCGACGATTCGCCGCTGTGGGAGAACGCGGTGAACAACAACGGCTCGACTTCGAACATCGACGATTACGTGATTCACCAGCAGGACGTGGAGTCCGTGGTCAACGCGCTGTGGGCCGGAGGCGCCCAGGCCATGATGATCATGGACCAGCGCGTGCTGTTCAATTCCGCCGTGATCTGCTCGGGCAACGTGCTCTCGCTGCACGGCAAGAAGTACGCGCCGCCGTTCACCATCTCCGCCATCGGCGATGCCTCGGCCATGCGCAAGGCCCTCAATGATTCCAAGGCCATCACGATTTTGAAGCAATACGTCACCGCGTTCGGCATCGGATACAAGGTGGAGAATAAGGACGACCTCCAGTTCCCGTCCACCGCGGCCCTGCTCCAGCAGCTCAAGTACGCCACGGTCGATTCGTCCAAGGTCAAGGACGAGGAGTCGGCGCAGTGAGCCGCGGCAGACACACCGGCGGGTCCGGCAACGTGCGCGGTGGATTCGGCGGACGGGCAGGGATTCGTAGGGCGCGTGGGGGAGCGGTGGATACGCAGGCCGACGGTGTCGCCGCGATGATTTCTGGCGGCTCCCGAGTCCCCGGTGGCTCGCGCAACGCAGGCATGCCCGGCACCCGTCGCGGCCCGCTGTGGCAGGCGCTCGGCATCATCGCGGAACTGCTCATCACGGTGGCCGCGATCTGCGCCCTGTACATTGTGTGGCAGATGTGGTGGACCGGCGTGGAGGCCGAGCAGACGCAGAATGAGACCCTGCAATCCGTCTCCTGGTCCGACCCGGCCGCCGGCAGCAACGGCAACGGGACCACGACCATCGCGAAGGCACAGGAGGGCGACCCTCCCGCCGAGCCCGAGAACCCGCAGTACGGCGACCTCATCGCCCAGGTGTACATCCCGCGGTTCGGTTCGGGCTGGCATCGCAACCTGGTGGAGGGCACCACACTCGAACAGCTCAACCGCCATGGCCTCGGCCGCTACCAGACCAGCCAACTGCCCGGCCAGGTGGGCAACTTCGCGTTCGCCGGACACCGCAACGGCTATGGGCAGCCGCTCGGCGACGTGGACAAGCTGCAGACCGGCGACGCCATCATCGTCCGCACGGAGCATTACTGGTACGTCTACCATTACACGCGCTACGAAATCGTGCTGCCCACTGATACGTACGTGATCTCGGCCAACCCCGAGAACCCCGGTGCCGAGCCCACCAAGCGCATGATCACGATGACCACGTGCGAGCCGAAATACTCCACGCCCACGCATCGCTGGATCAGTTACGGCGAACTGGCTTACTGGGCCAAGGTGTCCGACGGGGTGCCGGCCGAACTGGCCACCACCGATTCATCCGGTGCGGTGAAGTTCGCCGTGACCGAGACACCGTCCGTGGCCTCGCATATCGGTTCGCTGGATCGCGTGGTGGCGTGGGCCTTGGTGGCGTGGGCGATTCTGTTCATCGCCGCCGCCGTGGCCTGGCGTTGGCCGGTGCTGCGCGCGATTCACGCTGGTGAGCGCCGTCGCCCGGACGCAAGCCTGTACGGTGCGTTGGTGCGATTGCAGCCCGGCGTGCTGCCGATTCGACTGCTGCTGGCCGCCATTCTGCTGTTCGCGGCCGCCTGCGCGCTGTTCCAGTGGGGATTCCCGTGGGCCGCCGCGCACATCCCCTTCCTCCAGCAGATGTCCAATTACGTGGCGGTGGAGTAGGAATCGGCCTTTGGAATCGGCCTTCGGCCGATGCTGGGTTTTCCGCAGCCGGTTGACTGCGTGCTGCTCTCCCTCCGTCTCGGCTTACGCCGAGCCACCTCCCTCGCCAGAGGGAGGCAAGGCCTACACCGTATAGTTCCTTGGCCCCCTCTGACGAGGGGGGCTGTCAGCGAAGCTGACTGGGGGAGAGAAGGAGAAGCAGCCAACCGGCTGCGAAACAACCCAGCATCGGCCGCAGGCCGATTCCTCACGCCGATTCCTCCCTACTGGAATCAACCCGCATCACAGCGGCCGCACTGAGTAGTATGGCTTGCAGGACACGTCTTCCAAGGAGAGCAAGCATGACTGATTCCGCGCACATTCTGGTGGTGGATAACTACGATTCGTTCGTCTACACGATCGTCGGCTACCTGAAAACCCTCGGCGCCACCGTTGACGTGGTGCGCAACGACGCCATCGACCCCGCCGCGCCCGGCGTGCTGGACGGCTACGACGGCGTGCTGATCTCTCCCGGCCCCGGCGCCCCGGCCGAATCCGGCGCCAGCGAGGGCATGATCCGCTTGGCCGCCGAGACCGATACGCCCATGTTCGGCGTATGCCTGGGCCTGCAGGCGCTCGCCGAGGTCTACGGCTGCACGGTGGACCACGCGCCCACCATCATGCACGGCAAGACGAGCCAGGTGGAGCATATCGACGACGAGATCTTCGAAGGCGTGGCCAATCCGATGACCGCCACCCGCTACCATTCGCTGGCCGTGGAGCCCGATTCCGTGCCGGACACGCTCGTGGTGACCGCATGGACCGAGGGCGACCACATCATCCAGGGCCTGAAGGTCAAGGGCAAGCGCATGTACGCGGTGCAGTTCCACCCCGAATCGGTGATGACGCAGGACGGCTACCGTCTGCTTGCCAACTGGCTCAAGGTCTGCGGCCAGGAGAACGCCGTCGCCAAGTCCGCCGGCCTGCAGCCCAAGGTGACGAAGTAAGGGCCTATATAGCCTATATAAATAGTTGGCTCCCCTCGATGAGGGGAGCTGTCAGCGAAGCTGGATGGAGGGGCGTCCCGATGTGCTTCCCTCAGTCTTGCTCCGTTCGACAGCTCCCCTCAGAGAGGGGAGCCAACTTGTCTCTATCGATGGTCATTCCGTGGGGGTAGTCGGCTTGGTTTCGCCGCCGTCGGTGGAACCGCCGCCGTTGTCGGTGCTGCCCCCGTTGTTGCCGTTGCCACCGCTACCGCTGCTGGTGGTGGTGATCGTCACCGTGGAGCCCTTGTCCACCTGGGTGCCGGCACCCGGATTGATGCTCACCACAATGGCTGTGGAATCGGTGGGGCCGCTCACCGAGACGTTCAGACCCTCAGCCTGCAGCATGAGCTTGGCGGTCGTGTAGGACGTGCCCGCCGCGATCGAAGGTACCGTGACCTGCTGCTTGCCGGTGGACACCCACAGCGTAATCGTGCCGTGCTGCTCGATGGCCACGCCCGAGCCGGGGCTTACGCGCGTGATTGAGCCGGCCGGCACCGTATCCGACTCTTCCTCCTGGAAGTTGAGGGTGAAGTCGTCGCCGTATTCGGCCACCACGGCTTCCTTGGTCTGGCCCACGAGGTTGCTCGGCACCACCGTCATGCCGGTGGACACGTAAATCGTGATGGTCGTGCCCTTGGCCTGCGAGGAACCGGCGGCCGGGTCGGTGCGGGTCACCTTGTCCTTCTCGATGGAATCGCTGGGCTCGCTCTTGACCGAGCTGTTCACCTTGAAACCGGCCTTCTCCAGCTTGGTGCGGGCCTCGCTCTGGCTCAGGTCCTTGACGTCCGGCACGGATGTGGACTGCGGGCCGTCGGAGAACCAAACCTCCACCTCGGAGCCCTTGGCCACCTTGGAGCCCGCCTCGGGGCTCATCTTGGTGCAGGTGCCGGCCGGCTCGATGGAGTCGGTGTCGTGCTTCTCCACCATGGTCAGGCCCAGCGCCTTGAGCTTGGCATTGATGCCGTCCTTGGAGGTGTTGGCCGTGCATTCGGGGATGGTGACGGTATCGGCCGTGGCGGAACCCGTGTCCCGCAGGGCGAACACCAAGCCGCAGACGATGGCGATCACCGCCACGATGCCGATGATCGTGCTGATGATGATGGTCCGGCGCTTCTTGGCCTTGGCAGCCGCCGCACGCTGCTTGGCGCGCGACTGCACCGATGCGAAGCTGCCGCTGGCCGGCACGATCTGCTCGAACTGGCCGGTGGCGGGGTTGTACGCGGTGGTGGACGGACGGTCCATCTGCACGGTGGGGTTGGCGGTCTCCGCGTTCTTGCGGGCCTGCACGTTGGTCATGTCCGTGAGCGGGTTGAACGCGGCCGCCACGGGCACGCCGCCGTTCATGAAGGTCAGGATGTCGTTGCGGAACTCCGCGGCCGTGGCATAGCGGTTCTGACGATCCTTGGCCATGGCCTTGGCGCAGATGGAATCCCACATCTTCGGCAGACCGGGCACCACGGCGGAAGGCGGCGTGGCTACCTCGGACACATGCTGGTAGGCGATGGCCACGGCCGAATCACCGGTGAACGGCGGACGCCCGGTGAGCATCTCGTACAGCACGCAACCGGCGGAATACAGGTCGGAGCGCATGTCCACGGTCTCGCCGCGGGCCTGCTCGGGGGAGAGGTACTGCGCGGTGCCCACCACGCCCTGCGACTGGGTCATCGTGGCCGCGGAATCATCCAGGGCGCGCGCGATGCCGAAGTCCATGACCTTGACCACGCCTTGCTCGGAGATCATGATGTTGCCGGGCTTGATGTCGCGGTGGATCACACCCATGCGGTGCGAGTAGTCGAGGGCGCTGAGCACGCCGAGCATCACCTGTTCGGCGTCGCGCTGGCTCAGGGAGCCGTTCACCTTGAGGATGTCGCGCAGGGTCTGGCCCTTGACGTACTCCATGACCAGGTACGGCAGGAGTTCGGTCTGGCCGTTCTCGGAGGAGACGGTCTCCTCGCCGGAATCGTAGATGTTGACGATGTTCGGGTTGTTCATCTGCGCCACGGCGTGCGCCTCGCGGCGGAAGCGGGCCAGGAAGATGTCGTCGTTGGCCAGGTCGGCACGCATGATCTTGATGGCCACAGTGCGGCCCAGACGGGTGTCGAGGGCCACGTGGACCTCGGCCATGCCGCCGCGGCCGATGAGCTGGCCAAGCTGGTATCGGCCGCCGGCCAACGCAGTAGGCATGCTGCTCATTGCTTCTTCCTTCCAATCCTTGAGACCGGGGTCTCCAATACGATGCGCGGCGTGCTCGTGACCCTGCGCGGCAGACGGCCGCCGGACGCGATCGTGGCGGTCCGGTCGGTCATTTCGGTCTGCTGGTCTAGCAGGCGGCGTTCGATGCGGGCGAGCGTGCGGGAGACCACGAGGGCGTCCTTCGGGCGGTCCAGCGGGTCCTTGGCCAGCATGGACATGACGAACTCGCGCAACTGCACGTCCACCGAATCGGGCAGCGGCGGCACCGGGTCGTTCACGTGCGCGGCCGCGATGTCCACCGGAGTGGTGCCGGTGAACGGGCGGTGGCCGGCCAGACCCTCGTAGGCCACCACGCCCAGCGAGTAGATGTCCGACTGGGGCGTGGCCTGCTGGCCCTGCGCCTGCTCGGGGGAGATGTACTGGGCGGTGCCCACCACCATGCCGTCCTGGGTGATCTGGCCCTGGCCGGTGGAGTAGCTCACGCCGAAGTCCGTGATCTTGACCTGACCGGAATCGGAGACCATGATGTTGGCCGGCTTGACGTCGCGGTGGATCACGCCGTGGCTGTGCGCCACGAACAGGCCGCGCGCGGTCTGGATGAGGATCGGCAGCAGTTCGGTGGCGTCCATCGCGCCCTTCTCATGGAACAAGTCCGCCAGCGACTTGCTCGGCACGTATTCCATGATGAGGAAGCCGATGCCGTCGTGTTCGTAGTATTCGAACAGCGCGGCGATGTTCGGGTGCGCGAGGTTCGCGGAATTGTGGGCCTCGGCGCGCAGTCGGCGCAGCTTGGCCTCGGCGTTGGTCACGTCCGAACGCAGGGCCTTGATGGCCACCTCGCGGCCGAGCTGGATGTCGTAGCCTTTCCAGACCTCGCCCATACCGCCTTGCGCAAGGCGGGAATCCAAGCGGTAACGTCGGTGAATCAGCTGACCTTCGATCAGTCTCATTGCTGCAGCGCCTCCTGAATCATCGCACGCATGATCGGGCCAGCGGCGAGCGAACCGTATACGTCAGTGTTGTGCACCAGCACGGCCACGGCGATCTGCGGATCGTCCGCCGGCGCGAAGCCAATCACCCAGCCGTCGATGCTGGTGTTGCCCACGCCGATCTGCGCGGTGCCGGTCTTGGCGGCCACCTGGATGCCGTCGATGGCCAGCTGCGGGTTAGCCTGGGTGACCACCTGTTCCATCATCTGCGTGAGCTTGTCCGCCGAATCCTTGCTGAAGACGTTCGCCATGACCTGCGCCTTGGTCTGCGAGAGCACGGTCAGGTCGGACGCGCGCACGCGGTCCACGAGGGTGGGGCGCATGAGCTTGCCGTCGTTGGCGATGGCCTGGGCCACCATCGCCATCTGCAGCGGTGTGGCCGTGGTGTCGCCCTGGCCGATGGAGGCCAGCGCGAGCTTGTCGTCGGTCGGATCGGTGGGGAAGGTGGATGCGGTGGCCGTCATCGGGGTGCCGGTCGCGTCCGAGCCGTCGATGGTGATGGTGCTGCCGAAACCGAGCTTGGTGGCCATGTCGGAGACCTTCTCGGAGCCGAGCTTGACGCCCAACTGGGCGAACGCGGTGTTCGACGACCATGCGATGGCGTTCTGCAGGGTGATCTGGCCGTTGGCGCCGTCCGCCTGCGATTCGGCGTTCGGCAGCTGGGTCACCGTGCCGGGCAGCGTGTAGGAGGAGCCGGCCGGAATCTGCGTGTCCGGCTCGTAGTCGCCGGTCTCCAGCGCGGTGGCCGCCACGATGGTCTTGAACGTGGATCCGGGCGGGTAGAGCTGCGAGGTGACGCGGTTGATGAGCGGGCTGTCCTGGCCTGCGGACAGCTCCTGGTACGCCTTGGCGGCGGCCTGGGTGTCGTGCGTGGCCAGCTGGTTCGGGTCGTAGCTCGGGGTACTCACCATGGCCAGGATGCGGCCGGACTTGACCTCGATGGCTACGGCCGCGCCGTCGCGCGAGCCGAGCTGGTCGTAGGCCACCTGCTGCAGCTTCGGGTCGATGGACGTCTCGATGGAGGCGCCCTGGTTGGAGCCGCCGGTGAGCAACGCCTTGGTGCGCTGCCACATCAGCGCGTCGGCCTCACCGTTGAGCAGCATGCTGCGGGAGGCCTCGAGACCGCGGTCGGCCGTCTGGGAGATGGAGAAGAAGCCGGTCACGGGTGCGTACAGCGGGCCGTTGGAGTAGACGCGCTGGTACTTGAAGGCGTCGTTGATCGGTTCGGATTTGGCCATCACCGTGCCGTCCGAGGCCAGGATGGCACCGCGGTCGGCGCCGAGCTGGTGGTAGAGCGAGCGGGCGTTGCGCGAATCGTTGTTGAGCTCGTTCGCGCGCACGGCCATGAGAATCGTGGAGGATAGTCCAAGCACCACGAACAGCGCCACCACGGCGGTGAAGAGCTGGCGCAGATACTTGTTCATACGCGGTCACCTCCGTTGACTGGTGGAATGGGCGGTAGGGAAGCGGTCCGGGTGGACGGCTCGGGGATGTCGAAGCGTGAGGGATCCTGACGGGTGATGTCGATGATTGGATCGTCATCATCGAGGTTGTCGGTACCGTCCGGGCTGCCGAAGCCGGGGAAACCGGAGAACGGGTTGTCCTCGACGGCGTGCGCGGCGTGGGCTCCGTGGGTGGCGTGCGCGGCATGGCCTGCGTGCGGAGCCGGGGGAGCGGGGATGTCGGCGAACGATGCGGTCGGCGCGGGGGCCTGGTCTGGCGTTCCTGCGCCCGGACCGACCAGCTGTGCCGATTGCCCTGATTGCGTCGGCTGCCCCGGCTGAGCGGCGGCGGCTGACACGGTCGGCGTGGACTGCGCCGCATAGGCCACCTGCTGGGCCACGGCTTCGGTTCCGGTTGCGTCCGCGGATGCTGCGGATGCCGCGGCGGACGCGCTGCGCGGCTTGACGATCTCCTCGGTGGCGCGTGCGCGGGCCTTGAGCTCCTTGTCCCGAAGCACCGCCAGCGCCTCGTACTGGAACGTGTCCGAGGTCAGCTCGGGTTCCGGCGCGTTGGCCGCGTTGGAGATCACGATGAGCAGCGCCGCCAGAACGTAGTTGGCGATGAGGCTTGAACCGCCCGCCGCCATATACGGCAGGGTCAGGCCGGTCAGCGGGATGACGAGCGTGATGCCGCCCACCACGGTGAACACCTGGAATGCCATGGTGAACACCAGGCCGGAAGCCAGCAGCTTGCCGAAGCCGTCCTTGACCTTCATGGACGTGATGAATCCGGAGGCCACGATGATCAGGTACATCATCAGGATGGCCAGCAGCCCCACCAGACCGAGCTCCTCGCCGAGGGCCGCGTAGATGAAGTCCGAGTTGGCGAACGTGGTCAGGGCCGGATGTCCCTGGCCCAGACCGGTGCCCAGCAGGCCGCCGGAGGCCAGGCCGAAGATGCCGGTGACCAGCTGCCATGAGCCGCCGTATTCCTTGTTGTATTCCTCGGCGCTGAACGGGTGCAGCCAGGCGTCCACGCGCTGGCCCACGTGGCTGAACATGCCCGCGGCGAGCACGGCGCCTGCCGCGAAGGCGATCAGGCCGATGACGATCCAGCTCTTGCGGCCGGTAGCCACGTACAGCATGGCCACGAACATGGCGAAGAACATGAGCGAGGTGCCCAGGTCATGCTGCATGATGAGCACGCCCATCGAGGCGAACCACACGATGATGATCGGGCCCAGGTCCTTGATGCGCGGCAGCTGCAGGCCGAGCACCTTCTTGCCGCCCACGGCCAGCTGGTCGCGATGGTCGAACAGGTAGGCGGCGAAGAAGAACGCCAGGAACAGCTTGGCGAACTCGCCGGGCTGGAACTGGCCCAATCCGGGGATCTTGACCCAGATACGCGCGCCGTTGACCTCCTCGCCGAGCACGGGCAGCATCGGGGAAAGCAGCAGCACCAGGCCCACCACCATGGACACGTACGAGAACCGTCTCAGTACGCGGTAGTCACGCAGGAAGATGATGATCGGCGCCACGATCACCAGCGCCAGGCACAGCCACAGCAGTTGGCGCATGGCCACGGCCTTGCCCATGCTCTGGTCGATGCGGGCAATCATCGTCACGCCGGTGCCCGTCAGCAGCAGCACGCACGGGATGATCGACTGGCTGGCGTAGGGCTGGAATCGGATGGTCAGCGCCCACAGCACAAGGAACAGCGCCACCACGACCGCCAGCATGATGATGTACTGCTGCGGGAACTCGCCGGTGGTGCGCTGGAACATCTGGACCAGGCCCAGAGCGCTCACCGCCATGGCGAACACGAGCAGCGAGATCTGGCGCAGGCGGGTTGCGATCATTGCGCACCCCCCGTGGCGGCGTCGTCCGCCGCGCCGATGTCCGGGCTGGACGAATCGGAGGAACCGGAATCACCGGACGAACCGGAATCATTGGACTTGTCGGACGAATCGGTCTTGGACTGTGCCTTCTCGGCGCTCTTGGTCAGCGCCTCGGCCTTCTCCTCGGCCGCCTTCTCCTGCTGTTGCTGAAGTTTGATCATTTCACTGCGGATGATGTTCACATGCGACTGCGCCTCGGCCAGCGAATCCACCGTGATGCCCTGCTTGAGCTGGTCGCGCCAGGTGGTCGGCAGCTGCGAGGAGACGATGTCCGTGCGCTCCACCGCGTGCGAGAGCTCCAGGCCGAACACGTTGGTGGGAATGCCCTGGTAGATGGTGACCTTGCCGTTGCTGGTGCCCACGTAATAGCGGGTCTGGCTCCAGGCATACCCGCCCCAGGCCGCGCCGGCCAACGCCAGCAGTACCAGTACGCAGCTGATCACCACGGCGATGGTGCCGCGGCGTTTCTTGACGCGCTTGGCCTTCTTCTGCTCCACGTGCTCGGCATGGATGGCCTTGGCCACCTCCGGGTCGTTGGGGTCGGCAGACAGGCGGCCGTCGGTCTTGAGGACCACCGGGATCTCGCCGGTGTCCGGATTGGCGCGCTCGCCGTTCTCCTCGCGCACGGTGGACGGTTGGGCCACGCGCACCGTGCCGGGTTCGGCGGCGGGCGCGTCGTCGGCGTCCTCGTGGGCGCTGGCCGGCTGGATGAGCGCGGCGGCGCGGGCGGCGGGGGAGTCGTCCTCGCGCAAGGCCGGGGCGGTGGCCACCGGTTCGGTGATGCTGTCCGCGATGGGCGCCAGGTGGCGGCGGGCCGCGCCGCCGATGAGCGGCGTCTGGTGCGGCAGGTCGAAGGCATCAGCGTCGAGGGCCAGCGTGGCGTCCGCGATCACGGCGGTCACGTTGTCCGTGCTGCCGGCGCGCAGGGCCATCTGCACGAGCCGCTGGGCGCATTCGCCCTGATCGGCCAGCGAGGTCATGGTCTCCTCGATGGTGGAGTCCTCCAGTACGCCGCACAGGCCGTCCGAGCACAGCAGCCAGCGGTCGGCCGGGTGGGCCTTGCGGATGGAGATGTCCGGGTGCGGGTCGATGTCGAAGTCGCCGAGCACGCGCATCACCACGTTGCGCTGGGGATGGTTCTTGGCCTCGGCGGGCGTGATGCGGCCGGTGTCGATGAGGTGCTGGACGTAGCTGTGGTCGCAGGTGATGCGCCCCAGATGGCCGTCGCGCAGCAGATAGGCGCGTGAATCGCCGATGTGCGCGATTACCCAGTATCCGGCCACGAGGGCCACCGCGGTCACGGTGGTGCCCATGCCGGCCAGCTTGCGTTCGCGCTTGGCCTTGCCCACGATCGCGTCGTGCGCGGCCATGACGGAGGTCTCCATCATGCGCGAGATGGTTTCGATGTCGCCGCCGGTGTCGTCCTGTTCGATGTGCGCCAGCGAGCGGATGGCGATGGAGGAGGCCGTGTCGCCGCCGGCGTGACCGCCCATGCCGTCGCAGATGGCGATGAGATGCTCGCCCGCGAAGGATGAATCCTGATTGTTCGCGCGCACCGTGCCCACGTCGGACACGGTGGTGGAATACAGGAAGAGCGGTTGTGAAACGGCGGAATTGGGCATGCGGCTACCTCAGTTCGAAGGTGGTGGCGCCGATGCGCACGGGCACGCGGGCGGGCAGGATGGTCGGACGGTTGATGCGCTGCAGGTTCACGACCGTGCCGTTGGTGGAATTCAGGTCCTCGATGGCCCACTGGCCGGCGCGGGGATCCTTGTAGACGCGCGCGTGGTGGGAGGAGACGAACTCGTCGTCCAGCACCACGGTATTCGAGGCGGCGCGGCCCAGCGTGATTTCGGAGCCGCTCAGCGGCACGGAGCTGCCTGCCAGCGGTCCGTCGATGATCACCAGGAGGGTAGGCTCCGCCCCCGACCCGGCGGTCGGTGTGCGGTGTGCGCGTACGGGTGACTGCGGCTGCGGGATCTCGGCGTTGGCCTTATGGGCCTCGCGCTCGCGTTCACGGCGACGGCGTGCGCGCGAGGGACGGGGGCTGAACGTCTCGATGTCCCGGTGCAGGGAACGCACGCACAGCCATACGAAGACCCACAGCAGGATCAGGAATCCGTACTTGAGTAGGGCGAATGTCAGTTCGGTCATAGGATGCCGACTTTCGGGCGGTACGCTCGATTACTCCTGGGCTTGCGCCGAGGCCCAGTAGAGGATGCGCGTGCGGCCGATGGTGATGGTGTTGCCGTCCAGCAGCGTGGCGGCGGGCACTTGGTGACCCTCCACGTACGTGCCGTTCGTGGAGCCGAGGTCGCGGGCGATCACGCCGTTGTCCGTGATGTCGATTTCGAGGTGCTTGCGGGAGATGCCCGGATCGTCGATGACGATGTCGCAGCCGGAGCCGCGGCCGATCACGGTCTTGTCCTTGGTGAGCAGGTACTGGTTGCCGTTCACCTCGAGCACCGGGCTGTCCTCGGTCTGCGCGTCCGTGGTGACGGGCACGGCGTTGCCCTGCACGGATTCGGAAGTGAGGTTGAAGTTGCCCTTGGACAGGTCAAGATCTTCTTCGAAGATCACGACCACCGGGCCTACAAAGGCGTAATGCTGGCTCTTGGCGTACTCGGTGAGATTGTCCGCCAGCTCATTGGCCAGGGTCTCGCTGCCCCACGCCTCGATGCGGTCGAAGTCCGGCGTGCTGAGCTTGAAGCGGTATTCGTTCGGGGCCACGGTGCGGTCGCGGCCCACCGGCATGGCCTCGGCGTCGATCTCGCGCTCCAAGGCGCTGGAGAGGTCGACGGGCTGCAGATCCTTGGAGCCGAATTTGGCGAACACTCCGTTGACTGCACCCTCCACGCTTTTTTCAAAACGGTCGAGAACGCTCATAGTCATCCCTTTCTAATCTTCACCTATCCTACGCGGCAATGGGAATTTGGGGCAAAAAACCGTGCCCTAGCGTGGTGATGGGCGCAAAATTTACAAAAATTAGGGCTGTCTATGGGCGCGGCGCACCACCCGGCACCACATCGCTTCAGTGACTTCTCAGTGATCAGTGATGGCATAGGGCCAGCGATTGGCCGTCAGACTGCACTGACGGGCCGTGGCAGTGGTGGGAAGCCAGACTTTGGCCTTTCGACGTCGCTGAAAAGGGATTTGGCGACGCTTGCGGGCCAAGGTATGGCAGGATGCCGTCACTGAGCGATTTCACCGGAGGCGGCGTGCCAGCCTTTGGATCGCTGCCGTCGCTGAGGGGCGTCCAACGACTGTTTACGACGGCGAAGCGCCAGCTTCCGACCGTTCGGCATCTCCGCACAACGGCGTAGGTTGTAAGGCATGAGCGAAACGACTGATACCAACGATGCCATCAAGGATTTCCCCCGTCGCAAGGCCCGCACGCTGCGGTTCACCTGTGGCGCGCCGCGTTCGGCGAAAACCATCGCGGACGGCTCCCGTGCACTGTTCCTGCGTTCCGACGGTCCCGAGGACCTGGTCACCGCGCTGTGGCTGAGCTGGTTCGATGCGGACGGCGAGCATCACGAGACCAAACTCGCCGACCCACGCGAACTGCTGGGCGGCAAGGCGGACAGTGAGGATGTGCCGGCCGAGGAGCGCGCCCGCCGCGAACGTGCGCGCGAGGGCGGTACCGGCATCGTGGGCTATTCGGTGTCCGAGGATGGCGATCGTGTGGTGTTCACCATCAACGGCCGTCTGTTCCTGACCGAAATCGGCGAGGCGGATGCCGATGGCACCGTGACCTGGCCGGACGAATACGACGACGAGATTGATGAGGCCGAGGCCCGCGTGACCACGCCCGTCGCCCGCACGCGCGAACTGGCCGGCGCATGGCTGGACGAGGATCCGGACATGTATGCGCCGGTGCTGAACCCGCGCATCGCACCGGACGGCACCCACGTGCTGTATACCACCGGCTCGTACCTGATGCTGGTGGATATCGGCGATTGGCCGGCTGAGGCGAATCACATCGCTGAGGAACCGGCTGGCGAACTTGCCGACGGTGTGGACGTCGAATCGGACGCCGTCGAGGAGGCCCTGAGCGAGGGACTGTACGGCGAGGATGCGGACGATGAGTTGGACGAGCTTGATGCCGGCGAATCCGACGGCGATGAGGAGGACGGTCCGCTGGACGACCGCATCACCGCGATCTACGGCGTGAGCGTGGAGGACGAGGACGGCAACCCGGCCGAGAACACGTGGAAGATCGGCCTGGCCGAGTTCGTGGCCGGCGAGGAGATGGACCGCTATGACGGCTTCTGGTGGTCCCCGGACTCGCAGCATGTGATGTTCGAGTCCTTCGACACCGCCGACGAGCCGACCTGGTACATCAGCGATCCCGCCGATCCGGAGGCCCCCGCGGCCGGACGTCGATACCCGCGTGCGTTGACCCGTAACGCGGATGTGTACCTGACCGTCATTTCCCTGGCGTTCGACGAGGACGACCGGTACGTGGGCATCACCGCCAACGCGGATGTGGACTGGGACCGCGAGGCGTACGAATACGTGGCCGTCGTGAACTGGAGCGAGGGCCACGACCCGTTGCTGCTTGTGCAGAACCGCCGTCAGACGCGCGACCAGGTGCTTGAGGTGGCTGTGGCCGCTGCGGAGGAGTCGAAGACGCTGAGCGCCAAGGCCGCCGAAGGCTGGCGCGCGGCGCTGGCGGAGGACGCCGTCGATGCTGGAGACTCTGCGGGGGACGGTTTTGGCACGGACGCGGAATCCGAGATGTCGGTACCCGCCTTCGGTGCGACGCGCGTGCTGGAGGAGCATGCGAACGACCAGTGGATCGACTTGGTGGCCGGTACTCCCGCCTACACGCCGGACGGCCGTCTGGTCTGCGCTTTGAACGACATGGATACGGACACCAACCGCCTGACTGTGGACGGCCGCCCGTTCACGCCGACCGGCTGGAATGTGCGCGAGGTGCTGCACGTGGATGACGCCGGGGTGATGGCCGTGGTCCAGCGCGAGCCGGATACGGCCGAATTGCCGTTCGTCTGGGCCGCGGCCGGTGGCGAGCACGACGCCCGCAGCTTCGACGTGGTGCTGTTCGACTACGACGGTTCGCATGACGGCGGCGTGGTGCCCGTCACCACGCGCCCCGGCGTCTGGACGGTTTCGGTCGGTCAGCGCGGCATGGTCGTTTCCGGACGTGATATGGAGCACGCCGCCACGCATATGACCCACTATTTCGTGCCGGATGCTGCCTGCGCCGATATCAATGATTCGGCGTTCTTCTCCGGCTCCCCTCTCCGAGGGGAGCTGTCAGCGGAGCTGACTGAGGGGAGGCCCGGTGATGAAGCTCTCCTCAGTCGTCCTGTGGACGACAGCTCCCCTCAGGGAGGGGAGCCGGAAGCCGCTGACGGGACGTCCGGGAACGGCCGCGGCTTCTCCGCCGATATCGCCAACTACGCCGCCAAACCCGGATTCGCGCCGAACGTCCGCTTCACGCGCCTCGGTGAGCATCGCCTCTACACCGCGATCATCGCACCGAGCGCCGATAGCCCCTACGCGCGCGCCGAGAAACTGCCGGTGCTTATGAAGCCGTACGGCGGCCCCGGCCACCAGCAGGTCGTGGATTCGCAGTCCTTCTACTGGGATGCGCAGTGGTGGGCCGACCAGGGCTTCCTGGTGGTCACCGCGGACGGCCGCGGCACCACCGGTCGCGGGCCGAAGTGGGATCGCGCCATCTTCGAGGACATGAAGGACGTGACCCTGGCCGATCAGATCGAGGCCGTTCACGCTCTGCCCGAAGCGGTCGCCGCGCTGGACGAAGCGGAACCCATCCCCGCACCCGACCTTGACAAGGTATGCATGATCGGGTGGTCCTACGGTGGATTCCTCTCGGCGCTCGCCGTGCTGGACGCGCCGGACGTGTTCAAGGCCGCGTGCGCCGGTGCCCCGCCCACCGACTGGACGTTGTACGACACGCATTACACCGAGCGCTATCTGGGCCTCAACCCCGAGGTGTACGCGCGCAACGGCATCATCCAGGACGCCCCGAAGCTCGAACGCCCGCTCATGCTCATCCATGGCTTCGCGGATGACAACGTCGCCATCGCCCACAGCCTGCGGCTCTCCCAGGCGCTGATGGCGGCGGGCCGGCCGCACACGTTCCTGCCACTCACCGGCATCACCCATATGACCAACGACGAGACCGTGGCCGAGAACCTGCTCATCCTCCAGCGCGACTTCCTCAAGGACTCCCTGGCCTAACGGTCGGCCGAACGCCGGCCTATTCGGTTGCCGAGGTGCCGTAGCGGTCTTTTGAGGACATGAGCACGGTCCTACTGGATCCAAAAGACCGCAAAACACGGTTTCAGCGGTCTTTTGAGTCCAGTTGTGTCCGTCTTCTGGATTCAAAGGACCGCGAAAGCCCCCTGTAGCGGTCTTTTGATGCTAGAAGCACTGGTCTTCTGGGCTGAAAGGACCGCGAAAGCCACTCGGGATGGGCGGAACAGCTGTTGCACGGCCCGGAAGCATCCGTCACGCCACCCGAATCTGCCCGGTAATCGGCCGCCGCGGACCCTCTGCCCTAAGATAAGGGGCATGCAGGTGACGATGATCGACGAACGCACGTATGCCCAGACCATGACGGACATGGTGGTGCCAGCATTGGAGCAATGCCGCACCGAAGGCTGGTTCGCCCCGGCCACCGCCGAACGCGCCGCCGGCCTCGAACCGCTGGTCGGTGACGTGATCGGCGACAGCGGCAGCCACCCCGGCCAGCTGCACTACCTGTGCTACGACGCCGCCAAATTCGACGCCATCCGCGAGGAAGGGGCCACCGCCACCTTCCGCGGCGCCGTCGTGATCAGCCACGGCTTCACCGAGTTCGCCGAAAAGTACGACGAACTGGTCTGGTACTTCCTGCTCGCCGGCTATTCGGTGTGCGTGCTCGACCATCGCGGACACGGCAAATCCGCGCGCAACGTGGAGAACCGTTGCATGGTCTGGATCGACGACTGGCGTCGCTACGTGGTCGATCTCGCCGCGTTCGCTCAGACCATCGGCCAGCAGTACGCGGCCGGCATGCCCCTGAACCTGTTCTGCCATTCGATGGGCGGCGGCATCGGTGCGGCCGTGCTGGAGCAATACCCCACCCTGTTCGACAAGGCGGTGCTGTCCGCCCCGATGATCGCCCCCGCCACCGGCATGCCGCTGGGTGTGGCGCGCGTGCTCGTGGGCGTGTTGTGCAAGCTCGGCTTCAGTCACAAGCGCGTGTTCGGCCAGGGCGACTTCACGCCCGAATTCTCGATGAAGGGCAACGAGGGCGCCTCCGAAGCCCGCGAACGCTGGTACTTCAAGCTGCGGTGCGAGAACCCCGAATACCAGACCTACTGCGCGGCCTTCGAATGGGTGCGTCAGGCCCTCAAGCTCAACCGTGCGATACTCAGCCCCTCGGCCTGTTCGGAAGTGGAGACGCCTATTCTGCTGTTCCAGTCCGGCCGGGACATCTGGGTGCTCAACAAGCCGCAGAACCGGTTCGTGGAGCTGGTCAAGGACGGCGGCGGCGAGGCGACCATCGTGCGGTTCCCCGAATCGCGTCACGAGATCTTCTCGATGCCCAACAGCACGTTCCGCCCCTACCTTGAGCAGATCCTCAAGTTCTATGACGATCCGATGATCGCCAGTGCCTCCTACTGAGTTCGGGTTTCGATTCCTCCTCCGATGAGGTAAGAGGACTACGTACCCGCATGTAGCTCTTCACTGAGAGTTCACCTTGCGGTCATCTTGCGGTCCTGCCCGCTTCAAATGGCGGGAGAAGAATGGAAGCATGGACATCATGTCTTCCCTTCGCCGCCGCGCCGCCGCGGTCGTTGCCGTGATCGCCGCCGGCGCGTTGACGCTTGCCGGCTGTTCCCTGCTGCCCGATGGCGGCAACAGCAACGCGGACGCCGCATCCGACGCCAACATGCAGACCTTCACGCCCGCCGACGGCAAACCCACCGCCACGCTGAACGTGGCCTCCGGCTCCGAGAACAAGGAAGTCGCCACCGCCATCCAGAAGGCCGCGGACGCCTCCAACGTAGCCATCACCATGCACTACATGGGCTCGCTGGAGATCATGAACGCGCTCAAGGCCGGCGGACGGGACTACGACGCCGTCTGGCCCGCCTCCTCCATGTGGATCTCGATGGGAGACACCAAGCACGTGGTCAAGGACGCCGCCAGCACGTCCACCACGCCCATCGTCTTCGGCATCGCCAAATCCAAGGCCGTATCCCTGGGATGGGCGGACTCGAACGGCACCACCAAACCCGTGAGCACCGCGGACATCATCGAGGCCGTCAAGAAGGGCGACCTCAAGTTCTCGATGACCTCCGCCACCCAGTCGAACTCCGGCGCCTCCGCCTACCTGGCCTTCATGACCGCCCTGCGCGGCGGCGACGGGCCGCTCACCGACGCCGACCTCAAGAACAGCGAGCTCAAGGATCAGGTCAAGACGCTGCTGTCCGGCGTGGACCGCTCCTCCGGCTCCTCCGACTGGCTCAAGGACATGGTGGTGGCCAATCCCGACCGCTTCGATTCGATGGTCAACTACGAATCGCTGGTCATCCAAGCCAACAAGACGCTCGAAAAGAACGGCCACGACCCGCTGCTCGCGGTCTACCCGGCGGACGGCATCGCCATCTCCGACTCCCCGCTCGGCTACGTGGACCGCGGCCAGAACCTCAAGGACGCCTTCGACTCCTTCGCCAAAGCGCTCGCATCCAAGGACTCCAAGCTGGAGTTCGAACGCGCCGGCCGCCGCACCGGACTGGGCGGCGTGCTCGCCTACGCATCGGACAGCAAGGTCAAAGAATCCTTCCGCACGGACTGGGGCATCAACGCGGACGGCTCGGCCCTGAAGACCATCCCTCTGCCCGCCGCATCCGTCATCAACAGCGCGCTTAACGTCTACCAGACCGCCTTGCGCAAGCCCAGTTGGACCGTGTGGGTGGTCGACTATTCCGGCTCCATGTACGGCGACGGCAAGGACGGCGTGGTCAAGGGTCTCAACGCCGCACTTGACCCGGCCAAGGCCAAGGCCGCGTACATCGAACCCGCGGACGACGACGTGAACATCCTCATCCCCTTCGAATCCGAGGCGCACAACCCCATCAAGGCCACCGGACAGAACACCGAGACCCTGCTGAACAAGGCCCAGACCACCGAGGCCAGCGGCGGCACCGACATCTACCTCGGCCTTGACGAGGCCCTCAAGCAACTGCCCAGCGAATCCGAGGCCTCGAAGTACACCACCGCCATCGTGCTCATGACGGACGGCCGGTCGGAAACGGACAACCAGTCGTCCTTCGAAAGCGACTACAAGAGCGACGGCCGCGACCTGCCGATCTTCTCCATCATGTTCGGCGACGCCGATCCGAGCCAGCTCAAGTCCCTCGCCTCACTGAGCAACGCCAAGGTGTTCGACGGCCGCTCCGGCGACCTGGCCGCCGTATTCCGCCAGGTCAAGGGATTCAACTGATGGTTCGACTGATGGGCCGGTCGGCCGGTGAATCGATGGTCGTGGCCGGTGAAGCGCGCACGGTACTCGCGGAAAGGAGCGCACAGTGCTGCAGGTGATATGCGGATTCGTGGCCGGCGCGCTGCTCGCCGGGCTGGGCTTCTGGCTCGCCGGCGGCGGCGTGGTGGGCATGGGCGTGGCCGTGGTGCTGGCCGCGCTGGGCTACGTGGCCGCCTCCACGCTCACCGAGCCCGAACGCCGCATCGGCAAGATCCTCGTCTCCGCGCTGCCGAACGGACAGAAGGCCGCCGACGCCATCGACGCCGCCAATACGCGGCTCAACGGTATCGGCATGCTGCTGCGGCAGGTGCGCGACCCCGTGGTGCGCAAGGAGGCGAACGATTTCATCGTGGCCACGCAGGACCTGGTGAAGTACGTGGCGCGGGATACGTCCGCCTACGCCATCCTGCGTCACTACATCACCGTGTACGGCGGCCAGACCGAGAAACTGCTGCGCTCGTACGTGGACGTGGAAAGCTCCGGTGCGTGCGACCAGGTGGCCAAGGCCCGGCAGGAGACCATCGAGGCGTTGCAGGTGCTGGAACAGACTGCTGCCGGCGAGCTGAGCCGCGCGGTGAGCGCCAAGACGCTCGGCATCGCGGCCGATTCCGACGCCATCCAGCGACTGGCCCGCATGGACGGATACGACACGGACACGGCGGCCGCCGGCGTGCCCGCGGGGCCGACTGCGCATGCCGCTGGCATCACACCGCCACTTAGCGGGCCGTCCGCCCAGCAGGCCCCCGCACCGGACCACCCGGCGCCGTCGGAGCCGAGAACGGAGCAACAGCAATCATGAAACTCTCCAAATCCAAGATCATCGGCCTCATCGCCCTGCTCGCGGTGGTGGCCGTGGTGTGCGGCACGCTGGTCTGGCGGCAGGCCCAGCCCAAGCCCGCCGCGCCGGTCGAGCAGGTGAAGGTGACCGGCTACCTCGGCGGCGAGAAGATCGGCCTGTTCGACGACGCCAAATTCAAGGCCGCAGCCGCCAAGCAGGGACTCGACATCGACTACCGCAAGGCCGGCTCGCTGGCCATGATGGACGCCGATCGCTCCGGCATGGACTACCTGTTCCCCTCCTCGCGCGCGGCCGTGGAATACGGCAACGCCAAGGGCGTCAAGGCCCAGCAGAGCGACATCGTCTTCAACTCGCCGATCGTGCTGTACACGCACAAGGCCGTGGCGGACGGGCTGGTCGCGGGCGGGCTCATCACCAAGGACCAGAACGGCGTCTACCACATGGACATGGCCAAGGCCGTGGACGCGATGGAGAACAACAAGACCTGGGCGGACGTGGGGTACACGGCAGGCTACGGACAGTTCCGCATCGACTCCACCGACCCGGTCCAGTCGAACTCGGGCAACGAATACGCGGCGCTCATCGCCACGGTCCTCAACGGCGGACAGCCGGCCACCGTGGATTCGGTCACGCGCGACGGCTCCAAAATCGCGGACATCTTCGCCAAATCCGGTTGGATGGAGACCTCCTCCGAAGACTCGTTCAACCAGTTCCTCACCCTCGGCGTGGGTTCCAAACCGATGATGGTGGGCTACGAATCGCAGATCCTGGACCTGGCCGTGAACCAGCCGGACGCCTTCAAGCAGATCAAAGACGACGTGACCATCGTCTACCCCACGCCCACCGTCTGGAGCACGCACACCGTGATGGCCCTGGACGACAAGGGTGTGAAACTGCTGAACCTGCTCAAGACGCCGGAAATCCAGAAACTTGCGTGGGAGCGTCACGGCTTCCGTGCGGCCAACTTCGTGGGCACGGACTCCATCGGCCGGTTCAAGGTGCCCGGCACGCTCGATCAGATCCCTGCCGTCTCCGAACTGCCCAACAACGACGCCATGCAGAAACTCATCGCCACGCTCCAGGGCGTCAAGCAGTAGTCGTCATTCCCCTTGTCATCGTTGGTTTTTCTTGGCTCCCTTGTTAGGGGAGCTGGCTCGCACAGCGAGACTGAGGGGTAGTCAACACGAATGTCATGTACGAAAGGACCCACACCATGCCTAACCAAATCACCCTTGCGGACCTCACCAAAGGCGCCTCTCCCGTAACCAGCCCGTCGCTCGCCACCGCTGCCGCGGGCGGGGAGCTCGTGCCCAGCGCCGCCGAAGCGCAGGCTGCCGCGGCCTTGACCCCGGACCAGCAGATCGCCAAACTGCCGGCCGCCGACCAGGCCACCGTTAACCAGCTCGCCGGCCAGATCGACTTCACGCGCGACGGCATCGAATCCAGCTACGGCAAGGACGCCCAGCGCGCCACCTCCACCTTCGCCGACGAAATCCTCTCCGACACCCGTTCCAAGGACACCGGCGAGGCCGGCGAACTGCTCAACACCATGCTGGTGACCATCGATGAGGCCGAGCTCGGCGGCTTCCGCAAGCTCCCGATCATCGGCCAAGTAGCCGTCTCGATTGACAAGCTGCGCCGCCGCTACCAGAAGGTGGACGCGCAGATCGACGAGATCATCACCAAGCTTGAGGCCGCGCAGGCCAAGCTCGTGGCGGACATCTCCATGTACGACACGATGTACCAGCAGAACGCCCAGCAGTACCGCGAGCTCAAGATGACCGTGCTGGCCGGCAAGAAGGCGCTGACCGACTTCCGTGCTACGCAGCTGCCTGCGCTGGAGGCCGAGGCCGCCAAGAGCGGCGACGCCATGCAGGCCCAGGTCCTCAAGGACTTCAAGTCCAAGCTCGACCGCTTCGAGAAGCGTCTGGACGACCTCGACCGCATCTCCGTGGTGACGCTGCAGACCGCGCCGCAGATCAAGATCATCCAGAACGCCGACCAGACCATCGTGGACAAGATCGACACCACCATCTCCACCACCATCCCGGTGTGGAAGAGCCAGATGGTGATTGCGCTGGGCCTGTCCAACCAGCGCAAGGCCCTCGACCTGCAGAACAAGGCTGACGACGTGACCAACAAGCTGCTTCAGCGCAACGCCGCCGCCCTGCACAAGGGCGCGGTGGACGCCGAGAAAGCCAATCAGCGTTCCGTGGTCGAGATCGACACGCTGGAGAAGATCAACTCCGAGCTCATCGCCACCCTCAAGGAGACCGTGCAGATCCAGAAAGAAGGCAAGGCCAACCGCGAGGCCGCGCAGGTCAAGATGCGCCAGATCGAGTCCGACCTCAAGCAGGCCCTCCTCGAAAACGCCCAGCAGATGTGACTTGGTAGAGTAGCCTCAGCGAGGGGAGTTACGTCGAAGCAAGAGGAGTGGGCGAGCGATGGCGTCGAACACGTCGGAACCGGAGAACCAGAACGGCACTGCCGGCAGCCTTGCCGGCGGCCACGTCGTCTCGGCGCGTGCCACGGCGGTCGGCTTCCTGGCCATCATCCTATGGAGCTTCATGGCCGGCACCGTGCGCATCGTGGCTGAGGACTTCGGTGCCACGCTCGGCTCGGCCCTGATCTACACCATCGGCGGCATCCTGCTGCTCATCTTCCGTCGCCCGGCTCCGTTGCACGAGTTTCCGAAGAAATACCTCATCGCGGGCGGACTGCTGTTCGTGTTCTACGAGTCGTCGATCTCCCTCTCGCTGGGCTTGGCCTCGACGGCCGCGTCCTCGGTGGAGGTGAGTCTGGTCAACTACCTGTGGCCCACGATGATGGTGCTGCTCGCGGCCGGCGTCTCGCATCGCAGACACGCGGTGCTCAGGGTGCTGCCGGGCGCGGTCGTGGCCACTGTCGGCGTGGCGTTGGCGGTCGGCGGCAATTCCGGACTTGACTGGCATGCGGCCGCGCAACATATCGCGGAGAACCCTCTGCCGTACATACTGGCGTTCCTGGGCGCGTTCGCATGGTCGGTGTACGCGGTGTTCACCCCGGCATGGTCGCAGGGAGTGGACGGCACGTCGCTGTTCTTCCCCTGCGTGGCCGTGGCCCTGTGGATCATCCACTTCGCGTCCGGCCAGGGCATGCCCGCCCATATGCCGGGGCCGCTGGCATGGCTGTTCGTGTTGATCGCGGCCGCATCGATCGGTGGCGGCTACGCCTGCTGGGGCTACGGCATCCTGCATGGTTCCATGGAGCGCTTGGCCATCGCCTCCTATGCCACGCCGGTCTTGTCCACCGCGGCCAGCGCCGTGCTGCTGGGGCTGGCGCTCGCCCTGCCGTTCTGGTGCGGCGTGGTGCTGGTCGTCGCCGGTTCGGTGCTCAACTACCTCGTCACCGCGCGGAAGTAAGGCTCCCCTACCGAGGGAAGTGACTGATCGGAGGTTCGCCTACTTGCCTCGGCGCTCGGACGGCCTGCGCAGCGGGTCGAGCAGCGTATCCGGGTTGGAGATGCCCAGCATGCTTCGTCCGCCGGTCGATTCCGGGTGACGGGCCAGAATCGCCAATGAAATCGCGCCCGGAATCATGATGATCGCGGCGATCGCCGCCAATCCCCAGCTTACGAACAGCCCGATGCCCACCAGCACGACCGCAATCACCACAATCGCGCCGATGATGGTCGCCCGTGCCTGCCTGGGGCCCGATGCCTTGGTCCAGGTGCCTTTCGATGCCTTTGACACCGGCCCGTCGCTCCGCTGCAATCGCTCTTCGTTCGTGTTCGTCATACCCATCAGCATATGCCACTCGGCCTGTACCTATGGACGTTCCCGCCGGCGGACGTTCGGCCCGTAGTAACGTGAATCCCATGAGCGAGCACAACGGTACTTCAGCACAGATCGCATACTTCGCCGGCGGTTGCTTCTGGGGCCTCGAACGGTACTTCCAGAACGTCGACGGCGTTACGGACACCACGGTCGGCTACACGCAGTCCAAGGTGGAATCGCCCACCTACGAGCAGGTCTGCTCGGGCGCGACGGACGCGGCCGAAACCGTGCAGGTCACGTTCGACCCGTCGCAGGTGAGCCTGCGCACGTTGGCACTGCTGTTCCTGGAGGTCATCGACCCGTTCTCCGTGGACCGTCAGGGCGAGGACACCGGCCGCCAGTACCGCACCGGCATGTTCTACACCGACGACGCGCAGAAGTCCGTGTACATCGCCGCGCTGGAGCAGCTGGTGGACCGCCAGCCGCAGCGTCCGGCCGTGCTGGTCGAGCCGCTGCGCAACTTCTACCCGGCCGAGGCGCGTCATCAGGACTACCTCATCAACAACCCCGGCGGCTACTGCCATGTGCCGATCGCGGCGATCGCGAACGTGAAGCGTCGCCAGAAGTACGTGGAACGCATCTGGGACCTGACGCTGGAGCAGTTCGCGGTCACGCAGAACGCCGCCACCGAGCGCCCGTTCGTCAACGAGTACGACGAGGAGTTCGAGCCGGGCATCTACGTGGACATCGTCAGCGGTGAGCCGCTGTTCTCCTCGCGTGACAAGTTCGATTCCGGATGCGGCTGGCCGGCGTTCTCGAAGCCGCTGTCCGGCTCGCTGCTGACCGAGCACGAGGACCATCGCATTCCCGGCCGCGACCGCATCGAGGTGCGCACGGCGGAGACGCAGATTCACTTGGGCCACGTGTTCGAGGACGGCCCTGCCGACCGTGGCGGCCTGCGCTACTGCATGAACTCGGCGGCCCTGCGGTTCGTGCCGCGCTCGCGGATGGAGGCCGAAGGCTACGGCGACTGGATTCCCGCCGTGGACGGTGACGATACGGGTGCCTCTGAATCATGAGCATGGAGAACGTGCCGCCGACCGCTGAAACGGACTCGGCGCATCCGGTGCATTCGCAGCCGAAGAAGCGGGAGAACGAGCGTACGGTTGCCGGCGAGCATCGTCCGATGCGCCGGGCCGATCGTGAGGTGGCCGACCCCGCGCAGATTGCCGCGATCATCGACGGGTGCGACATCGTGGAGATGGCGTACGCGGACGCCGAAGGACTGACCATCGTGCCGCTGAACTTCGGGTATGAGTACTCGGCTGATGTGGCTAAGGCGAATAATGCCGGTGCGAATGGTTCGGTTGGCGCGGACGGCGTAAGTGATTCGGCTGATGCGAATGGTTCGACTGGCACGGCTGATTCAGTGGGCACAGCTGATTCGACTGGTCCGGACACTGTCGTGACCGCTGATGATAGCGGTGATGCCGTTGGTGCAGCCGGCCGTCTGACGCTCTGGTTCCACTCCGCACCGCGCGGCCGCAAGCTCGACGCAATCCGTACCGCCGGCAATCGTCTTCCGGTCGCCTTCACCATGCAGACCGACTGCGAGATGGTGGCCGGCCGTACCGCATGCAACTGGGGCGAGGCGTTCAAGTCGATTGTCGGCAACGGTACCGCCTCGCTGGTCGACAGTCTGGACGAGCGCCGCCGCGGCCTGCAGGCCCTCATGGCCCAGCAGGCGCACATGCCCCACGTCGAATTCACCGACGCCCAGCTCATGAGCGTGTCCGTCTGGAAAATCGAGGCCGACTACTTCACCGTCAAGGTCCACCCCAAGCCCGGCCCGACGCACGCGCATGGCCGCGGATGAACCCGGGCCCGCACCATGCGTCTGACTGTCGATTGGTGGAGCCTGACGTGCGACTCCGTCACCGTCGCTTGACGTACCTGGTGCTTCGTCCCGCCCCGATTTTGACGATCGAACCGGCATCGAGCAGCGATTTCAGCGTGCGCTCGATGGTAGAGATGCTGACATCCGGCAGTTGGGTATGAATCTCGGCCTTGGACAGTGGGGAGAGTGTGCGCTCGAACAGTGCGGTGATGCGTTGCTCCTTGGTCGGCTTCGGACTCCGCGCAGCCGTATTTTTGGGTGCCACTTCGGCAGAGGCGACGACTCCGGTCAATTCTGTGAGCCGTTCATCGAATTCCTTGCATGCCGAGAGAATGATGCCAAGCAGGTAATTCACGAACGGCGTGTAGTCGTTCATGTTGTCGTTCCACCCCGCCGTACTGGCGGCCAGCGCCTCATAGTAGGTTTCCTTGCTGAGTTCTATGAGGTGCTCGATGCTGATGTATTTGCCCACGTTGTATCCTGCACGATACAACAGAAGCAATGTGAGCAGACGGCTCATACGCCCATTGCCGTCGTTGAACGGATGTATGCAGGTAAAATCAAAGATGAACATGGCCGTGACGAGCAGCGGGTCTGTCCGCCTGTCCCGAATGGCATCCGAATAGGCCGTGCAGGCCTGTTGCACGAGTTCGGGTGTGATAAGCGCGTTGGGCGGTGCGAACCGTACGGTGCGATTGCCCTCTGAATCGCGTTCGATGATGACGTTATCGGTGTCCTTGAAATGCCCGCCGAACGTGAGCGGCGTGTGCCGGAACATATCGCGGTGCAGTTGGAGGATTACGTTCGGGGTCAGTGGGATGTAATCATGGCTTTCGTGGATGGTGGACAGCGCGTCACGATAGCCGGCGATTTCCTCCTCGTCCCGATTGCGTGGCGTGGTTTTCTCCATGACCAGGGCGTTGAGGCGTTTGTCGCTGGTGGAGATGCCTTCGATGCGATTGGAGGCGCTGGTGCTTTGGATGCGCGCGATTGCCGTCATGGATTCCAGAACATCCGGGCGAATTGCGGCTTGGACGCTCTGCCGTCCTTTGGCTTCATGGATTGCGGTCAGTAGATTCGTGGTTCGGGGCGTGAGCAGTGCTTCGGCTGAATGGATGTAATCAAACTGCCTCATACTGTTGGCTCCCATCGTCTATGTCGTTTCTGCCTCATCCGTGAGTTTTCTGCATCAAATCATACCAATATGATGCAGAAAACTGTCCGATGATGCAGAAAATGATGCAGAAAAGCCAACGTATGGTCCTTCGCCGTCGCTGGCAGTCGTAAGCGACGGCATATGGCCAGCCCTTGGTCCGATGCCTGCACGAATCCGCTTCTCAGTGACGTTGGCAAGCCAACAGCGGGCCGACTCCCATCGCTGATTCGCGCAGAACGATGTCAAACAGCCAGTCAATGGCTTTCTGCCGCCGTTCCGCCATCTCTGCGATGCTATACGGCTAAGTCGTGGCCATATAACATCGCCAAGCCAGCTGCGGAACAGCCAATAAAACCGAAATCACCCCACCAAATGCCGGTACAGCTCCGGGTCAATCGGCTTCGCCAGTCGCAACGTGGACAGCGTCACGTTCACGGTTCCGTCGCCAGCGGCATTCGGTTTGGTCGTCAGCTGTGGATGCTCCACCGCGGCTACGTGGCCCACGTAGTAGTACTTGCCATCGGCCGCTTCCGCCTTACGCATCACGAACAACGGAATGAAATGCGTCTCAGACCAATCCGGGCCTGCGTCTTCGCGCACCCAGCGGAATTCCGGTGATTGTGGAGTACGGCCGTTTTTGCTGAAGTACTTCATCTCCTGCGCGCTGAGGAATTCATCTTCATATTGGCTTGCCGCATACTTCACGAAAATCGGCATGGTTCCGCTGGTCTTGTCCAACAGATAACCACCGACATTCTGAGGGGTGTTCTCCTTCTTCCATCCGCACAGACGCATCACATCTGCCAGAGAATACTTTTGCTCATACAGGAACGCACGGTCGAATCTGCGCTGCTTGTCACTGGCCTCGCGGAACATATCGGCGCAATTCAGCAGACCGACGTGTAGGGTATCCGCCAGGAATTTTCGGAAGGTGTGGTTCCCGGCAAGCAGGGATGCGAACTCTCGGGAGATGCGATATGCCGGCGTGCGGCCATCCACAGTTTCCACGAGGGGAAGACCGCCGAAGCGCTTGCGGTTCGGGTCGGTGAAATACGAGTAATCAAGCACGCTTATCGCCGAATCGAATTGCGATTCGGACAGATCGGCTTGCGGGTATTGTTCGCGGAGCATGGCCATCAGCGTTGCCCTCTGTATTGGGGCAGGCTCGCTCCAGTTGCTGTCGGTAGAGGCCGGTTTTGCGGATGCGTAGGAGAACCTGCAGAGCTGCGAAAGAATCACCAACTCATGAGGACGTAGTCCTGGCAACAGCAGTTCCGTGGCCATCTTCAGAATCGAATCTTCGACGTTGGAAACCGGCTCCAGCTGGTCCTCAAAGGCGGCATCTTGGTGCTTGCTGCGGCTGAGACTCTGTTCTCGGGAGCGAACGAAATCCAGGTAGTTATTCTTCTTTGCTGCCATGGTGAACGGCAATGAAGGATCATACCGGTAGATATCAATCAGCATGGGGATGCGGCCGAGCTCGTAACGCACCTGACGGTACTGTTCGGAAAGTCGCTTCATATCGGACCAGTCGGCCGTATCCAAGGACTTCAGGATGCGTTCCTTGGCGATGGGGTCGAAGCTGATGGAAGACAGTCCGATGGACTGCCGTTGTAGATTCTTACGTGCGCGGTCGCGGTCGCCGGTATTGCCATATAGTGCCACCGGAATCAGGTAATTGTTGTTGTAATTGCCGATGAAGTCGATGACCACAACGCTGTCCTTATACGGGAACTTGCGCAAACCTCGGCCCAGCTGTTGTGTGAAGATGATGCTGGATTCCGTGCTGCGCAACATGACCACTTGATTCAGCGCGGGAATATCGATGCCTTCGTTGAACATATCCACGGTGAACAGATAATCAAGTTCGCCATTCTCCAGTTGGCGCACGTATTCCTCGCGCTGCTCCTGCGAAACAGCATGGCCGTTCTCATCTTTGCTGGTCACGGCCGCGGTCCGGTACGGACGCTCGGCCTGCTGATTGATGTGCTGATTGAACAACCTGGAAAGCGCGTGTGCTTCCTCCTGACGGCTGCAGAACACGAGACCGGTGACCGGGATATTGAACTGGCCGTATTCCTGGAGCTTGTCGATGATGTACCGCACGCGCTCTTCGGTGGCGAGCTGGGAGATTTCGTACTTCAACTGTGCTGCATCGGTGCTGGAAGTGCCAGAGGATACATCAATGCGATGAGCGACCTGATTCGGGTCGTCGTCCGAGCCAAGATATTCCGCGACGCCGTAGTAATGGAACGGGCAGAGCATGCCCTCATCCAAGGCCTTCTGCAGCCGGATCTCATAGGCGATGTTATGACCGAACAATTCGAAGATGTTGATGCCGTCCGTGCGTTCAGGGGTTGCGGTCATGCCCAGCATGAAGTCGGCGTCCTTGAAGTGCTCCATCACCGTCTGATATCCGGCTGCGCCGGCGTGATGGACCTCATCGACCAGGATGTAATCGAACTCATCGGATGCGAACTGTCGGAGAACATCAGGCTGACGCATCGTCTGGATGGTGGCGAATACGTAACGTCGGTCTGATTGCTTTCTGGTGCCGGAGTACAGACCCAATTCGGAGGCGTCGCATCCGAGTACGCGCTGGTAGGATTCCATCGCCTTGGTGAGAATTTGCTGTTGCTGGGCAATGTACAACATGCGGCGCGGTTTGTATGCACGCACGTCAAACGCGGAGAGATAGGTTTTACCGGTACCTGTGGCCGAGATGATAATCGCGCGGTGCTCGCCTTGCTCCCGCAGCGATTTGAGATTGCGCAGGGCTTCCCTTTGCATGCTGTTCGGCTGAATAGTGCGGTTATCAAGCGACTTCAGGATGGCCTTACGCGGCGGCGCGTACTTCTTGAAATCTTCTTCGTATTGCTGAATCCACTCCTCGGTGAGTGGCATCGATTCTGCGATTTGAGCGTCCAACTCCTGGCGGACCTGGTTCACAAGGTCTCCCTCGGCCAAGGAGGATACTCGCAGGTTCCATTCACGTTGGCGACTCAGGGCGAATGAGGTGAGGTTCGAGCTGCCGATGTACAGGTTGTAGTAAGGGCGTCCATCCTGCATGTGACGGGCGAATACGTATCCTTTGGGATGGAAGGGTTGACCTTGGGAGGATGCGTTTTGAGTGCTGTCCTCACTCCAGATACGCACATCTACGCCGGTATCGTTCTTCAGATGCAGTAGCTCCCAGAAGGCTTTGGGGTCGTTGAAATGGTTCTTCGTGGAAGTGATGATGCGGCTGGGAATGTCGCCCTCTTCGGAGGTCCGATGGCTACGGAATGCCTCGAACAGACTGAGAATGGCTTCGGGGGACACAAAGGCGACGGATACGTCGAATCTGTCGCTGTTGGCGATTTCTTCATTAAGCGCGTCGCTCATCGTGAGTCCACCGGGCCGATTGGCGATGAGTGCAGGCGCGTACGTGCCTGGAGCATCCTGTCGGGGCTGAATCAGGCCTGAAATAACATCTTCGAGTATCGATTCCGATGCATTGAACTTGTTGTCTGGGCTGGAATCGTATGCATGCAGTTGCTGCTGGCTGGTCGCGGGCGTGGTGCTCATGGACGGCTTTCCGTTTGTGCTCATCGAAAATGAAGTAGAAATGGGCGGTGGAGGAGTGGGATGTTTCGTTGTTTGATTGGGGCTGTCAGATGGCGTTCGGCGCCCTGAAATCCATTTGCGAAATCAACGTTACGGCTGCTCTGTCCACCGGAGCCCAGCCCAGTTGCGGCATCGCGGAAGGTTCCAACCATTGAATGGCGGTGTGCTCGGTAAGTCGCGGTAAGCCGGCATGCAGGTGGCAGATGAAGGTGGTGAGGCGGACGGTGCCGAAGGCGTAGTCATATTCGCTGGTGCATACCTCATCGGCGACTTCGATGTCGCATAGAAGCTCCTCTTCGATTTCTCGGTGTAGGGCTTGGCGAGGAGTCTCGTGAGGTTCGATTTTTCCTCCCGGAAACTCCCAATAGCCGGCGAGCGATTTGCCGGGACCTCGTTGCGCGCACAACACCGTTCCGTTTTTGACGATTGCGGCTCCGACAACATTGATGACCTTGCGTTCCGACTCCATGCAGCCAGGATACAACGCCGTTCCTCTGTAGATCGATCGTGGATCTTGAGGGTGTACATGCTTTCTCTTGGTTGGATTTTGATCATGCTAAATGCGAGGGCCAGAGATTAAGCCCAGTTGCCTTAGCAGATTGGAGGATTCCATGTACATGCATATCGGAGCTTGCATCACATTGGCTATGCCGAATGGAGAGCGAATTCGCTGGCTGTGCAAAGCAGTGGAGGCGGAGAGGTCGGATGGTGACAGCTGCATTGAATCGAAAGAGGAACTGCTGGAACTGTTGCGCGAGAATACGCCGAAAGTGGCGTCCATCGCATTCGTGCCGGAGAATTTGATTTCGTTGTTGAAGACCGCACTTGCTGACGATGACGATGATGCAGAGCAGGACGATAGGATGGATACCGATTGAACCATCAAGCCAAAGGAGACCCGCGATGATTCTCGTCACCACCACGCCGTCCGTCGACGGATACACCATCACCAACTACCAGGGCATCGTGTTCGGCGAGGTCGTCTCGGGCGTGAACATGTTCAGGGACATCGGCGCGAGCTTCCGCAACGTGTTTGGCGGCCGCAGCCAGGGCTATGAGGAGGAGCTGCTGAACGCCCGCAACGAGGCCATCGCCGAGATGCAGCAGCGTGCCGAGGCGATGGGCGCGCACGCGGTGGTCGGCGTCGACATCGATTACGAGGTGCTCGGCACGGACGGTTCCATGCTCATGGTCACCGCCTCCGGTACTGCCGTGCAGCTCGCGCGCAAGGCCTGAGGTCGGCAGCCGAACGCGAACGGGGACGACCCGCCGCGCGATTCATCGACTATTCATCCGATGCCGCGCGATTCCGGCCTGGAAGGTCGTCATAATCGGGTTATGGGTGCGGAGACAAATGGCTGGGTCGAGGCCAAGGAAGATGTCGGCCGTGAGGCGTGGCTTCGCTTGAAGCCGTTGAGCGGTATCGCGATGGCGCTGCTTTTCTTCGGCTGTTGGGCGGTGGTAGCCGTAATCGTCATGGCGATTCCGTATACGCGGGAGATATTCAACCATTTCGAAGACCATAAAGTCGAAGCGTTGATTCTCGTCGGCGCGACGTTCGTCGTCGCACGCTCCCTGGCTCATTTGCAGGTGTTCTGGCATCGGGCGCATATGCCGGAAGGGCTGGTCGGCGTGCAGACAGCGCTGTTCGAGCCGCAGGGCTACGAAATCGTCGGTGGCGATGACCATACGGATTCCAACAATGACAGCATGGCGCCCTCGTGGCTGTCCAGGCCGGTACGGACGCTGCTATTCCGCCCGGTTTCCGGCGATCGCAGCATTACCGTGTCCGCGTATCCCGCAGGCAGCGAAGTCGGGAATCGAGGGGATGCAGCCCGCGTCACCCTGCTCATCTCCGGTACCAGGGTTCGTCTGGTGGGACTTGCCGCCGACCAATCAGGTTCGGACGCATCGCCTGAGCGCCCGATGGCCAGATACTACGAACGAGGCGAGTATCTGCTGGTGCCGGATGCGACGAACTCGGCGCAGTCCTCATTCTGAGCACCGCGGATTCGCGGCAACCGTCGTTACAGTGCGCTGACGCCACCGGCGCCGTATGTTCGGGGCCGGTGAAAAGCAAAAGGGCTGGAACCTTTCGGTTCCAGCCCTTTCTTGCTGGTGCGAGTGGGGGGGTGAACTCTGCCGGTGTTGCGGGTTTGGATCATGATGACCGGTTTTGCCTGTGTTCGCCTGGCTTCCATCTGGTGTTGAATCACGCATTTTCGGCTGGTTTGGATTCGTCCGTCACTTTTTTGTTACGGCGGATCTGGGAAAGGCCGAGCATATGCCGGAGCTTTCAACCATCTTACTGAAGTCGTTGTGCACCCGCCTTGCAGTTGAGGGAAGTGATGATGCCTCAACCGGTATACCAACTAATGTAATTTTTGTATCAAACTAATATAAAAAGTTATCGACTAATGTAATTCTGGTGGAATTACATTAGTCGACTGGGACTCATGAGTCCTGGCGTATGTGCCATTTGGCTGACGAGGTTGCTCCGTCAGAGCGGATTTTCCCCTGCTTGCGCAAGGTCTGCAACAGATAACTGACCTTGTTGGCCTGCTGCTGTTCGGACAGTCCTGCCGGCAAGGCGTGCCTGATTGCCGTGAGGATTTCGATTCTTGTGGATGGTCGCGAGCCGAGCAATTGAAGGATGAGCGCCTTGCAGATTTGGTTATCCAGTCCTTTGCTGCGAACGTATTCCTTCTGCTTACCGAGGGCCTTCGCCACGGATGATGAGATGGTGAGTCTTGGATAGCGGCCTTCCACCAAACCCCGTGAACGCAGATCTTTGGCTTGATCCTTGGTAATGGGCTGTTCTTTCTGCACCATGTCGAGCAGTACCACGCTTTGCAGGTCCAAATCAGGGTATGTCGCCAAAAGCTGCGAGTACTTTTCGTCGATGATGGTGCCGAATATTGTGACCGATACACGCGAGGGCTGCGAGAGATCGTAAGTGGGCAGCGGCAGACGGCGTTCGCGTTGGATGTCGAAGACGCTGCGGATGCCGATCGCGTTCTGATCGATCATGCCGACCTTGCTCATGGCCTTTGCCAGCAGAGCATTGCGGTAGTAAGGGGGTTTGTAGCCGGGAGCCAGAGCCGCGTCGATGCTGCCGGGGATAAAAGAGCCTTCGTTGAGGAAGACCAGATGATCCTCGTATTCGAGAACGTTGATTTTCCCGGAAAGCCGGTAATCCTGATGGGCGATCGCGTTGTGCAGCAGCTCTCGGATAATCTCGGGGCTGTAACGTTGCGCGACTTCCGGGAACAGCGTGCTGGGGTCGGTGAAGAACCGGTACTTCTCGTTGCGTATCTTGGCCAAGACCTTGTCCACTTGCAGCAGGAATGGCGGTTCGAAGTGCTCATATGAGGAGACCTCGCCGCTCGAGGAGTACAGCGTCCATGTGATGCGCGGCCCGACGCCGCCGAGGAAGACTGTGGATTCGGGCTTGCCAAGCAACACGAGCGCCGCATTGGTGACGTGATCGTGTATCAGCAAGCCGATCTTCGCTAGGATCTCTTCGCCGGACAGGTTCTCGGCCGCCTTCTGCGTGGGTGCGTATTTCTTGACGTACTCGTCGCATGCGAACCGTATCGCATCCGGATCGAGGTCGTCAATGGTGGCGTCATAGGCAATCTGGCGTGACCAGTCGGGGCGCGACTGGCTATATATGGCTTCAAGTTTGAACTGCGGCATCTGTACCAGTGACTCGTTCTCCCTCGACCAGGGGATGCCGTGCCATGTGGTCGGCGTGGCGAACGTGGCGGGCGGAATCTGGAACACAATGACGCGATGCCCGTCCATCTCAAGCTCGTAGATCTCTTCAAACGTCATGCCGTTGTTGGTGTTGAGCGTGATCTCTCGTTTGAGGTTCCGCAGTCCGATGCTGGGAACATGGTTTTCCTTGCGGTACCCGGTGCCGCAAATTGTTCTGTTGTTACGTACGCCGAACAATAGCCATCCCGCGTCCGCGTGCCTCAGGTTGGCCTCGTTGCTTAACGCGGAGAAGTATTTGCCCAGATCGTCGGAATCGAAGTTGTTCTTCGCTGACTTGTACTCCACGACCTCGGTCTCGACGTCCGCCAGCAGGCGACGCACCTTGTCGATCATCTCAGCGGTGCCGTAGATCATCTGCCGTCTCCCAACTAATGTAATTTTTAAGGCAAACTAATGTAATTATATGGCAACTAATGTAGTGTCCATATCCTTGACGGGCTCGTGCATTGGTATAGCCGGATTTTCCATGCCGTTATTATGGCAAAAAAGAAAAAGCTAGGGGAAAGTTAAATCCTGTGATGTTGATTGTGCTGGAAGTGTTGGAATTTCAACGTTTATCGGTTTTGACAAAGGATTGGCATCGGTCTTGAAACGATGGATTGGAAAGTTAAGGAAAGTTAAAATGGGTCAGACGGCTTGAAAGACGGTCTTGTCGGATGCCCACAGCTCCATGAAGACGCTGAATCGGCATCGTCCGCAGCATTCGAATACGATGCGCACGGGGCCGTGAAGACCGTGATTGCAACGGTTCTGGCGGCTCCAGCGAAGATGGAGCATCCCAGATTGCTCCCGTTTCCAGTAAGTGGAAGATTCAGGCTCGGCGTGGTACTGAGGAAAGTTATGGAAAGTCATGGAAAGTTGAGGAAAGTTAAACGTCTCGATATTCAAGGCTTGGCCGACGGTTCAAGGGTGTTCCGCCGAGCCGTCGGCCGGTCATGATGGTGGTCAGTCGATGTTCTTGATCCGGTAGGGCAGCCGACCTTGGACAGGCGTTTCATGAGCTGAACGATGACGGCGCTCTGCTTATCACTGGGGATCTTGTTCGGCATGGAGGCCGCCACGTTCACGCAGCCGCGTTCCTTGGCGTCGCCCTCGTTCTCGTCGATCAGCCATTGCGCGACGTCCTTCCAGAACCGGGCGCCCATCTTGACCACTGCCGCGGTGTATTCAATGTCGTTGGTCTTTCCTCTGTCCCCTCATGCTGAATCGCTATCTGTGTTGGATGGGAATGCCTGTTGTCGGTCTGCTGCTGAAGTGATAAACGAAGTGGTTGCATTGGATTGCTCTAGAATAAGTGCATGAAGCACTGGAAAATCGGTTTCGCGCTGGTCGTATTAACAACTATTATCTTTTGCTTAGTTCCTTACTTGTATCAAGGCATAACCGGTCGTTTTGATACGGACTGGCCGGCATGGTGGTCTTTCGGTACATTCTTAGTGGCGGTGATGGCGGCTTTGCTGGCTTGGGCGGAGTATCGTACGCATGAGGATGAGTCCTGGGAGCAGGTTCGTCCGTATGTGCATGTTTCATATCACTTTGATCAGCATTTTCTCTTTGTGAGCGTTGCTAATGTAGGTAAGACCGCGGCTAATACGGTCAGGATATCTTTTGAGCCGCAACTATCAGCTCCGAAAAGTCAACAAGACCCAAGTTCAATTGCTCCAGAACTATTTCAAAAAGGTTTAGTTGAACGACCAATTAGTATGATAGCGCCCGGAGCGCGATTTTTATTTCTAATAGATGGATCAAACGAAGTACTTGATCATATTAAAGATGGTTCCCTCCCGAGCGTGACCACGGCATCCATTTCATATAATGACTTGCGTGATCGCACATATCATGAGCATTATTGTCTTGATTTGTCCGACTGGCAATATAGTGCAGCTGACTACGATCCTCTGAGTGAAATTGAAGAGGAAATTAAACTCATTCGTAAGAATGGACTTAAGCTGCTATGACTATCTAGGTGGTTTTAATTGCAGACATTTAAGCACGTGATGTTAATTTGCTGTGCTTCAAAAAAATCCCTTCCTTTTATTCAAAGGGAAGGGATTAAGGGTTATAGGTCAGAATGTGTGTCTGTTTTGGCTTGCCGGGCCTTGGAATGATTGGCGTTTCGCTGGCTTGAATGTGGATGCCGGGACTCTCGAGGCCGGCCGGAATGTGTGTCCGGAACAGGATGCGAGGCCTTGTGCCGTAAGGCCTTGCGGATGTTTGAATGTCGTCTGTTTGACTGGTCGCATGAGGGCACCCAGATGCGCGGCGTGCGGCGGCGGAATGAAGAAGAACGGCACCACTTCGTCGGGGCGTACCCGGTGGCGGTGCAGGAACGCGCGATGCGGCTCCTCGGCGTCGCGCTCGTACGACACGAAGGCGCGTGATCTGCGGTGCGGTCTGGATTGGCTGTTCTCGAAGTCCTCGCAGGCGGAACACCGGCTGCCGGCGCGCACCCTGCGACGCCGGTGCGAGCTGATGTGGAGCCTGTGGCCGCCCGTGCCCTTGATGGACGAGGTGCACCGCGTGGTGCATGTGGACGGCATCCACCTGCACCGGGACGCGGTGGTGCTGATCGCGGTGGCCGATGGGCATGTGGTCGGCTGGCACATCGCCAGGAGCGAACGGTCGGCGGCATGGCGGTGCCTGATGGGCAGGATCGCGCCGCCGGACGTGCTCGTATGCGACGGTGGCGGCGGCATCATGAAGGCCGCGAAGACCGTGTGGCCGGACACGAGGATTCAGCGCCGCCTGTTCCACGTGCAGGCCAACATCATGGAGCTGACCGGCATGAGGCCGCGTCTTCAGGCCGGCAGACGGCTGCGCGCGATCGCCGTCGCGCTGCCCCGGGCCAAGGAAAGGGATTCCGCCGCGGCATGGTTTGCCTCCTACAACCAGTGGGAGCGGGACTTCGCCGCCTTCCTCGACGAGAAAAGCCGGTACGAGGACGGCAGCGTGAACGACATGCACCAACGGCTCGTCAAAGCCAGGCGCATGATCCGCCGTCGCATCCGCGAGGGCCAGTTGTTCACGTTCCTCGACGAGGAACTCACTGCCGGCGGCCCGGTGCCGTCCACGAACAACCTCATCGAATCATGGAACGGCCGCCTGCGGTCCTGAATCAGGATAAAGCAAAAAGGCTGGAACCTTTCGGTTCCAGCCTTTTCTTGCTGGTGCGAGTGGGGGGAGTTGAACCCCCACGAGCATACACTCACTGCCACCTGAAGACAGCGCGTCTACCATTCCGCCACACTCGCAGACAATCGACTAACTTACACCCTCATCGCAGATTGTACAATCCTCGGCGTGTCGCGTCGATATGCCTGTATTTTCGCGGCTTTGAGACGTGTGCTATCGGTCACAGCCCCGGCTTGCGCTCGCCGTTGCCGTAGAAGTGGGCCAGCGTCTCGTCGCGGAATTCGTCGAAGTAGCCGCCGTCGATGGAGGCGCGGATGTCGTCCAGCAGCTTCACGAAGAAGTGCTCGTTGTGGATGGTGGCCAGCGTGAACCCGTTGAATTCGCGGGCGCGCAGCAGGTGGTCCACGTACGCGCGCGAATAATGCTGGCAGGTGTAGCAGTCGCAGCCCTCCTCAAGCGGGCCGAAATCGAACTTGTGCTGCGCGCGCTTGATGTTGTAGCGGCCGGTGCGCGTGTAGATGGCGCCGTTGCGGGCACAGCGGGCGGGGGCCACGCAGTCGAACGTGTCGCCGCCGTTCTCCACGCACGCGAAGATGTCGTCCACGGAGGCGATGCCGAGCACGTGGCGCGGCCGGCTCTCCGGCATCGCATCGCAGATCCACGCGCATGTGTTGCCGATGATGCGTTTCTCGATGGCGCCGCCGATGCCCACGCCGTCGAAGTCCAGCGAGGCAATCTGCTCGGCCGCGTGACGGCGCAGATCCTCGTAGTTCGCACCCTGCACCACGCCGTACAGCGCCTGATACGGCTTGCCCAGTCGCTCGGCGGTCAGCCGTTCGTGTTCCGCCACGCAACGCTTGGCCCAGCGGAAGGTGCGCTCCACCGAATCCTCTTGGTAGGAGCGCGTGTTCATCAGCGTGGTCAGCTCGTCGAACGCGAACATGATGTCAGCGCCGAGCTTGTGCTGGATGCCCATCGAGATCTCGGCGGAGAAGCGGTGCTCATCGCCGTTCAGGGGCGACTTGAACGTCGCGCCGTCCTCGTCCACCCAGGCCATGCGCTCCTTGCCCTTGGCGATGATGTCGTCCGACTTCATGCCGGTCACGTCCATCGCCAGCGTCTTCTTGAAGCCCACGCCCAGGGACATGACTTGGAAACCGCCCGAATCGGTGAAGGTCGGGCCGTCCCAGTTCATGAAGCGCGCAAGGCCTCCGGCGGCGTCCAGCACGTCCTCGCCGGGGCGCTCGAACAGGTGGAAGGCGTTGGCCAGCAGGCACTGCGCGCCCAGGTCCTTCATCTGCTCCGGCAGCACGGCCTTCATGGCGGCCTGCGTGCCCACCGGCACGAATGCGGGGGTCTTGATGTCGCCGTGGGGCGTGTGGATGATGCCGGTGCGGCCGTAGCGCGCGCCGTCGCGGCCCAGTCCCTCGGCCGAGGAGGGCAGGCGGGTGATGGTTTCGAAATGGAAGGCGCTGCGGTCGCCGGGCTTGCCGGCTTCCGCTCCGCGCGGGTGGTCAAGAAGGCCTGTGGCTGTGGGTTCGCTCATACGTTTCACTTTAGGCAGAAGGGCTCGAAAATGTGAAGATGTTCGGGCTTTCTGCGTTACGAGGGGCTCTTGTGCGGTGTCCGGAACGTCTATCTGCGTTACGAGGGGCTCCGTTTCGCTTAAATCAACCTCAAACACACCGTTTTAGGGCCGTATGGGGGCTTTTAGCGGGGGAGGGCAGCCCCTCGTAACGCAGATTGATCTCCGGGAAATCCCGAATCAGCCCCTTGTAAGCGAGATGCTCATCAGACTCTGCGATGATTACTCCAAGACTCCCAACCAACGTTCAGAAAACCTCCAGATTGACTGCCTTTACTACAGAGGTAGCGAACGAGAGGCGCGCAGCCCAGCGGATTCGGCAGTGAACGATTCGCGGCCGCGCGCCGATGAACGTGATTGGAATGTAGACAAAGGAGCAGCAATGGCTGACGAATTCAACCCGCAGGGCGTCGACCAGACCCCGCAGAGTAGCAATACCAATGAGGCCGCGCAGGCCCCGGCAGGGGAGCAGACAGCCCCCGCCGCCCCGGCCGCCGCGTCCGAGGCCCAGCCGCAGGCCGAGCAGACCGCCGTCACCGAGCCGATTCCGGATTACGCCTCCGCCAAGGGCGAAAGCACCGTGGTCTCCAGCGCCCCGTCAACGCCGACCACCGCGCTGCCGAACGATTCCGCCTCCACGCAGGCGTCGCAGACCGCACCCACGGCCCCGCTCTACCGCCCGGCTCCGGAGTACGGCGCGTATGGTCCGGTTCCCACCCAGAACCAGTCGACCGGCACCCCGAACGCCGCCAACAATTACCCGTTCGGCGCCCCCGCCGCGCAGAACCAGGTCCCTCAGGGCCAGGCGGGCAACCGCAACCCGTACTTCACCAACAACCCGCAGCCCACCGGCAACGGCAACCCGTTCGCCCCGGCCGGCTCCGGCAACGCTAACGGCCCGCAGAACGGCCAGACCCCCGCCAACAACGGCAACCCGTTCACTAACCCGGCCCAGGGCGGCATGTTCGTGGGCAACGGCGCTCCCGGCGCCCCGAACGGCAACGGCCCGCTGCCGGGCCAGCCCGGTCAGCCCGGCGCCGGCAAGCCCGTCTCCAAGACGTTCGGCTACGTGCTCACCGCCGTCATCGCGGCCGTGGTCGCCGCCGCCCTGTGCCTCGGCCTCGGCTTCGCGGCCATCACCAACGGCTGGGTCTCCGTGCCCAGCACCAGCTCGCTGTCCAGCATCACCTCGAACAAGTCCGGCTCCGGCACGGCCACCGCCAAGAGCGGCGAGGCCGTCGACTGGACCTCCGTGGCCTCCGACGTGTCCAACTCCGTGGTCTCCATCCAGACCACTCTGTCCAACGGCACGGCCAAGGGCTCCGGCGCCATCCTTGACACCGAGGGCCACATCGTGACCAACAACCACGTGATCTCCGGCGCCCAGCAGATCCAGGTGACGCTCGCCAACGGCAACATCTACAGCGCCACCCTCGTGGGCACCGACACCACTACCGATCTGGCCGTCATCAAGCTCGACAACCCGCCGAGCGACTTGAAGGCCGTGGAGTTCGCCGATTCCGACAAGCTCGCGGTGGGCGAGAACGTGATGGCCATCGGCAACCCGCTCGGCTACGACGACACCGCCACCACCGGTATCGTCTCCGCCCTCAACCGCCCGGTGACCGTGACCGACGACAACAACAACGAGATCGTCACCAACGCCGTGCAGATCGACGCGGCCATCAACCCCGGCAACTCCGGCGGCCCGACCTTCAACGCGGCCGGCCAGGTGATCGGCATCAACTCGTCCATCGCCTCCACCGCCACCTCTTCTGATTCCGCCGGCTCCATCGGCATCGGCTTCGCCATCCCGTCCAACCTGGTCAAGCGCGTGGCCAACGAGATCATCAAGGACGGCAAGGTCAAGCACGTCGCCCTCGGCGTGACCATCTCCTCCGCCACCGTCGAGGCGGACGGCGTGACCCGCGGCGGCGCCAAGATCACCACCCCGTCTACCGGCGGTTCCGCGGTCGTCTCCGGCGGCCCGGCCGACAAGGCCGGTCTCAAGGCCGACGACACCATCGTGGCCTTCAACGGCAACGCCGTGAACAACAACTACTCGCTGCTCGGCTACGTCCGCGCCGCCGCCCTCGGCGACAAGGTGACCCTCACTATCGTGCGTAACGGCAAGACCATGGACGTGGACGTCACGCTGGATCAGGAGGAGTCGTCCGTGAACGGTTCGTCCAGCTCCAACTCGAACGGCAACAGCAATAACAACAACAACCAGAACAACCAGAACGGCAACGGCAACAACGGCTACGGCAACGGTTCCGGCGGCAACAGCGACGGCGGCACCGGTGACGGTGGCGGTTTCTCCGACCCGTTCGGCCTCTGGTAAATCCAGACGTCGCATGACGCTGGGCGGCCACCGCTGAGCGTCATGCCGGACAACCAAAGGACCGTGGAGGGCTCGACCCCCACGGTCCTTTTGCGTCTGCGCGTCGAAAGTCCGGCGTCTCAGGTACCATGGCAGATGCAACGAAATTGCAATAACTGAATACCGAATTCTTTACGCCGTGTATCGGAAGGTCGCGCGGGAGCAGCTTGGGTCTGGCAATGGTCTGCTGCCCGGCACAGACGCCGGTGGGTTAACAAGGCGTGACCACAGTGCCGATTTCCGGCCGGGCCACGCATACGCATACCCTGCACCGCCCGGAAACGGCCCCGTATACGAGCGTAAGGAGCAATGATGAGTGGTCTCATCCGATTCTTCCAACGATTGTTCGCCGCCGCCGTGCGCGTCTGCCGGCTGGTGCCCATGCTGCCCGTGGTGGTGATTGCCTCGATTCCGCTGGCCTTGCTGGGCGACTGGCGTCCGTGGGATGCCGCCCTTGTCGGCCAGCCCGGTTCGTCCGGTTCGGCTTCCGCCTCCTCGATTGCGATTCCGATCCTCGGCGACCCCGGCGTGGGCCAGTGGCTGGTCATCGCGCTGGTGCTGGTCATCGTGACGGACACCGTGCGAGGCATGATCGACGACCTGCGCCACGGCCAGGTGGGCGTCGATCTGCTGGCCGTGATGGCGATGCTGTCCACCGTGGCGGTCCACGAATACTGGGCCAGCTGGGCCGTGACCCTGATGATTACGTCCGGTGAGGCCATCGAGGAATACGCGCAGAACAAGGCCGAGCACAGCCTGACCGCCTTGGTCAAGGCCGCCCCGCAGACCGCCCATGTGGTGACGCTGCCTGGCGTGGGGCGAGCCAGCGCCAACGGTACCGGTGCCGCCGACAATACCCGCAAGGGCGATGCTGCCCCCGCCGATGGCTTCCGCCGCACCTCCCGTAATCTCGGCTCCCCTCTGGGAGGGGAGCTGTCGGCAAAGCCGACTGAGGGGAGGCCTCCGGCCGGTGCAACAGCAGCAGCTGCCACGCCGACATCCCCCGCCTGCGCCATCACCGGCCGCGGCCCCGAGGCTTGCGATCCGGCCATCGACAAGGCGAAGACCGCCATGCGATCCGCCGCGGTGGCTTCCGCCGCACAGCACTTCACCACGGTGCCGGTGAACCAGGTGCAGCCAGGCGACGTGCTGATGGTGCTGCCGGGCGAGACCGTGCCGGTGGACGGCGAACTGCTCTCCGGCACGGCCACGCTGGATCTGAGCGCCATCAACGGCGAGCCGGTGCCGCGCGAGGTGTTCGCCGGCGCCCGCGTGATGTCCGGCGCGGTGAACGGCTCCACCACCCTGACCATGCGCGCCACGCAGGCCGCCGCCGACTCGCAGTACCAGCGCATCCTCCAGCTCGTGACCGCCGCACAGGAATCGCGCCCGGCCGTGGTCAAAACCGCGGACCGGCTGGCCGTGCCGTTCACGGTGCTCTCGCTGATGATCGCGGGCGTCGCGTGGGCCGTGTCCGGCATCCCGACGCGATTCGCGCAGGTGCTGGTGTTGGCCACCCCCTGCCCGCTACTCATCGCCGCGCCCGTGGCATACGTGGCCGGCACCGGCCGATTGGCCAAGAACGGCGTGCTCATCAAGGCACAGGACGTACTGGAGAACCTTGGCCGGGTCACGCAGGTGTTCTTCGACAAGACCGGCACGCTCACCGTCAAGCAGCCGCAGGTGGTGCGCGTGGAGATGCTGCCGGGTGTTGAGACCCGGCTCAATGAAGATCACGTGCTCATGATGGCCGGCGTGGTGGAAGGCTATTCGGTGCACATCCTGTCCAAGGGCATCGCCAAGGCCGGTGCCGAGGCGATGGGTCGCCTGCGTGCTCGGTTCGCGGCCGGGCAGCGCGAATGCCCGGAACCGGAGGCCAGCTGGCCAGGACACGGCCGCGACTATCCGGTGGTGAAGCACATCGAGGAGGAGGCCGGCAAGGGTGTGTCCGGCGAGGTCAACGGGCATATGGTGCGCGTGGGCAGGCTGTCGTTCGCCGCGGCTCGCGACGATGGGTTCCTGACGGCGGGCGCGGGCTCCCTCCGGAGGGAAGCCGATCCCCTCAGTCCGCTCCGCGGACAGCTCCTCTTGGACGAGGGCGCCAAGGAAAGAAGTGAACGCAAGGAGTCGATACGCACGCGATTCGGGATGCTGGAGCCGGACGAGATGGCATCCTACGTGTCCGTGGATGGTCGGCTGATCGCCCGTATCGTGCTGCGTGACGTGCCTCGCGCCAACGCCAAGGCCGCGCTCGCCGCACTGCACGGGCTCGGCGTCGCCAAACTCACCATGCTCACCGGAGACAAGCGCGCCTCGGCCGAGATTATCGCCCGCGAGGTCGGCATCGACGAGGTGCACGCCGAGTTGTTCCCGGAGGATAAGGTGGCCGCCGTCAAGGCCGCGACCGTGGGGGAGCCGGGTGCCGGGACGCGGATTCGCGGCAATCGGGCGCTCGCCGCACACGAAGGTGTCGTCACGACAAGCCATCGCAAGGCCGTCCGTCCGGTCACGATGATGGTGGGCGACGGCGTGAACGACGCGCCCGTGCTCGCCGTGGCGGACCTCGGCGTGGCCATCACGGACGGCACCTCCACCGCCGCATCCGAAAGCGCGCAGGTAGTCATCATGAACGACGACATCGCCGCCGTGCCGCGCGCCATCGCCATCGCCCGCCGCACCAAGCGCGTGATGCTCCAGGCCGTGATCGCGGGACTGGCGCTCGCCGTGATCGGCATGGTGGCCGCCGCGTTCAACCTCATTCCGGTGGTGGTCGGCGCTTTCCTGCAGGAGGCCATCGACGTGGTGAGCATCCTCTGGGCTCTCACCGCCGTCCTCGACCGCGACTGAAGGAGCCACGATAGGTGTGTCCTGAACTGAACTTGACTATAGTTCAGTACAGGACACATGCGACACCGCCAATGAAGGAGCACGTCATGCCACGCAAGCAGACCGGGAACAGATACCAGCGCATCCCCACGCAGGAGCGGCTGCTGCAGATCATCGACGCGGCCACGCTGCTCATCGGCGAATACGGTTTCCACGGCTTCACCCTGCGCGACGTGGCCAACGAATGCGGCATCACCGAAGGTGGCGTGCTCTACCACTTCAAATCCAAGGATGAATTGCTCATCGCGGTGCTCAAACACCGCGATGAAGCCGATCGCATGATGCTGTGCGAGAGCCTCGGGCTGGAGAAGCTGGAGGGCGACCCGTTCCCCGTGGGCCTCAAGGACCTCACCATGGCCACCTGCCGCATGAACATGGAGCGTCCGGAGATCGTGCGCCTATACATGGTGCTGCAGGGGGAGTCCCTGAGCGAGGACCATCCGGCGTGGAAGTACTTCCAGGATCGCGAGCAGTGGGTGCTCAACGAATACCGCCAGGCCGCTAAACGAGACAAGGTTGACAACCCCACGGCCGTGGCCATCGAGGCCCTTGCTGCCATGGACGGCCTGCAGTTCCGTTGGCTCAGGAGCGGGCGAACCCTTGATTTGGTTGGACTTTGGAGGCGTTACATCGACCGGGTGATCCCTGATTCGGTGGCCTGAAAAGCAACTGAGTAAAGACTCAGTTAAATATACGAAAGCACACGGGTGCTGTGGTGATTCCTAGTGAATTCGCCACAGCACCCGTGTTTCGTTTGTGCGGTCATGTCGTGCCACGAGCAGCGCAATTGCTTTGAGGAATAAGCAAAAACCGTTGAAAAATCAGCGTTTCGCGCAAAATCACCCTTATGTTTGCCTTAACATTCACGCCAGCGCTCCTCAACTCGACTGAGACACGCCGCAACTGAGTTGAACTGAGTACTCACTCAGGATATAGTTAAGCCATCGGTTGAACGAACAGCCGTGGAAACCAACACCATCCACACCAATCAAGCCAAGTCGTTATTGACGCAGCCAAAGTTCGAGGAGGAACAGATGAAAGGCACATTGAAGACGAAGGCGATCAGGCTCATGGCCGCAGTGGCGGCCGGCGCCACCCTGCTGTCGGTCGCGGCATGCGGCGCGCAGCCGGGCGGCGGCTCCGCCAAGGCCACCGGCGCGAACGCCACCGTATGGAGCCTCACGGACAGCACGTGGGCCTCCGTCCAGCAGACCTTCGAGGACTGGAACAAGGCCAATCCGGACGCGCAGATCAAGAACGAGTCCTTCGCCAACGACTCCTACAAGGAGAAGATCCGCACCGCCATCGGCTCCGGCAACGCGCCCACCCTCGTCCTGAGCTGGGGCGGCTCCCCGGTCACCGACTACTGGACCAACAAGAACATCATCGACCTCACCTCCGATCTGGACTCCGTGGTCAAGGAGAAGGTGCTCGACTCCGTGGCCGCCGAAGGCTACCGCGACGACAAGCTCGTGGCCGTGCCCGTGGGCCAGGTCCAGCCCGCCATCCTGTGGACCAACAAGGCCGTGCTCAAGGAAGCCGGCATCTCCGACGCCCCGCAGACCTGGGACGAACTGCTCGACGACGTGGCCAAGCTCAAGGACGCCGGCAAGACCCCGATCGCCCTGGCCGGCGGCAGCAAGTGGCCCTACCTGATGTGGGCCGCCTACCTCATCGACCGCATCGGCGGCCCGGACGTGATGCAGAACATCCTCGACGGCAAGAAGGACGCCTGGTCCGACCCGGCCGTCATCGAGGCCATGACCAAGATCCAGGACCTCGTGGACGCCGGCGCGTTCGGCGACAGCTACCAGTCCATGTCCGCCGACGACAAGAAGGACACCGCCCTGCTCGCCAACGGCCAGGCCGGCTTCGACCTTATGGGCTCCTGGGTGTACGCCGACTTCGGCACCATCAACGCGGACTTCGCCAAGAACGACCTCGGCTACGCGGCCTTCCCGGCCGTCGAAGGCGGCAAGGGCGACCCGTCCATGCTCACCGGCAACCTCGCCAACTACTGGTCCGTGGCCGCCTCCGCGGGCAAGGAATCCCAGCAGACCGCCATCAAGTATCTCAAGGAGAACACCTACTCCGACGGCATCGTGGACGGCCTGCTCTCCAGCGGCGGTGTGCCCCCGGTCAAGGGCATCGAGGACAAGGTCAAGTCCGCCGATGACGGCACCGGCTTCCTCACCTACGTCTACGACTCCGTGAAGAACGCCTCCAACTACCAGCTCTCCCTCGACGTGGCCCTGCCCGCCGACCAGGGCCAGGCGCTGCTCAACAACCTCGAACAGGTCTTCCTCAAGCAGATCACCCCGCAGCAGTTCGCGGACGCGATGAACAAGACCCTGTAAATCCGACTGCCGCCAGCGGCCGGGGCGCGGGACGGGGACGATCGATGCGCGTCGATTCCCATCTCCGCTTCCGCCCACGTTCCGGGCCCCGCCGCCGGCACCTACGGCTCCCTCCCCGCACCGTAGCGGGGGAGCCCAGTGACAAGAGAGGACATCATGTCATTCGTTTCCAAGGCCGTCGCGCAGCCCAAGCCCGCCCGCGCGGCCGTTTCATCCAACAAATCCGCCAAAACCGCGGCCAAATCCACCAAGTCCGGCAAGCTCCACAAGGGTCCGTCCCTGTGGTACACGGCCCCGGCCCTCATCTTCTTCGGCATCTTCGCCCTCATTCCGCTGGTCGGCGTGCTCGTGCTGTCCTTCATGAACTGGGACGGCCTGGGCGCCATCACCTTCAACGGCCTGGGCAACTGGGTGCGCATGTTCTCCGACCCGCTGGTCATGAACGCCTTCAAGCTCACCATCATCCTGACCATCGTGAGCTGGGCCGTCCAGACCCCGATCTGCATCCTGCTCGGCACCTTCATGGCCGGCACGCAGAAGTACCGCGCGTTCCTCGCCGTCTTCTACTTCCTGCCTCTGCTCTTCAGCTCCACCGCCGTGGCCATCACCTGGAAGAACCTTCTGGACCCGAACTTCGGCGTGGGTAAGGCGTTCGGCATCGGCTGGCTGGCGCACAACTGGCTCGGCGACCCCAAGACCGCCCTGTGGACCGTGATCTTCGTGGTCTCCTGGTGCTTCATCCCGCTGCACTCGCTGCTCTACCAGGGCGCCGTCCGCCAGATTCCGCAGACCATGTACGAGGCCGCCACCATCGACGGCGCCGGCCCGATCCGCCAGTTCTTCTCCATCACCCTGCCACAGCTCAAGTACACCTTCGCCACCGACTCCACGCTGATGATCGTCGGCTCGCTGACCTACTTCGATCTGGTGTACGTGATGACCGGCGGCGGCCCCGGCAACGCCACCCGCATCCTGCCGCTCGACATGTACCTCAAGGGCTTCAAGAGCTACGACATGGGCGGTGCGTCCGTGGTGGGCGTGATCATCCTCGCCCTGGGCATCGCGGTATCGCTGATCCTCAACAAGCTGTCCGGTTCGGACAAGATGGAAAGCCAGATGGAAGGCGCCTGATCAATCATGATTCGCATCAAGAACAAGCAATACAACATCGTCGGCGGATTCCTCGGCTGGTTCTGGTTCGCCCTCATCGTCATCCCGATCTACTACATCGTGGTCACGTCCCTGCGCGACCAGAGCGAGATCTACTCCCAGAACCCGCTCTCCCTGCCCAAGCACTTCACGTTCGCCGCGTATGGGCGCGTGTTCGCCAACGACTTCCTGCTGTACATCGGCAACACGCTGTTCGTCACCATCGTGACCGTGGCGCTGATCCTCCTGGTCACCGTGATGGCCGCCTATGCCATCACCCGCCGTGCGGACGCCGGCGCACGCGCCATCTACAAGGTGATCATCACGGGCCTGGCCATCCCGATGCAGGCCACCATCATCCCGGTGTATTACCTGATCATCCAGATGGGCCTGTACGACACGCTCTGGGCCATCATCCTGCCCTCGGTGGGCTTCGCCATCCCGATCACCGTCATGATTCTGTGCAACTTCCTGCGCGACATCCCGCAGTCGCTGTTCGAGGCCATGGAGGTGGACGGCGCCACCGAATGGAAGATCATGTGGCGGCTCGCCATCCCGATGATCAAGCCGGCCATCATCACCGTCTCCATCTACGACGCGCTGCAGGTCTGGAACGGGTTCCTCTTCCCCCTGATCCTGACCCAAAGCTCCTCGAACCGCGTAATCACCCTGAGCCTGTGGGCGTTCCAGGGCCAGTTCACCGTGGATATCCCCGGCATCCTCGCCGCCGTGGTGGTCTCGGTGATTCCGATCCTGACCGCCTACATCATCGGCCGCAAGCAGATGGTCGCCGGCCTGACCGCCGGATTCAGCAAGTAATCACCAACTAAGGCGTTGTTGCGTTAAGGCCGGCATGGTTTCTTTTCTCGGCTCCCCTTGTCAGGGGAGCTGTCGGCGGAGCCGACTGAGGGGTAGTCCAACAGAATCCATGCCACCTTAGGCCAACGTGCCCTTTTCCAAGCTTTTTCAATCCGAAAGGAATGCTGACATGACTCAGCGCACACTTCATGTTTCAGCCGCGGCGGTCGGCGCCGCAGTACAGGACGGCGGTGAGGCCACGCCGTTCGCCGCGATATCGGCCGCAGCGGTCGTGGCCCGCCCCGGCGACACCGTGCTGGTGCACGAGGGCGTCTATCGCGAGCAGGTGAGCCCGGCCTTGGGCGGACTCAACGAATTCGCGCGCATCACCTACGCCGCGGCCCCCGGCGAGCACGCGGTGATCAAGGGCTCCGAGGTCGTCTCGGGCTGGGAGCCCGTGGCCGGCAAGCCGGGCGTGTGGCATGTGAGCGTGCCGAACGCGGTGTTCGGTGGGTTCAACCCGTTCGCCAAGCCCCTCCGCGGCGACTGGCTGGAGCGGCCGAGCGACTGGACCATGAGCCTGGGCGAAGTGTATCTGGACGGCCGTTCGATGTACGAGGCGCCCAGCGTGGAGGCTGTCGCCGCCGCCGAGCCGCGCACGTTCGGCTACGGGCCGGACTGGGTGTCCGTCACCGAGCCGATCGACGACCCGTCCAAGACCATCTGGCAGTGGCATGCCGAGGTAGGTGGCGACGTCACCGAGATTTGGGCCAACTTCCATGACGTCGACCCGAACGGGCACCTGACCGAAATCAACGTGCGTGAGACCTGCTTCTATCCGGAGCTCCCAGGCCGCGACTACATCACCGTGCGTGGTTTCGAGCTGGCGCAGGCCGCCTGCGGCTGGGCCCCGCCCACCGGCGACCAGAAGGGGCTCATCGGCACGCATTGGTCGAAGGGCTGGATCATCGAGGACAACGACATCCACGACGCCCGCTGCTCCGGCGTGAGCCTGGGCAAGGACGGTGTGACCGGCGACAACGAGGCGTCCCGCTTCGGCCGCAAGCCCGGCTACCAGATCCAGCAGGAGGTGGTGTTCCGCGCCATCCGTCACGGCTGGTCGCGCGAGACGGTCGGCGGGCACATCGTGCGCCGCAACCACATCCACGACTGCGGCCAGAACGGCATCGTGGGCCACATGGGCTGCGCGTTCAGCCTCATCGAGGACAACCACATCCACCACATCGCCACCAAGCGCGAGTTCTTCGGCCATGAGATCGCGGGCATCAAGTTCCACGCCGCCATCGACACGGTCATCCGTCACAACCACATCCACGACTGCACGTTGGGCACCTGGCTGGACTGGGAGCTGCAGGGCACCCGCGTGACCCGCAACATCTACCACGACAACTGGCGCGACTTCATGATCGAGGTCACCTCCGGCCCCTGCCTGTTCGACAACAACGTGTTCGGCTCGTTCTACGCCATGGACAACGTGGCGCAGGGCAGCGCGTTCGTGCACAACCTGTTCTGCGGCACCGTGCAGCCGCGCAAGGTGCTCAACCGCTCCACGCCGTACCACCTGCCGCATTCCACCGCCGTGGCCGGATACGCCTGCGTGTACGGCGGCGACGACCGCTTCTACCAGAACGTGTTCGTGGGCGGCCCGGAGTTCAGCGCGGTCACGCGCCGCGGCACCGCCTACGCCGACGGCTCGCCGGTCTCCGAGGCCGAATACATGGAGCGCGTGCACGTCAACGACCCGGGCGACGTGGAGATGTTCGAGCAGGTGCCCCAGCCGATGTACATCGACGGCAACGCCTACCTGCGCGGCGGTGACGGCCGGGTGGCCCCCTCGTTCGACCGTGAGGAGCACAAGTACGTGGCCGGTGCCGGCGCGACCGGTGCGGATGCGGGCGCCGCGTCCGCCGAGCCGGTCGGGCCCGATGGCGTCGCGGAGGCCAATCGTCTGGCCGCCAAGGCGCAGGCGCACGTCGTGACGGAGGCGGACGGCTCGGTCTGGCTGGACATGGACGTGGATCCGGGCCTGCTCGGCCTGCCGACCGTGACGGTAAACACCGAGCTGCTCGGCACCCCGCGCATCGTCACCGAACCGTACGAGAACCCGGACGGCACCGCGCTCGCCGTCGATACGGACCTCACCGGAGCCCCGCGCGGCGAGCACCCGACGCCCGGCCCCGTCGAAAGCCTCACCCCCGGCCGCAACCGTATCCGTCTGGCCTGAAACGTTCGGCAATACCATTGACGAGCTCTCGGGCGTGCTGCCGAAATCACCTGGTTCCGGCAGCACGCCCGAGAGCTCTTGATAATCACCTCGTCATTGGGCCGATGCGCCGTCCCGTTGCTTGCCGGTCAGCCAATCGGCGGCTGTGGTGACATGGATGCCTTGCGATACGTAGCTTTGCTCGACCCGGCTGACCACGTACTGCTGTTCTCGTGGCACGTCGAGTACGTCGCCGATCAAGGTCAGGTGCCGGGCGAACCGGTCGTGGTAGGTCTGCCCGGATTTGATTTCGATCATCAGGCGGTTGTTCGGGTCGGTGAAGTCCAGCAGATCCACCTCAACCTTGCTGGCGTCGCGGTAGAAGAACAGTTGGGGGTCCCTCCCGGCGTTCAGATGCTGTTTCATGGTTTCGGCGATGATGAGGTTCTCGAAGATGTCGCCGAACTTCGGATGGGCGATCAGCGCCTCGACCGTACGAATGCCAAGGAGATGGCACAGCAGACCGGTGTCGTAGAAATAGAGCTTCGGCGTCTTGACCACCTGCTTGCGGGCATTGGTGTAGAACGGCATGAGGTGGAACGCCAGATAGCTTGATTCCAGAATGGACATCCACGCCTTTACGGTCCGTGGGCTCACGCCAAGCTCGTTGGCGATGTTCGTGTAATTCACCAGGGCACCGGAACTCAGTGCGCACAGGGTCAGGAATCGGCGGAAATCCGCCAAATTACGTACGTCGAGATATTCGGAGACATCACGTTCGATATAGGTGTCGACGTAGTTCGAGAAGAACACGGCAAGCGGCATCCCAGTGTCATAAATACGCGGGTATCCGCCTTGCAGCATGAACGCATCCGGCGTAAGCGTCTGATCGGCTTGAACCGCTTCCTGATATGAGAACGGAAGCAGCTTAACCAGGCCGACCCTGCCGGCCAGCGATTGCCGGATGCGCTTGAGCAGCAGGAAATTCTGCGAGCCGGACAGCACGTACTGCCCCTGTCCACCGCGCTCGTCGGACGCCACCTGAATCATGGAAAACAGATCAGGGGCGTACTGCGCCTCATCCACGATCAATTTGGACGGACGCTGTCGAATGAACCCCACCGGGTCATCGATGGCGGCCTTGCGCGTCCCTGGGTTCTCCAGATTCACATAGTCGTAGTCCGGGAACATGGCCTTGGCCAGAGTGGATTTGCCGCTTTGCCGCGGGCCGGTGATGGAGATCACGGGGAACCATTGCGCCAGCTGTTTGGCTTGTTTTCCGAGCAGTCGTGGAATCATCGTCGTCTTCCCCTCATGATCATGCAGTAGTGATTACCATAATCCTACATTAGAAATCCCCGTAATCCTACATTAGGAAAAACCATAATCTGACAGTAGCGTGATTCGCGATTCGAGGCGGGACCGGGTGCGGCTGACACCACCAAAGCCGCCGATATCGCACCGGAAATCACCCTTCCCCGATTCGGCGGCTTGCGTTAGGCTAGAGCGCGTGACTGAATCTTCGAATACTGAACTCCGCATTGCCGTGATCGGCGCCGGCCCGGCCGGTGTCTACTCCTCCGATATCTTCCTGCGCCAGCTCAAGAAGCTGGGCAAGGAGCTGGGCCTCGGCACCGAAGCCCGCATCGACCTGTTCGAGAAGCTGCCCGTGCCGTTCGGCCTGGTGCGCTACGGCGTGGCCCCCGACCACCCCTCCATCAAGTTCATCGCCTCCGCGCTCGAGAAGACCCTCGACAACCCGGACATCCACCTCTACTGCGACGTGGAGTTCGGCAAGGACGTGACCCTCGAGGACCTCCTCGCCCGTTACGACGCCGTGCTCTTCGCCACCGGCGCGGTCAAGGACAAGCCGCTCGGCCTGCCCGGCGCCGACCTGGACGGCGTGTATGGCGCCGCCAAGTTCGTCGAATGGTACGACGGCTACCCCACCGGCGCCCGCGAGTGGCCGCTGACCGCCGAGAACGTGGCCGTGATCGGCGGCGGCAACGTGGCCATGGACGTGGCCCGCGAGCTCATGCGCAACGCGGACGACCTCAAGGCCAAGACCGACATCCCGGACAACGTCTACGAGGGCATCCAGAACAACAAGGCCAAGGTGCTGCACCTGTTCATCCGCCGCGGCGTGGCCCAGGCCAAGTTCAGCGTGCAGGAGCTGCGCGAGATGGAGAAGCTGCCCGGCGTGCAGCTCATCATCAACGAGGACGACTTCGACCTTGACGACGAAACCATCGAGGTGGCCGGCAAGGACAAGCTCACCCGCCAGATGGTCGAGGAGCTGTTCGCCATCCGCGAGATGGCCGAGGACATGGAAGACGACGGCGACGTGGACTTCGAGGGCAACCCGGCCGACCGCAAGTACTACATCCACTTCAACTCCGCTCCCACCGAGGTGCTCGGCGAGGACGGCAAGGTGACCGCCATCCGCGTGGAGCGCACCGAGACCGGCGCCGACGGCAAGATGCACCGCACCGGCGAATTCACCGACTACCCGGTCGAGGCCGTCTACCACGCCATCGGCTACAAGCCGGCCGAGGCCCCCGGCATCGCCTACGACGAGCATGGCGCCCACCTGGCCAACGCCAACGGCGACGGCCGCATCACCACCGAAGCCGAAGGCGGCGAGGTGCGCGAACGCCTCTACGCCACCGGTTGGGCCAAGCGCGGCCCGGTGGGCCTGATCGGCTCCACCAAGTCCGACGCCCTGGCCATCGTGACCAACATGCTTGAGGACCTGGCCAAGGCCGCCGAGGGCGGTCGCGTGGCCGCCGACCGCGACCCCGAATCCATCGACCGCCTGCTGGCCGAGCGTGGCGTCAAGCCCATCGACTTCGCCGGCTGGAAGAAGGTGGACGCCTTCGAACGCGCCGAGGGCGCCAAGGAAGGCCGCGAGCACAAGAAGGTCATCGAGCCCGCCCAGATGCGCGAGCTCGCCCACGCCTGATTTTGAGGGCAAAAGTTGTTGCCGAGCCTGATGGCGCGGCTGATTCCGGCTCCCCTCGCTGAGGGGAGCTGTCGACCGCAGTGAGACTGAGGGGAGCCTGGCGGGTGAGTCCCGTGGTGCGCCCCGCAAGCGCTGTCAGCGACAGCTCCCCTCAGGGAGGGGAGCCGGACCATCTCGGCTCTACTGTTGCCTTGCGTATTGCCTGTAAAACGGCTCTTCATGACAAGGTCCCGGCGGGAGCCGCATTTGCGTGTCGGCGCGTCCCCGTTCCGTCAACGGTTTTCCGGGAATTCCCAGTCGGTCGACACCGTGCGGTCAGCATGGAGTCATAGGCTGTGGCACGGCGAAAACCGACGACCCGACCACCAAACCAGCGCCAAGGAGCGGCATGATGCAGCGAATGAACCAGCCCGGGGAACGCAAATCCGCACGGCGCCGGTCAGCATGGCGTGCCCGCCATGGATCGGGGCGTGACGCGGGGGAGGAGCATGGCCGCACCCTGCCGTTGTGGCGCGAGAGCATGCGCGCCCCTCGCCCAATGGCTTGACGGCATCGGCGTGACCACGGACGTGACGGCCGGCGAGTACCTGGATGTCCGCCATCGACATGGCGCGCATGTGGGCCCAGCAGCTCACCGAACTCATCACCCTCCTGGACCAGATCCACGGTTCCGTGATGACCGCCTGACACGTACGGACATCCCGTGCATATCCAGCAATCATTCAGGCTGCGTCCTTAGGCTGGGCCTCATGGATGCCAAAGTACGGGTGCATGGCCATTTCAACGGCCTGAAGACGACGCTGCTGTTCGCCCTGATGTGGGCCGTCATCATGCTGATCTGGTGGGCCACCGGCGGCACCCGGCAGACGCTCGGCATCTACATCGTCATCGGCCTGGCCACCACGTTCTTCTCCTACTGGTTCTCCGACAAACTCGCCATCGCCTCCATGGGCGCGCGCGAGGTCTCCGAGGCCGAGGCCCCCGAGATCTACCAGATCGTGCGCGAGCTGAGCGCCAAGGCCGGCAAGCCGATGCCTCGCATCTACATCGCCCCCACCATGAGTCCCAATGCCTTCGCCACCGGCCGCAACGAACGCCACGCCGCCGTGTGCTGCACCCAGGGCATCCTGCAGATCCTCAACGCCCGCGAACTGCGCGGCGTGCTGGGCCACGAACTCATGCACGTCTACAATCACGACATCCTGACCTCCGCCATCGCCTCCGCCATGGCCACCGTGATCACCTATCTCGGCTACTCGCTCATGTACATCGGCGGCGGCAATTCGCGCGACGACCGCGATGGCGGCTCCGGCGGTCTCGGCCTGGTCGGCGTGCTGCTGAGCGTGATCCTGGCGCCGATCGCCGCATCCCTCATCCAGATGGCCATCTCCCGCACCCGCGAATACGACGCCGACGAGGACGGCAGCCTCCTGACCGGCGACCCCGAGGCCCTCGCCTCCGCGCTCAACAAGATCTCCTACGGCGCCCAGACCACGCCGATGCGCAAGACCGCCGGCACCCAGTCCGTCTCCGCCATGATGATCGCCAACCCGTTCTCCGCGGCCGGGTTCTCCAAGCTCTTCTCCACCCATCCGCCGACCGACCAGCGCATCGCCCGCCTCATGGAAATGGCGCGGGAGATGAACGGCACGCCGGTTTCCGCGCCCACGTACTCCACCCGCGTGCTGCGGTAGCGTCACACGGCGTGATACGATAGCTGTTCGTGACGTTGCGGCCCCGACCGCAGCCGACCGATTCGCGGACATAGTTCATCGGTAGAATGAAAGCTTCCCAAGCTTTAGAGGCGGGTTCGACTCCCGTTGTCCGCTCCATTCTCATCCTGCGCGTATCGTGATGCGCGATGTGTACTTCCAAAACCTCCGAACGCCCCGCGGACGTCACCGAACCAGGCGTCGCCGAATCAGGCGAAACCGCGACCGGCAGGCCCACCCCCAGCTTCGAACGCACGCCGCGGGACATCCTCGTCGGTGGCGGGCTCGCGCTTGCCGGCGGCGTGCTGTGGGGCGTCAACGCCACCGTTTCCAAAATCCTCATGGGCTCCTACCATGCGGACCCGCTGTGGATCGCGTGCGTGCGTGAACTGCTCGCCGGCGTGATCTTCCTGGTCTGCTCGGGCCTGTTCACGCCGGACAAGCTCATGGGTGCGCTCAAGGACCGCGGCTCGTACCCCAGATTGCTGGTCTGCGCCGTCACCTGCGTGCTCATGGTGCAGGTCTCCTACCTCAAGGCCATCGACTGGACCAATTCGGGCACCGCCACCGTGCTGCAGACGCTCAACCTGCTGGTGGTGCTGGCGTTCGTGTGCGTCATGGGGCGCAGGCTTCCCGGCAAACGGGAGAGCGTGGGTGTGGCGCTCGCGTTCGTGGGCACCGTGCTCATTGCCACCGGCGGCGACCTGACCCAGCTCAGCCTGCCGTTGCCGGGCCTCCTGTGGGGCCTCGCGGACGCGGTGGGTACCTCGATGATGACCATCCTTCCCATCGCGCTGATGGCCAGATGGGGCAACTTCACCGTCAACGGCATCATGTTCATGATCTCCGGCATCCTGCTGCTGCCGTTCGTCAGGCCATGGGCCACCGCGCCCGCACTGGACTGGGTCGGCGTGGCGTTGATGGCATTCACGGTGATCGGCGGCACGTTCGGCGCCTTCTGGCTGTTCCTGGCCGGCACGCAGAAGTGCGGGGCCATGCGCGCCACCATGCTCGGCACCAGCGAACCGGTGACCGCCACCATCTCCGGCGTGCTGTTCGCGGGGGCCGTGTTCACGCCCACCGACCTGGCGGGCTTCGCCATGATCATCCTCATGGTGTTCCTGGTACGGTGAACCCGCGGTGATTTTACGGTAACGGGTGAGCTAGGTCACGTCCGTACCGGCCCGTCCGGCCCGGCCAGCGGGCATGCCCCGAGCGATAATGAAGCCATGACGATCGCAACACCGGAACGCTATGCCGAAATGCTCGACGCCGCCCGTCGCGGCGGATATGCCTACCCTGCCATCAACGTGACCAGCTCGCAGACGCTGAACGCCGCGCTGAAGGGCTTCGCGGATGCCGAATCGGACGGCATCATCCAGATTTCCGTAGGCGGCGCGGCATACGTGTCCGGCATGGGGGTCAACGACCGCGTCACCGGTTCGCTGGCGCTTGCGGCCTTCGCGCACGAGGTGGCCGCGAAGTACCCGAACATCACCGTGGCCCTGCACACCGACCACTGCGCCAAGCAGTACCTGGACGAGTGGGTGCGGCCGCTGCTGGCCCACGAGGCCGAGCAGGTGGCCCGCGGCCAGGAGCCCACGTTCCAGTCGCACATGTGGGATGGCTCCACCGTGCCGCTCAAGGAGAACCTCGACATCGCCGAGGAGCTGCTGGACAAGTCGCAGAAGGCCCACACCATCCTGGAGATCGAGATCGGCGCGGTCGGCGGCGAGGAGGACGGCCACTCCGCCGAAATCAACGAGAAGCTGTACTCCACGCCCGCCGACGGCCTGGAAGTGGCCCGCCGACTGGGTCTGGGGGAGCGCGGCCGGTACATGGCCGCCTTCACGTTCGGCAACGTGCATGGCGCGTACAAGCCCGGCGTGGTCAAGCTGCGCCCGGCCCTGCTCGGCGAGATCCAGGCCCGCGTGGCCCAGGCCGTGGTGGACGGCGAGCTGCCCAGCGCCGCCGGCATGGTGGACTTCCCCAACGGCAAGCCGTTCGAGCTGGTCTTCCACGGCGGCTCCGGCTCCACGCCGGAGGAGATCGCCGAGGCCGTGCGCTACGGCGTGGTCAAGATGAACATCGACACCGACACCCAGTACGCCTTCACCCGCCCGATCGCCGACCACGTGTTCGAGAACTACGACAAGGTCTTGAAGATCGACGGCGAAGTGGGCGAGAAGAAGTTCTACGACCCGCGCTCCTGGGGGCGCAAGGCGGAGGACGGCATGTCCCAGCGCGTGGTGGAGGCCTGCCAGCAGCTCGGCTCCGCGGGCAAGGCGCTCAAGTAGCGGCGGGCCGCGCAGGGGGCTTCCACGCTCCCTCGATTCGGCTTCACATGCCTCGGCGGCTTCCTGCTCCATGGGAGGCCGCCGAGGCATATCCATATGGGCCCGGCTCCGGTGAGATGAGGCCTTCCGCGGGTAGAGGGTTTACGGTACTCTTATCCCCGGCGGAATCGTACTAGCGGGGAGGCTATCATGCCTGGAATTGTTCTTATCGGCGCTCAGTGGGGCGATGAAGGTAAAGGCAAGGCGACCGATCTGATCGGCACCAAGGTCGATTACGTGGCCCGCTTCAACGGCGGCAACAACGCCGGCCACAGCGTGGTCGTGGGCAACGAATCGTACGCCCTGCACCTGCTGCCCTCCGGCATCATCAACCCGCATCTGACCCCCGTGATCGGCAACGGCGTGGTGGTCGATCCCGAAGTGCTCTTCCAGGAGATCGACGGCCTCGAGGCCCGCGGCATCGACTGCTCCCACCTGCTGGTGAGCGAGGCCGCGCACATCATCGCGCCCTACCACCGCACGCTGGACAAGGTCACCGAGCGATTCCTCGGCAAGCACAAGATCGGCACCACCGGCCGCGGCATCGGCCCGGCCTACGCCGACAAGATCAACCGCGTGGGCATCCGCGTGCACGACCTGTTCAACGAGCAGCACCTGCACGACAAGGTCGAGGCCAGCCTTCACCAGAAGAACCAGATGCTCGTCAAGCTGTACAACCGTCGCCCCATCGACGTGGACCAGACCACCGAGGAGCTGCTCAAGCTCGGCGAACGTCTCAAGCCGTACGTGGCCAACACCGGCCTGATTCTCAACAAGGCGCTGGACGAGGGCAAGACCGTCCTGTTCGAGGGCGCCCAGGCCACCATGCTCGACGTGGACCACGGCACCTACCCGTTCGTCACCTCCTCCAACCCGACCGCCGGCGGCGCCTGCACCGGCACCGGCGTGGGACCCACCAAGATCACCCGCGTGATCGGCGTCTCCAAGGCGTACGTGACCCGCGTGGGCGAGGGCCCGTTCCCCACCGAGCTGTTCGACGAATCCGGCGAGTGGCTGCGCACCCAGGGCCACGAGTTCGGCGTGACCACCGGTCGTCCGCGTCGCTGCGGCTGGTTCGACGCCGTCGTGAACCGCTACGCCTCCCAGGTCAACGGCCTGACGGACATCGTGCTCACCAAGCTCGACGTGCTCACCGGCCTTGACGAGATCCCGATTTGCGTGGCCTACGACGTGGACGGCGAGCGTTACGACGACATGCCCACCGACCAGGCCGCCTTCTCCGCCGCCAAGCCGATTTACGAGACCATGCCCGGCTGGAGCGAGGACATCTCCAACTGCCACAGCTTCGATGAGCTGCCGGCCACCTGCCAGGCGTACGTCAAGCGTCTGGAGGAGCTCAGCAACTGCCGTATCTCCGCCATCGGCACCGGTCCGCAGCGCGACCACATCATCTCCGTCCACTCGCTGATCGACTGATCCGATCGGTTCGATTCGTCCGAGCCGACTGATTCGACTGATTCGTCAGATGATGGATACTCAAGAGCCTTCGGCCAGCACCCAGGAGATCTCCACGGCCCAGGTGCGTGCCCAATCCATGCCCGAACCGCAGGGCGCGGCCGCCGCGGCCAAACCGCCGCAGATTCCACTCGCGCCCATCAAGCGCGTCCAGGCCCGGTTCAACCCGCTGGCCGACGGCATGCTGTATCTGGTGGTGTTCCTCGGTGGCACGTTGGGCACCGCCATGCGGTACGGCCTGAGCTTCATCCTGCCCGCCACCGCCGGGACCGAAGGATTCTGGCATGCCTTCCATGTGCCCACGTTCACGGCGAACATGGCGGCCTGCTTCATCTTCGCGTGCCTGACCTCCTACCTGTCGCAGGCGGCATGGATCCGCAAGCGCGTGCGCGAGCTCACCTCGCGCGGCATCGGCATGGGCATGTGCGGCGGCTTCTCCACGCTCTCGGCGCTGGCCATCGAGGAACTCACCACGATGCAGGCCAGTCTCATCGCCGGGGCCGTGTTCTATCTGCTCGTGAGCTTCCTGATGGGCCTGATCGTGGCGTATCTCGGCGCCCGGCTGGGCCTCGCGCTGGCCGCCCGCAAAACCGCCAAGGCCGCCATCGTCGCGGTCCGTCAGCAGCAGCCGGAGACCTGGCGTCATGTGACGGCGGGGGAGACGGTGGCCATGCCCGAGACCCGCGGCGACGATGCCGTCGCGGCCGGGGTCGGTATGACCGGTGCGTCCGGCATGTCCGGCAACGGTTCGGCATCGCTTGCAGGCGACGTCTCCGGACACATCGCCCATATCAACCCACCCTCCTACGAGCCCGCGCCCATCACCGATGAGATTCCGCTGACCGGCGACCCGACTACCGGGGAGGCCCACTGATGCTGTTCCTGTTCGTGTGCATGTGCGGCGGCCTCGGTGCGGTTGCGCGATTCGTGCTCAACACCTCCATCCAGCGCTGGTGGAGCCGTCTGTTCCCGCTCTCCACGTTCGTGATCAACGTGATCGCCACGTTCTGCGCGGGCCTTGCGGCCGCCGCGTGGGCGCATCAGGTGGTGCCCGAATCGACGTATCTGCTGTTCGTGACCGGATTCCTCGGCGGCTTCTCCACGTTCTCCACGGCCATCAACGAGATGGTCTCGCTGGCACGCAACAAGCATTTCGGCATGGCCGCGTTCTATCTGGCGGCCACCATCGTGGTGCCGGTCATCTGCGTATCGCTCGGCTGGCTCGTCGGCTCCCTGGCGCACTGACCTCGCAGTCCATGGTTATTTCCTTGTAACGAACCGGCAGGCCGGTAACGCAAGGGAAACTTGGGCGCAACCGTGCGCGCTGATTGTCCTCCTAGGTTGAAAACCAAATCCAGAGAGGACAGTTATATGACAGCCGTACATATTTCCATACGGCGTCATCGACTGGGATTGTTGCTGTTCACCACAGTTTTCGCCCTATTGATGGCGCTGAGCATCGCCACCCCCGGCCGCGCGCTTGCGGCCGAAGCCGTGCCCACGTGCAACCCGACCGCCACGAACGGATGCGTCAACGGCATCCTGCAGGACGCGGACAAGAAACCCATCGCCAACGTGACGCTGAAGCTTTCCGGCAAGGAGGAGGCCACCGCCACCACCGACGCCGAAGGCAAATGGGCGTTCTCCGTGACCGCGGACGGCGAATACACCGTGACCATGGACGAATCGGTGGCCAAGGAGCACGGGCTCAAAGCCGCCACCGCCACGGTCGAGATCGAGAAGAACAGCTTCGACAAGGCACGTCAGGTGGTCCGTTTCGACAAGCCCGTGGCCGCCTCCGCGAACGGTTCCGGCTCGGGCGCGGCTGGCTCCGACTCCACCGCCGGCACACAATCCGGTTCTTCCGGGTCCTCCGGCTCGTCCGACGCGGCCCAGACCACCAACGGTTCGGCCGCCACCGCCAACATCGGCAAGCGCGTCTGGCAGCAGCTGTTCTCCGGCATCATCTTCGGCCTCATGCTGGGCCTGATGAGCGTAGGCATGAACCTCGTCTACGGCACCACCGGCCTGAGCTCCTTCTCCCACGGCGAGCAGGTCAGCCTCGGCGGCCTGATGGCGTACGTGGGCACGCAGGTGTTGCACTGGCCGCTGATTCCGGCCGCCATCTTCGCGGTGGCGATCGGTGCGCTCACCGGCTGGATCCAGAACGAACTCGTCTGGGCTCCGCTGCGCCGCAAGCGCGTGGGCACCATGCAACAGATGATCGTGACCATCGGCCTGTCCATGGCGCTGCAATACCTCTTCCAGTTCTTTTTCGGCGGTGACATCAAGGGCATCACCAAATCCGTGCCGGCCAGTTTCGTCATCGGCCCGGTCACCACGGACGCGCCCACGCTGATCTCCGCGGCCATCGCCATCATCGTGATCGTGGGCGTGACACTGTTCCTCTACCGGACCCGACTTGGCCGTGCCACGCGCGCCGTCTCCGACAACGCCGCGCTGGCCTCCGCCTCCGGTATCAACGTCGAACAGGTGGTGCGCATCGTATGGATCCTGTCCTGCGGCATGGCGGCCCTGTCCGGCGTGCTGCTGGGCATCTACCTCAATGGCATCTCATGGAACACCGGCGCCACCCTGCTGCTGCTCATGTTCGCGGCGGTCACCCTCGGCGGCCTGGGCACCGCGAACGGCGCCCTCGTGGGTTCCCTGATCATCGGCATCGTGGCGGATATGAGCTCGCTCGTCATCCCCAACGACATGCGCTACGCCAGTGCTCTGGCGATTCTCATCATCGTCCTGCTGGTTCGTCCGCAGGGCCTCTTCGGCAAGCAGCAAAGGGTGGGCTGAGCCATGGATTTCCTTACTATCATCTCCAACACACTGGGCGAACTCATCGCCCCGACCACGGCGGCATACGTGCTGGCCGCCATCGGCCTGAACATTCACTTCGGCATGACGGGACTCATGAACATGGGACAGGCCGGCTTCATGCTGCTGGGCGCATACGGGTTCGCCATCACCCAGTCCATGGGTGCGAACCTGTTCGCCTCCGTGTGCGCGGCCGTGGCGCTCGCCGTGATTTACGCGCTGCTGCTGGGCATCCCGACCTTGAAACTCGGCCCCGACTACCTGGCCATGGTCACGCTGGCCGCCGCCGAAATCATCCGCATCATCGGCCGCTCCACGGCCATGACCAAGATCACCGGCGGTTCGGCCGGCATCTCCCCGCAGGACTTCACCACCCAGTTTGAGGGCACGTCCCCGCTGCCCAACGGCTCCACCACCTTCCTGCTGTGGACGTACAACAACAACATCGCGAACTCGTGGTGGCTGCGACTGGTGGCCTGGGTGCTCGTGGCCATCGCCGCACTGCTGTGCTGGCGCTGGTTCCACTCGCCGTGGGGTCGCGTGCTCAAGGGCATCCGCGAGGACGAGAACGCCATCCGATCGCTCGGCAAGAACGTGACCACATACAAGATGCAGGCCCTGATCCTTGGCGGCATCTTCGGCGCGTTCGGCGGCATCATCTTCGTGCTGCCGCGCTCCGTACAACCCGATTCGCTGGGCCGCGCGGTCACGTTCTACACCTGGACCATCCTGCTGCTGGGCGGCGCGGCCACCATCTTCGGGCCGATTCTGGGATCCTGCCTGCTGTGGGTGCTGCTGACGTTCGTCAAGGAGGTCATGCGAGGTGCCATCCCGGACACACTCATCTCCTCCAACCAGGTCGAATCGCTCGGCTGGGTGATCGTGGGCGTGGCGCTCATGTGCCTGGTGATATTCAGACCGCAGGGCCTCCTGGGAGACCGAAAGGAGCTGGCGTTCAATGCCTGAATCAAAGCCATTCCAAGACCTCGCCAAGTGGGCCACCAAGGCCCCCGAAGGCGAGACGCTGATCTCCACCGCCTACCGCGACAAGGTCTCCGCGGACCTCGAATTCGTGGAGCACACGCCCGGCGTGCACAAGCCGGACCCCATCCTCGTGGCCAACAACGTGACCCGCAAGTTCGGCGGCATGACCGCCGTGGACGTCAAGCACTTCGAGATCGAACGCCACGGCATCACCGCGCTCATCGGCCCGAACGGTGCCGGCAAGACCACGTTCTTCAACCTGATGACCGGCTTCGATACCCCGAACACCGGCGAATGGCGCTTCGACGGGCACGACATGGCCCACGTGCAACCCGAAAAGGTGGCGCGCATGGGCATGGTCCGCACTTTCCAGCTCACCAAGGTGATGAGCCGGCTGACCGTACTCGACAACATGCTCCTGGGCGCCCCCGTGCAGCCCGGCGAAGGCATGTTCCGCTCGCTCATCCCCGGCCTGTGGAGGAAGCAGGAGAAGGCGAACACCGAGAAGGCCGAGGCGCTGCTCGAACGCTTCCTGCTCATCAAGAAGAAGGACGATTTCGCCGGCTCGCTCTCCGGCGGCCAGCGCAAGTTGCTCGAAATGGCCCGTGCGCTGATGAGTGACCCGCAGCTGGTCATGCTCGATGAGCCGATGGCCGGCGTGAACCCGGCGCTGAAGCAGTCGCTGCTCGAACACATCATGTCGCTGCGCGAGGAAGGCACCACGGTGCTGTTCGTGGAGCACGACATCAACATGGTCCGCCACATCGCCGACTGGGTCACCGTGATGGCCGAAGGCCGGATCGTGGCCGAGGGCCAGCCCAAGTCCGTGATGGAGGATCCGGCCGTGATCGACGCCTACCTCGGCGCCAACGCCAACATCGATCTGGGCGACGATTCCGTCCTGGACCTCAAGGAAAGCGAGGAACAGCGATGATTGATACCGAAAACTTGCCCGCCACCGCCACCCGGCCGCGCGCCGAAATCCACGTGGGCGAGCCGGAAGGCGAACCCCTGCTGGACGCCGTGGACCTCGTGGCCGGCTACCTGCCCGGCGTGAACATCCTCAACGGCGCCTCGCTCACCCTGCACGAGGGCGAGATCGTGGGCATCATCGGCCCGAACGGCGCCGGCAAATCCACGCTGCTCAAATCCCTGTTCGGACTGGTCCATATCCACTCCGGCAAGCTCATCTTCAAAGGCAAGGACATCACCAACCTCAGGGCGGACAAGCTCGTCTCCCTCGGCGTGGGCTTCGTGCCGCAGACCGAGAACGTATTCCCCTCCCTGACCATCGCCGAGAACCTGCACATGGGCGCCTATCAGGCACCCAAGAAGTTCAATGAGCGGTTCGACTACGTCTGCTCCATCTTCCCCAAGCTGGAGACCCGCAAGGACCAGCTCGCCGGCTCGCTGTCCGGCGGCGAACGCCAGATGGTGGCCATGGCCCGCGCTTTGATGATGAACCCGTCCGTACTGCTCCTCGACGAGCCCTCTGCCGGACTTTCCCCGATGCTTCAGGACGAGACCTTCATCCGCGTGCGACAGGTCAACAAGGCCGGCGTCTCCGTGATCATCGTAGAGCAGAACGCTCGCCGCTGCCTGCAGATCTGCGACCGCGGCTACGTGCTTGACCAGGGCCGCAATGCCTACTCCGGCCGCGGTCGCGATCTGCTTGAGGATCCGAAGGTCATATCCCTCTACTTGGGCAACCTGGAAGAGGAAGTGGAAGAGGAAGGCCGGTGACGGAGCGTCCTCGTCGTTGCTCCTCGGTCGACGTACCTTCGTACGCCTTCCCTCGGTGCGCCTAGAGGCCGCACACGTCACCGTCCTTCTTGCAGAAGGCCGGTAGCTTCCGGCTCCTCCTACTCCGGGCGCAAGCATGCCCGAAAACGACCGAAAACCGCATGTTTCCAACAGTTTTCCGACTTCATCAGTCGGTTACATGCGAACAATCTGCGCGAATCAACGCCCGCTTAGGCTCAAAGCCAAGATCCGGGCGACCAACCGCTCGCATCGGCACCATTGCCCGTAAGGGCTTGAGAGGAAGTGGTGATTCAAATGTTGAATACCAAGAAGTACATGATCACGGCCACGGCGGCCATCGCCGCCGCCATTATGGCGCTCGCCGGTTGCGGTTCCAGCTCCGGCGGCGGCACGGATTCCGGCACCGCCTCGGCCAAGAAGACCGACAGCTTCGTGCTTGGCGGCCTGTGGCCCGAGACCGGCTCGCTGGCCTATCTGGCCCCGCCGGAACTCGCGGCCGAGAAACTGGCCGTCTCCGACATCAACGCCGCCGGCGGCGTGCTGGGCAAGGACGTGACCACCGTGGACGCCGATACCTCGGATGCCGACCACGCCGACCAGAACTCCTCGGCCACCCAATCCGTGATGAGCAAGAACCCGTCCTTCGTGATCGGCCCGGCCTCCAGCTCCGTGGTCAAGAACGTGTACAAGACCATCACCTCCGCGAACGTGCCGATGCTGTCCATGGGCGCCACGAGCTCCGACTTCTCCGGCCTGAGCCCGTACTTCTTCCGCACCGTGCCGCCGGATTCCGTGCAGGGCGCCGTGCTTGGCCAGGTCATCGCCCAGGACGGCGTGAAGAACCTCGCCGTGGCGGTGTTCAACGATGAGTACGGCACCGGCCTGCGCGACACCATCGTCAAAACCGCCGAAAGCGCGGGCGTGAACGTGGTGTACGGCGCGAACGACGCCTTCGATCCGACCGAGACCAACTTCTCCTCGATTGTCACCGCAATCAAGGCCTCCAACCCGGACGCCATCGCCATCGTGGCCTTCGACCAGACCAAGCCGCTGCTCAAGGAGCTCGCCTCCCAGGGAGTGGACATGCACAAGCTCTACTTCGTGGACGGCAACACCGCCGACTACTCCAAGGAACTGGACGCCGGCCTGCTTGAAGGCTCCAAGGGCACCATCCCCGGCGTGATGGCCTCCGACGACTTCCAGAAGAAGCTCGTCAAGGCCTACGGTAAGGACATCACCACCTTCACCTACGGCGCCGAAACCTACGACGGCATCATCCTGGCCGCGTTGGCCGCGCAGAAGGGCGGTTCCGCGGATGGCGCGACCATCCAGAAGAACATGGCCGCGGTCTCCGGCGCGAACGGCGGCGAGGAATGCACCACCTACAAGGACTGCGTGGCGCTGCTCAAGTCCGGCAAGGACATCAAGTACAAGGGCCTGACCGGCATCGGCCCGTTCAACAAGAACAACGACCCGAGCTCCGCGAACATCGGCGTGTACGTGTTCGACGGCAAGAACGTGCCGCAGTTCGACCACACCCAGGAAGGCAAGGTCCCCACTGACTGATGCTCGGTTCGACTGACCGATAGGTCCGCACGATTCGACCGGCGGAACGACCCTGCCGAACGGTCCTGCCGAACGTCCCGAACAAAGCCCCGTCCACCCGGCGGGGCTTTTTCATACGTTCGCATCGAACCGGTTCGACACGCCGGCTGATTCGGCCGACAGCAGCACCGCCGCTACTATCGAACCGGTTCGATACACAAGACGCACCCCGCGGGACACCGTTCACGTCCAGCAGGGCGTCGCCAACAACACAACACAGGAGTTGCCGTGAAGAACAAAGTCCAACTCATCACCTACGCGGATCGCCTCGGCGATGGAACCATCGCATCCATGACCGACATCCTGCGCACCCGCTTCGACGGCGTCTACGACGGCGTGCACGTCCTGCCGTTCTTCACCCCGTTCGACGGTGCGGACGCCGGCTTCGACCCCATCGACCACACCAAGGTCGACCCGCGCCTCGGCTCCTGGGACGACGTGGCCGAGCTTTCCAAGACCCACGACATCATGGTCGACGCCATCGTCAACCACATGAGCTGGGAATCCGCCCAGTTCCAGGACGTGCTCGCCAAGGGCGAGGAATCCGAGTACTACCCGATGTTCCTCACCATGAGCTCCGTCTTCCCGAACGGTGCCACCGAGGAGGATCTGGCCGGCATCTACCGTCCGCGTCCGGGCCTGCCGTTCACCCACTACAAGTTCGCCGGCAAGACCCGTCTGGTGTGGGTCAGCTTCACCCCGCAGCAGGTGGACATCGACACCGACTCGGACAAGGGCTGGGAATACCTCATGTCCATCTTCGACCAGATGGCCGCCAGCCACGTCAGCTACATCCGCCTCGACGCCGTGGGCTACGGCGCCAAGGAAGCCGGCACGAGCTGCTTCATGACGCCCAAGACCTTCAAGCTCATCTCCCGCCTGCGCGAGGAGGGCGTCAAGCGCGGCCTCGAAATCCTCATCGAGGTGCATAGCTACTACAAGAAGCAGGTGGAGATCGCATCCAAGGTGGACTGCGTCTACGACTTCGCCCTGCCGCCGCTGCTCCTGCACTCCCTGTTCACCGGCCATGTCGAGCCCGTGGCCCACTGGACCGAGATCCGCCCGAACAACGCCGTCACCGTGCTCGACACGCACGACGGCATCGGCGTCATCGACATCGGCTCCGACCAGCTCGACCGCAGCCTCAAGGGCCTCGTGCCGGACGAGGACGTGGACAACCTGGTCAACACCATCCACGCCAACACCCACGGCGAGTCCCAGGCCGCCACCGGTGCCGCCGCGTCCAACCTCGACCTCTACCAGGTCAACAGCACGTACTACTCCGCGCTCGGGTGCAACGACCAGCATTATCTGGCCGCCCGCGCCGTCCAGTTCTTCCTGCCTGGCGTGCCGCAGGTCTACTACGTGGGCGCCCTCGCCGGCGGCAACGACATGGATCTGCTGCGCCGCACCAACAACGGCCGCGACATCAACCGTCACTACTACTCCACCGCCGAAATCGACGAGAACCTGGCCCGTCCGGTGGTCAAGGCACTGAACGCCCTGTGCCGCTTCCGCAACGAACTGCCCGCGTTCGACGGCGAGTTCTCCTACGAGGCCGACGGCGACACGTCCATCACCTTCCGCTGGACCGCCGCGGACGGCAAAACCCGCGCCGCGCTCACCTTCGAGCCCGGTCGCGGACTCGGCGCGGACAACGAGACCCCGGTCGCCGGCCTGACCTGGACCGACGCCACCGGTGATCACGAGACCGTCGACCTGCTGAACGATCCGCCGATCGCCCACATCTGACACCCCGTTTGCGACCGATGAGCGATACCTCCGACCGTGTTCCGTCGGGGGTATCGCAAGACACGCCGGCGGATTACGTCAATCGATTGACGTCGTGCTACCATCGAACCGGTTCGACACGAACGACACACAAGTCAACGCAGGAGTTGTCCATGAGGAACACCGTATGGTTCTTCGGCCCGGAATCCCCGGACGCGGCCTCGTCGTCGGCTTCCGGTCGCGACTGACAGCCACCCACAACGCAAACGTCACCCCCAAATCCGCCCAATCGATTCTCACAGGGAAGTGAACCATGGAATCAACCATCGAAACGGCAGCCGCGGCCCCCGTCGTGGACAAGGCCGAGCTTGACAGCTACGGCCGCCGCCCCTCCGTGCTGGATGTCGTGCGCCTCGGCGCCGGCTTCACCATCAGCCTGATCATCACCGGCATCGTCTGGGTCTCGCTGTCCTCCATCCTCGTGCCGCAGCTCGTGGACCAGATCGCCCCCGGCCAGCGCGAGGCCTTCATCGGCACCATCAACTCGGTCGGTTCCGTGGTGGCGTTGTTCGCCAACATCATCTTCGGCACCTTCTCCGACCTCACCCGCTCCAAGTGGGGCAAGCGCACGCTGTGGATCATCAGCGGCGGCATCCTGTGCGGCGCTTGCGTGGCCGGCCTGCTCGTCACCCGCTCCCTGCCGCTCATCCTGCTGCTGTGGTGCGGCATGCAGCTGTTCTACAACTGGATGAACGCCCCGTTCGTGGCCACCCTGTCCGACCGTGTGCCGGACAAGTTCCGTGGCTCCGTCTCCTCCTTCATGGGCGCCGGCGGCGTGCTCGGCCAGACCGCTGGCTCCCTGGTGGGCTCCCTGCTCATCAGCAACATCGACCTCGGCTTCGCCGTGGGCGCGCTCGGCTTCGCCCTCGTGGGCATCATCGTGGTCGGCATCTGGCCGCGCGAGCCCTCCAACGTGGACGAGGAGCGCGAGCCGGTGAGCCTGGGCATGGTGCTGCGCGCCTTCATCCCGCCGCACGGTAAGGGCGCCCGCAACTTCTATTACGCCCTCTTCGGCCGCATGATGATGGTCGCCGGCTACCAGATGATCAACGGCTACCTGCTCTACGTGGTCAAGTACTACACCTTCTCCGACTCCGGCTATGACGCCGAGCAGCTCAAGACCGCGGCCGCCGGCGTGATCGCCACCATGTCCGTGATCACCATGGTCGTCTCCCTGATCGCCGCCCTGGTCTCCGGCCCGATCTCCGACAAGCTCGGCATGCGTAAGATTCCGGTCGCCGGTGCCAGCGTGCTGTTCGCCATCGGTGCCGCCATGCCGTGGATCTTCCACAACGCCTGGGGCATGTACCTGTTCGCCGCCATCGCCGGCTTCGGCTACGGCGTCTACAATGCCATCGACCAGGCCCTGAACGTGTCCATCCTGCCGAACCCGAAGGAAGCCGGCAAGGATCTGGGCGTGCTCAACATGGCCAACACCCTGTCCACCGTGCTCGGCTCCCTGCTCACCTCCGGCGTGGTCATGGCCACCGGTGGCAACTACGGCCTGGTGTTCCCGGTCTGTATCGTGGTGGTGCTCATCGCCGCCTTCCTCATCATGCAGATCCGCGGCATCAAGTAGTCCGTCCGGGGTTCGCCCGAAAGCCCGTCCAAATCGGCTCGATAACCCCCTCCAAGTATTCGGCCCAGCGTAAACTGGGCTGATGGAAAGCAAACCGCCCGCAGTGCACTGAAGCCAGTGCGCGCGGGCGGTTTTGTGTTGCCGTGAATCCCCCGCCGCAAGCGCGAGGGCGCGGCAAACGGAGAGTACAGAACAGAGCACAAGGGAAAGAGCGAATCATGTTGGAACCGTACGTGCGCCCGGGCATTGACGACCGCCCGGATCTCGACAAGGCGCTGAGCCCGGAAGACAAGGCCGCCGTGGCCCGACTGGCCATCAAGGACCGCCGCCGTCCGCCCGAACCGTCCGCCGACCAGCCCGAGGCCCAGGCCGTCCGCCTCGCCTCCTCCGCCACGTCGGCCGCCGTGGCCGCGGCCGCCAGCGTGGACGCCCCCGCGCCGGACATGTCCTCCGCCTATCTGGACATGCGCGACCCGATGGTCGCCGCCAACGGCGAGAAGCCGGACGCCCGCCGCGTCTCCCGCCTCAACTGGGGCTTCTTCGTGGCCTCCATGCTCGTGGGTGCGCCGTGGGTGGCGCTCAACTCCATCGCCGTGCCCAACATGGCGGCCCGTATGATGGGTTATGACACCTCGGCGCCCACCGCAATCACCCTCAACCCCGCCACCGGCCGTCCGCTGCCCGTGGCCACGGATCTGGCCATGCCGCTCGCCGTGCTGGTGGTGGTCGGCGTGGTGGCCGCCATGTTCTCCATGCCGCTGGTCTCCGCCCTGTCCGACCGCACGCGCGTGCCGTTCGGCCGCCGCACCCCGTGGATGATCGCCGGCGGCCTGCTATGCGCGCTCAACACGCTGATTCTGGGACAGGACACCAGCATCGTGGTCATGGGCATCTTCTGGGCGGTGATGCAGTTCGCGTACGCCATGCTGTCCGTGCCGCTGGCCAGCGCCATCAGCGAACGTGTGCCGGATAAGTTCCGTCCGCGCATCGAACGCTGGCATGGCATCGGTGTGATGCTGGCCCAGGCGATCGGCCTGTGCCTCGGCGCGTTCGGCGTGATGTTCGGCTCCGACTCCGCCTTCACCACGCTCGCCGTGATCTTCGCGCTCTCCGGCATCCTCACCGTGCTGATCCTGCCCAAGGAACCGTCCAGCACCGAGCAGCCGCATGTGCGCATGGACGGCGCCGCAGTGCTCGGCCAGTTGAAGTTCCCGGCCCATGCACCCGCCTTCGCCCGCGCGTTCGCCGCCCGCACCCTGATGATGGCCGGCGTGGGCATGACCGGCGTGTTCCTGTGGTACCTCGTGCGCTTCTGGGTCTACGGCAAGGCCGTAAGGTTCACGTCCGCCCCGCTGACCATTCCGGCCGGATTCCTCATCATGGCGATGGCCGTGGCCACGCTCGTGGGTGCCGCGCTCGCCTCCTGGGCCGCCGGTCCGATCTCCGAGAAGATCGAGGAGAAGGGCATCGCCACCGCCACCGTGGTGGGCGCCTCCTGCGTGCTGTATGCGCTCGGTCTGGCACTCGCCTGGGGCCTGGGCGTCTGGTCCACCGGCACCGCGCGCGAGAACGGCATGATCGCCTTTGCGCTGATCTCCGGATTCGCGTTCGGCCTGTATGACGCGCTCGGCCTGGAGCTCGTGATGGACTCCCTGCCCGACCCGCGCACCGCCGGCCACGACCTCGGCGTCTACGCGCTCGCCAACTCCGCGGGCCTGGCGCTCGCCGCCATCGTGGGTGCGATTCTGGTCAACGCCTTCGCCTCCAGCTTCGGCTACTACCTGCTCTTCCCCGCGGGTATCGTGCTGGTGCTGCTCGCCGGCACCGTGACGCTGGTCTCCGCCAACGCCGCCGAATAGGGCTGATTCTCGGCTCCCGGCTGCGCTTCGCTCCTCCCGTTCGCGCGGAGCAAAGCGCAGCCGAACCGGTTCGAGTACACTGGTTCCTGCAATGCAACGCCGGTAGCACGGCAGCCCAACGCACTCGCCGGGGAGGAACGAACATGGTCGGTATGCGCGACGTGGCCAAGCAGGCCGGGGTGTCCCTGAGCACCGTCTCGCTGGTGGTCAACAACACCGGATACGTCTCGGACGACATGCGCGCCAAGGTCGAGGCCGCCATGCGCGAACTCGACTACATCCCCAACGAACTGGCCCGCAACCTCTATCACAACCGCACCAACACCGTCGGCATCATCATGCCGACCATCGCCCACCCGTTCTTCGCCACGCTCACCGCGGCCCTGCAGCGCGAATTCGCCTCCCGGGGCCTGAAGACCCTGCTGTGCTCCACCGCCGACACGGACACCGGCGAAAGCGAATACGTGGGCATGCTCCAACGCCACATGATGGACGGCATCATCATGGCCGCCCACACCGAGCACCCCGCCGACTACTGGACCGCCATCCGCCGGCCGATCGTGGCCTTCGACCGCTTCCTCGGCGCCGGCGTGCCCACCGTCCACTCCGACCACGAACAGGGCGGCCGTCTCGTCGCGCAGCATCTCATCCGCACCGGCGCACGCCACGTGGTGCTCGCCGGCGGCCCGCGCACCCAGTTCGCGGACGGCACCACCTTCCCCACCGTGCGCTACCACCTCACCGTGGAGCGCATGCTCTCCGAGGCCGGCATCGCCTGCGACTACGTGGAGGCCGGCTCCGTCACGGACGTGACCGCCCACGAGGCCGTGGCCCGCAACATCTTCGAGCGCTACTCTGGCGTCGACGCCATCGTCGGCGCGGACGTGGTGGCCGCCATGGCCCTGCAGGAGGCCTGCCGCCGCGGTATCAATGTGCCCCGCGACCTGCAGATCATCGCCTACGACGGCACGCTCATCACCGAAATCGCTGGCAAGCGACTCACCGCCGTCCGTCAGGACTTCCCGGCGCTCGCCGCCGCGCTCGCCAATCGCATGGACGACCAGATCGCCGACGAGGAAGCGTCCGGCAGGAAGCCGGCGCGCACGGCCAAGACGGACGATGCTGACGCCGACGAGTCCGTCATCGAAGAGCAGGTCGTGCCGGTCGCCTTCATCCCCGGTGAGACCACGCGATAGTCGCTCCATCTGTCAAGACCTTGCGTCCACATAGTGAACCCCTGCTGGTTTGGGCGCAGACCCGCGCTTATTGTCTCATTCCAGTTCGGGTCGAACGGACCCGAGGAACACCGAAAGGAGGCCACGCGATGACTGGATTCAATGCTTCTGCGTTTGATTCCGCACGAATTATTAGCCCGTCTTCGCTGGCGGACTAACGGCAATCAATGCTTGAGGCCCCGTCAACGAAGGCAGGGCCAATCAATACCGACACAATCGGTCAGGCCCTGCGCGATGCGGGGCTTTTTTGTTGCGCTCACAAGGCATGAAAGCAAATCTCCGCAGCGCGGTACGGCAGCGGAGAGCACGCGGTACATAACCCAAGAAAATTTCCAAGAAACGAATCTCGCAGTCACCCCGGGGTGCGGTAAGACCCGAAGAGAGTGATGGAGAGTTACAGGAGCAACTCATGACTGCAGCAGTCGAAGAGACTGGACTGAACCAGGTGGCGGGCAAGGCCGCCGCCATGGTACGCGATTCGGTCAAGACCGTGATCGCCGCCTCGATGGTGGGCACCGCCATCGAATTCTACGATTTCTACGCCTACGGCACCGCCGCGGCGAACTACTTCCCGCACATCTTCTTCTCCGACAAGGCCAACCCGACCGTCGCCCTGCTGATGAGCCTGCTGACCTTCGCCATCGCGTTCATCGCCCGCCCGCTCGGCTCGCTGGTCTTCGGCCACTTCGGCGACCGCATGGGCCGCAAGACCACTCTGGTCGTCTCGCTGATGACCATGGGCGTCGGCACGTTCCTCATCGGCTGCCTGCCCACCTACGACCAGGCCGGCGTGTTCGCCGTCGCCATCCTGTGCCTGCTGCGCTTCATCCAGGGCATCGGCCTGGGCGGCGAATGGTCCGGCGCCGCACTGGTGGCCACCGAGAACGCCCCGGAGAACAAGCGCGCCCTGTACGGCTCCTTCCCGGAGCTGGGTGCCCCGATCGGCTTCTTCCTGTCCAACGGCACCTACTTCGTGCTCGAGTCCTTCAATGACCAGGACGCCATGCTGGCTTGGGGCTGGCGCGTGCCGTTCCTGCTGTCCGCCGTGCTGGTGATCGTCGGCCTCGTGGTCCGCGTCCACATGGAGGAGACCCCGATCTTCCGCATGGCCCAGGAGCAGAAGAAGGTCGTCAAGTCCCCGCTCACCGAGGTCTTCCGCAAGTCCTGGTGTCAGGTGCTGCAGGCCACCTTCCTCGTGGCCGTGACCTACACGCTGTTCTACACGCTGGCCACCTGGTCCCTCGCATGGGGCACCAAGGACGTCGCGAACGGCGGCGGCAACCTGGGCTTCACCAACCAGGAATACCTGCTCATGCTCATGATCTCCATCTGCGTGTTCGCCCTGTTCATCGTGCTGTCCTGCCTGTACGCGGACAAGATCGGCCGCCGTCGCGTGCTGACCTTCTCCTCCTGCGCGCTCGTGGTCTTCGCCGTGCTGTTCCCGTTCCTGCTGGACGGTCAGCTCGTGGGCCAGAAGAACTTCGCCGCCAACATGGCTTTCCTGTGCATCGGCTTCGCGCTGATGGGCATCGCCTTCGGCCCGATCGGTGCCTTCCTGCCTGAGCTGTTCGACGCCAACGTGCGCTACTCCGGCTCTGGCATCGGCTACAACCTCGCCGCCATCGTGGGCGCCGCCTTCGTGCCGACCATCGCCACCTGGCTGTCCCACAACTGGGGCGTCCACTCCGTGGGCCTCTACCTCGGCGTGATGGCCGTGTGCTGCCTGGTCTCCGTGCTCACCTGCCGGGAGACCAAGGACGTTGACTTTACTAAGTAAAGTCAACGGCTGCCGATCGACCTTCGTTCGGCTATCGCCTCTCTCAGGCGTCACCTACAGACAGTCCACTGGACTGTCCGCTTAACGGCGCCGTGCGATTGCCTATAGGTTGCAATCGCTCACTTCGGCTACGAAAGCCCACCGGGCTTTCGCTTAACGCCTCAGCACGGACGTTGATTTCACGAAGTGACCTTTTCTTGGCCCCCTCTGATGAGGGGGCTGGCAGCGGAGCTGACTGGGGGAGAGACCATGAGTCTTTCACCTTACGGCGGCTTTCTAGGCCAAGTGAAATCCACTGAAATTTATAACTAAAAACTGGTTCACGTTGTGAAATTTTTTGATTCCACAACGTGAACCCCCGCGGGCTTTTCCGAAACGACAGGACTAAACCTGCATATCGGAAAAGCCCACAAGGAAAAACCAAGAATTTTCCGCATCAGCGGAACGCATTAATACTCACCCCATAAATAAACAATAGATATAAAGGAGCGCCAAAAATGGCAGCAACTATCTGGTACGAGAAGGACGCCGATCTGTCCGTGTTCGATGGCAAGAAGGTCGCCATCCTGGGCTACGGCTCTCAGGGCCACGCTCACGCGCTGAACCTGCGTGACTCCGGCGTTGACGTGGTCGTCGGTCTGCGTCCGACTTCCAAGTCCGTCGAGTTCGCCAAGGAGCAGGGCCTGGAAGTCAAGTCCGTTCCGGAAGCCGTCGCTGAGGCCGACGTCGTGATGATCCTGCTGCCTGATCAGTACCAGGCCAAGGTCTACAAGGAGGACGTCGAGCCGAACCTGAAGCCGGGCGCTGCTCTGGCCTTCGCTCACGGCTTCAACATCCACTACGGCTACATCAAGCCGACCGAGGATCACCCGGTGTTCATGGTTGCCCCGAAGGGCCCGGGCCACATCGTGCGTCGTGAGTACGCTGCCGGCCGTGGCGTCCCGGTCGTGGTCGCCGTTGAGCAGGACCCGGATGGCAAGACCTGGCCGCTGTGCCTGGCTTACGCCAAGGCTCTGGGTGCTCTGCGCGCCGGCGCCATCAAGACCACCTTCACCGAGGAGACCGAGACCGATCTGTTCGGTGAGCAGGACGTCCTCATGGGCGGCATCAACCACCTGTGCGACATGGGCTTCGACGTGCTGACCGAGGCCGGCTACCAGCCGGAGATCGCCTACTTCGAGGTGTTCCACGAGCTGAAGATGCTGGTCGACCTCGCCAACGAGGGTGGTCTGAACAAGGCCCGTTGGTCCTGCTCCGACACCGCCCAGTACGGCGACTACACCTCCACGGTCATCACCGAGGAGACCAAGAAGCGCATGCAGTACCAGCTCAAGCGCATCCAGGACGGCTCCTTCGCCAAGGAGTTCATGGATGATCAGGCTGCCGGCGCTCCGAAGTTTAAGAAGCTGCAGGAAGAGTACTCTCACCCGCACCTCGAGACCGTTGGCCCGAAGCTGCGCGCCATGTTCTCCTGGAACAACGGCCCGGCCAAGGATCAGGACGAGGCCGAGTCCTTCAACGGCAAGATCGCTCGTACCCAGGTTCAGTGATTATTCGCTGATTAGCGCCTGACGTATAAGGCCGCCGCTCCCGTTCATTCGGAAGCGGCGGCCTTCGCTTTCTTTTTGGCTCTGTTAAACCAAGGTGGACATGAATCCATGTCTGACTGAGGGAGCCGTCGCCGCAGGCAGGCAGCCGTGTCATTGATGTCAGCCCGGTGGCCCCGCGCAATTCCGCATATCGAGCAACTGTCCAAAACCGTTTTGTAACCCAGCTCACGTTTTGGACGGAGGGCAAGCGAAGCCCCCGTTCTCGGTAGGATGGACACCAGTTTGCGGGACACAATCCCGCCACGCTTGAGCCCGCCCGGGAATTCCGGGCGCCCACCCAAACGCGCACCATGCATACAACTGCATACGCGCAACCACCACAACACCGTGTACCGGCAAACCCCATTCCCGCCGGTACGCAAGTAGTACAAGGAGTGCTTACATGGCTGCACAGATCTGGTACGACAACGATGCCGATCTTTCCGTTCTCGATGGCAAGAAGGTTGCCATCATTGGTTATGGTTCCCAGGGCCACGCCCATGCGCTGAACCTGCGTGACTCCGGCGTTGACGTGGTTGTCGGTCTGCGTCCGACTTCCAAGTCCGTCGAGTTCGCCAAGGAGCAGGGCCTCGAGGTCAAGTCCGTTCCGGAAGCCGCTGCCGAGGCCGATGTCATCATGATCCTGGCTCCCGACCAGTACCAGCGCACCATCTGGGCCAACGACATCGAGCCCAACATCAAGCCGGGTGCCGCCGTCGCCTTCGCTCACGGCTTCAACATCCACTACGGCTACATCAAGCCCACTGAGGATCACCCGGTGTTCATGGTTGCCCCGAAGGGCCCGGGCCACATCGTGCGTCGTGAGTACGCCGCCGGCCGTGGCGTCCCGGTCGTCGTGGCCGTCGAGCAGGACCCGCGCGGTGACGGCTGGGCCCTGACCCTGGCCTACGCGAAGGCCCTCGGTGCTCTGCGCGCCGGCGCCATCAAGACCACCTTCAAGGAGGAGACCGAGACCGATCTCTTCGGCGAGCAGAACGTCCTCATGGGCGGCGTGAACAAGCTCGTCGAGATGGGCTTCGAGGTCCTCACCGACGCTGGCTACCAGCCGGAGATCGCCTACTTCGAGGTCTGCCACGAGCTCAAGATGCTCGTTGACCTGATGAACGAGGGTGGTCTGAACAAGGCCCGTTGGTCCTGCTCCGACACCGCCCAGTACGGCGACTACACCAACACCGTCATCAACGAGGACTGCCGCAAGCGCATGGAATACCACCTGCAGCGCATCCAGGACGGCTCCTTCGCCAAGGAGTTCATCGACGATCAGGATGCCGGCGCCCCGCACTTCAAGGAGCTGCAGGAGAAGTACTCCAACGAGCGCATCGAGACCGTCGGCCCGAAGCTGCGCGCCATGTTCTCCTGGAACAAGGACGGCGTCAAGGACGCCGACGAGGCCAACTCCTTCACCGGCAAGATCGCCCGCGCCCAGGTCCAGTGACCTGATGCGGTGAGCATCCGCTGACTGATACATAAAAGAAGGCCGCCAGCCCGATTCATTCGGACTGGCGGCCTTTCGTATGCCCCTGCTACGCCATGGGACGTATCAGCGGATCACCCACGCGGACGTGTCGGTCGGCAGCTGGCCATCGGCGGTCAGCGGGCCGGACGTCAGCACCACATCGCCTTCGGGCAGGGCCACCGGGGCGGTGCCGAAGTTCGTCACGGACGTGAACGTGCGGCCATCCGCCGCCGCACGGGTGTACGCCACCACGTCATCGCCCATGTCCACCTGGGAGGCGGACGTATCGCGTGTGGCGGTCAGCGACTCCTGACGAATCGCCAGCGCCGCATGGTACAGCGCGAGCATCGAATCCGGATCGGCCTCCTCGGCGTCCACGGCGAAGTCCTTGAACCACAGCGGCTGCGGCAGATGCGGGTCGGCGGCCGGCGTGCCGTCTGCGCGCTCGGCGGGGGAGAAGCCGAAGGAGGCGCCCGTGCCGAACTGGCCGGCGGCGCACAGCGGCACATGGTTCTCGCCGGTGCCGTCATCGGCCGGAATCGGCAGGCTGAAGTCGGCCAGAGACGGTTCGTCGGAGGCGACCCACGGCAGCGGCACGCGGCATCCGTCGCGGCCCTTGTCCATCGTGGCCTGGTTGGTGTGGAAGGCGGTCGGATCCTCCAGGCGATCCCACGGGATGTCCGCCACCTCGAACAGGCCCAGTTCCTCGCCCTGGTAGATGTACGCGGCGCCCGGCAGGCCCAGCTCCATCAGCGCGGCGGCGCGGGCGCGCTTGGTGCCCAGCTCGCGGTCCTCCGGATAGGTGGAGCCGTTGCGCAGCAGCCAGTCGTGCGGCAGCTGGTGGTACGGCGCGCCCTTGACTTGCGGCAGACCGTAGCGGGAGGGGCTGCGCGGCACGTCGTGGTTGTTCATCACCCACGTGGTGGTGGATCCGCCCGTCTCCTCGGCGGCCTTGAGACCGGCGGCGATGGCTGCGCGGAACTCGTCCGCGAACCAGTTGGCCTCGGCGAAATCGAAGTTGAACGACTGGCCCAGCTCGTCGGGGGAGGCATATAGGTGCTGGTGCTCGGGCACCACCCACGCCTCGGCCACGGCGAAGCGCGGCGGATTGTACTCGTTGAACACCTCGCGCCACTCGCGGTAGATGTCGTGCACCTCGCGGCGGTCGAACAGCGGGTGGGAGAAGTCGTGGCAGAGCACGCCCACCACGTTGTACTCGCGGCCCAGCTCCTCAAGCGGCTTGGATTCGAGGTCCTTGGCCAGGCCGTGTGCCACGTCGATGCGGAAGCCGTCGGCGCCGTGATCGGACCAGAAGCGCAGGGTCTTCTTGAACTCCTCGTGGATGTCCTGGTTCTTCCAGTTCACATCCGGCTGCGCCTTGTCGAACAGGTGCAGGTACCACTGGCCATCCGCCACGCGCTGCCAGGCCGGGCCGCCGAAGAAGGACTGCCAGTCGTTCGGCGGCAGTTCGCCGTGCTCGCCGCGGCCGTCGCGGAAGATGTAGCGGTCGCGTTCGGGGGAGCCGGCGGCGGCGGCCAGCGCCTCCTGGAAGAAGACGTGCTTGTCGGCGGTGTGGTTCGGCACGATGTCCACGATCACCTTGATGCCGGCGTCATGCGCGGCCTTGGCCATGGCGTCGAAGTCGTCCATCGTGCCCAGTCGCGGGTCCACGTTGCGGTAGTCGATCACGTCGTAGCCGCCGTCCGCGAGGTCGGAGGGGTAGAAGGGGGAGAGCCAGATGGCGTCGATGCCGAGGCGCTTGAGGTAGTCGATCTTTTCGGTGACGCCGGCGATGTCGCCGAGGCCGTCGCCGTTGACGTCCTTGAAGGAACGTGGGTAGATCTGGTAGACGACGGCCTGCTTCCACCAGTCGTCATGGAGGTTGTTCGCGGTCATAATGTGCGTCCTTTCCGATTACGGGTGATGTCTGGGTGATGTGTGCTGCACTGCTTCTGCCGGCGACTGGTCGCTTCCGTTCGGGGTGGGCGTGCGGTAGCGACGTTGCCGTTGTTGATGACAACGATATCATGCAAATGACACAAACAAAAATCAGTATTCGGCGTTTCGCGGTGGCAACGTCGTCATAGGGATATGCCTACGCGAATACCTACACCTACGCTTGGGCTGGTTGGGGCGGCGCGGTGGTCTCGCGGAGCACCAGCGGCGTTGCGGGCTGGCGGAACGCGGGCTCGACGGGTTCGCCGGCGATGGCGGCCAGCGTCATGCGTCCGGCATCCTGTCCCATCGCGAACGGGTCCTGGTGCAGCGTGGTCAGACCCACCGACTGCGCCATCGGCACATCGTCGAAGCCGATGATCGAAAGATCCTGCGGCACGCGGCGGCCGTACTGACGCAGGCGGTACAGCACCGGCAGGGCCATGTCGTCGTCGCAGAAGCAGAACGCGGTGACGCCGGGTGTCGCGGTGATCACGGCGTTGAGCGCCGCGTTGGTCTCGCCGGTATCCCGCGGAACCTCGATGGAGCGGACGGAAACGCCCGGGTGCGTGGCTGTGGCGTCCAGCAGGCCCTGCAGGCGCGATTCGGCGCTGTAGCGCATGGTTGTCCGGGAGCGGGTGCCGCCCACGTAGGCGATGCTGCGATGCCCCAGCGCGATGAGGTGTTCGCTGGCGGCACGTGTGGCCGCGCGGTCGTCGATGCTCACGGCCGCGTCGAAGCCTTCGGTGGAGGGAATGTTGATGCCGATGATTGGTACATGCATGTGCTTGAGGCGTTCCACCTCGGCCGGTTCGATGTTGAAGGAGCTCACAATCACCGCGTCCGCGTTACGCCTCACGGGCAGATCCTCGAAGAAGCTGCGGCGTTCGTCCGCGTTGCTCATCGGATACACCACGGTGTCGTACCCGGCGGGCCGCAACGTGGAGTCGAGGCCGGCGAAGATGTTCGAGTTGAACCAGGTGGTGATGGTCTCGCTGGCCAGCAACGCCACGCGGAACGACTGGCCGGACTTCAGCGCGGCCGCCGAACGGGAGACGGAATAGTCCAGCTTCTCGGCCGCCGCCATCACCTTGTCGCGTGTCTCGGGAAGCACCAGATCGGGCTTGGCAAAGGTGCGGGACACCGTGGATACGGAGACGCCGGCCTCCCGCGCCACCGCCTGAATGCTTGCCTTGGTCATCGCCGCCCCGCTTTCTCCGTCATCGAAATCGTCATAGCTGTGACAACGATATCATGAGCGGGGTGCCGGGGTGCTCGGGCTAACTCGCTTACGAGGGGCTGATCCGCCGTTGCGGGGAGGCCTATCTGCGTTACGAGGGGCTCCCGAAGGGCATATCCCCGAGTATGAGACGCATCATTTCAACGCGGATACTTGCCGATATGCGGATGAGGAGCCCCTTGTAACGCAGATAGACCTTCGGAAACCATGGGAAGAGCCCCTCGTAACGCAGAAAGCCTGCCACTGCGCGCTGGGCAGTGGCAGGCTTCGGTCGGTTGGCTCCGGTTGGCTCCGGTTGGCTCCGTCAGCGGCGCTTGCGCTGCATCACTGCGGACAGCGAGCGGACGCGCGGCAGCGAGAACACCTCATCGGTGTGCACCACATGGCCGTGCTCGTCGGCCAGCGGCACGCGCCAGTTCGAGTATTCGTACGAGGTGCCGGGCTGGTTCTGCGAGCGGGTCTCGCCCACACCGTCCACTAGCGCCGCCTGCAACAGCAGCGACGGCGTATCGGTGAGCATCGCGTGCATCGCCTCCACGATCTCCTGGATATGGCCCTCCACATCCTCGGCCACCGAGGCCGGAATGTAGCCGCTTTCCACCAGACGGTTCATCATGGCCGTCCGTTCGGCCATCGCCGATGCCGCGAACGCCTCCACCGGCTCGCTGAGCAGATGCAGCTCCTCGCGCAGTTTGACGTGTTCGAAGTTCAGATAACCGGCGGTCGGCGGCAGGTCGTGCGTGGTCACCGAGGCCAGCGCCTGCTTGCGGTATTCGCCCGGCTCCTTGTACGGGTCGCCCGCGTTCGGGGAATCGTCCACGCGCGAGAACCATTCCACGTCGGTGCCGAGCACGCCGTGATCGGCCAGGATGCGGCGCACGTAATCGGGCACGGTGCCCAGATCCTCGCCGATCACCATGCCGCCTACGCGCGTGGCTTCGATGGCCAGCACGCCGAGCATCGCCTCGTGGTTGTACATCACGTATGCGCCGTTCTTGGCGCCGAGCCCCTGCGGAATCCACCACAGGCGGAACAGGCCCAGCACGTGGTCGATGCGTACGGCACCCGCGTGCTCGTACATCGCATGCACCATCTCGCGGTAGACCTGGTAGCCGGTGGACTCCAGATAGCGCGGGTTGAACGGGGGTTGGCCCCAATCCTGGCCCTGCTGGTTGTAGAAGTCCGGCGGGCAGCCCACGGTCACCGAACCGGTGGCGAAACGCTCCGGATTGGCCCAGGCGTCCGCGCCGAGACCGTGCACGCCCACGGCCATGTCCTGCATAAGACCCAGCGCCATGCCGCTTTCCGTGGCCGCCTGCTGGGCGGCGGTCACCTGCTCGGCGGCGATCCACTGCAGCCAGCGGTTGAACTCGAACAGGTCATGGTGCTTCTCCACCAGCTCCTGGACGGCCGGATCGTCGATGGGCTTCTCGAAGAACCAACGATTCTCGCCCCACGGCGCGCCCCACACCTCGAAGCACAGGCACCATGTGGCGAAGGAATCGAGGTCCGGGCCTGCGGTGGCTTTGAAATGCTCGAATTCCAGCTCGCGCTTGGCGTTGCGGCCTGCGTCGAAGATGAGACGCAGCGCCGGGCGCTTGGCGGACCATGCCGCGTTGATGTCCATCGGGGTTGCCTCGTCGTTGCGGGCGGCCACCGAAGCGTGCAGCTCGTCCACCTGCGCCTTGACGTCGGCCGGCAGCGTTTCGTATTCGGGGATGTCCTGCGGGCGGATGTACGTCACGTTGAGGAATCGACGCGATTCCGGCAGGTACGGCGAGGGCTCGAGCGGCGGGATCGGCGCGCCGGCGTGGATCGGGTTGATGAGCATGAAGTCCGCGCCGGATTCGTGCGCGGCGTCGATGAGCAGACGCTTGAGATCGCCATAGTCGCCCACGCCCCACGAGTCGTGGGAGCGCACGGAGTACATCTGCGTCATCCAGCCCCAGCGCTGCTGTTCGGCCACCTTGTCAGGCACGGGGATGCGGGCCGGCGCGGCGATGATGGTGGCGTGGCCGGTACGTCCGTCCGCCTGCGCGTCAAGCGTGTGGTAGCCCATCGGCAGGTCGGCATCGAGGCTCAGGATCGGATGCCCGGAATTCAGGTCGGGCAGCACGGTGACGCCGTCATACGCCTCGCCGTTCTCCAGGGTCATGGTGACGGTGACGTCCGCATCCGCCGGGCAGTTCAGTGCGATGGTGGTGGTCTGACCGACGTAGGCCACGATGGTCGGTGCCAGCAAACGTTTGCTGTTTTCCTCCTCCAGTTTCTCCATGGACCGGTCGATGGCCTCCGGGGTCGAGGCGTCCACGTCCAGCGCCTTCAACACCGCCACCAGCGCGTCGTCGCTGATTTCGGTGTAGGTGCCGAGCTGGTCGATGAACGAGGTGGCCAGTCCGCAGGCCTTGGCGAGCTTGATGAGCGGTCGGGCCAGACGCTGCGCGCTTTCCGTGCGTTGGGGGGTGCCGGTGTCGGTGGTTGCTGCTTCGTGAGTGCGCGCGTCAGTCATGTGGACTCCTTTGTTGGCTGAAGGTTGCTGTTCGTTTGCATTGCTGTTCGAATGCCGCTCTTCGCTGAGGTTTCGGTAATCTGACAGACCAATGTGCTTGCTGTGCTGTCTTCAACGGTAACTCATTTTGACAACGATTGCAATACGTCGGTGCGTTGGGGGCGCCGCCGCTTTGCAGCCGGATTGCGGTCGGCCAGTCCGTGGCTTTCGACCGCCACTGGGCGCCGGAACCGTATAGCCAATCATCCAATCACGGCGAACGACTGCGGGGGCAGGGTCAGCATCCCGCCGTCGACGGCCGGATCGCCCAATCCCAGCAGCACGGAAGCGTCGCCCGCAAGCTCCCCTATCGGCATCGCGACGTGTGCGGTCTCGCGTCCCGGATTCATGGCGATGAGCAGGGTGCGTGCGCCCTCGCCGTGGGTGCCGCCGGCAGCGCTTGCATTGGCGCTGTCGGCATCAACGCCGGAATCCCCGGCCGTATTCGGCCGGCGCAGATACGCGAACGTTCGCCCCTCGGCCGGTGCGGCGACCACGTCGAACCCGGCATCCGCATTCAACGCCGGCTGCTCGGCCCGCAACGCCAGCACTGAACGCACCCAGTGCAGCAGCGAATCCTCGCGTGCCTCCGCGTCCGAAACGGTCGGCGCATCCTCGGCCGCATCGATCGGCAGGTACAGCTCATCGGTGCCAGCGGTGGAGAACCCGAGATTCGCCGCACCCTCTTCCCACTGCATCGGCGTGCGGCTGCCGGTGCGCGTGTAACCGCCCTCCTTGGTGGGCAGCGGGCGGTATCGCATGCCGATCTCGTCGCCGTAATAGAGGAACGGGCAGCCTGGCATGGTCATGAGCATGCCGTACGCCACCTTGCGCTCGCGTTCGGTGAGGCGTTGCGCCGTGCGCAGGGTGTCGTGATTGCAGGTGATGAGGTCGAACAGGCCGCCCGCGCGCTCGGCGTCACGCAGTTGCGGCAGGTACTGATCGAGGAACGGCGCGATCGAGGCGCCCGAGTCGGCGTTGAAGTAGCTGCCGTCGCCCTCATGCGCGAGCGGGGTATCCGTGTTGCGCAGCAGCATGTTGTAGCCGTTCGGATTGCCGTCCCAACGCCAGTCGAGGTAGAAGTCCATGTCGAAGCCGGCCTGCATCGACTCGTACGGGCGCCCCCATTCGGAGACGAATGCGGCTTCGGGGAATTCGGGACGGATCTTCGAGAACAGGTATTGCCAGGTGCGGATGGTGAAGGGTTTGCCCGCCTCGTCGTGCTTGACGAGGCTGTCCGCCATGTCCACGCGGAAGCCGTCCGCCCCGCGCGAGAGCCAGAAGCGCATCACGTCCAGCAACGCCTCGCAGGTGGCGAGGGCGTCCGGGCCGAGCGCTGGCTTCTGCCAGGCATGCTTCGGGTGCGCGAAGCCGTAGTTGAGTGCGGGCTGGCACTTGAAGAAGTTGAGGATATAGGTGCCGTCGCGTTCGGTCTCGCCGCCGATGAACGGCAGGCCGTCGCCGCCGGAAATCCAGCAGTCGGTCCAGATGTAGCGTTCGGACAGCCCCTCGCGTTCGGCGGGATCGGCCTGAGCGGAGGCGCGGAACCAGGCGTGTTCCTCGCTGGTGTGGCCGGGCACCAGGTCGAGCAGTACGTGCATGCCGCGTTCGTGAGCCGCTTCGAACAGGGCGACGAGGTCGTCGTTGGTGCCGTAGCGTGCGGCCACTTGGATGTAGTCGCGCACGTCATAGCCGGCGTCCTTGAACGGGGAGTCGAAGCACGGGTTGATCCACAGCGCGTTGCAGCCGAGCCCGGATACGTAGTCCAGTCTGCTGATGATGCCGGGGATGTCGCCGATGCCGTCTCCGTTGGAATCGGCGAAGCTCTGCGGATAGATCTCGTAGAAACGCGCCCCCGAAAGCCAGCTCGGGCGGGCGAATGGACGGGGGGATTCTTGGGCGTGTCGCGCATTGTCGGTCATCGAAACTCCTTTGTTTGTGCGGGTTCACGGGTATTGCCCATCGATTGCAATACTACTGGTCTACCAAGAATTGCCAACGTATGCAAAAAACGTGCTACACTTACAGCCGACGATGTTCCGCAGCGTTGCAAACACGAAACATTCCTAGGCAAAACCAAGATGATGCGAGCGTATGCAACACAATATCCAGTGATGGATTGAAAACGTGTGCATCGAATCGAGAACTTTGGACGTAACCGGCCAAGAACAGAGAAAGAAAGGACCGATCAATGAAGATCAACTGGAAGAAGGCTCTCGGCCTCACCGCCGCCGTGGCCATGCTCATGCCGCTCGCCGCTTGCGGCGGCTCCGACTCCGGCAACGGTGGCTCCTCCACCGCCGGCACCGAGGACGTCACCCTGAGCGTTTGGGCCCCGCAGGAGGATCAGGCCAAGGGCGATGACGGCTCCGAGGCCTGGCTCACCCAGGTCGAGGCCAACTTCGAGAAGGATCACCCGGAGTACAAGATCACGTGGAAGAACGACGTGGTCTCCGAGGGTGACGCCTCCACCAAGGTGCAGACCGACCCGACCGCCGCAGCCGACGTCTACATGTTCGCCTCCGACCAGCTCGGCGCCCTCATGAAGGTCCAGGGCATCGGCGAGCTCGGCACCGACGCCGTCAAGCAGCTCAAGGAGCAGAACGGCGATCTGGAAGTCGCCTCCATGACCGGCACCGACGGCAAGTACTACGGCGTGCCCTACACGGACAACACCTGGTTCATGTACTACGACAAGTCCGCCTTCTCCGACGAGGACATCAAGAGCCTGGACACCATGATCTCCAAGGCCGCCATCTCCTTCCCGCTCAACGACTCCTGGTACATCGGCGGCTTCTATGACGGCCTGCAGCTCTTCGGCGAGAACGGCACCGACGAAAGCGCCGGCATGGTCTTCCCGAAGGACGCCGGCGACATCTCCAAGTACCTGGTCGACCTCGCCGCCAACCCGAACTTCCACAACAGCTCCGATAACTCCGGCCTGTCCGAGATGACCGAAGGCACCGTCAAGGCCTTCTTCTCCGGCTCCTGGTCCGCCGCGGACATCAAGAAGGCCCTCGGCGACAACTTCGGCGCCGCCCAGCTGCCGACCTTCACCGTGAACGGCCAGACCAAGCAGATGAAGTCCTTCGCCGCCACCAAGGCCGCCGCCTACAACCCGAACGCCAAGAATCCGAAGGCCGCCGCCCAGTTCGCCGCCTACCTCGGCTCCACCGAGTCCCAGAAGCTGCACTACGAGCTGCGCAACATCATCCCGACCGACAAGTCCCTGTCCAGCCTGACCACCGATGACCCGGTCGCCATCGCCCAGACCAACACCATGGCCAACACTGCCATCCTGCAGTCCGGTCTGGCTGGCATGGGCTCCTGGTGGGATCCGGCCAAGGCTTTCGGCGACGCCATCCTGAACAAGGAAGTCACCTCCGACAACGCCCAGGCCAAGACCGACGAGTGGGTCAAGCAGGTCGGCAAGTACGCCGAGTGACAGCCCGGCCGATAACCACAGACTTGGGCGACGGTAATACTCCACTCCTTCACGCCGCCCAACCTCACCTATAACTGAACATAACTGAAAACAGATAACTGAAAATCGGTGCTGGAGGTCCGTCAAAGGTACGCCAGTTGCGGGCGATGAGGGGAACCGCGATTCGCCCGCAATCCCCAGCACCACCAAGCGGTTTCGTCTTCTTGTTTCTCCTCCTCCTTCATTGCCAAGCAGAGCTCGGGCAGCGTGCACGCGGTGTCCGGGCTTTACTTGGGTCAGCGCAGGTTGCGGCGTCGGGGCTGCGGCCGGCAGGCGGGACGGCATCGGGAAACCACCAACTTTTCAACTATTTCAACCATCAATCGTTATCGTGAGAGGCGGTAGGGTGCAATGACCACAGCAACCCTTTCTCCGCGGGAGATGAAGCGCCGTCGCAGGATGGGCGCGGACTATGTGGCGCCCTCGCCGTATTCGGTGAGGAACGCGCTGACCAAGGGTGACGTGTTCACCAAGCTGTCCGCAGTCGTCTTCGGCCTCGGCAACATCGTCCGCAAGCAGTATGTCAAGGGCGTCGCGTTGCTGGCGCTCGAAGTCGCGTTCATCGTGTTCATGATCACGAACGGCGTGAACTACCTGTCCAAGCTGCCCAGCCTGGGTACCCAGAAGCAGGGCAAGCAGCTCGTGGACGGCTTCTGGGTGTACGTCCAGGGCGACAACTCCGTGGTCATCCTGCTGTACGGCGTGTGCACCATCGTGGCCTGCATCCTGTTCGTCTACCTGTGGACCATCTCCCTCAAGTGCGCGTACAAGGCGGAATGCCTGACCCGCCAGAACGGCAAGGCCCCGAGCCTCAGGGACGACCTGCGCGCGCTGACCGACGAGAAGGCCTACCAGCTGCTCATGTTCCTGCCGACCCTCGGCATCCTCGTGTTCACCGTGCTGCCGCTGATCTTCATGATCTCGATGGCCTTCACCAGCTACGACCGCAACCATCTGGTGCTCTTCGACTGGGTGGGCTTCGAGAACTTCGGCAAGTTGTTCTCCACCGGCAACGGCACCGTCAGCGCCCGTCTGTTCATCCAGGTGACCATCTGGACCCTGGTGTGGGCGTTCTTCGCCACCTTCCTCAACTTCTTCCTCGGCATGTTCTTCGCCATGGTCATCAACCGCAAGACCACGCGGTTCAAGGGCTTCTGGCGCGCGTGCTTCTCCATGTCCATCGCCGTGCCGCAGTTTGTGTCCCTGCTGGTGATGCACACCATGCTCCAGCCGACTGGCGCCATCAACCGACTGCTCATGCAGTGGGGCTGGATCGACCAGGCGCTGCCGTTCTTCACGAACACCACGTGGGCGCGCGTCACGGTCATCATCATCAACCTGTGGGTCGGCATCCCGTACACGATCATGCAGATCACCGGCATCCTGCAGAACATCCCGGCCGACCTGTACGAGGCCGCCAAGCTGGACGGCGCGAACTGGTGGCAGATCTTCACCCAGATCACCATGCCGTACATCATCTTCGTACTCACGCCGTACCTGATCACCACGTTCACCGGCAACGTGAACAACTTCAACGTCATCTACCTGCTGTCGGGCGGCGCCCCGGTGCCGATCGGCGACTCCGCCGGCACCACCGATCTGCTTATCACCTGGCTGTACAAGCTCACGGTCGATAAGAACGATTACAACCTCGGCGCGGTCATCGGCATCATGACGTTCATCGTCCTCGCGGTGGTGTCGCTGATCACCTACCGCAACTCCGGTTCCTACAAGAATGAGGAGGCATTCCGCTGATGAGCAACCACAGCATTCAGAAGGCTGAATCGCACAGCCTCATGCACGATGCGAAGAAGCGCCGCATCCTGGGAGACATCCTCTCTCACCTGTTCCTGGCCGTCATGGCCGTGATCTGGCTGATCCCGATCGTGTGGGTCTTCGCGGAAAGTTTCAACAAGAACACCGCTCCGTACACCAAGACGTTCTTCCCGACCGAGTTCTCGTTGGACAACTACATCGGCCTGTTCACGGACAAGACCGTGCTCGACTTCCCGAAGATGTTCATGAACACGCTCATCGTGGCGTGCTTCGTGTGCGTCATCTCCGTGGTGTTCGTGCTGGCCGTGGCCTACTGCATGAGCCGCCTGCGCTTCCGCACCCGCAAGACCTTCATGAACGTGGTGCTGATCTTGGGCATGTTCCCGGGCATCATGGCCGTCTCCGCCATCTACTTCATCCTTAAGGCCGTGGGCCTGACCAGCGAGGGACTGACCACCATCGCCCTGATTCTGGTCTATTCGGCGGGCTCCGGCGCCGGCTTCTACGTGATGAAGGGATACATGGACACCATCCCGACTTCGCTCGACGAGGCCGCGATGCTCGACGGCTGCACCCGCCTGCAGGTGTTCTACAAGATCATCATCCCGATCTGCAAGCCCATGATCGTCTACCAGGCCATCATCGGCTTCCTGACCCCGTGGCTCGACTTTGTGATGGCCAAAGTCATCTGCCGCACGCAGTCGAACTACACGGTCGCCCTGGGCCTGTGGCTCATGTTGCAGAAGGAATACATCCAGAACTGGTACGCGCGCTTCGCCGCCGCGGCCGTGGTGATTTCCATCCCGATCGCCATCCTCTTCATCGTCATGCAACGCTTCTATCAGGAATCGATGTCGGGATCGGTGAAGGGCTGAGCCGTTAAGCGGACAGTCCGGTGGACTGTCCGTAGGCTCAGCCTGAGCGAGGCGATAGCCGAGCGAAGGTCGGATTGAGCCCGGCCGCAGGCCGGTCCGTTCTTGCAGGGGCCGAAGGCGAGGTCGTTAAGCGGACAGTCCGGTGGACTGTCCGTAGGCTCAGCCTGAGCGAGGCGGTAGCCCGAGCGAAGGTCGGATTGAGCCCGGCCGCAGGCCGGTCCGTTCTTGCTGGACCGAAGGCGACTTTCTTTTCGGCTCCCCTCTCCGAGGGGAGCTGTCAGCGAAGCTGACTGAGGGGAGCCCCATTGCCTCGCCACCCATAGCACCACGTACACAACACAAATGGCTCCCGCCGAGTCCGGGAGCCATTCTCATATACCCCAAGGAAAGGAGCTTCCCGTGCCGCAACCCGCTTCACTGGCCGTGGCCGACTGGACCCCCGCCGAAACTGCCCTGCCATGCCCGGATTATCCGGTGTATACGGACGATGATCTCGGCGCGTTCCCGGACGCCAAAGGCACCACGTTCCGCGTCTGGGCCCCTACGGCCAGCGGCGTCACGTTGCGGCTGTTCAAGACCGGATCCTCGGACGAGGAGGCCGTGATCGACGATGCCGAATCCGTGGTGACAGCGGGGATGGAAACGCCCGTCTCCATCAATCCCGCCGCCTTCCCCTTCGAAACCTACGAGCTCGCCCCCGGCGCGGACGGCACCTGGCTGGTCCGCTGCGACGGCATCGGCCACGGCGTCTACTACGACTACATCGTGCGTTTCCCGGACGGCACCGAACATCGCACTGCTGACCCGTGGGCCCGCGCCGCCGGCGTGAACGGCCGCCGCAGCATGGTCGTGGACCTGAGCCGCACGGACCCGGACGGTTGGTCCGAAGACCATCGCCCGCACATCCCCAGTCGTGACCTGGTCATCTGGGAGACCCACATCGGCGACTTCAGCAACGACCCGCACAGCGGCGTGCCGTTCGAGCACCGCGGCACCTACCTCGCCTTCACCTACCCGAACACCAGCGTGGACGGCGACGGCGAATTCCCCACCTGCGTGGCATATCTCAAGCGTCTTGGCGTCACCGCCGTGCAGCTCATGCCGTTCTATGACTATGGCTCCATCGACGAATCCCTCGCGCGCGATGATCCGCGCCACGGCTTCAACTGGGGCTACGACCCGCTCAACTACAACGTTCCCGAAGGCTCGTACAGCACTGACCCGTTTGACGGCGAAGTGCGCATCCGCGAATGCAAGCGGATGATCCAGGCCCTGCACAAGGCTGGCATCAAGGTGATCATGGACGTGGTCTACAACCACATGTTCTCCACCGACAACTGGTTCGAGCGCATGATCCCCGGCTACGCGCTGCGGCGTCGCGAGGACGGAAGCTTCGCCGACGGCTCGGCCTGCACGAACGACGTGGCCACCGAGCATCCGATGATGCGCAAGTACATCGTGGATTCCGTGACCTACTGGGCGCGCGAATATCACATCGACGGCTTCCGCTTCGACCTCATGGGTCTGATCGACGTGGACACCATGAACGCCGTCCGTTCCGCGCTCGACCAGCTGCCGGGCGGCGCGTCCATCCTCATGCACGGCGAGCCCTGGGCCGCCCGCGAGACCGCGCTCGTTAAGGGCACGATTCTGGCGGACAAGCGCGGCATGCCGTACCTGAGCCCGCGTATCGGCATGTTCTGCGATTCCACGCGCGACGCGGTTCGCGGCCACGTGTTCTACCAGAAGGTGCCCGGTTACCTGACCGGCGCAGCCGCCGATTACGCCGACGACATCCGTCATGCCGAGGACGGCTGGCGTGGCACCCTGAGCGGCACCGCGGCCGTCGGCCAGCTCATCCAGTACGTGTCCGCGCACGACGACCTGACCCTGTGGGACAAGCTGTGCGCCACCATGCGCCCGATTCCCACCGAGGTCGATTACGCGGCCGAAGGCGAGTGCTGCGAGGATCTCATGCAGTCGAACCGGCTGGCGGCCGGCGTCGTGTTCACCGCGGCCGGCGTGCCGTTCCTGTTGGGCGGCGAGGAATTCGCCCGCACCAAACATGGCGTCTCCGATTCGTTCCGCAGTCCTGTGGCTCTGAACCAGCTCGACTGGCGCCGTGCGCAACGATTGAGCAGTCTGGTGGACCATTACGCGGCGCTGATTCGTCTGCGTCGCGGCAATCCCGCGTACTTCGGCGGTGCGCGCATGATTGTGCCCCGCGAGGACGAGGTGGTGGTGTTCCGCGTGGGCGATGACTGTGTGGCCATCAACCCCGCCGACGAGCCGCGCTCACAGGCCACGGTCCAGCTGGAAATGCCCGGCCCGTACGACGAGGTCTCGAAGATCGCGCCCAACGACTGGCGGTGCATCTACTGTTCCGAGCCCGGCATGCCCCCCCCCGCGGCCG
>NZ_QFFM01000010.1 GCF_003129905.1 Bifidobacterium callitrichidarum
ACCAAGATTGACATGAATTCCATTGGACTACCCCTCAGTCGGCTTCGCCGCCAGCTCCCCTGACAAGGGGAGCCAAGGATAAAGGGCATGTCAATCCTGGTTTAACAGAGCCATATGAATTGCTCCCCTCAGTCAGCTTTGCTGCCAGCTCCCCTCAGAGAGGGGAGCTGGCACTACTCTTTTCAATACGCAAGAGGAAAAGGAACACGTATGGCGGAACGTAAACTGGTGGTTTATCCGGGCAAGGACCTGATGATTCAGGCGGGCGCGCGGCGCTTTGTGCTGACGCTGCTGGATTTGCTGAGTGAACGGTTGCCCGACGGCGGTCAGCGCAAGCGCGTGGATGTGGCGTTGTCCGGCGGTTCGGCGGCTCAGCCGTTGGGTCTGGTGCTCGCCGATCCGCTGGCGGATGCCATCGACTGGCAGCGCGTCCACTTCTGGTGGAGCGACGAACGCTTCGTGCCGGCAGACAACGCCGACCGCAACGCGCTGGAGGCCCGCAAGCTGCTGCTCGACCAGTTGGTGGCCGATGGCAAGCTGCCGGAATCGAATATTCATGAGATGGCGGCAGACGTACGCTCCGCCGAGGAGATCGCATCGGTGATGGCGGATGCCGCCAGCGACGATGCTTCCGTCCGAGCTGCGGCCGATGCCGTCAATGACACGCTGCTGGAAGCTGCCGCCCGTGCTTATGAGGACGAGTTGACGCGAGAGCTGGGACCGAAGCCGGCCATCGACTTGATGATTCTGGGCATGGGACCGGATGGCCATTACGCCTCGCTGTTCCCCGGACATGACGAGGTGCTGGTCGCCGATCGACTGGCTGTGGGCGTGAATCACTCCCCCAAGATGCCGCCGTTGCGCGTCTCGTTGACCGCGCCGCTCATCGCGCGTTCCCGTCACACGTGGTTCTTCGCGGCCGGTGCCGGCAAGGCCGAGTCGCTGGCGCACGTGTTCGCACAGCCGAACAATCCGGCATATCCGTCGTCGTTCGCCGGTGGAGTGGACGAATTCGTCTGGTTCTCGACCGAGGAGACCGTGACGAAGCTCTGAGGTGGGCGCGGGCACAGACCGTGTGCCCCGTAAGGGCATTTCACCTAAAAAAATGGGCTATCGGGGCAATATTGCTTGCCCCGATAGCCCATTTTTCGTCAGAATCGCATATGGGGGCACGGGCCTTATCACGTCATTTTGACGATTCAGACAAAAACGGCGGAATTCCAACGATTCTCATTTGCCCCGATACGCTAAAAACGCCTCAAATCAGTCTCCGGGGGCACATCGCGTGCCCCGATACTCGAATTTGATACGAAAAGTGGCTATTGGGGCACGGATTTGCATTGCGCGGAGGAACCCCAGGACCGACACGGTGACATAGCCGCTGTGAGAGGAAAATCAGGAGAGCCCATCGAGCTCTCCTCAAACCGAAAGACGAGAACACATCTTCAGAGTGCAGCTTGCCTTCATCGCCCTTGGCCCCTGCAATGCGGGGCCTGTTGCGGCAAAAATCAGCCCTGGCTCAGCGGCATATCCGCCGGCCTTCGAAGAAGAATGGAAAACCCACTGGAATGGCAGCATAACCGCCAGTCCAGTGGGTCAGTCAACAGTCCATTTGACTGTGCTCAAGCCTGAAAATCAGCTCTGCTGCTCTTCAGGCTTGCCTTCTTCGACCAGCAATTACGGACCGGCCTACGGCCGGGCTCAGATCTGGCTCGGCGGTAAACCGCCTCGCAACCGAAGAAGGCCGGAGAGCCCACAGGGCTCTCCTAAGCCTGAAATTACGAAGCTACGCTTCGATTTCAGGCTGGCCCGCTTCGGCCCACAACGTGTGGAACACACCCGGCTTGTCGACGCGGCCGTAGGTGTGGGCACCGAAGAGGTCACGCTGGGACTGGGTCAGGGCGGTGGGCAGGCGCTTGGAGCGCAGGCCGTCGTAGTAGGCCAGGGAGCTGGAGAACACCGGGGTCGGGATGCCGGCCTCGATGGCCTTCACGATCACGCGGCGCCAGGCGTCCTGGGACTCGCCGATGATCTTCTCGAAGTACGGGTCGAACAGCAGGCTCTCCGGCGGGTTGTCGCCCTTGAAGGCCTCGGTGATGCGGTCGAGCAGGAACTGGGCGCGGATGATGCAGCCGCCGCGCCAGATGCGGGCCACCTCGGACAGGTTGATGTCCCAACCGTATTCCTTGGCACCGTCCTGAATCTCGTTGAGGCCCTGGGCGTAGGCGACCACCTTGGAAGCGAACAGCGCCTTGCGCACGTCCTCCACGAATGCGGCCTTCTCCTCGCCGTTCAGGTCGATGGTCTTGTTCGGACCGGCCAGGCCTTCCTTCTGAGCGGCCTCGCGCAGCTCGCCGTGGGAGGACAGGGCACGGGCGAACACGGCCTCGCCGATGGAAGCGACCGGGGAGCCGAACTCCAGACCGGTCTGCACGGTCCAGGTGCCGGTGCCCTTCATGCCGGCGTGGTCGACGACCACGTCCACGAACGGCTTGCCGGTTTCGGCGTCCTTGTGGTGCAGGATCTCGGCGGTGATCTCGATGAGGTAGGAATCGAGATCACCCTTGTTCCACTCCTCGAACACGTCGCCGATCTCCTCGGCGTCCATGCCCAGGCCGCGGCGCAGGATGTCGTAAGCCTCGCCGATCACCTGCATGTCCGCGTACTCGATACCGTTGTGCACCATCTTGACGAAGTGGCCGGCGCCGTCCGTGCCGATGTGGGTCACGCAGGGCTCGCCGTTGACCTTGGCCGCGATGGATTCGAGAATCGGGCCGAGGGTCTTCCAGGATTCCGCGGTGCCGCCGGGCATCAGGGACGGGCCGTTGAGCGCGCCTTCCTCGCCGCCGGACACGCCGCAGCCCACGAAGTGGAAGCCCTTGGCGCGCACTTCCTTCTCGCGCTTGATGGTGTCCTTGAAGAAGCTGTTGCCGCCGTCCACGATGATGTCACCGGGCTCGAAGACCTCCTCGAGCTGCTCGATCACGGCATCGGTCGGGGCGCCGGCCTTGACCATGATGATGGCCGTACGCGGGCGCTTCAGGGACGCGGCGAACTCCTCCAGCGTCTTGGCCGGCACGAAGTTGCCCTCGGTGCCGTGCTCGTCCATCAGCTTTTCGGTACGGGAGTAATGACGGTTGAACAGGGCCACCGTGTTGCCGTGGTGGGCCAGGTTGCGCGCCAGGTTGGAGCCCATGGCGGCCAGTCCGATAACGCCGATATTTGCAGTAGCTTCGGCCATTGCCTTGCCTTTCCTTGACTTCGGTCAAACAACTGCAAGTCTATCGTTCGGCATGACCCCGCGCACGGGTCGTCTTACGCTGCCCGCGTAGCGGAATCACATACGTCCGGCCTTGGAGGGGTCGATGTGCATCGTCTGGAATCGGTCGGCCATGTAGGAATCACCGAAATGCTCGCCGAACCACATGGCGACCGGCGAATCCTGCACCTGACCGGCCATGCGCCCGTACCAGCAGTCCAGCGCCATCAGCGTGAAAACGATGTCGATCACCATGAGCACCGCGCACACCGCAGTCAGCGAGTAGCGCACCTTCCAGGGGATCCGGTTGATAAGCGCAAGCATGCGCGGCAGCAGGAACCTGACCCACACCACACCGATAAGGCCCCAGAAGAACATGTACTTGCCGGACGTGCGGCCGTCGATGGACAGCCACTGGCCGGTGTAGTCCCACGCGGTGATGCCGAACGCCACCTCCATGAACCAGCTCGTGCAGTATTCGAACGCGCCGCCGATCACCGCGGACGCACAGAAGATGAGGAACGGGTTCGCTTTCCACAACCGGTTCAGGCAGACGGTCACCAGCACGGCCCCGCAGCCGTAGATCGGCGAGAACGGGCCCCACAGCAGGCCCGCACGGTCCTGCAGTTCGCCGTGGTACAGCGCCATGTGGTAGATCGTCTCGATGACGAGTCCTCCCACGGAAGCGATGGTGAACAGCCAGAAGATATTGAAGAAGTCCAGCGCGATGTAGCCTTTGCCGGACTGGTCGCGCCCGAGCATGCCTGCGGCCACGGCGGATTCGTAGTCGCTGCGTTCGTCCATGCGCCTGAGCGCACGTTGCAGCCGACGTTCCTCTCGCAGCGACGGATCGGCCGTGACGGAAATCACGATGAGGATGACCATCTGGATGGCCGGCAACACGAGGTTCCAGCCGAGGCCTTCGAGCGCCAACGACAGCATGCCGTCCGCCAGGGTGAGCGGCATGAGCACGTACGCCCAGCGTGCGGCGTACCGGCGTCGGTTGCGCACCAGTAATACGCCGAAAATGGTCAGGCACACGGCGTTGACGATGAGCACCACCGCATGCGCCGCGGTCAGGATGAAGGTCAGGCTCAGCGCGTCCACGTGGCCGCGGCCCTCCGCGATCTCACGGATGGCGTACAGGGAGGACAGCACCAGGATGGGCAGCGTTGCCAGTCCGTCCAGCAGCACCAGCACGCCGTAGACGCGGGCCAGAATCGGCAGTCGCTTGGCATCCAGGTCCATGTCGGCGCCGTCCAGCTCAGTGGCGGCCAGTTCGGCGACCACGGCCGATTCCTCCGGGGACTCGGAAGGCGAGACTTGTGTCATACGGTGTCTCCTCATTTATGAAGCGTTATCGAATCGGCATGAGCCTATGCTGGCGACTTTTTGGCTCCCCTCTCTGAGGGGAGCTGTCGAACGAAGTGAGACTGAGGGGAGTGACACTGCATATGACTCCCCTCAGTCAGCTTCGCTGACAGCTCCCCTCAGAGAGGGGAGCCAGAAAAAGGCCATTTACATATTCGGCTTCTGCCCACGCTAGCACGCCGGGGCTTTCAGGAAACTCCCCAAAACTGTCCAGAAGGCCTTGACAGAAGTTCCAGAGACTCTTTCGGGCCATACAAGGGACCTTTGCGGCAGGAGCGGTGTACTGAAACCATCAACGCACGACGAGTGCCCACCGCAAGCGCGGGCAGCAGTAACCGCCATGCACTGTGAAAGGAATCATCATGACCAGCACGCATTCGTCCGGCAAGCGGCGGACGTCCGCCCACGGAAACGACAACCAGCATCGAGACGCCCGCCCCGGCTCGTCCAAGGCCCGCCGCACCGCACAGCTTCCGCTTGGCAAGGCCGCGGCCGCAGCGGCCGCCATCTCCCTGATCACCGGATTCGGATACGGCATGGCCGGCACCGCCATCGCCTCCAATCTGGGACTCGGCTCCTCCAGCAGCAGTTCCGCCGCGAACGGCAACGCGCAGGGCGGCATGGGCGGAGGCGCCGACACCATGACTTTCGACTACACCGGCACCTACTCCGGTGCCCTCACCGCGGACGGCAAGAAGGTCAGCTCCGACGGCGAGACCACCGAGGCCACCGAATCGGACCAGAACGTGGCGCTGGCCGAAAACGGCGGCACCCTCACCCTCACGAACGCCACGCTGAACAAGTCCGGCGATTCGGACAACGCCGACAACAACAACTTCTACGGCACCAACTCCGTCTCCCTGACCGTGGGCGAGGACTCCAAGACCATCATCTCCGACTCCTCGCTCAACGCCTCCAGCTCCGGCTCGAACGGCATCTTCGCCACGGATTCGGGCACCGTACTGGCCAACAACGTGAAGATCACCACCACGTCCGACAATTCACGAGCGCTGGACGCCACGTACGGCGGCACGATTCTGGCGAGCGCAGTCACCGCCTCCACGCAGGGCGACCACAGCGCCACCATCGCCACCGACCGCGGCGGCGGCTCCATCTCCGCCACCGATTCCACGCTTTCGACCGCCGGCTCAGGCTCGCCGCTGCTCTACTCCACGGGCGACGTGCAGGTCTCCGGGGTCACGGGCACGTCCACCGGCTCGCAGATCGCCGGCATGGAGGGCCTGAACACCATCCTCATCAAGGATTCCAAGCTGACCAGCACCATCACGGACAAGACGGCCAGCGACCCGATCGCCAACGGCGTGATCATCTACCAGTCCACCTCGGGCGACGCCGAGTCCACCACGGGCGAGCATGCCACATTCCAGGCGGCGGATTCCACGCTGAAGTCCTCGATCCAGTCCGGCTCGATGTTCTACTTCACGAACACCACGGCCGATGTGGTGCTGTCCAACACCACACTCGACTTCGATTCAAGCAAGGCGGCGCTCATCACCGCGGCCGGCAACGACTCCAACAATTGGGGCCAGGCCGGTTCGAACGGCGCGACCGTGGTGTTCACCGGCCGCAACCAGACGTTGAAGGGCGCGGTGAGCGCGGACACCATCTCCTCAGTCACGCTGAACCTGCTTGAGGGGTCGACCTGGACCGGCACGGCCTCGATCGCCGAGAACGCGAACGGATCCACCTCGGACGCCCCGATCACGGTGAACGTGGACGACACCTCCACCTGGACGGTCACCGGCGACACCACCGTCTCCGCCCTGAACGTGGCGGACGGCGGCAAGGTGGTCGACTCGGACGGCAACACCGTGACGATCGTCGCGAACGGCAAGACCGTGGCCAAGGGCACCGGTTCGGTGACCGTGACCGTCACCGGCGACTACGGCACCACGCTGCCGGACTCCGCCACCGGTGAGGACACGCAGCTCGACACGGACCTCATCGACCGCTCCGACTTCGACGACCAGTTCGACACCTCGACCAGCTGGAGCATGTGACGCCACAAACGGCGTTCCTTCGCTTCCCGCTTTGCTAGACGGCTTCTCTCAAAGCGGGGAGCCAAGGAACGAAGCCATCAGATTTGCGTCGGGTGATGCGGGGCGCACCCGACGCGCTATCCCCTCGCCCCTTCGGCCCCGCACCACGTTTCCAAACCACAACCAATAAACCAATAAGACTCCGTTAATCCAAAGTCGGCATGAACCCGATTGGACTACCCCTCAGTCGGCTTCGCCGCCAGCTCCCCTGACAAGGGGAGCCAAGGATAAGGGCGCGCCCGCATTGGTTTGACAGAGCCAATAACCACCAATCCGCGATGCTCCGAACCGCGCACTCCCGTACCAGCGGTTCATAGGAAAGGACCAATCATGAGCAACAACGACACCACGAACATCATCCCGCAGAACAACGGCGGCGAGCCGACCACCGGCTCCACCACGCCGATCACGGCGAAGTCCTCCGGCACGACCGGCACGTCCGGCGCGTATGCGGAATCCGGTCAGAGTGCCGCCCGCATCAACGGCGGCACGTCGGCTTCGGCATCCACCGGTTCGGCGGACGACCAGAGCCTGCCGCTGTCCTACACGCCACAGCAGTCCAATGCCAGCAATTATGCGGGCTCAGCATCCAGCCAGCAGACGCAGTCCGCACAGCAGTCCACCCCGTTCGCCACGGCCCCGACGCAGGGCGTGCCAGGTGCGTACAGCGCGCCTACGCAGCAGGCCGGCCAAGCCAACGCCTACTGGCAGTCCGCCGCCGCCAACGCTCCCGTGGCCCCGGCGATCCCCGGCGGCGAGGCCGCTGCGGCCGGCACGTTCTCCGGCAAGGCCATCGCATTGATCGTGGGCATCAGCTTGGTCTGCGGCCTGGTGGGCGGCCTCGGCGGCGGCATGGCGTACGGTGCGATCGCCGGCAACGGCTCCTCCTCGTCCAGCCAGCAGATGCAGATGGGCGGCGGACAGGGCGGCATGGGCGGTCAGTCCGGCAACGGCAACAGCCAGGGCGGCCAGAGCCTGCCGGGAGGCCAGTCGACCGATGGTCAGTCCTCCAGCGGACAGTCCACGGACAGCGAGTCGTCCAGCGGCTCGTCCAGCTCCGACGGCAGCAGCCAGTCGGGCCAGTCCGGTTCCGTGCCGTCCATGCCCGGCGGCCAGTCCGCTCCGGGAGGCCAGTCGACTGACGGCCAGAGCGGTTCCGCTTCGGGCCAGTCCACGGACGGCTCCTCCGAATCTTCCAGCCAACTGAACGGCACCTCCGAAGACGCGAGCACCATCCAGAGCTGATACAGCAAGGTTCCGTTAAACCAAGATTGACATGACTGTTACTGGACTACCCCTCAGTCGGCTTCGCCGCCAGCTCCCCTGCAATCAAGGATGAACTTCGTTCACGTCTTGCTAGCTCGACTACCGTCTCGCGCATCGCCTACGGACAGCACACCGTGCTGTCCGTTTCACGGCGACGCCCTGACAAGGGGAGCCAGGAGTGGAAGCCAAAGCTGACATCCATCACCAAAATAGACAGACTGCCCAGCGGCGCACGATTTGCCGCTGGGCAGTCTGCGTTTCCGGCCGCGCGCATCCCGAAATCTCCCGGCATGGCATTACGCTACTTACTGCGTAGCGCTACGTTTTCCGTATCGCTACGGGAAACGTAGCATCACAAGACCGGGGGTATGCAGTGCGCAACATTCTCAAGGTCCTCAAGCGCGACATCCTGCGCCTGCTTAAGGTGCCGACCGCCTGGGTGATCCTGTTCGGCATGGTGTTCATCCCGCCGCTGTACTCCTGGTACAACATCGTGGGCTTCTGGAACCCGTACGGCAACACCGGCGGCATCAAGGTGGCCATCGCCAACAACGACGCCGGCACGGACAACACCCTCATCGGCAAGCAGAACCTCGGCGACCAGATCGTGGCGCAGATGAAGGAGAACACCCAGCTGGGCTGGACCTTCGTGAATCAGGCCGAGGCGATGGACATGGTGGAATCCGGCAACGCCTACGCCGCCATCGTCATCCCCAAAAGCTTCTCGGATGACCTCGCCGGCGTGGTGACGGGCGGCAGCGACCGACCGACCCTGGAGTACTACGTCAACGAGAAGGCGAGCGCCGTGGCCCCCAAGGTCACGGACGTGGGCGCCTCCACGCTGGACCGTACGGTCAACTCCACGTTCGTCTCCACCGTCTCCAAGGTGCTCACGGACGTCATCAACAAGGCCGGCGACAAGGCCATCGCCAGCACCGACCAGACCAAGTCCAAGGCGCTCACGGCCCTCGACGAGGCCTCCGGCGACGTGCAGACCACGCGAAACACCATCGCCAAGCTCAACACCGCACTGGACAAGGCGCCCGGACAGACCCGCACCGCGCGCGAGGCCATCGAGGACGCGCGCAAGCTCGGCCTTGACGCCGCACAGGGCCTTGCCGGAGCATCCAAGCTCATCGGCACCACGCAGAACAGCGTCACCGATTTCATCGTGGATACCTCCGGCACCATCGACCAGGGCTCCAGCCTGCTCAGCCAGGCCGTGAACAAGGCCAACCAGAGCGTGGGCACGGTGACCGGCGCCATCAATTCGGCCAACCAGCAGGTGGGCGGGCTCATCAACACCGCCACGGACATCAACGAGGCGAACGCCGAGATCATCGCGCAGCTCAACGCACTGCCGAACGCGGACAGGGAGCCGCTCAAGTCGGCGATCGCCAAGCTGGAGCACCGCAACAGCCAGCTGGCCGGCACGCTGGGCAACCTGAGCAGCCTCAACACCACCATCGGCAACGCCGCCACGCACACGCAGGGGCTGGCGGACAACCTCAACAACGCCACGCAGACCACCATCACCGCCGTGGGCGACGCCCGCAAGACGCTGGTCTCCGGCTCGCTGCCGCAGTTCAACAACGGTCTGAACACGCTGGGCACCACCGTGGGAACGCTGGCGAACGGCGTCACTTCGCAGACCCAGCTCATCGACCAGTCGAAGAAGGTGCTGGACCAGCTGGACAAGGCCGTGTCCTCCACCAAGACCGCGCTGAAGGACACGGACTCGGCGCTGGCGGGCGTGCAGGACAAGCTCGGCACGCTTGCCACGGATATCAAGGCCCTGTCCATCTCCAATGCCCTCAACGCCCTGATGGACACGGACGGCAAGTTGGATGCGTCCAAGATCTCCAGCTTCATGCTTTCCCCCACCGTGATCAGCGAGAAGACGCTCTATCCGGTCTCCTCGTACGGTTCCGGCATGGCGCCGCTGTTCACCGCGCTGGCGCTGTGGGTGGGCGCGTTTGTGCTGGTGGTGATTCCCAAGATCGAGACGGACAGCGAGGGTATCGAGCACCTCACGCCCACGCAGGGCTATCTGGGACGACTCGCGCTGCTGTCCGTTCTGGCGGCCACGCAGGGACTGGTCACGGCCATCGGCAACCTGGTGCTGGGCATGCAGTGCGTGAACATCCCCGTGTTCGTCCTGACCTGCGTGATCACCTCACTGGTGTACATGTCGTTCATCTTCGCCATGGCCACCACGTTCATGCACGTGGGCAAGGGCCTGTGCGTGGCCTTGGTGATCCTGCAGGTGCCGGGCGCCTCCGGCCTGTACCCCATCGAGATGATGCCCAGGTTCTTCCGCGTGATCTACCCGCTGCTGCCGTTCACGTACTCCATCGACGCGATGCGCGAGGCCATCGCCGGATTCTACGACGGCAACTGGTTCCGCTACATCGGCAAACTCCTGATCTTCGCCGTGATCGCCTTCCTGCTGGGTCTCGTGGCCCGTCCAAAGATGGCGAACCTCAACCGCCTGTTCGCGCGCGAGATCGAGGAAAGCGACATGATCATCGGCGAGAAGGTGCATCTGCCCGGCAACGAATACCGCATCACGCAGGCCATCGCCGCGCTGGCCAACCATGAGGGCTACCGCAGGTCCATCGAGCGGCGTGCGGCCAGTTTCCAGCGGCAGTATCCGAAGCTGCTGCTGGGCGCACTCATCGCCGGGTTCGTGGTGCCGGCGATCCTCATCATCGTGTTCTCGCTGACCACCGGCGAGAAGATCGTGGTCATGGCCACGTGGCTCGCGTGGGTGGTCATCATCATCGGCTTCCTGATGGTGGTGGAGTTCACGCGCGACTCCATCCGCCGCCAGACCGAACTCGGCAATCTCTCCGACGAATCGATCCGCTCGATGCTGTACGAGAAGGAAGGAAAGCACGCACGATGAAAACCATCTGGAAGCTGTTCATCGGCGACGTCAGGCGACTGACCAGCAACGTGGTCTCCATCATCATCGTGATCGGCCTGGTGATGATCCCCGGCCTGTTCACCTGGTTCAACGTGGCCGCATGCTGGGATCCGTTCTCGAACATGAAGAACCTCAAGTTCGCAGTGGCGAACGTGGACGAGGGGTACAAGTCCGACCTCATCCCCATCAAGATGACCGTTGGCGACCAGGTGGTCAACGCCCTGCGCGCCAACAGCCAGCTCGACTGGACCATCACCACGAAGGCGGACGCCATCGACGGCGCGAAATCCGGCAAGTACTATGCGGCCATCGTGATTCCGAAATCGTTCAGCAAGGACATGATGACGTTCTTCTCCAGCGACGCCAAGAACGCGCAGCTGACCTATTACCGCAACGAGAAGAAGAACGCGCTGGCCCCGAACCTGCTCAACGAGGGCGCGGACGAGGTGGCGGCGGAGATCAACACCACGTTCGCCAAGACCATCACCTCCTCGGCGCTGGAGATCGCCTCGTCGCTCGCCGACCAGCTCGACCAGCCGGAAGCCAAGGAGAAGCTGGCCAACTTCAACACGAACATCGCCGACTTCGCCGCCCGTCTCAACGACACGGCTGACATGCTCGGCACGTATTCCTCGCTCACCGAATCGGCCCAGCTGCTCATGGACACGTCCAACGACCTCATCGCGCAGGCCTCGGATTCGGCCAAGCAGGCCAAGAAGGACCTGTCCGGCGCCAAGTCCGGCGTGGAGGACGTGGCGGGCGCGTTGGGCACCACCACATCCGCCATGACCGAGGCGCTCAAGACCAGCGCCGACAGCTTCGGCTCGGTCTCCGATTCCATCGACTCGCTGTACGAGGACGCGGCCGCCGGTTCCTCCACGGCCGCCGCCGAACTGGACAGCCAGGCCGCCGCCGTGGGCGAGCAGATCGCGCACTACCAGTCGATCCGCGACACCCTGGCCTCGATCCTGGGCGACAATGCGCTGACCGTGCGCATGCTGGACCGGTCCATCGCGCGGCAGACCAAGCTGCAGAACGCGCTGAGCGGCGCGGCGAGCGACATCCGCGCCGGCAACCAGCACGCCCAGGACCAGCGCGAGCAGGTCAAGGCGCTGGCAAACCAGGCCAAGGACAGCATCAACGGCGTCAAGACGGACTTCGACGAGAACGTCAAGCCGCAGATCGAATCGCTGTCGTCCACGGTGTCCGACGCGGCGACGCTGCTCGGCACCAATGCGGACACGCTCAAGGGCACGCTGGGCGATCTCAAAGATTCGGCTTCGAGCGCGGGCACGATGCTCACGGACGCGCGGGCCACGCTGGGCAAGGTCGCGGGCAAGCTGCGTTCGGCGGCCACGGAACTGACCTCGTTCACCGGCAAACTCGGCGAGGCGCTGGACACCGGTGACATGAGCATGGTCAAGGACGTGCTCGGCTCCGACCCGGAGACGCTGGCCTCCACGCTGGCCGCGCCGGTGCAGCTCAAGCGCAAGGCCGTGTTCCCGGTGGACAACTTCGGCTCCTCGATGGCTCCGTTCTACACGCTGATTCCGCTGTGGGTGGGTTCGTTGCTGCTGGTGGTGACGCTGAAGACCACCGTGTCCCGCCGTATCCGCAAGGAACTCGGCGATCCGCGGCCGCACCAGCTGTATCTGGGCCATTACGGGGTGTTCGGGCTCATCGCCTTCATCCAGGCCACCGTCTCGCTGGGCGGCGATCTGCTGTTCCTGCGCGTGCAGGCCGTGCATCCGCTGCTGTTCATGCTCTCCGGCTGGCTTTCCGTGTTCGTGTTCTCGCTGTTCATGTACACGATGGTGGTGAGCTTCGGCAACGTGGGCAAGGCCATCGGCGTACTCATGCTCATCGTGCAGATCACGGGCGCCAACGCCGCGTATCCGGTGCAGATGCTGCCCGACTTCATCTCGAAGATCTCGCCCGCGCTGCCGTTGACTCATTCGGTGACGATGATGCGCGCGGCCATCGCCGGCGTCTACGACATGGATTACTGGAAGGCCGCCGGCATGCTGCTGGTGTTCGTGCCGCCGCTGCTGCTGCTCGGCCTGCTGCTGAGGAAGCCGCTGGTGCGGTTCAACCAGTGGTATGTGGCCAAGGTGGAGAGCACGAAGGTGCTGAGTTAGCAATCCCGGATACAGGCCAGACGAAACAAGAAGAAGGAATCATGACGGCAATGGCGATGACCGCGGCTCCGCGCGCCGAACGCACGCGCAAGGCCACGGACCGCAAGCTTATGAAGGCCACGCTGCAGATCGCGGTGGAGCGTGGCATCAGCGGCGTGACCATCGAGGAGGTGGCGCGGCGTTCGGGTGTGGCCAAAACCACCATCTACCGCCGCTATCACAACGCCAATGAGCTACTGCGCGAAATCAGCGCCAGGTATCTGGTCAGCAACGAGGACACCTCGGAAGCGCCATCCCCCACGCGGGAGCATTTCATGCAACTGCTGCAGCGGCTGGTGGATTGGGTGAATGCCAACGACATCGACATCAAAAGCGTGGGCATCGTACTGTCCAGCGAAGCGGAGTTCTTCCAGCACATCGTCACTCAGGTCGTGACGCCCTGGCTGGGCACGCTCAAGGCGTTCCTGGAGCGGGGCGTTGCGCAGGGCGTCTTTCGGCGCGGCCTTGACGAGCGGCTGCTGCTGTCCACCATCATCGGCTCGCTGGTGGCGTATGAGGCGATTGAGGGTCAGGCTACGGGGGCGGCGCGGGCCACGTCGTCGCACGGGGATTGGCCGGAGCGCCTGACCGACCTGCTCTGGCCGGCGTTGCAGGCCTGAACCGACCGCCGACCGTGTTCATATAGGCGCATGTGTTGCGCGTCCGTGCAGCGACGGCACGAAACGCGCCCACGTCACTCCTGGATAGATGCCTCCTGGCGGGCGATTTCGAGGGCCTTGTTGAAGGCGTCCGAGGTCCAGCTGGCACCGGCCACCTTGTCCACCTTGAGGTCCTTCAGAGGCTTGCCGTCCACCACGCCGTTGATGGCTTTGGCGAAGGCGTCCTGATGGTTCTTGGAGATGGTGGTGAACGGGTGCCCCACGATCTCCACGTTCTCGACGTTGCCGTCCTTGATGGTCAGATGGACGTCGATGGAATCCTCGCCCACCGGACCGTACTGGCCGTTGATGGAGTAGTCGCCGTCCTTGTAGTTGCCGGTGTCCTTCTTGTCGGACGTGGTGCCGGAGTCGGAGGAGTCGGACGAATCGGACGACGAACCGGAACCCGAGGAATCCGAGCCGCTCGACTGCGACTGCTCCTCCTGTGACTTCTCGGTCTCGCCGGAGTTGCCGGCATAGTCGTCGTTCATCGGCGTGGCCTTGGACTCGCCGCATCCGGCGAGCAGCGCGCCGGCCACCACTAGACCGGCGGCCGCCAACGTGGCGGATTTCTTCAGTGCATGCATGTCAGTCATTATGCCCACCTTATCGACTCATCGCGATTGACTACCCCTCAGTCGGCTTCGCCGACAGCTTGTCCTGCAATCAAGGACGAACTTCGTTCACGTTTTGCCGGCTCGACTGTCGTCTCGCACATCGCCTATGGACAGCACACCGTGCTGTCCATTCCACGGCAATGTCCTGACAAGGGGAGCCAAGGAGAGCGACCTTATCAATCGGCTCAACGGAATCATTCCTCGCCGCCGGTTTTGGCGGCCTTGGTGGGGTCGGCGAATCCGATGGCGGTCTCGCCGGTCTGCGCGCCTTCGACCTGAGCACCGGTGGAGGCCGGCTTGCCGCCGGCCGCCTCGTAGGCCTCGCGGGCCTTCTCGTCGTTCCACTTCTCACCCACGAGCACGCCGTGGTTGAGCATGATCTCGCGCTCTGCACATGAAGCCACCAAGGCGTCGTGCGTGACCACGATGATCGTGGTGCCCTGCTCGTGCAGCTGGCGGAACAGGTCGAGCACGATCTTCTCGTTCTTCTCGTCCAGATTGCCGGTCGGCTCGTCGGCCAGAATCAGTTTCGGCTCGTTGATGAGCGCGCGGGCCACGCACACGCGCTGCTGCTCGCCGCCGGAGAGCTGGCCGGGCAGGTGGTGGGCGCGGTCCTTCAGTCCAACCTTCTCCAGCGCCTCAAGCGCCTGCTTCTCATCCACGACCGAATGGTAGTACTGCGCCACCATCACGTTCTCCACGGCCGTCAGGTGCGGCACCAGGTAGAACTTCTGGAACACCAGGCCGATGAGGTTCTTGCGCACGTCCGCCAGCTGGCCGGCGTTGAGGTCCTCCAGCTTGCGGCCCTCGAGCTTCACCGAGCCCTTGGACGGGGTGTCCATGCAGCCGATCATGTTCATCAGCGTGGTCTTGCCGGAGCCGGACGAGCCCACGATGGCGAGCCATTCGCCCTGCGGCACGGTCAGGCTCAGGTCGTCCACGGCATGCAGGTCGCCGTAGATCTTCGAGATATGGTCGAGTTCAAGCAGCATATCCATGGTCATTTTCCTTACGTTAGCGTTATTCCTCGCGCAGCACGACGGCGGGGTCGATGCGCGTGGCCCGGTGCACGGGCGGGATGGAGGCGATGACGGCCACCAGCGCGGCGAGCACCACGGATGCGGCGCCCAGCCACCAGTTGAAGCCGATGGACCGTTCAAACACGGCCACGCACAGCCATTGGGCCAGCCCGTAGCCGATGGCTGTGCCGAGAAGACCGCCGATCAGGCCGTACATGGCCGATTCCACATAGAACTCGGTGCCGATGGCGGCGGAGCTTGCGCCCAGGGCCTTCCTCAGACCGATCTCGTTGCGGCGCTGGGAGACAATCGAGCTGATCGTGGTGCCCACGCCCACGAGCGTGAGGACCAGCACCACCAGCGAGACGATCCAGAACAGGGTCTGCAGCATGGTGATGATGCGGGTGTCCGAGGAGGTGATCTTGGTGACCTGCTGCGCCTTGACATGCATCGAGGTCATGTCGTTGATGCTCTTGACGAGGGCGCTGAGGTCCTCGGCTCCGGCCGAGTACTCGATGACGTCCACGCCGCGGCTGGTGCCGGTGAGCTTGTCCACGTCGGCGTTGGTGGCGTAGATGATGGAGTCCTCGCTGCCACCGGTGTCCACGATGCCGGCCACGCGGAATTCGGTGCCGGAGGTGTCCATGATGTCGCTGGAGACGCGGCCGTCCTGCGTGGGCTGGTCGGAGGGGGTCTGCGACTGAGTGGCGTCGGACGAGGACGAATCCGAGGAGTTGGAAGAATCGGCGGAACCGGAAGCATCAGTACCGGAGGAACCTGACGTGGAGGAAGACGTGTTGTCGGACGCACGGTAGCCGATGGTGATGCCGCTGCCGACCTGCAATCCCATGGCGTCGGCCACGTCGCGGCCGATGAGCACCTTGCCCTCGGACGGCCACGCACCGTCCACCACCCAGTGATGGTTGAGGTTCCGCACCTCGGAAACGTCGATGCCGGCCATCACGTAGGGCGCGGCGTTGACGCGCACGTTCTCGTACCGGTAGGCGGCGTGCTTCTCGGAGCCTTTGGCCGCCACCATCTCGGTGGTGTGCTCGACCATTGCCTTGTCGATGCCGGCCTTGCCGTCGGCGCCGGCCTCGGTGGGGGTCACGATGAGGTTCGCGCCGTACGCGCGCATCTCCTCGTTCATCTGCTGGGGCACGGCGATGCAGATCATCGCCAGGCAGAACAGCGTGGCCGCGCCCACCAGCGAGGCCACCACGGCCATGACCGCACGCGAACGGCGGCGGAACACGGCACTGAACAGCATCCTGAAGAACATGCCGGTATTGGTCATCGGCGGTCTCCCTTCACACGTTCATAGACGGACTCAGCGGCCATGGAGCACCTCCGCGGGCTTGAGACTCAGAATCGAGCGGATGGACGAGGCGGAGGCCAGCAGCACGGTGATGGCGAGCAGCACGAACACCAGCACGAACACCATCGGGCGCATCGTGATGCCCGAACCGAACACCACGTGCCCAATCAGCTGGGCCACGCCGGAACCGAGGCCTGCACCGACGAGCGCACCCAGCAGCGAAATCGCGGCCGTCTCCGCCATCATCAGGCGGGAGACCGCGCCGTCCGTGGCGCCGATGGCCTTGAGCAGCGCCAGTTCCGAGGACCGCTCGCCGATGGAGGCGACCATGAGGTTCGCCACGGCCACAGCCGCCGCGATAAGGCTCAGCACGGTCATCAGAATCATCACAGCCTGCGTCTTCTGCAGCACGTTGCCCTGCAGCGCGGCCACCTGACGCACCTGCTTGGCCACCGCGCCCGGAATCACCTCCTCGATCTGGTAGGCGATGGAGCTCGGATAGGCGGTGCAGTACCAAACTTCCCACTCGTCCTGGCTCAGCGCGGCCGGGTTCTTGGCGGCCTTGCGGGCCAAATCGTTCTCCGGTGTGGTCAGGGCCTTGACCTCGATCTTGTTCACCGAGTCGGGCAGGCCCACCAGGTCCTGGAGCTGGTCGGAGGAAACGTACATGGCGCTGTTGTCGTCATCGCCGGAATCGTAGACGCCGACGATCTTGAAATCGATGGACTTGTTGCCGCGCATCAGCGAGACGGTGCCGCCGATCTGCACGGCGGCCTCGTCCTCATGGCCCTGACCGGCGTCGACGCCGAGCGATTTGGCGAGGTCCTTGCCGATGACGGCTTCCTTGGTGCCGTCCTTGGGCCAGCGGCCCTCAAGCTTCCACCAGGAGCGCATGCCTTCGACGCCCACCACCGTGGTTTCGCCGGAGGCAAGTTTGAGGCTCTTGTTGAACCAGGTGCCAACCACCGGCACGTTCTTCTTCGTGGGGTAGTCGGCCAGGCTCACCGACCAACCATCGCCCTCGGTCACCGGCTTGGTGTTGACGGCCGTGACGTGCTGGTTCAGTTCGGGCGCGAAATTGGTGATGTTAAACGCCCAGAAAATTGTCTTGATCTTGGCGGCGTCCGACTCCTTGAGGAAGGACGTCGGGTCGCTGGCGGATGCCGAACCGCCCGAGGTGCCCTCGTCGGATCCGCCGGTGTTGTACAGGTCGGAGACCACGGCGTCGGACTTGGGCTGCACGACGATGTTCGAACCGTACGTGGACAGTTCGGCGTTGAGCTTGTCGCCCACGTCGAACACGACGCCGAGCATCGAGACGCTCACCGTGGCGGACAGGCACACGGTCAGCGCGATGAGCAGGCGCCGGCGCAACTGGCGCGTGAACGACCGCGCGATCATTCGCAGAAAGAACATGATTCTTGCCTCCTGCCTGATTTCACTGGAAGTGGGCGCTCAGGGCGTCCAGATCGGCGGTTTGGATGGTGATCTTGCCGTTGCCGGTCTTGTACGGGAACGGGATCGGGTTGCATCCGCCCTTGAAGCCGATGGTGGCCAGGTTGATGGCGACCTCGCACTTCTTGCAGATGATCTTGCCGTCCTTCTCGTAGTAGCCCGCGTCACCGCAGTTCTCGCAGGCGTCCAGGCCGATGCCGTACGCGCCACCGTTCTTCTTGATGATGATGAAGCGCATGACGGTGCCGTCCTTGGCCTTGTATTCGAAGCGGTGCAGATGGCCGTCCTCGACCTGGCTGAACGGGATGGTGGCCACGCCGTCCTGGAGCGAGTAGGCCTCGGGCTCGGACAGCGTGATGGTCTGGTGGGTGGCGGCCACGCCCGCGGTGAGCGTGGCGGTGACGCCGATCATGGCGATCAGGCTCCAGACGGTCGCGGAGATGGCATGGCGGCGGAACGCCTTGTGGCGGCGCAGCGTGGCCTCGTTGGCGCCGGGCACGTTGTGGGTCTTCATGCGGAAGCCGGCCACCACCGAAGCCACCGCGGGCACCACAAACACCAGGGCCTGCGCCATGATCATCGCGGTGTTGTGGTTGATGGACCAGGCGAGGGCCACGAACATCATGTGGTTCATCGGGAAGCCGCGCGCCTGCAGGATCTGGGCCAGACCGGTGAAGTGCTGGACGAGCAGGATCGCCATGACGGCGACCACGGACACGGTGAACGCCCAGCGCACCGCCGTGGTGCGCATGGTACGGAAGATGGCAGCCACCACGATGGACATGGCCGCGCCGAGCACGAAGCCGAGGGCGCGCAGCAGCATGGCGGAGGTGAAGGCGGTCTCGCCCGGCTCCACCCAGATGGTCAGCTGCAGGATCACGTCCGGCAGGGCGTAGAAGACGGTAAGGGCGATCTGCACGGCGGCCACCGCGTTGGCCACGTGCATCCAGAGCGCGTGCTTGTCCCAGTCATGCGTGATGCGGCGCGCGCACAGCACCACGGCGATGGCGAGCACGTCCACGATCACGGCCACCACGAGCACCGGGTAGTTGACGAATGTGCGCTGGTTGATGACGGCCGTGGCGCGCAGGGCGGCGAACGCCACCGCGGCGACGAGGCCGATGACGAGGCCCCACAACCGCCAGTGGGCGCTGAGCGGTTTGTCGCGGCCCTCGCCCACGGTGAGCATCACGCTCAGGCACATGACCAGCAGTGCGGGGGCCAGCGTCCCCGGCATCACCGCTACGAATTGTTCGAGCATTCGCGCCCTTTCCTAGAACCGTATAAGTTAACCCCACAAAACAGCGAAAGCTCCCCTCAGGCTGAGGGGAGCAGATTCGCTACATGGTTTCAATCACCATTGACGCGGCGTGTAATCCCAGTTGTCGAAGGTGACCTCGATGGGCTCGGTCCAGAAGTGGCCCTTGACGCCGGTCTCCGGGTCGACGTGGAGCATCCAGCCCTTCTTGGCCGGGGACTCGATGGAGAGCTTGAGCTGGTAGGTGCCGGCCTTGTCGAGCTTGACGTTGGCGCCGTAGTGCGGACCGTCGGAGGCGTTCATCTGCATGAAGGTACCGGAGGTGGCGGTGCCGCCCTCGACTTCCTTGCCGGTGGACTTGTCGATGATGGTGTAGTTCACGGTCAGGTCAGGGATGAAGTCGCCCTTGCCGTAGCCCAGCTCGGTGGCCTTCTCGTTGCCGTGGATGTCGGCCTCGAGGTGGAAGGAGGCGTCGGCGGCCTTGAGGCCCATGGAGGACGGCTCCATATCGATCGGCTGGAAGTAGACGGCGCCCACGGTCAGCGGGCCGGCCTCCTGATCCTGCTCCTCGGCGGTGCCGGACGGGCCCACCGGGACCTCCTCGAAGCCGGCGCCGGCATCGGAGGCGGTGTCGCTGGAGTCGGAGGAATCGGACTTGGTGTCCGACTGGGAGGAGGTGTCCGACTTGGTGTCGGAGGTGGCGTTGGTGGAACCGCAGGCGGCCATGGACAGGGTCATGGAGCCGGCGAGCAGCAGGCCGAGCAGCGCTGCGATCTTCTTGTTCTTCATCATTTCTCTTCCTTTGGTATTTGGATGAAATATTGGCAAAAATCAGTGGGTTTCGGCAGCGGCCTGGGCCTTGAGCCTGCGCTGCTTGATGAATCCGACCACGAACAGGGCGATCACGGCGATGGCCGCGATGACCTGGGCCACGATGCACTCGACGTACGGGTAGAAGCCGAGCCAGTCATTGGTGGGCAGGCCCTGGATGTAGTTGGCGGGCAGTGCGTCGCCCTCGATGAGCGAGTGCACGCCGCCGCCGGCGAAGACGACCACGAGCACGGACATCAGAATCGACGTGACGAGGAAGAACGGGCCGATCGGGATCTTCACCGACGTGAATCGGATGATCAGGAAGATGAACACGAGCACCACGGCCGCGGCGATGCCGCCGACCCACATGCCGTGGGTGTCCTGGCTCATCGTGTAGATCGACTGGTAGAAGATCACGGTTTCGGCACCTTCACGGAACACAGCGAGGAAGCTCAGCATAGCCAGCGAGACCACGGTGCCGAACGCCACGTGCTCGCCGGACGCGACCTGCGCGGAGACGGACTTGACGGCCGCCTCGGTCTTGGTGCGAATGTACCGGTTCCAGGCCTCCACCGAGGACTTGTTGAGCATCCAGTTGCTGGTCCACAGCAGCATGCCCATGGCCACGAGCGCGCAGACGCCCTCCATGATCTCCTGAATCGGGCCGGAACCGCCGAAGGCGAGCACGAAGATCACGGCCACCAGGCCGGCGCCCGCGAGGCCCGCGAGCACGCCGAGGTAGATCCACTTGGTGAAGCGCTTGTTGCCGGACTTGACGAGGTAGGCCACCACGGCGGCGACCACGAGCAGCGCCTCGAGACCCTCACGGATGAGGATGAGGAACGCCTGGCCGACCGCGCTGGTGATGAGCTTGGTGAAGCCGCCTTCCTTGTCGGCCGCACCGCCGTCGAGGATGCCGGCGTCCTTGACGAGCATGGCCTTGAGGTCGTCGATGAGCTTCTTGGTGCTCTTGAGGTCGGCGCCGGTGTTCATGGACTTGCGGCACATCTTGAACTGGTATTCCACCTGCGAGACGCGGCTGCCGCTGATGGCGTTCATCACGTTCTTCTCGAAGCCGAGCTTCTCGTAGTACTGGTAGTAGGCGTTGTTGACGAGCGTGGCACCCTTCGCTCCATCACCCTTGGCATAGGCCTTGTAGGCGTTGTCGAGAATCGGGGTCATCTCGTTGGCCACGTCGGTCCAGGAACGGTTGCCTTTGCCGGGGTTCTTCTTTTTCTTGGCGTCGAGCTCCTTGCGCTCCTTGGCGAGCTGGGCCTGCAGGGCCTCGGCGTAGGCCTTCGGCTTGGCGAGCTGCGTGTTGGCGTCGAGCTGCTGGGCGGTGGCGTCGAGGTCGGCGGAGAGCGCGTCGATCTGCTGGCTCATCTGGTCCTCGTTGCCGGGCACATAGGTGAGGTCCTGGATGGACTGGAACGCCTGCTGCTGGGCGAGCTGCTTGTCCGAACCGATGGTGTCGCGCACCACGGCGGTGAAGTTGGAGGCCACGTAGATGGTGTTGTACGCGGACATGACCTCGGAGGTGGAGCCGGCGGTGTTGCCGTCCTTGTAGGTCTTGAGGCCCTGGGCGAGCTGCTTGTCCATCGCCTTGGCCACATCGGTCCAGGTGGCGTAGTCGGTGACGCTGGAGCTGGAGCTCGACGAGTCGGAGGAGGAGTCGGAAGAATCGGCGAAGGCCTGCTGCGGAATCATCGCGGCCGGTATCGCGACGGCGAAGATCATGGCGAACACGAACGCCAACGCGGCGAGCGCACGCAGCGGCGAGCGACGAAGCATGCTGAATTCCTCTCTCATGGGCATGGTTCAAAGCTTTCAAACCACCTACGCAATATAGAGAAAAAAATTCTTCGGCAACAGTCTTGATTTTTAGGTTTAGTCGAGGTATTGGAAGCTCCGATACGCGGAAATTGGAAGGATAAAATGTCTCACCATACGGACTGACGGCGAGCGAGGCGGGCTCCGGGTCACGACGAGACCATCATTCGGACAACGGCATCACGTCAGAGGCGGGCAGTCTCGTGGAGTCAGGGGCGGGCCTCCCGTGTCGGAGCCGGCATCGAGCCCAAATCAGTCGTCTGCCCGGCGACGAACGGCAGGGCCGCGAACAACGGCAGCGTGAAGTACACCGGAATCGGGTACCAGAATAGCGCTTCCGGTGAGGCGTACAGCGAAAACACGGTGAAGAACAGCAGCCCATACGCGGCGAGCGCGGGGGCGACGGGATTGCCGCGATGACCGCGATCACCATCGTCGCGGCGCTTCGGCCATGCCCGCCACGCCACGGCCCGCACCAGCAGCGCAAGGCCCACGGCCAGCGGGATCCCGGTGACGTACAGGGCCATCGCGGTCAGCGGATTGTCCTTGCGCACCCAGCGATGCACCGACTTGAGGATGCGGCGCTGCCATTGCGGCCGGCGGGACGCGCCCATGAACGGCGCGAGGTCGCGGTCGACGGCGGCGATGCGTTCGGCGGCGGGTACGTCGGCGTCTTCGTCGGATGCGGCGGTCTCTTGTCCCGTGGTTCCGGTGACGCCTGCCGTCTTCGCGGCTGCAGTATCGCCGTCAACCTTGGTCTCAGTGACGGCATCGACGCCGGCATCGGACTTTGCCTCGGACGTTCCGGCCGTCACTCCAGCCTTGACCTGGCTCCTATCCCGCGAGCCTGCGTTCGCCGCGCCTTCTGGCAGGAACGTCGCCCACTGTCTCAGGTAGCCGGGCGTGAACAGATAGTCGGAGTCGGTGGGGTACGCGAAGTTGAGCGCGGGATCCCACCAGGCGCGGATCGGACCGGCGTAGGCCTTGGCGTAGTCGGCCGGATGAGCCAGACCGAGCTCCGCCCACGTGCGGAGGGCCGCGAGCTTTTGGGCCGCGGTCGGCTGCGGATGCTCCCGTAGGGTGGCGAACGTCTCGTTGGTGCGGTGCGGGTTGAGGGTCGCGGCCGCTTGGTCAAGGTTCATGACGGCGTTCAGCCGGGCGCGCTGTGCCGCGGTGATGGCGTTGGGGTCGTCGGGATGATCATGCGCGACCTGGGCGACCGGCTGGGTGACGAGTCCCCAGACCTCGCGTCCGGGCGATGGGTTCGCGTGCGTGGCTGCGGCGGCGAGCGGCGACCATACGGCCTGGGCAAGCAGGATCGCGACGGCAAGGCACGCGAACGCGCGGAATCTGGGTTTTCCCTTCCGGCATACCGCCAGCAGCCCACAGCCGGCGCACAGTACAATCACGAGGGCCGTGCGTTTGGAAACGATGGAGGCAAACAGCAACATCACAAACACGATTGCTGCCGGGCGACGTTCGAGCACCCGCCCGCGCGTGAGGCAGATTTCGGAGAACACCACGGCCAGCGGCAGGAAGAAGACGGTGTGCAGGGAGTCCTTGCCCATCGTGGTCACGGAACCGACCACCACATAGCTGGTGGCGAGGTACATCAGGGAGAGACCGATGAGCCATCGCGGGGCGCCGAGTTTGCGGATATAGCAGAGGGATAAGGCGGCACCGGTTGCGAGCAGTGCGGCTTGTACGGCGGTGTATACGGCCTGCCCGGCGAGCGGGGAGCCTCCGCTGAGCGCCTCGCCGAGATGCCAGAACAGGCCGAACGTCAGGGTGTCGAAGAGCGGATGCTGGGTGTAGTAATGGTGGATTCCCGAGGCCTGGAGGTATTGGGCCACGGTGTCGTCGCGCATGGAGCCGGGCCAGGTGAGCGCGATCCAAGGCAGCCAACAGACGATGAGCGTCAGGAGATACGGGAGGAAGCGGGATTTGAGTGCGGCGGTCAGCGTGGAGGGATGGCGGGCGGCAAGCCAGGTAAGCACTGATTGCATGATTTGGGGCAGCTGCCTCACGAGTTCGAATCTCGTATCCTCCGCCACGTTCACCGCAAACGCCTCTACATGCCGCATGGTTTCACAGCGTAAGGCGCACCATTATGTTCCGCGCTGCGAGGCACCAAAAATTCACGGCGTCGGGATAGACCGTTCACGTTCGACAACCTGGCTGTTCGGATATCTGGCCGCGTACTCGGTAAAACGCCATTCGGCCGTTTGCCAGTCACGCAATCCAAACGCGACACGCCGAAGACACTCCAACCGTGCGCTTTTCCAAAACCTGTGGTACTTTATTCAAGTTGCCTGCGGAGCTTGCTTCAAGCAAACACTGCAAAGCATGGAGGATTCGCCTAGTGGTCTATGGCGCACGCTTGGAAAGCGTGTTGGTGTAACAGCCTCACGAGTTCGAATCTCGTATCCTCCGCCACCAGGGTTTTGGCTTTTGCCAAAGCCCTTTTTTCGTTATCCGTGCCTTGTCGCCTGCACAGACCTCTCGCAGTCTGCGGTTGTGCGGATTCGAACCCATGCAAATCAGCCGGTATCGCTCCAACCCCATACGCGACACCCATCACAGGCAGGCTCACGGCAATGCGTCGATATTGCCGCGCAGGTGCTCGATGAATCGCCTGGCCGCCAGGGGGAGCCTGTCGCGGTCGGCGTAGGCGATGGCGATGGTGCGTTCCACGGGCGGATCGGTGGGACGTAGGGCGAGCCGGTAGTTGGTGCTGGTGCGGTGGAGGATGAGTTCGGCGAGGATGCTGAAGCCCAATCCGGCCTCGACCATGGTCATGATCGAGTAGTCGTCGTGGATGCGCAGCCGCACGTTCGGCTTGAGTCCGATCGACGCGAACGCCTCCAACGGCTCGGAGTAGTGGCCTTCCTCCAGCAGGATCATGGGTTCCTTGGCGAGCGCGGCCAATGGCACCCGGTCAAGTGCTGCGAGCGGATGGCCTTGCGGCAGAACGGCGAGCATGGCACCCCGTTTGATGGTGATGGTCTGCACGTCGCGCGCGGCGGCGGGGTTGATGAATCCGAAGTCGATGGTGCCGTTGTGGATCCACTCCTGGATGGTGGTGTAGTCGCCTTGGTGCAGGACGAACCGCACGTTCGGGTGACGCTGTTGGAAGCCACTGATGAGCCCAGGCAGCCAGTGGGCGGAGATGCTGGCGATGGTGCCCATGCGGATCACGCCGGTGTCGAGGCCGAGGATCTCGTCGGTCCGTTCGCGGATGCGCAGACCGTCCTCCACGTAGCGTTCGATGAGCGGGTAGAGCTGGCGCCCCTCCTCGGTGAGCGTGCATCCGCCGCGCTGCCGGTTGAGCAGGGTGACGTCGAGTTCCTTCTCCAGCGATGCGATCATCTGGCTGACGGCCGACTGGCTGCAATGCAGCTCGTCGGCGGCCGCGGAGAAGCTGCCGTATTCGACGATGTGCCACAGGGCGAGATACCGGTTGTCCATGGTTCACCATCATAGAAGATACATAAGCATTGCTTATGTAGTCATTAGCAAATTTGATTGTACTTATCGTGTGTGGCCTGCATACGATGGCCGTCATCGGCGGAACCATCGTGTACATGATGCTCGTTCAGCTGGTGTTCGTCTGACGGGCTTGCGGCTTCCTGCCACGTCGTGAACTCGCGACGGGGCATCTGACAATCGGTGATGAAAGGCGGATTGCGGACTATGGCCATAAAACAGTATGTGGTGGATGCGTTCACGGATCAGGTGTTCAGGGGCAATCCGGCGGCGGTGTGCCTGCCGGAATCGTGGCCCTCGGATGCGCTGATGGCAAGCATCGCGATGGAGAACCGGTTTTCCGAGACCGCGTTTGCGGTGCACGAGCCGGAAGGGTGGCGCCTGCGCTGGTTCACGCCGGGTGGCGAGATCGACCTGTGCGGGCACGCGACGCTCGCCACGGCGTACGTGATCCTGCGGTTCGTGGAACCGGACGCCGACATGGTGCGGTTCCGCACGATGAGCGGCGTGCTGACCGCGGCACGGACTCGCGGCGATGACGGGGCCGGCGACGTGTTCACGATGGATTTCCCGGCCTTCGATATCAAGCCCACACCGGTCACCGACACGATGGAGCGGGCGCTGGGCGCGAGACCGGTCGAGGCGTGGCTCGGCCGCGACCTGCTGTGCGTGATGCCCGACGAGCGGACCGTGCGCGACCTCGATCCCGATCAGGAGCTGCTCAAGGATCTGCCCGGCCTGCTGGCCAACGTCACGGCGGCCGGAGATCCGGGCGGCGGCTTCGACTGCGTGTCCCGATCGTTCGCGCCGAAGCTCAACGTGTCCGAGGACCCGGTCTGCGGTTCCGGTCACTGCCACATCCTGCCGTATTGGAGCGAACGACTCGGCAAGACCTCGCTCACCGCGTATCAGGCGTCGGCGCGCGGCGGCATCATCCACGCCACGGTCGCCGGCGGCCGCGTCGGTCTCGGCGGCGGCGCGGCGCTGTTCTCCGTGGGCACCATCCTGCCCGACTGATGATGGAATCGGCGTTCGGACGTCCGGCATTGACTTGCCCGTTTTACGGACCGATGATGGTGGGCGTGGGAATCGTAGTGAAACGTATCTATGACGAGCCGGAATCCGGAGACGGCTACAGGATTCTGGTGGATCGGCTGTGGCCGCGCGGCGTGAGTAAGGAGCGCGCCGCCCTTGATTTGTGGATGAAGGGTATCGCGCCATCGCCCGAGCTGCGTAAATGGTTCGGGCATGAACCAACGCGCTTCAATGAGTTCGCCGAACAGTACCGGGCTGAGCTGGATGCCAACGACGAAGCCGTCACGGCACTGCACGATCTTGCCGCGGCCCATGCGACGGTCACGCTCCTGTACGCGGCCAAGGATCCGCTGGTCAACCATGCGGTCGTGCTGCGCGACTACATGAACGACATCATCGGAGCCGTCGAGACGCGCTGAACCGGCCCAAAGGTTGGGGTCTCGTATCCTCCGCCGCCACCCCGGAACCATTACGGTTCCGGGGTTTGCTTATCAGTCAATCCTTCGAACGGTCTCGGGTCTACAAGCCCATAACCCAATACTCCTTGATCAATCATCGGCCCGGTAATCGGTCAGGTTGAGACCGGCGGCCACACGATTGGAGGCGAACGCGCCGATCGCGACCAGCGCATAGCACAGCGCGAGACCTCCGAAGAAACTGAGCAGCGTGGCCGGCTCGGTCATCGATACGGCGAACAGCGGCGCCATAAGGAGCATCGAGCAGCCGCCCGCCACAATCACCACGATATTGAGCGGCGTGAGCACCTCGATGAATCTCGCGCGGTTCAGGGTCTTCACATCCGTCCCTTCAAGCACAAGCATGCGGTATTCGCCCACTTGATCGTAGACGCTGCCGGCCTGCATCACGCCTGAGCTGACGGCCGCGAGCACGGCGGCGAACACCAATGTCAGCAGTCCGCCGGTGCCGATGTCGCGCAGGAACAACGTCGCTGGATCGTTCGGACTGCCGCCCGCCGCAGCCGAGCCGAGGAATCCGCAAATCGACGTGATACCGGCGATGAACACGGCCAGCGCAATGCCGGAGACGTTGCGCCAGGCACGCTTGGGATTATCGAGGATGCGGCGCATGGCGATCATGGTCGCGGCATCCTTGGGATGGTGGGCCTTGGATTTGGCACGGGCCGTGACCACCCATGAACCGATGAGATTGAACAACGCGAAACAGAGCAGTACGAAGCCGGCCACCACAATGTAGATCATCACCTCGCCTAGGCCGAAACCTGCCACCATCGCCGGATTCTTGAACACGATCACGGCGACGAGCATCACGGCGACAAAGACCACCGCGCGCCAAGCGGACGGCAGCGGACCCGCCGTGCGACTTGTGACGCCAAGTGGCGTGATGGCCACGCGACGCAGCGTAATCAGCGAAGAGACCAGCGCCAGTACAGCGACGCCCGCAACCGTAACAATCAAGGCAGGTACTCCGACCCAGAGCTGTTCGAATGTGAACCCCTGATTCTGGAAACGCAGCAGCATGATCAGCGGCATGAGCACACAGTAGCCGAGGATGCCGATGAGCGAGCCGACCAAGGCTTGGCCGGCGGCATCGAGCGCGGTGAGACGGACCACCTGACCTGTGGTGGCGCCGGCCAGTCGCAGGGCGGCGAGACGCGCATCACGGCGGGACGCGGCCAGTCGCGCCGCGGAACCGGCGAGCGCCACGAACGGCACGACGAGCAGCACGCAGGCGAACCCGGCAAGCATCACGTACCCGGAGGCGTAGGAGGCCGGATCAGCGGGATTGGTGAGCCGATGCTGCCAGACGGTCAACGTACCCGGCCTGCATACGGTTTCATCGAACAGGCATCCAAGCGTGTGGTCGGCGGAGGCGCGCCAGACGAACCCGTGCACGCCGCCAAGCACCGTGAGGAAGATGGCAGTAGCCGCGGCGAACGCGATGATTGCCAGTACCGAGGTATGCCCGGACGTGTTCGACCGACCGGAACGATGGAACAACCGCCAGAGTGCGAACGTGCTCATCGTGCGCCCTCCCCCAGTCGTCCGTCCTGCATGGTCACGGTACGCGAGCAGAAGGCGGCCACGTTCGGGTCATGGGTGACGACGACCACGGCCGCACCATTGTCACGTGCGGCGGCCATGAGAATGCCCATGACCTCGCGACCGGTGGTCTGGTCGAGCGCGCCGGTCGGTTCGTCGGCGAAGACGACGGCAGGTCGCACGGCGAGCGCCCTGGCGATGGCGATGCGCTGCATCTGGCCGCCGCTCATCTCGCCGGGCCGATGCGTGGCCAGCGTCTTGAGACCCATGCGCTCGAGCCAGAGCATGGCTGCGTCCGTTGCATCGCGGTATGACACACCGCCAAGCATCATCGGCAGGGCGATGTTCTCCACGGCCGGCAGCTCGGGCAGCAGTTGACCTGACTGGAACACGAAGCCGAAAGCGCTGCGGCGCAGCCTGGTGCGGTCGGCATCGCTCATCGTTCCGAGATTCGCGCCGCGGAACATCACGGTTCCGGCAGTCGGGCGAATGATGCCGGCGAGCGCGTGGAGCAACGTCGATTTGCCGGAACCGGACGGACCCATGACGGCCACCGTCTCGCCTTCTCCCAATGCGAAGTTCACGTGGTTCAGAGCGAGCGCGTGCGGGCCGGATGGCGCATTCTGAATGGAGGTGGGGGACGCCACTCCGGTGACCCCGCGACCGGCCTGTGTGTTGAGCATTGCGGCGGTGTAGTCCATCACAAGATCATGCGCTTCGAGTATCGGCGTCCACGTATGTGGCTGCCGGAGTTGAGGCTGCGCCGGCTGGACTGGCTGGGCCTTCGGCGTAGTGCACTGGGATTGCTGTGTTGTTGCGTTCATACCACCGAGGCTACGGGCCAGTCGTGCGGCCCTCCATCGGACTATGGGATGAACCATTCCGAATCGGTTCGCAGAATCGCGCAACGGCTCATCCGGAAGGATTACCCACAAGGATGAGGCTGTTCAGACGGGCATCTCGTCTCATCTGCCATCATGCAGCAATCTGAACGACGGATGTGAATATCGCCATCAAAAACGCATCCACGACGATGCGAAGACCGGTAACGACTACGAGGTTTGCGGAATCGCCTGTGACCACGCGGTATGTGCAGAAAGCATGTCGAACCGTCGGCGGCACGCCTGCTTCTCCGGATACCGGCTGAAAGCGAGCGTCAGCGCTCGATGCCGTATTCGGTGTACATGTAGGCGTCGTACTGGCTGTCGTTGCCGTGGTGTGCGGTGGCATGGTGCGATTCATAGTCGCTGATCTGTGCGTTCATGGTCATTCCTTTGCTCAACTTCCATCCATGTTGTGATTCGGTTTACCCCGCCCGTGTTTCCGAATCATGTGCGGTCGGCCAAGCACAGGTGAATTCGTGCCGGCGCGATGGTGAACGTGGTGCCTGACGACCTCCCGATGTCCCGACCGCGGCGAAACCGCCCTGCTCCGCGACCAATGCCGCCAGCACAGCCCGACTTATGCACCACGCCCAGCCGCCGATTTGCGCGATACACGATTCCGTGCCATGATGTACAGGTTGCCTGATGAGGCCCGGCCAAATGGCTCGGCCGAATCCGTAACGCCCCGATAGCTCAGTGGTAGAGCACTTCCTTGGTAAGGAAGAGGTCGTGAGTCCAATTCTCACTCGGGGCTCTCTTTATTCCCGGTTATTCCTAGCGGAATCCTTCGTCAGATCGTTGCACATAGCGGCTCCGCAAACCCTTCCGTTACATGCCGTCGTGCCACTCCCCTAGCCTTACGACGTGCGCGTATCGCGCCGCCCGCAAAGCCCATCCACCGTAAGGAACCCGCCCGCCGCCATGACCTCCACATCGCACCTCGCCGAAGCAGGACGCACGCTGATCCCCCGCAAGGACGACCGTTACGGACTACTCTCCCCGGCGCTCGTGATTCTCACGTTCGTGGCCGGTCTGGTGGATGCGTTGAGCTATCTGGCACTCGGGCACGTGTTCGTGGCGAACGTGACCGGCAACATCGTCTTTCTGGGATTCGCGATCGCCCACGCGCAGGGCTTCGTCTGGTGGACGTCGGCATTGACGCTGGCCGCCTTCATGGTCGGCGCGCTCATCGGCGGGCGTATCATCCACTATTTCGGCGCCAATCGCGCCCGTCATCTGCTGGTTTCGACCGTAATCCAGCTGGCGTTCGTGGCCGCGGCACTGGCCGGCATCTACCTGCTCAACCATTTCGCCCCGGAACCGGCCATGGGAGGTACCGATCCCACGGCCCTCGCCCGTGCCTCGCAGCCGAGCCTGAACTTCCCCACCGCTCGGCATATCGACCTGCATATCATCATGCTCATCGTGCTGCTCGCGCCGGCCATGGGCATCCAGAATTCCACCGCGCGCAAGCTGTCCGTGCCCGATCTGCCCACGACGGTGCTGACGATGACGCTGACCGGCATCGTGGCCGATACGTCCGCCCACGGCCATGAGCAGTCGAAGCTGGGCCGTCGCGCGGTGGTGATGCTGGCCCTGGCCCTCGGAGCGCTGACTGGCGCGCTGCTGCAGACGCGCGGCCATGAGGACATGATTCTGATGGTGATGATCGCCTGTCTGCTTGCGGTCATCGCGATGATGCTGCCGCACGTGCGGTCCGAGGCCAGCTGGGTGGTCGGGCGTCGGTAAATGCAAGAGGCACGCCAATTGCAGCGCAACAATTCAAGGTTGATAGGGATACAGTAAAGCTCTGTTCAAACAGAATCGGCATGAATCCGGTTGGACTACCCCTCAGTCGGCTACGCCGACAGCTCCCCTGACAAGGGGAGCCAGAAATAAGAGAACATGCCATCTTGGTTTCACAAAGCTTATAGTGATTCCGGGAGGCCGACCATGCGAATCATCGAGCAGTACTGCCAAGGCAAGCGAAACGACCAATCACTCAACGAGGACGGACTCATCGTCACTGACGATTTCGCGGCCGTGGTGGACGGGGTGACCAGCAAAAGCATCCGGCATCTTTTGCGACCGAGCGGCGGAGTCATCGCGAAGAACCTGGCATTAGAGACCATCGCGGATCTGCCGGCCAATGCGGACATGCGGCAGGTGCAGTCGGCAATTGACGGGCGGCTGCGGGAAGCGTACCGCAGCACAGGTAGGCGCACTCACGATCCGGCCCCAAGTGACGCACCCGCCAACTCGCGCGATGAAGCCGCGGGTGCCGAAGCCGCATACGGACATGCCGGCGATTCCCCGGTAATCCGCGATTATGCCGTGTTCGAACGCGAGCCCGTGGAGCGACTGCAGGCCAACGCAGTGGTCTACAGCGTCCGCCACCACGAGGCCTGGCTGTTCGGCGATTGTCAGATCATGGTCAACGGCGTGCAGATTCCGACCATCAAGCGGGTCGATGAACTGCTCGGCGAATTGCGGGCGTTCATCACGTTGGCATTGCGGGAGCAGAACGGACAGGATCGTGCGTCTTCTGGCGCTCCATCCGACGTTCCGGCCAATGGCTCGCCCTATTCCCGGCCCGATTCTCCGTCCGATTTCCCGCCTGATTCCGGAGATCCCGCACGTGACATGATTCTGCCGTTTCTGCGACTGCAATCGCAATTCGCCAACAAGCGCGGACCTTACGGCTACTTCGTGTTCGACGGATTCACCGACCCGACGTATCCGATCCGCACGGTTCCCATCCACCCCGGCGACGAGGTCGTACTGGCTTCTGACGGCTATCCTCTGCTCAAGCCCACACTTGACGAATCCGAGGCCGAGTTGCAACGGCTCAAGCGCGACGATCCGGCACTCATCGGAGAATACCGGTCGACCAAGGGATTCACACCCGGTCTTGACTCGTTCGATGACCGCACCTACCTGCGATTCGTCGCGTAACGAAGGATCCACAGCCGTAACACAACCACACCGCTTACGCGAAAGGCCGCCCCGACGAATCGGAAGCGGCCTTACTATACGTTTGCAGCAGGAGCTGAAAAACTCACTTCTTGGCGGCGTTGACGGCGTCCACGGCCTTCTGCAGAGAGGCGGTGTGCGTCTTGTACCAGTCAGCCTGCTCGTTGAGCTTGTCGGTGGCGGCCTGATAGCCCTTGGTATCATCGGCGAGGCAGCCCTCGTACTCGGGCATCTCGGCGCTCAGCTCCTTGTTGAGCGCGTCGAGCGTGGAGGCGTCCGTGACATCCTTCTTGGTAAGGGCGGCGGCTTCGGAGGCGTCTCCGTTGACCAGGTTGTTGTAGTCGTTGGTAGCGTTGCGCACTTCCTCGGAGGCGGTGGCGCATGCTGCCACGGCGGTGTTGTACTGGGATTCGGAATACGCGCGGAATCCGAACACGCCGGCCACGGCGATCACGGCGACGATCACCACCACGATAAGGGCGATGGCCCACTTCGGCATGCGCTTCTTTGCAGCGGTCTGGGTTTCAGCGGACATACTCGATCTCCTTCGTTCTCGTTCAGTGCGGGACGGGCTTTCGTGAAGCCCCCAGAAAAACAAAAAACCCTCGCATTTCGCGAGGGCTCATTGGCTGGGGTGCCTGGACTCGAACCAAGAATGGCTGAACCAGAATCAGCTGTGTTGCCAATTACACCACACCCCAATTTGGCTGGCGTAGCAACTCCGAAGAGTTGTCCGTCGTACCCCCAACCGGATTTGAACCGGTGTTGGCGCCGTGAGAGGGCGTAGTCCTAGACCGCTAGACGATGGGGGCATATTCAGTTTTTCAACCGGCTGCTCGGCGAACCGCGCAACAGGTAGATATATTACAGGAAGCACCAGTGAATGCAAATCACGGCGTGTCGCGCGGAATTCTGCGGTTTTGGAGCCAAATCATGAGCAGTCGCCGCCATAGGTTCCGATGATCGATTCCGGGCATATGCTCACCACGAAACGTCACCCCGGGCAGCCGGCCCGGAAAACGAAAAAGCCCCGGCGTGATGCCGAGGCTTTCGAAGAAGTACCCCCAACCGGATTTGAACCGGTGTTGGCGCCGTGAGAGGGCGTAGTCCTAGACCGCTAGACGATGGGGGCTTGAGTTATCCACTGCGGCGAACCGCAACGAGTGATTAATATACGGGAACATCTCACCGACGTCAACCACGGCGTGTCACATTGTGATTCCTTGGTTGACAAGGCGCCTTTCTGGACTATGCCGGCATAGCTAACAGCGGCATCCGGAGAACATGAGCGCATATAAAGGACCCTATACCCATACCGGACTACCCCTCAGGCGACCTTGCTGACAGTCGACAACTCCCCAACAAGGGAAGCCAGAAAAAGAATCGCACCGAATCGACGAAAACGGGCGCCTGCCCACGAAAGGCAGACGCCCGCATATTCTGCCACAGTCAGTCAGCGGAACGATTCAGTCACGGCTCAGGCTCACAGGTGCTCACGCAGGCCCTTGAGACGGGCGACGGTCACATCCTTGCCGAGAATCTCCATGGATTCGAACAGCGGCGGGGAGACGCGACGGCCGGAGACGGCCACACGCACCGGGCCGAAGGCCAGGCGCGGCTTGTAGCCACCGTCCTCGATGAGCGCCTTGTTGAGCAGCTCGTGCAACGGCTCGGCCTTCCACTCATCCTCGGAGGCACCCTCCAGCGCGGCGATCGCGAGATCAAGCACGGCACCAGCGGAATCCTTGAGCGTCTTGCGGGCGTCGTCATCGGGCTCGATGTAGCCTTCGGACGAGAGCAGGGAGCCGACCATGCCGGCCACCTCGCCCAGCAGACGCACGCGCGGCTGGACCAGCGGGGCGGCGGCGGTCAGGATCTCCTGCTCGCGGGAGGTCAGCGCATCCCAGTTGTCGGCGGAGACCACGCCGTCACGGTGCAGGTACGGCACGGAGCGGCGCAGGAAGTCGGCCGGGTCGAGCATGCGGATGTGCTCGGCGTTGATGGAGATGGCCTTGTCCAGGTCGAAGCGGGCCGGGTTGGCCTTCACGTCGCGCACGTCGAACTTGGCGATCATCTCGTCCATGGAGAACACGTCGCGGTCGGGAGCGATGGACCAGCCGAGCAGCGCGAGGTAGTTGAGCAGGCCCTCGCGGATGAAGCCGGCGTCGCGGTGGTTGAACAGGTTGGACTCCGGGTCGCGCTTGGAGAGCTTCTTGTTGCCCTGGCCCATCACGTACGGCATGTGGCCGAACAGCGGGGTGGTCTTGGCGATGCCGAGCTCTTCGAGGTAACGGTAGAGCACGATCTGGCGCGGGGTGGAGCTCAGCAGGTCCTCGCCGCGGAGCACCACGTTGATCTCCATCATGGCGTCGTCCACCGGGTTGGTGAGCGTGTACAACGGGTCGCCGTTCGGACGCACGATGACGTAGTCCGGCACGGAACCGGCCTTGAATTCGATGGTGCCGCGAATCAGATCGTCGAAGGCGATGTCCTCGTCGGGCATGCGGATACGCAGGGCGGGTTTGCGACCTTCGGCGCGGAAGGCGGCCTTCTGCTCCTCGGTGAGGTTGCGGTCGTAACCGTCGTAGCCGAAGGCCTTCGGACGGCCGGCGGCCACGTTGCGGGCCTCGATCTCCTCCGGGGTGGAGAAGGACTCGTAGGCATAGCCGGCTTCAAGCAGCTTGGCGGCGACGTCCTTGTAGATGTCGCCACGCTCGGACTGGCGGTACGGGCCGTGGGGGCCGCCCACGTCGATGCCTTCGTCCCAGTCGATGCCGAGCCAGCGCAGGGCCTCAAGGATCTGGTTGTAGCTCTCCTCGGAATCGCGGGCGGCGTCGGTATCCTCGATACGGAAGATCAGCTTGCCGCCGGTGGCGCGGGCCTCGGCCCAGTTGAACAGTGCGGTGCGGACCATGCCCACGTGCGGGGTGCCGGTCGGCGACGGGCAGAAGCGAACACGGATGTTCGCGGGGAGTTCGGGTTTGGTGTTTTCAGCATCAGTCATGGGCTCTATTCTGCCGCGGAGCGGGGACGCGCCGAAGCGCGGAAACCGTCAGCAGGCGAGGCCGTCGAACAGCAGGGCCCAGTCCTGCGCCTGCGCGTCGGAATCGTGGGAGTCGTGGCGATCGCTGCCGTTGTAGTTGTAGTCGTTGTTCATGATGGTTCCCCTTTGATGTAATTGTGTTCGCGCCGAAAGCTTCATTGGCTTCCTGCGGCTCCGTCACCGCAGCCGTGCGCGTATCTATCGATACATAGTACAGAACCGCACAACAACGAACATCTCCGGTTGATATCGATTTGATAACGATTGCATGGGCTGGTTTCCGCCGATACGCCGACCGCAGGCGTGCAACCGCTTCAGCAACGCCGTTCAGGCAATATTCACCGTATGTGTTGGGTTTTCATGGAAAAGCTGGAAGAATGGAGCAGGACGATACCGTCCGCGATGAAAGGGGAATCAATGACTGATCCCAACAGCGTGCCGCTTCCTTCGGCACCCAACGCCCCGAATAACGGCGCTACACCGAACCCGCAGACCCCGCAGAACACCGGCAATGCCACGCCACAGTACGGCCAATACGGCACGCCGGCACCGACTTCCGCCCCGCAGCCCGAGTACGGCGCATACGGCGCCCCGGCCTACGGCAACCAGCCCGCACAGCCCGCCTACGGACAATACGACGCCGGCGCAGGCACTCCGTCGACCCCGGCCTATGGCCAGACCGTGCCGCCTCAGCCGAATGGCAATCCTTACGCCTCCGCGCAGCCTTCCGGGCAGTACGGCCAGCCCGCTTACGGCCAGCCCGGCGCGCCGCAATACCAGTCAGCCCCGGCCGCCCCCGGCTACGGCCAGCAGCAGCCGTACGCACAGCCCGCCGCCAATCCGTACGACCAGAACCCGTACGGCGGGCAGTCGCCGTACAACCAGGCGCCGCCGTCCTATGGTCAGTACGCCGCACCGAGCGTCCCGGCCGGCCCCGTCCCACTGGACCAGCCCTACTACGGCTGCCCGTTCCCGGAGGCGTTCCTGCGTTTCTGGAAGAAGTACATCGTGTTCTCCGGCCGCGCCTCCCGCAGCGAATACTGGTGGTGGACGCTGGCGGCCTCCGCCGTCAACATCGTGCTGAACATCCTTTCGGAGGCCACGGATGACAAGCTGGCCTTCCTGGCTACCCTGTGGGCGCTGGCGACCCTGATTCCCGGCATCGCGTTGGCGGTCCGCCGTCTGCATGACATCGATAAGCCCGGCTGGTGGGTGGCCATCTTCTATGGCTCCATCGTCATCGGCGCGATTCTCATGACCGTGGGTGCCGGCACCGCCATTTGGGGCGGTCTCGGCGGCTTCGCGGCCGGTGATTACAGCAACCACTACGGCACGGCGGCGGCCGGCGGCCTCGGCATCGCCGTGATCGGCGCATTGCTGACGCTGGCTGCGGGCATCGTGTTCATCGTGTTCATGGCTTTGCCGAGCAAGCCGGAAGGTGCGCGCTTCGATGTGCCCGGCGGCGCTGGTGCGTTCGGCGCTCCGGCCGGCCCGGCCGCGCCTGCCGCTCCCGCTAATGGCTACGCCCCGCAGTACGGCGCGCCCGCTCCCGCACCGGAATACGGTCAGCAGGTCCCGCCCACACCGGCGCCGGCCGTCCCGACCGTTCCGGAATACGGTCAGCCGGCCCAATCCGCACCGGCAGCGCCCCAGTATGGCCAGTCGACCCAACCTGTCTATGGACAGCCCGCGGAGACTCCTGCGGCACCTGCGGCTTCCGTTCCACTGCCCGACTATGGTCAGACGGCTCAACCCGCCGCAGCACCCTCGCCCGCGCCGACGTCGGAGTACTCCGCTCCCGCCGACGAACCCGTGAGCGACGCGACCGTGCTGTCTCCGCACGAGCCCACCTCACCTACGCCAGCCGCCCCGGCTTCCGACGACGACAACGCGCAGAAGCCTTGGCAGGGTCAGTGAAACTGACTGATTGACATAGCAAATTGGCCTCCGTCCGATAAGGAACGGAGGCCAATTTTTGTTGGCTTTGGTTAAACCAAGATTGACATGAATCCCCTTGGACTACCCCTCAGTCGGCTTCGCCGCCAGCTCCCCTGACAAGGGGAGCCAAGAATAAGGGGCATGTCAATCTTGGTTTAACAGAGCCATTTTGTTTATTGGAGCACGCATACGTTACTTCACCTGGCGGCCGGCGCACCACACGTGTTGGGCGGCCCAGTCGGCGGGGTCGAGGAGGTTGAGGTCGGCGGCGTATCCGGGGGCGATGAGGCCGAGCGGCGTACCGGTGACGGGGTTGGCCCGGTCGAATCCGAAGGCGCGTGCCGGGGTGAGGGTGGCGGACTCGACTGCGGCGACGGGGCTGAAGCCGAGTTCGTTGACCGCGCGCTGGACCGCGACCTCCAGGGTGAGCGTGGAGCCGGCGATGGCGCCGTTGGATACGAGTCGGGCGTGGCCGTCGATGACGTTCACGTCGAGTTCGCCGAGCTTGTACGCGCCGTCGGGGCAGTCGGTGGCGGCCATGGCGTCGGTGACGAACGCGATGCGGTGGGGCGCCAGTCCAAAGCCGAGCTTGACCATCGGGTTCTGGACGTGGAAGCCGTCGTTGATGAGCTCGATGGTGACGCGCGGGTCCTCGACGGCGGCCGGGATGGGGCCGGGTTCGCGGTGGTGCAGGCCGTTCATCGCGTTGAACATGTGGGTCATGATGCCGGCGCCCGCGTCGAAGCCGGCCTGGGCGGTGGCGTAGTCGGCGTCGCAGTGGCCGACCGCAGGCACCACGCCGGCGGAAGCGAACTGCTTGATGGCGCCGATGCCGTGCTCCAGTTCGGGGGCGATGGTGATCTGGCGGATGCAGCCAATCTTGCCGACGGCGGGGTCGGCGCCCGAGGCGTCGAGCATGCGGTCCACGAGTTCGGGCACCGGGTCCTTGAGGCAGTTCGGATCGTGCGCACCTTTGCGCTTCAGGGCGAGGAACGGGCCTTCGAGATGGCAGCCAAGGATGTCGGGGCGGGTGGCCATCTTCTCGCGCACGGTGCGGATGTTGCGGCAGATCACGTCCATCGGGTTGGTGATGAGCGAGAGCACCTGGCGGGTGGTGCCGTGCACCGCGTGGCCGGCGCGGGCCACGTCGATGCCGTCGGGACCGTCGTCGAAGCTCTTCTCCCAGGCGCCGTGGGCGTGGATGTCCACGTAGCCGGGCGTGAGGATACGGCCGCCCGCGTCGATCACCTCGCCGGAGCGGGAGGCCGGGTCGATGCCGACCGTGCGGCAGGCGTGCTCGAACGTCTCCTCGCCGGTGCCGTCCGCGGCGGCGGAGCCCGTGGCCACGATCACGCCACGCGAGTCCGAAACCACCCAGTAGCCGGATTGCTCGCCGCGGGCGTCCACCTTGCGCGCCCCTCGAATCGCGACCGGCTTGGCCTCGCCTTCCAGCACTGCCGTCACGCGCGCGACGATTTCACTTCTGTCCGTCATGTTTCCTGATGCTCCTTTGCCTGAAAACCACTTGGCTCTACCCAATACACCATAATTCCTGCCCCTACACGCGCGATTCGCCCATATCGGCCTTGCCGGGGCGGAAAACACTGCCCCGGCAAGAGGTATTCGCCGTTATTCGGCCTTCCGGGGCAGACATCTTGCCCCGCCGGCCGGTTTTCAGCACAATTCGGCACGCGGGGGCAACAACCGATATCCCGCAAAACCGCGCCATTCCGCCAAATCGGCGTCGCAGCGCATACAGGGCCCGGAATCGGGGTTGCCCCGGCGGCCGGTTTCATGACGAAACGAAGCCGCCGGGGCAACCAGTCACACTACGATCCGCCGATCAGATGCCCTGCCAGGCCGGCTTGTGGGCGAAGGCGTAGCGGTAGTAGTCCTTGTGGCGCAGGCGGCTCGCGGCCTCCTCGTCGATGATGATCGTGGCGTGCGGGTGCAGCTGCAGCGCGGAGGCCGGGCAGAACGCGGACACGCCGCCCTCGACGGTCTCCTCGATGGCCTCGGCCTTGCCTGCACCGAACGCGAGCAGCACGAGGTGACGGGCCTTCAACACCGTGCCGATGCCCTGCGTGATGCAGTGGGTGGGCACCTGGTTGATGTCGTTGTCGAAGAAGCGAGCGTTGTCGATGCGGGTCTGCTCGGCCAGGGTCTTCACGCGCGTGCCGGACGCGAGGGAGGAGCCGGGCTCGTTGAAGCCGATGTGGCCGTCGGTGCCGATGCCGAGGATCTGCACGTCGATGCCGCCCGCGGCCTCGATCGCCGCGTCGTAGGCCGGGCCGGCGGCGGCGATCTTGTCGCCGTCCTCCAGCGGGGCACCGTTCAGCACGTCGCCGGGCACATGGACCTTCTCCGGGTCGAGGCCGAGCGGCTCCACAACCGTGCGGTGGATGGTGGAGTGGTAGGACTCCGGGTGGGTCAGCGGCAGGCCCAAGTACTCGTCCAGCGCGAAGCCACGCACCTTGGAGACGTCGATGTGCTCCTCGTGCACGATCTTGGCGAGGGCGCGGTAGGCGGCCAGCGGGCTGGAACCGGTGGCCAGACCCAGCACCGCGTCCGGCTTGGCCTTGATGAGGTCCGCGACGCAACGGCCGTAGATCTCGCCGGCCTCCTCCTCGTTCTTGACGATAATCACTTCAGCCATGATTGGATTCCTTTCTTGATTCCGATGGGTAATCGGTACGTTTTTCGATGGTGATGGTGCAGAGACGGGAACTTCCTCGAGCACTCCCCTCAGTCGGCTTCGCCCGCTCGTCCGCAATGAGGGACGAACTCCGTTCGCGTCGTGTTGACTCGACTGTCGTCTCGCACATTGCCTACAAACAGCTCTGCTGTTTGCCTCACGGCAATGTCCTCAGAGAGGGGAGCCGAGAAAGAGGGCAACTACTGTCGGACGAAGCCGAGAGCTTCGAGGAAGCTCACGGTGGTGTGCTTGTCCTTGAAGACGGCGGTGTTGCCCAAGATGCGTTCGCACACACTGCCAAGCTCGTCCTGCACGGCCGCGTGGATCGCATCACGGTTACGGTTGCCGTCGAGCGCGGCGGCAAGTTCGGACCACTGCAGCTGGAAGTCGGCGCAATCCTCAGGCAGCCCCTCGCCGGCGGCGAGCGCGTCCTCCAGTTTGCCGAGCTGTTCGACCAGTCGTCCGGGCAGGATGAACAGGCCCTGCGCCTCAATCAGACCAATCGGCTCCTGCTTGATGGGCCAGAATTCGGGGTGCGCGTGGAAAATACCTTCCGGGTACTGCTCACTGACGGCGTTGTTGCGGAAGATGAGGCTCATCTCGTAGCCGCGGTCGGTGATGATGGCACTCGGCGATACTGCGGACTGGCGGTTGCCGTCCACGTCATGGCTGGCGATATCCGCCGCCGCATCGTCGTAGCCCTGCCATGCGAGGCGGATCCTGTCGCTGACCTCCACGATGGCATCGCGGTTTTTGGAGACCACGCGCGCGGCGGTGCCGGGCCAGTCGAGGATCTCGACCACGGTGTCCGGGAAGTCCGGCACAGCGAACGTGGCCCAGGCCGCGGCCTTGTGCATCGGCAGCAGTTCGCCGCCGCCCTGATAGTGGTCGTGGGCGAGCACCGAGCCGCCGATGCGCGGCAACGCGGCGTTACAGCCCAGGAAGTAGCCGGGGAAGCGATCCACGAAGTCGAGCAGGTGGCCGAAGGTGTCGCGGTCCACATGCATCGGCGTGTGCGTGCGGTTCACGCAGATGCCGTGCTGGTGGAAGTAGCCGTACGGTGAGAACTGCCAGAACCATTCCTCACCGCCAAGCGTGACCGGGATGGTGCGTAGCGTGCGCTTGTTGCGGCCCGCGAAGCCCTCGTTCTCATGGCAGATGGTGCACTTCGGGTAGCCGCCGGCCACCGAATTGCCGGCCGCCGCCTTCTTCATGTTCTTGAATTCGGGCTTGGCCATGTTGATGGTGATGACCAGTCCGTGCGAGTCGAAGCGAGGATTCTTGTCGAGCACGGCCTTCTTGACATAGTTGTTGGCCACGCAGTAGCGGTAGAACCAGTGCATGGCCTCCATGCCGCCGTCGGTGCCTTCCGTCTCCTCGAAGCTGTCTTCGATGGAGGACGGCGTGCCAGAAAGCAGGCCCATGACGATGTCCGCGTAGACCGGGCCTTCATCCGGCTCAAACAGTCCGGCCGCGACCGCGGCGGTGCGGAAGTCGGCGAGGAGGGTGTTGGGGTAGGCGTAGCCGCCGGCGGGAGCGTCGGAAGCAGTACCGTCTCTTCCCCGGTCAGCTTCGCCGCCAGCCTGACCCGCAATTCCGGAGCCTTCGGCCGGCATATCGGCTCGACTGGCGTCTCGCACCTTGCCTACAGAGAGTCCACCGGACTCTCTGCTCAACGGCAAGGTCCCGTCAGAGAGGACCGAGGTATTTAATGCGCCGTACGAATCCAGACCGAACAACTCGAAGATGCGGTTGCGGGTCCAGTCGGCGTCGCGGGCGTCCAAGTCAAGGTTGCGCTCGGCGTAGGCCACCAGCGCGTCGATGGAGGCGTACACCCCGGCGAGCGCGGCCTGAGCATCGGCCGGGATACCGGTCTGCACGCCGGCTTCGTGTTCCACGGCCATCAGCGGGCGCTTCCTTCCAGCACGTCGGCCACGATGGCCTGGATCTCGCCGGCCTTGGCCTCCATCTCCTGCACCAGCTTGATCTGCGTGCGGGCGCGCACCAGGTTGTGCTCGGGGTACTTGGTGGCGAAGTAGGTGTCGCCGGCCAGGTAGTCGGCGAGGAAGCGCATGCCGCATTCCATGGTCATCAGGTTGCCGGCGAAGGCGAACAGCTCGCCCTCGCGCGGGGTGACGCTCTCACGCACCGCGCCGATGAATCCTTCGGCGTATGCGCGGAAGTACTCGGTGCTGAAGTGCACTTTGTCGAGGTCCTGCTCGTCCTCGAGCGCGGTGGAGGCGCCGAAGCGGATGGAGTCGCCGAAGTCGAAGAGCATGGAGCCCGGCATGATGGTGTCGAGGTCGATGATCGCGCGGGCCTTGCCGGTCTCGGCGTCCATGAGGATGTTGTTGAGCTTGGTGTCGTTGTGGGTCACGCGCAGCGGGATGGAGCCGTCGGCGAGGCCGTCCATCACCACGGAGTACTGGCTCTCGTGCTTGAGGAAGAAGTCGATTTCCGGCTGGCAGGTGGCGGCGCGACCCAGCTTGTCCTCGGCGAGCGCGGCCTTGAAATCGGCGAAACGGTGCGGGGTGTCGTGGAAGTGAGCGATCGGCTCGGTGAGCTGGGAGGCGTCGAATTCAGCGAGCGTCTGCTGGAATTCACCGAACGCACGGCCGGACTCACGGAACACGTCCGCGTTCGGCACGAGGCTGTAGGACGTGGTGTTTTCGATGAAGGCGTATACCCGCCACGCGCCGGACTCGCGCTCCACGTAGGTACCGCCGTCCTTGGTGCGGATGATGTCCAGCGTCTCCTGGCCGCGGGCGCGCAGGAAGTCAGTGACGAGTTCTACGTTGCGCATGAGGTTCTTGGTGTCCGGGAAGACGTTGGTGTTCATCTTCTGCAGGATGTAGCGGCGCTGATCCGTGGTGAGCAGATAGGTGACGTTGATGTGGCCGTCGCCGTACGGCTTGATGCTTTCGACCTCGCCTTCCAGCTGGAAGAGGTCCGCTACGGCGGCGAGTTCGCTGTCGATGGTTGCCATGGGTTCCTTCTTTCGTGTGCGCGTTGCGGTTCGTGTGGTTGGTTCATTCGTCTGTTCGTGACTCGCGTGGGATGCCGCCGACTCCCTCGCCCGCGGTATTCCTTGCGCATGCCTTTCACTTGTTATTGAAACACGGGCGATGTCTGATGCAACACCCCAACCGCGGCCAATAATCCTTGCAATAGCAGCGTTTTCAGCGATTATCGAGGTCCCTGATGACGATTGATGCAGCACAATTTCCATCATCGTTAGGACAATTTTTTGATATGGTGAGTAGGGGCGTCCTTGACTCCCCTCAGTCACTTCGTGACAGCTCCCCTCAGAGAGGGGAGCCAAGCAGGCACACGAAAGGAATGGCATGACACCGGTCGAGCATCATGTGGATACGGCGGTCTCGCATTACTACGTGTACGTGCCCAGCCGCAACGCCCTGCGCATGTTCCTCTACCCCACGCGCATCGGCCTGTACCGCTATCTCAAGGGCTATTGGCTCAATCGCGCCTCATTCGACAGCTTCATCCTGATGGCCGTCTACAGCGGCACGTTCACGTTCACCGTCAACGGCCGCCGCTCCACGGCGAGTACCGGCGACCTGGTGCTGCTCGACTGTCATGCGCCGAACGTCTACCAAGCGCAGGCCGAGACGGATAGCACCCTGCTGTGGATGCATTTCGACGGCCGGCTCGCGCACGACTACTTCGAGACCATTCACGACGAGCTCGGCAGCGTCATCACCCTGAAGCGCGCCACCTACGCCATCAGCCGGTTCCGCATGATCTATGACACCTTCGCCGAGGAACGCAAGGTGAACGAGGCGCGCATGTCGTTGGCCATAGCGGAGGTGCTCACCGAATGTCTGACCGCCGGCGACGACACCGCCGAACGGACCGGCACGCCTTACAACCAGCACGCCATCGAGGAGACGCTCTCGTACATCGCCACGCATCTGAGCGAACCGTTGCCGGTCTCGCAGCTCGCCGGCATGGCCCTGATGAGCGAGTACTACTACATCCGCGTGTTCAAGCAGGTGACCGGGTATACGCCGCACACGTACATCGTCAACGCGCGCATGCACGCAGCGAAGTACCTGCTGCTCACCGGTGAGGCCACCCTCAAAGAGATCTGCACCGAATGCGGCTTCTACTCCACCAGCGCCTTCTGCGCCGCGTTCAGGAAGCGCTTCGGATGCACGCCCCTGGAATTTCGCCGCAGCGGGGCGGGTGTGTCCGCATCGGTTTCTCTCTGAAAGGCCGGAGACCATGCCGTCATGGAGCGGCGCACCAGATGATCATTCGCGCAGAAACCACTTCCAAGCCGGAATCTGTTTGATCACCAAGCCGTCCTGCTCATAGTCACGTTCCGCGCCCTCGCCCACAATAATGACGCCCTCGTTGAGGCCATGCTCCGCCATCATCTCCCACAGCGCGCGCGTCTCTCGCTTGACCGTCGCGTCGTCGTTCATGTTCGCCGTGACCTGGTAGAGCTCATACGTCTCACTTTCCAAAGCGTCGCCTACCACGAAATCGATTTCGTATGCATGCTCGCCCGTATGGCATGAAGCGATGCCGTCACGCCGGAACCCCACGTTGCGGCGGCGCAGTTCCAGATACACCGCTTCCTCCAAACGCTGTCCATCATCACGCATGACCGCACTGGACGAGGCCGCGGCGAGACCGGGATCAATGGCGTACACCTTGGGCACCGCGGTGCTCCGCTCGCTGAGCGACATGGACAATTCCCGTACGCGGAACAGCAGATAGGCGTCCTCGAAATAACCGATAAGATCCCCGAGTAATTCACGACTGGTCGGCAGCCCGACAGAACGCAGGTCATTCTCCACCTTGCGCAATGACAATTGCCGGCCATTGGAGCCCAAGGCGCGCCGGGCCAGCGCGGATGCGACCCGGGGACGTGAGACGTTATGACGTTCGACCACATCGCGCAGCACCACACGCTGCACATACGACTGCAACAGGGCGATCCGCTGTGGAACGGGAAGATCCTGCACCGCCGGGAAACCGCCGACCGTCAGATAATCATTCAGGCCCCGCTGCAAAGCGAGACGTTCCTCGAACGAATAGTTTCCCGTAGAGGCATCACGGTCATCCAACCGTTCAGCGGAAACGATCCCGCGCGCCCGGACGAACTCACGGAACGAATACGGCAACAGCTCGAAATCCAGTGCGCGACCGCGGAATTCCGTGGCGATCTCGCGCGACAACATCTTGGACGAGGACCCACTGACGTAAATCGTGGCCTTCGTGCCATCCACGATGCGGCGCAGCCACGCGCCCCAATCGCGCATTTCCTGCAGCTCGTCGAAGAACAGGTACGCACCTTCCCGAAGAGCTTCGGGATGAGCAGTGTAAAACGCCTCCAATACCTCGTCACCCGTAGCCGGCGTAATCACTCCCAGCCGGTCGTCCTCGAAATTGAAGTAGCAGATGCGATTCCATGGAACACCCAAACGATGCAGCGATTCCATTTCCTGAAACAACCGATAACTTTTGCCGCTTCGACGCATGCCAGTCACGACTTTGACCAGATTGCCCGCCTTGGGTGTCAACGGTGCGCCCAGATCCAAATCTCGTGCGACGATTGGCTGGAAATCGGCGATATCGAAGCTTTCCAGCTTTTCCGCGATCACTGGATTAGACATGATCACCCTCCCAAGAAAACAGAACTGGTAACTTTACTTTACCAATCTGCGCAAAACTGGCAAAGCAAAGTTACCAGCCTTACGCAAAATTGAGTACATACCGTTGCCGGACTGTCTTTGTCGCACACTCAAAAGCAGAACGCGCGACGAAAGGTATCGCTTACCGCCACCGTTCAGCTACAACTCGACGGTTTCCTTGTTGTCGTTCTTGACGTGGGCGAACTTGGCGGCGAGGGCCTCCTTGTTGCGCTTCTCGTCCTCTTCCTTGGCCTTCTTCTTGGCCTCGGCGGGATCCCAGAGCACATCCTCGCGGTGCTTGGCCCATTCGGCCGCCGCGAGCGGGGCGATATAGTCGGCGACGGCGTCGAGAGTCACGCCTTCGGATGCGCCGGCCGGATCGGCGGCCTTCGCGCGCACGTCGAGCAATCCGCGAATCTGGTCGTCGGTCAGGCAGATGCGCGGCACAGCGATCTGCTCGCGCAGCTCGTTGACCGCCAGCAGGACCGGCAGCACCGCGCGCGCCGCGGCATCGGAAGCCAGGGCGTCGCCGGTCGAAACGACACTATCCGCCGTCGCTCCGACCAGCACGTCGCAGACGGCGAGCGCCGCGGCGAAACGGTGGGCCATCGCGTCCGTCAGCGCCGGCGAGGGGACGAACTCGTCATCGGACGGATCCACGGCCTCACCGGCCGTATCAGCATCACCGGCACCGGCCGAACCAGCCGCATCGCCGTCACCGTCCGCGGCGCCCGGAACCGTGTAAACGCCCGTGTCGAACATGCCGGCGTCGACGGCGGCCTCGACGGACTCCAGCGCCTCATGCACGGCGACGGACACGTCGTCGGGCCAGGCGACGCCCAACGATTCGGCCGCCTCGTCCACGAGCGAGGCGTCGCCGGACTCGGAGAACCCTGCCATCGTATCGTAGGCGTCGTTGGCGGCGAGCAGCACGTCGACGACCGACTGCGGGCGGCCGGGAATCGAGTCGGCGCCCTCGTAGACGAACTCGGCGTCGGGAACCGTGACGTCCTCGCCGGTGATGATGCGCGCGAACGCACGGGTGACGCGCACCTGCAGGTTCTCCGCGTACTTCGCGTCGTTGTCCATCCGCATGGCCTTGGTAAGCGGCCACAGCGCGACCAGACGCGCGCCGGACTCGGCGGCCTCGCGCACGGCGGGCAGCGCGGCCACACGCGCGATTGCCTCACGATTCAGTTCAACGGTCATTGCATGCTCCTTTGCGTCAGGCCCCTCGCCCCTCAGCGGGCCGGTCATATTCATCAGTCGATTGTAGTGCGGCACACCCCGGCCCAACCCGCACGGACTCCCCTCAGTCGTCTGCGACGACAGCTCCCCTCAGAGAGGAGAGCCGATGAAAATGGCGGAATTGCAACGATTCTGGTTACTTCACGTCCGCCGCGGGGTCCACATACGTGATGGACATCACACGGCCGGTCTCGTTGTCGTACGTCACGGACGTGACGGAGGCGAGCGCGGTGTGGCGCAGGAACATCCAATGCTCCGGATGGCCGGTCTCCAGATAGTGACGGTAGCTGAAGATGGGCGACTCGTGGCTGACCACCACGATCTGCTGGCCGGGGTGCTGGGCCACCTTCTCGCGCGCGAAGGCGTCCATGCGCTGGGCGATGTGCTGGTACGACTCGCCCCAGCTCGGCTTGTACAGGTTGGTCACGAGCTTCCAGTTGCCGTTCTTCCACAGTGCACCCTCGCCATGGCCGATGCGCTTGCCGCGGAACTCGTTGCCGGCCTCGATGACGCGCTCGTCGGTGGTGAGCGTAAGCGGAGCCTCGCCGCGGGTCTCACGTACCCCGTTCAGCGCGTCGAGGATCGCTCCGGCGGTCTCGCGCGTGCGGTCCAGCGGCGAGGAGTACACGGCGGCGATGGTGTTGGTCTGCGGGTTGCTGGCCAGGTAGGCGGCCGTGGCCTGCGCCATGCGGCGGCCCAGGTCGGACAGGTGGAAATCAGGCAGGCGCTCGTAGAGCAGGTGGTCGGGGTTATAGACCTTGCCATGACGGACGAAGTGGATGGTGGTGGCGGTCATCGTTGGCTCTCCTTGCTTGCGAATTGCTTGCGAACGGAACGGCTACGGCCACTATACGCGACCAGCCGGGCCAGGGAGTGGTGGACGGAAAACGGCGTCATCGAATCCGCTAACTACCGCGTGTCAATCGAGCCCACCGCATAGAGTAGCCGTGACGCAAATATGCGAAGTCGGGGGCGGCGGTCTTGTCGGATTCCCGAACGCCACGCAAACTTTGCGCGACCATGGACAGACACATCATTCGATGAGGGCTTCGCCATCCAACGCCACGGATCGCGAGGGACATCCAATCGGGAGCGGAAAGGAGCGTAGTGCTGTTATGTCCAACATGAACACCGTCACGGCCGCCATCAAGGAAGTCGGACATAAGGTTTTTGGCGGGTACGCCGAGCTGCTGCGTATCCCGCACACCGCACGCTACTCCATCGGTTCGGTGATCGCGTGCATGCCGTTCCCGATGGTGGGCATGACCATCACCATCTCCGTGCAGCATTACTACGGCAATTACTCGCTGGCCGGCATGCTGACGGCCATCCAGGCGATCGCGCTGGCCGTGGCCACGCCGCTGCTAGGCAAGCTCACGGACAAGTTCGGCCAGCGTCAGGTCTCGATTCCGACGATTCTCGTATGGATCGTGGCCGCAATCGCGCTGGTCACGTCCATCACCAACCGCGCGCCGGAGTGGGTGCTGTACTGCCTGACCCCGTTCCTGGCCGCGATTCCGCCGTGGGGCGCCATGAGCCGCGCCCGCTGGACCAAGATTCTGAAGGGCGACCGCGAGAAGACCAACCGCGCGCTTTCGCTGTGCGGCGTGCTCGACGAGTGCATGTGGGTGATCGGCAACCCACTGGCCTCCACGCTGGCCGTGATCTCCGGCCTGCTGGCATTCTCGTTCACCGGCGTGTGCGTGGTGATCGGCGCGCTCATGTTCCTCACTGAGCTGACCACCGAGCCGCCGTCGCAGACCGCGCTGGCGCGCGCGGAGGGCATCACGCGCAAGGAGTACCGCGAGCGCGAGGCCGCCAAGGCAGAGGCGTTGAAGGAGGAGACCGCGGCCGAGGAGGCCCGTCACCGCATGGAGCGCGAGGGCGTCACGGACGAGACGAAGATCCAGGCCGCCATCGAAGCCGCCGTGGCTGAGGCGCGCAGCGGCAAGAAGGCGTCCATCTGGGGGCCGGGCCTGATCGCGGTGTGCGTCACCTGGTTCGGTCTGGGCGCATTCCAGTCGGCCGCCGGCATCTCGATCATCGCGTTCGCCACCGAATCGAACATGAAGCAGTACACGGGCTTCGTGTTCGCCTGCTTCTCCATCAGCTCGCTCATGGGCGCGCTGGTGTACGGCGCCAAGAACTGGGCCATCCCGCTGTGGAAGCGCTTCTACTTCTGCCTGGCGGTGGTGAATATCGGCATCGGCACGTTCATGTTCGCCAAGCACCTGTGGGTCATCATGATCATCTATCTGGTGATCGGCGTGTGCCAGGCGCCGACGTGGATCAACGGCAACCAGCTCATGCTGCATCTGGTGCCGCCGTCCCGCCTGACCGAGGGCATGGCGTGGATGGGCGCGATGAACTCCATCGGTTCGTCCGCCGGTTCCGCGATCGCCGGCCAGTTCATCGACCGCATGGGTTCGCACGGCGGCTTCATGGTGGTGACCACGCTGGCCATCGCCTCGCTGGTGATCGCGCTGGTGGGCTTCAAGCAGATCAAGGGCTCCACCGAGCAGCCGACACTCACCGAAGTCACCGTGTGAGGTAGTCTGGATTCCCTCTCTGAGAGCCGAGCCGTTAAATGGGGAGTCCAGTGGACTTCCCATAGGCGAAGTGAGCCGCGTAGCGGCGAAGGCTCCCCTCTCTGAGGGGAGCTGTCAGCGAAGCTGACTGAGGGGAGTCTCCGCAAGGGCTATCGTCACGGCACTCCCCTCAGTCTCACTTCGTTCGACAGCTCGTCCTGCAATTAATGACGAACTCCGTTCGCATCCTACTGACTCGGCTGTCGCCTCGCACATTGCCTACAAACGGCTCTGCCGTTTGCTTCACGGCAATGTCCTGACAAGGGGAGCCAAGAACTCTTGCTATTACGACAAAAGCCCGGCCGTTGAAGACCGGGCTTTTACGTATGTATTGGGCGGCAGGCGCGAGCAGTGAAGGCTACTACTTCGGCCAGCCCTTGGGCGTGTGCTCCAGGGACCAGACGCCGAGCTTGTGGGAGAAGCTGTTCTCCCACTTGGCTTCAAGCTCCTCGGCCGTGAGCTTGTTCTCCGCGGAACGCAGACGGTTCATGGCGTTGGTGTGCGTATCGTCCAGCAGCCACTTGCGGATGAGGAAGTTCCAGACCATCACCACGGCGGTGGCGATCAGCTTGCCGATGTTCGTACGCAGCAGGTATTCCGCGTGCTGCGAGACGAAGGCGTCGCGGTTCATGCCGTACGTGGAGATCCAGATGATGGCGTCGTTCATGAACAGGCCGATCACGGCGCCCACCACGAAAATCAGGATCTCCATCCAGCGGGCCATGTCGGAACGGTGCTTGAACACGAACTTCATGCTCGCCAGGTAGTTGAAGATGAGCGAGATGATGAAGGAGATGGTGGCGGCAATCACATTGTGCATGTGGAACACACCGACCAGGAGGTTCAGGATGCCCCAGTCGATGATGAAGGCGATGACGCCCACGATGCCGAACTTCATAAGCTGCGCGATCAGTTTTCTCACAGTGGGTATTCAACACTACCCGTCTGACTGCCGGCTGGCCGTTGGCTGTATTGTCCCGCAATCTCTGCAATTCGCTTGGCTCTGTTACACCAAGATTGACATGTATTATGTCTGACTACCCCTCAGTCGGCTTCGCCGACAGCTCCCCTGACAAGGGGAGCCAAGAATAAGAGCCATGTCAATCTTGATTTAACAGAGCCATTCGTTTCGTCTGTGGGATTCCGCCCGGCCGTACTGCCGTACGGCTTGCCGCGGTACGACCCTCGGTGAAAGCCGTCGGACGGCGATAGACTGAAGGCGAACGTTCTCATCGATGCCCTTGTCAGCGAGGGCTTTCGTCAAGGAGGAATCATGCCCGTCATTCACACCCATGTCTCCGTCTCCACCACGCCCGAGCAGCGCGAGGCCCTGAAGGCCGCGTACGGCAAGGCCATCACCGCGGTGCCCGGCAAATCCGAAGGCTGGCTGATGTGCCCGTTCGAGGACAACATGCCCATCTACTTCGGCGGCGACGACTCCAAGCCGGCCGCCTACGTGGAAGTCAACGTGTTCGGCCGCTCCGTGCCGGGCTCCGCCTGGGAGAAGCTGACCGAATCCATCATGGCCGCGCTGAACTCCACGCTCGGTATCCCCGAGGACCGCACGTACATCCGTTACACCGCCACCACCGACTGGGGCTGGAATGGCGGGAACTTCTAGTTCGCCGACTTCTTGGCTCCCCTCTTTGAGGGGAGCTGGCACGCGAAGCGTGGCTGAGGGGAGTCGCGGGTGACTCGCGTAGAGCTCCCCTCAGTCAGCTTCGCTGACAGCTCCCCTCAAAGAGGGGAGCCAAGTATGATGAAAGCCCGCCGGCGCGAAGCTGGCGGGCTTTCATCGTTCGTGCATCACACGAGCATCAGACGATCTTCGGCATCGGCGTAGTCAGGCTGGAGGTCAGGTTCACGTGCACCAGACCGGCACCGGCGTGCACCTCGACCTTCTTCAGCGTCACCGTGCGCTCCTCCTCCGGGGCACGGTCGTTGTCGGTCATGGTCGCAGGCGACTTGACGGCCACGAGCGCAAGGTCATCGAGCGAGATGCCGGCGGACTGGCACAGTTCCATCGCGGCGGACACGGACTCGGTGAAGCCGGGCTTGTAGATCACGCGGTCGGCGGGCACACCGTAGGCGTGCTCGGCCACCCACTTGACGTTCTCGGTCAGGGCCATGCCCTTGTGGGAGTGCGGTTCGGCCGGCATGGAACCGTTCTCCAACACGTCCACGAAGCCGTCGAGCTGCGGGGCCAGGGCCTCGCCGCCGTCGCGGAACAGGTTGCCGATGATCGGCGCGCGGAAGCCCAGCTCCTCGGCGGTCTCCTTGAGCGCCGGAATCTGATCGTCCTCGCCGTCCCACAGGTTGATGAGCGGGAAGGTCGGGATGTCAAGGCCCTCCAGGCGCTGCACGTGGAACGGGTAGCGCCAGGCCAGATCCGGATCGTCGCGCCAGGTGGAGGCGCGGGTCACCACGACCGCGGCGGACGGCCACTGTGCGCCGAACTCGCGGCAGGCGATGTCCAGCCACTTCTGCGCGCCGGCGTCGGTGCCGTAGCCGGCCTCGACGATGACCACGTCATGCAGGGCGCAGGCCATCTCCACGGACACGAGCGTCGGGATGCCGATGGACACGTTGGCGAACGGGCCGCCGTGCACGTACACCGGGGAGCCGTTCACGGTCTCGGTCTTCGCGGGCTTGACGGCGTCGGCCAGGATGCCGGTGATACGCCACAGGTCGATAAACTCGCCGAAGGTCACGGCCTTGCCGTCCTTCGTGCCGGCGATCATCTTGGAGACGCGATCGGCGATCTCGTCCATGGAGCGGGAGAGCACCACGATCTGCATGAGCTCGGAGGTCGGGGTGAGCACCACCTTCTCCGCCACGTTGCCCTTGCCGTAGTCCACGGCGATGGAGCGCAGGGAACGGGACGGCACTTCGGAAACGCGAGGCACCAGAACGGTGTCGAGCTTGCCGTCGTCGATGGCCTTCTCGGCGAAGGAGACGAGCAGGTTCTGCGCGGCGGCGATGGCGCCCATCTCACCACACAGGCCCCAGTCGATGAGCTCGGGGTGGGTCAGGGAGGCCTTGCCGCCGCCGGAGGCGCCGCCCTTGGAACCGGCGGCGGTGATGCCCATGCTCGGCTGACGCAGCACGGCGGCCGCGTCGATGCCGCGCTTGTTGAGCGCGTCGATGAGGGCGATGGTGGTGGTGGTCTTGCCTTCGCCGCGGGAGGCCTTGAGCGGGGTGTCGGCGGTCACGAGGATGACCTTGCCGTGCTTGCGCGGGGCATCCGGGTTCTCGGCGAGGTACTTCATGTAGCCGAAGGCGTCGATCTTCTGGACCAGGCCGTACTGGCTGGTGAAGTCTTCGATGGTGGTCATTGGGGAACCTTTCTCAATATCTCTGGCTCCCCTTGTCAGGGGAGCTGGCTCGTGCAACGAGACTGAGGGGTAGTCGAATCATACGAAGGCCGCTACCCCTCAGTCAGCTATCGCTGACAGCTCCCCTGGCAAGGGGAGCCCAGTAAAGGTTAGAAATCGGACATGTGGAAGCCGTTCCTCATCTCCATGCTGCGGGTGTACAGCACGGAGTCGAGGAGCTTGTCGGTCTCCACCTTGAGCTGGTCGGCCATGGTCTGGTTGGCGGCGGCGAGGATGCCGCGCACCTCCGGGTTGCGCACGGCGGCGATGATCTCATCCGGATCCATCGGCTGCACGTCGCCGTCCACGTTGTCCGCCTCGAACTCCTCCTCGGCGGCCGACTGTGCGGCTTCCTCAGCGGCGGTCAGGCCCAGACGGGCCACCTGCTCGTCCGTGGCAGCCACCAGACGGTGACCCATGCCGCCGGTCTTCTCCTGGTAACGTTCCACGGCGTTGGAGGTGGAGCGGAAGGCGCCATCGCACAGGGCGGCGATGATACGGTTGGCCCAGTAGAAGTTCTCGGAGGTCACGCGGGTGGTGGTGTCCTCAAGGTAGGCGGGCGTGGTGTCCACGTTCGGGAAGAACGGCACCAGCGTGTTGAACGGGTTGGAGCCGTACGCCATCCACTGGATCGCGCGGTTCGCCTGCGGACGGTACGGGCGGATCTGCATCACGGCGAGCTGGCTCTGGCGGTTGATGCCGATCGTGCGGTACATGTGGCGGGTGCGCTCGTCACCGAGCTGGCCATACGGGTCGAACGGGGTGCCCTGGTAGTGGGAGGACAGCACGTACTTGACGTCCTCGATGGTCACCTTGCGCTCGGGCTGGCGGGCCCACGGGATGTCGTTGGACTCCGGCTTGTGGTCGGCGTCCGGGCCGTCCCACACCTCGTCGTACGGGTTGAGGAAGCGCTGCATGTACCAGGCGCGCGGGGTGTTGTACACGTGGTCGGAGTCGGAGTGGGAGCCGAAGGCGTCGCGCGGGTTGAATGGGGTGGTGTTCTCCACGGACAGGTCGAGGTGGTTGGTCTCGATGAACTCGGCGAGGTCGGCGGAGCACATGTGCTCCTCCTGATCGCCCAGGGCGTCCTCGAGATCGAATTCGTCGATGCCCAGCTGGTTCGGCATGGTCACGTACGCCTCGTCCGGCACGCGCTTGGCGATCCAGTGATGGCCGCCCACGGTCTCCAGCCACCAGATCTCGTTGACGTCGGAGAAGGCCACGCCGTTCATCTCGTAGGTGCCGAACTCCTCGAGCAGCGCACCCAGACGCTCGACACCCTCGCGCGCGGTCTTGATGTACGGCAGCACGATGGTCAGGAAGTCCTCCTCGCCGATGCCGCCGGGCACTTCCGGCTCGTCGCCCTTGGCCGGGGCGTACTCCACGAACGGGTCGGCGCCGAGCACGCGCTCGTTGGTGGTGAGGGTCTCGGTGGCGCTCATGGCCACGTTCGCCTCGTTCACGCCGGCTTCGCCCCAGATGCCTTCCTTGAGGTCGGCATTCGGCACGGCGGTGTACTGCAGCGGATTGTCCGGCAGGGTGATAGTCAGGTGGGAGATCACCGACTTGTATTCGCGCGGCTGTTCCTCCGGCTTGACGACGATGAAGCGCTTGGGGTTGAACTCGCCGTTGGCGGAATCCTCGTTGCGGGCGATGATGGTGGAACCGTCATAGCTCGCGTCCTTGCCTACCAGAATCGTGGTGCAGGCCATATTGGATGATGTCCTTTCTCTTCCATTTGGCTCCCCTTGTCAGGGGAGCTGTCACGCTTTGCGTGACTGAGGGGTAGTCAAAAATTCGCATAATCGGGCCGTGGCGCACTCCCCTCAGTCCGACTGCGTCGGCCAGCTCCCCTCAGGGAGGGGAGCCATGACCGCGCTATCGCTGCCTATATGTTACGAAGTTACGCAGCTCACGCCTTGCCGGTGACGAACATGCCACCCTGGTCGGGAGCCTCGCCGCATTCGCGCAGCTTGTGCAGCAGCTCGTTCATCCAGAAGCCCTGGTTGAGGCCGGGCAGCGGCTCCTTCGTGGCCCAGACGTGCAGGTAGTAGTCATGATCCTTGTCCGGCGGCTGCGGGCCGTTGTACCGCATGATGACCGCCGGGTCGTTGTCGCGCCCCAGGAACTTCGAGGCCGAGGAGTTGCGACCCTGCACCGCCTCGGGAATCATCGCGGTCATCTGACGGGAGAAGTCCGGCGGAATCGAGAGCGCGTGGGAGTCGTTGAAGTCGAACATCAGCGCGTCGATCGGCAGGTTCGCCACCGTCCAATGGATCCACTCGAATCCGCACACCGGGATGGAATCGGGATCGGTGAACGTCCAGTGCAGGTAATGGGCCTCCGGGTTCACCTCGTCGATATAGAAGGGGAAGGAGATGATGGGCACGCCACCCGCGCGGTATTCGGGCGCGGCCGCTTTGGCGAAGTCGTCAGGAACGACGGTGAAATCAGCGGAAATCTTCATACGCTCCAGTGTATCGCGCCCCATGTTACCGGCCGGCGGGGCGGCACGGGCGGCTCATGCCCGATCTGCCACGCCGGCGACCGCCCGGCCGAGGCGAATCAGCGACTTGCCACCCATTGTGCCCCAATCACGCGGCCTCATCGAGCCAGGCCAGCGACCTGCTACCTGCCATGCCCCGCTTGTGCGCCCGCATCGGGGCAAACCGGTTGTTCACTACCCGTCATGCCCCGCTCAGCACCCACTATGCACAGCAAGCCGGCGACGTACTACCTTTCCCGCCCCGCCAGTAATCGCATGGCATGACGGCAACGCGGCGAAGCAGGCACTACTTCACGGAATCAACGCGCAGAACAGCGCCTCGAACGTGAGCAACGGGTTGCCATTGCCGGCCAGGCGCTTGCGGGCGCGGGCCACCTCGTCCAGACGGGCCACCGCACCGGCGCGGTCGAGCCGCACGGACAGTTCGGTGATGGCCGACCGGTTCTCCAGGTTGATGAGCCCGACAGCGTCCTCCGCGTTGTTCTGCAGCACCGCCACGTCCCGGTAGATGGAGGCGACGGAGTTGAGCGCGCGGTCGAGCACGTCGCGCGTGCGGCGGGTGGCGTATCGCTTGATGTCGTCCTTCTTGGCCACCTGATTGAACGCGCCGCGCAGCTTCGGGGGAATGCGCTCCCCCTCGGCGAGACCGTTGATGCGGCGGAATTCCGCCTCCTGCTTGCCGGACCACTCGTTGGCGTCCGCCTCGGCCTGCCCCTTGGCGTTGTCGATGAGATTGCCGGCCAGCAGCACCGCGTCCGAGGCGCGGGCGAGGTTCAGCACGCCGACGACCAGCTCGTCGCGGTCCGACATCACGCGCTCGTTCGTGGCATACAGGCGCGCGATGCCGATGTGCCCTTCGGACAGGCGGGCCGCACGCTGGGCGACTTTGGGCTCGGCACCCGTGTTCGCCGTAAGGAACTCGGCCACGGCCGCCGGGGACGGCACGGCGAGGTTCACCACGCGGCAGCGCGATCGGATGGTCGGCAGCACGTCCTGCGCGCTCGGGGCGCACAGCAGCCAGATACAACGTTCGGCCGGCTCCTCGATCTCCTTGAGGAGCACGTTGGTGGTGCGCTCCAGCATGCGGTCCACGTCCTCGATGATGATGATGCGCCACGGCGCGGTGGACGGCATCTGCTCGGAAGTGGTGATGATATCGCGCACCTGGTCGATGCCGATGGTCACCTTGTTGGTGGCCAGCACCGTCACGTCCGGGTGCGTGCCGGCCAGCACCTGCTGGGTCACGCGCGTGGGCTCGGCCCCCATGCCGCGATCCGGGCTTTCCAGCGCCGCCGCGAACGCACGGGCCATGTTCGATCGCCCCGATCCGGGAGGCCCGCAGATCAGCCACGACTGGGCGATCTGGCTCGGGTCGCCCTGCGCGATGCGGCTCAGCATATCCACCACCGGCTGCTGGCCCACCAGCGAATCCCACACGCTCATTTCATCTCCCCTTGTCGTTGCGGGTGCCGTTCCCCGTGCTAGTCAACCTGAAAACCTATTGATTCCATTAGACCAAAACTGACGTGAATCTTGTTTTTCGACTACCCTTCAGTCGGCTTCGCCGCCAGCTCCCCTGACAAGGGGAGCCAAGGGACATAGGTCATGCAGGCCCGCTGAGCAGAACCTTGCTCCTTACTGCAGCAACGCGGCGATGTCCGTTTCGATGGCGGACCAGACCGCTTCGATGGGCTGCCCGGCGTCGATCACGCGGAACCGGTCCGGCTCGGCGGCGGCCAGGTCCAGAAACGCCTGACGGGTGCGGTTCTGGAAGTCGCTGCCGGCCGATTCCATGCGATCCTCCGCATGTTCGAGACGATTGTGCGAAAGGGCCGGATCCATATCCAGCAGGTACGTGCGGTCCGGCAGCAGATTGCCGGTGGCCCACATGCTCAGGTTCCGGATTTCCTTGGAGGTCAGCTCACGACCGCCCGCCTGGTACGCCAGCGACGAATCCAGGTATCGGTCCGTGATGACGACCTCGCCGCGTTCCAACGCCGGGCGGATGGTTTCGGCCACATGTTGCGCGCGGTCGGCGGCGAACAGCAGGGCTTCGGCGCACGGGGAAATATCGGCGCCCCCGGCTTCTACGCCATGCAGCAACAGCTTGCGGATGGCGCGGCCAAGCGCGGTGCCGCCCGGTTCGCGCGTGACCACGACCGTGCGCCCTTGCGCCTCCAGGTAGGCACGCAACCGTTCGACCTGCGTGGTCTTGCCCACGCCGTCGACGCCTTCAAAGGAAATAAACAGACCGGTCATGCTCCTGACCTTACCGTGAGGCGGAGAGTTGCCTGAAATCGTCGGCCATCTCGATTGCGAGGGGCTGAATGACGCCTGATAATCGGAATAATCGGAATGCCCCATCAACGACCGCCACGGCAGCCTGTCAATGGGGCATTCAACGCAATCGTGCGAGCGGGCCCGCCTACTTCTTCTTGGGCTTGGCGGCCACGACCGGCGGGCGGGTGAAGCCCTCGTTCGCGGTGAGCCATTCGATGTCCGCCTTGACCGTGGAGGCGGTGGAGCCGAGCTTTTCGGCGATGCGGGTGTTGGCCCATCCCTTGGCGGCCAGCTTCTTGACCTCGGCACGGCGCTCGGCGCGCTTGGCTTCGACGGCGCTCACCTTGGGCGCGGGCTTGGCGTTCTTGCCCTTGCCAGCCGCAGCGCCACGGCCGCGGCCACGACCGCGCGTGGACGGCCCGGCCGCGCGCTTCTCGGCCAGCAGACGGAAGGCGTCGTCCGGCGTGATGGTCTCCGGCGTGTACTGCCTCGGCACGGTGCGGTTGGTCTCGCCATCGGTGATGTACGCGCCGAAACGGCCGTCCTTGATAGTCACGTTCTTGCCGGTGGCCGGGTCGGTGCCGAGCTCGCGCAGCGGCGGCTTGGCGGCGCCACGCCCGCGGCCGCGACCGTACTTGGGCTGGGAGAACAGCTCCTTGGCCTTGTCGATGTCGACCGTGAAGATCTCGTCCTCCGAGGCCAGCGAACGGGTCTCGGACTTGCCGTCCGCGCCGGTCTTGGACAGGTACGGGCCGTAGCGGCCGTTGTTGGCGGACACCGTGCATTCGGACACCTCGCCGGTCTCGGCGTTGGTCTCCTCGTACTTGCCCACCTCGCGCGGCAGGCTCAGCAGCTTGAGCGCGTCCTCCAGCGACAGCGATTCGGGGCTCATCGTCTTGAACAGCGAGGCCATCTTCGGACGCGGCGCCTCCTTGGCACCTTCCGGCGTGGGTAACGTCAGCGCCACGTACGGACCGAAGCGACCGTTGCGCACCTCCACGGTGCCGCCGGTGGCCGGGTCCTTGCCCAGCTCGCGCGGACCGCCCGAATGGTTGTCAATGAGGCCACGGGCCACGGCCACGGTGAGCTCGTCCGGGGCGATGGTGTCCGGCAGGGAGGCGCGCTTGGGGTTGCCTTCCGCGTCCAGATGCTCCATATCCTCCAGATACGGGCCGTAGCGGCCCACGCGCACATGCAGGCCGTCGCCGATGTCGATGGTGTTGATGGCGCGCGCGTCGATCTCGCCGAGCTGCGCCACCTGCTGCTGCAGGCCCTCATGCGCCTCGTCGGCGTTCTGGGCAGCACCCTCGCCCGAGCCGAAGTAGAAGCGGGTGAGCCATTCACGGCCGGACTCCGCACCGTGGGCGATGCGGTCCAGGCCGTTCTCCATCTCGGCGGTGAACTGGTAGTCCACGAGCTTGGGGAACTTGGTCTCCAGCAGCTTGATCACGGAGAATGCCAGCCAGCTGGGGATGAGCGCACGGCCGCGCTCGTAGACATAGCCGCGATCCATGATGGTGGAGATGATGCTGGCGTACGTGGACGGGCGGCCGATCTCCTTGGCCTCCAGCGTCTTGACCAGCGTGGCCTCCGTGTATCGGGCCGGCGGCTGGGTCTCGTGGCCGTCGGGCTCGACGCTTGTGGCGTCGACCTGCTGGCCCACCGTCATCGGGGGCAGGGAAGCGTTGCTTTCCGATGCGTCGGCGCCGGACTTGCCCGCGGCGGCCTTGCCATCGGCCTTGCCGGACGTGGCGGCATCGGCTGCGGCCGGCTTGGCTGCGGGCTTGCGGCCCTCGCCAGTGGCCTTCATGAAGCCGGGGAATTCGATGACGGTGCCGGACGCCTGGAACACGGCCTCGCCGTCCGCGGAACCGGCCGGGGCGGACAGGCGCACGGTGGCGGTGGAACCGGTGGCGTCCGCCATCTGGCAGGCCAGCGTGCGCTGCCAGATCAGCGTGTACAGGCGCAGCTGGTCCACCGGCAGCTTGGAGGCCAGCTCGTCCGGGTCATGGAAGCGGGAGCCCGCCGGGCGGATGCATTCGTGGGCCTCCTGCGCGCCGGCCGTCTTGGTGGCGTACTGCTTGGGCTCGGCGGACAGGAACCGGTCGCCGAAGTGGTAGGAGACGGCGTTGCGGGCGGCGGCGATGGCCTCCTGCGACAGCGTGACCGAATCGGTTCGCATATAGGTGATGTAGCCGTTCTCGTACAGGCTCTGGGCCGCGCGCATCACGGCGCGGGCGCCCATGCCGAGGCGGTTGCCGGCGGTCTGCTGCAGCGTGGAGGTGGTGAACGGCGGCTGCGGGCGACGGCGGTACGGCTTGGTCTCCATGCTCATCACCGTGAACGGGGCGTCACGCAGCACGCCGGCCAGCGCGGTGGCGGAGGTCTCGTCAAGCTGGCGGACGTTGTCCTTGAAGCCGTCGGGCGTGAGCTGGCCGTCCGGACCGAAGTCCTTGGAGCCGGCGAGTCGCTTGCCGCCGAGCGAGACCATGCGCGCGGAGAATTCGGTGCGGTCCCCGTCGGCGGAGGGAGCGGCCAGCGTTGCCACGATGTCCCAGTAGGGAGCACGCTTGAAGGCCATGCGCTCGCGTTCGCGCTCGACGATGAGGCGCGTGGCCACGGACTGCACACGGCCGGCAGACAGGCCCGGACCCACCTTGCGCCAGAGCACCGGGGACAGTTCGTAACCGTAGAGTCGGTCGAGGATGCGGCGGGTCTCCTGGGCGTCGACCATGTTGCCGTCCACGTCGCGCGTCTTGTTCAGGGAGGCGTTGATGGCGTCCTTGGTGATCTCGTGGAACACCATGCGCTTGACCGGCACCTTGGGCTTCAGGGTCTGCACCAGGTGCCATGCGATGGCCTCGCCCTCGCGATCCTCATCGGTTGCGAGGTAGAGTTCGTCGGCGCCCTTGAGCGCGGACTTCAGTTCGCTCACCGTGCGCTTCTTGTCGCCGTCCACGATGTAGTAGGGCTTGAAGCCGTCGTTCACGTCCACGCCGAACTTGCCGAACTTGGCCTTGTCCGCGGCGGGAACCTGGCTGGGCTGCGCGAGGTCGCGGATATGGCCCACCGACGCCATGACGGTGTACCCCTTGCCCAGGTAGTCACCGATCTTGTGGGCCTTGGTCGGAGACTCCACAATCACGAGTTTGGTAGCCATACCCACTCCTTAATATCTCTCCTGCGGAAACATGCGTTTCTGGCGTCATAATACTCACGAACGATGGCCAATCGCCAAATCGGGGGCGTGCGGCAGCCCGGACGACCGCATCCGGGCGACGGCGGCAAGACGCCCGCCTAGCGCTTCGGCGGGGCCGGCGGGGCGCCGATCAGACCGATGCGGCTCAACGGCGAGGCTGTGATCTGGCGCAGGGCCAACATCAGTCCGAAGGCCAGCGAGGCCACGCCCGTGACGCCCGCCACGGCGCTGATGATGGAGCCCTGCACGGCCCAGCTGGCACTGACGGGCAGGCCCGGCACCACCTGCCAGATCACGTACGCGGCGTAGGCGATGAGCAGCAGTCCGGCGGTGATGAGCACGCTGCCCACGATCTGCACGCTCACCGAGGAGACGCGGCTGCCGGGCGCGTCCATACCGGACGTGCGGGTGAACGCCATGGCGATCAGGGCCAGTCCCGCCACCAGCAGAATGGACATGGCCACGTCCGAGGGACGATGCCATTGGCCGTAGATCACGGAAACGCCGACGAGCACCGACCAGGTCACGCCCACGACCCCGGCCAGCGCTCGGGCGGCGCGCGGCACGGCGAGCAACAGGATCGCGGCGCAGGCGGCGGCCAGCATCGTGTGCCCGGAAGGCGCGGAGTTGACGGCGGGCGATTCGGTGTTGATGATGAACGGTCGCGGCAGCACGTCCTTGATGCGCGTGGTCGCCAGGCAGATCACGGCGAACACGGCCACCTGCCCGACCAACCACCAGCGGCGTCGGATCAGCGCGGTGACGATGCCGATGGCGGCGATCGCGCAGCTGACGGCGATCACCAGCCACGACTGGGCCACGGCGCCCATGATGCCGGTGGCGAAGCCGGGCACATGGTCGGCCAGGTTCTTCCAGACGAGTTCGTCGTACGACTGGCCGTTTTCCGTGTACACGCATCCCCACCACACGCCGAAGCCCACGGCGATGAGCAGCAGTCCGAACACGACGCAGAGCACGCGGCTGGACACGCGCGGACGCACGGTGAGCGGGTCGAGACGGGCCAGGCCGCGGTCGATGTCGTCCGGTTCGTCGCTGTAGGGCATGCCGGAGCGGCCGGTCGCACGGGTCATGCCGAGGGTCGCGGCGGTGGCGGTGGTGCGGGGGTCCGGGCCGAGTGCGGCCAGCGGATCGGGTTCGGGGGCCGGGACTGACGACTGCGTGCGGGAGGATGATCCGGGGAATCCTGCGGAACCTACGAGATTGGCCGGCGCGTGCGGGTCACGAATGGTGGGATGCTGTGCGTCATTCATACGTTCGACTGTACGGCCGCGCCCCGGACAGTACCCCGCCGCATTGCGAGCCCGTAGCCGAATCCGCACATTCTCATGTGACAGTTACGCGGTGGGGCCTGGTACGCCTCGCCCGACACACTCAAGGCCGTTCGGCCAAGCCTACGGTCTGGCGAGGCGCACCAGGCCTCACCGCTACCGTTCCGGCAAAGATGGAAAAACCTCCACGCACCCGTCAGAGGCCACTTACCCTTGCTGCATTCCTGCCCTGGGGGAGTTGGGTGACATAGCGCCGCGTGGAGGCTTCGAGTAAATATACGGAGACGGGTGGACCAGGATGCGCGCGGGCGGGGCATGGGCGGCGGGAACGGTGACGGCGAGCCGGCAGAAAGCCGGTCGGAAGCTGACTTGAAGCCGTCCGTAAGCGCCCGGAAGCGACCCGCGTCCCCTGAAAAGGCACCCTCGGAACCCCGTACGTGCCCGATATACAGCCGTTTTCCAGACAACTTGCAGCGGCGTGTCCAATGCCGTGTCCATATGTGAGGATTCCGCGTAAATCCGGGTTTTGAGACCGCTTGGTTGCGTTCACGGCCAACGAATGTTCAAGACCAGCGGTTACGGTGGTCTATATGTCTTCATATCAACGTCGTGCACACGCGCAGGGTCGGGCCTATGCCGCAAGGCAGCCGCGTACCGCGCAGAGCAAGACCTACGGCACCGCGGAGAACGGCATTAGCGCCACCCGCGCAACGCGCGCAGGTTCCGGCACGCACCGTCCCACAAGCCATAAGGCACCCAAGCGCAGCAGGAGAAGGAATGGCGGCAGGCGGCCGCATCGCGTGCTGAAATGGGTGCTCGGCATCTTCTTCGGCCTGTTCGGCCTGGGACTGCTGACCGGCTGCGCGGCCTTCGCATACCTGTACACCACCACCGAGGTCCCGCAACCTGAGAAGTTCGCGCTGGCGGAAAAGACGCGCGTCTATTACGCGGACGGCACCACGCTCATCGGCTCCTACGCCGAGCAGAACCGCGACATCATCTCCTGCGAGGGCCTGCCGAGCTATCTGGGCAACGCCATCGTGGCCTCCGAGAACCGCACCTTCTATACGGATCGCGGCGTGGACCTGAAGGGCATCGCCCGCGCGTTCTGGAACAACGTGACCACCGGCACCCGCCAAGGCGGCTCCACCATCACCCAGCAGTACGCCGAACGCTACTATCTGGGCGAAACCACCACGTACGCCGGCAAAGCGCGCGAGGCCATACTGGCGCTCAAGATCGCACAGACCGAGTCCAAGGACGAGGTGCTGTGCAACTACATGAACACCATCTATCTGGGCCGCAACTCCTACGGCATCCAGGCGGCGGCCAAGGCCTACTTCAACAAGGACGCCAAGGATCTGACGCTCTCCGAGGCCGCGATGATCGCCGGCATCATCCCCTCCCCCTCCACATGGGATCCGGCGGACAACGCCGCCATGGCCAAGCAACGCTTCAAGCGCGTGCTGAACATCATGGAGGAGGACGGCTACATCACCGCCAAAGACAAGGCGGCGGCCAAGTTCCCGGACACCGCGCCCGTGGCCCAGCAGAACGAATACGCCGGTTCCACCGGCTACCTGCTGGATATGGTGGAGCGCGAGCTGGTGCAGTCCAAGGCCTTCACCAAGGAGGAGCTGGCCACCGGCGGCTACAAGATCGTCACCACCATCGACAAGTCCAAGCAGGATGTCATGCAGTCCATCGGCGACACGCGCCTTTCGGACATGCCCGAGACGCTGCAGATCGGCGGCATCGCCGTGGAGCCGAAGACCGGGGCCGTGGTGTCGGTGTACGCCGGTTCGGACTACCTCACCAAACAGCTCAACAACGCCGATCAGGCCCTGTTCGAGCCCGGTTCCACCATGAAACCGTTCGCACTGCTGGGCGCGGCGCAGTCCGGCGTGAACTTCAACACGCTGTTCAACGGCAACTCGCACCAGCACTTCTCCGGCCTGGACGCCGAGGTGAACAACGCCCTGGAGAACAACTGGGGGTATATCAACCTCTACCAGGCCACCGCAAACTCGGTGAACACGGTGTTCATGAACGTCAACGAGCACCTGACCCCGCAGCGCACGGCGGCGATCGCGCATGAGGCCGGCATCACGGGAGACATCGACGAGAACTCGATGTACAACGTGCTCGGCATCAACGCGCTGACCGTGTGGGATCTGGCGCAGGGCCACTCCACCATCGCGAACAACGGCGTGAAGAACACCATTCACATGGTCGATCGCGTCATCGATTCCAATAACAAGGACCTGTACAACGCGCCGAACGAGAACGAGCGCGTCTTCGACGCCAACGATTGCGCGCTGGTGCAGAAGGCCATGCTCGGCACCACCACGTACGGCACCGCGGCGGGCACCTCCACCATGCTGGGACGCCCGGTCGCCGGCAAGTCCGGCACCGCCAACGACGAGAAGGCCTCCTCCTTCGTGGGCTACACGCCGAGTCTGCTGAACGTGTGGGCCATCTGGAACCCGGACAAGGACGGCAACCCGCAGGTGGTGCCCGCCTTCTCCGGCTACGGCATCTCCTCCACCGGCTACCCGGCGCACCTGTTCCAGGAATACATGTCGAAGGTCCTGCAGGGCACTCAGGTCGAGGAATTCCCCACCGCCAAGGACACCGGCAAGATCGGCGGCACGGACGGCACGTGGGGCCTGGGCAAGGGCCAGAGCTCCGGCACCACGTCCGGCCAGCAGAAGGCCGAGACCGACGACAACGATTCCAAGAGCGATTCCTCCGCCGATGGCAAGGATCAGTCCTCCGGCTCCGGCACTGGCTCCAGTTCGCAGAACACGCAGGAATTCGCCCAGCAGTGCCTCAACAACCCCAGCTATTCCACCGAGTGCCCGAACAATCCGGGCACCAACAACGGCGGCACCGCGAACGACCCGTCCAACGGCGACGACAGCGGCCCGTCCTATGACGAGCCCGTCCAGCCTGACGAGGAGTCGCCCTTCGCACCCGGCGAGACGTATTCCTATTCGACCACGGAGTAGCGAGGAGCACAGCGGGATTGGCCTTGCGGCCAATGCTGTGTTTTTGCGGCCGTTTGGCCGCGGCTACTCTCCCTCCGTCATCGCTTCGCGATGCCACCTCCCTCGACAGAGGGAGGCAGGTTTTGATCGTGTAGATCTTGGCCCCCTCTGTCGAGGGGGCTGCTGAGCGTAGCGAGGCTGGGGGAGAGTAGCCGCGGCCAACGGCCGCAAGAAGCGCATCGGCCAACGGCCGATTCCGTCCCCAACGCAATGGGCCCGTCTTCCATAAGGGAAGACGGGCCCATTCGTATATCCAGCCGTATTCAGACGACCGCCCAATCGGCGGCCGCCCTACTCAGCCAATCAGCCTATCTGGCTTCAGCGGCTTCAGCGCGTGCGCTGGGAGCGGTTGATCGCGGAAATGATCGCCTTGAGGGCGCTGGTGGTGATGGACGAATCGATGCCCACACCCCACACGATCTTCGCGTCGTCGGCCTCGCCCACCTGGCATTCCACGTAGGAGGCGGCCATGGCGTTGGTGCCCACGGACATCGTGTGCTCCACGTAGTCCATGATGGAGGCGTCCACGCCGAAGTTGGAGATGGCGTTGAGGAAGGCGGCGATCGGGCCGTTGCCGATGCCGGAGACCTCGCGCTCCACCGGCTCATCCTCGCCGACGTTCACGCCACGATCGAGCACGCGGGCCTTGAGCACGGTGTCCGAACCGTCCTCGCCGGAGCTGATGGCCACCTTCAGGAGCTTCAGACGGCCCCACGGCGCGAGCGAGGCGTCGTGCGTATCGCCCACGACCACGCCGGCGGCGGTCATGCCGGACTGTTCGACCGGCAGGTACTCGTCCTTGAACAGACGCCAGATGTCCTCGTCCTTGACTTCCTTCTTGGTGTCGTCGGCGAACTTCTGGACGATCTTGTCGAACTCCACCTGCAGGCGCTTGGGCAGGTCGAGGTTGTGGTTGGTCTTGAGCAGGTAGGCCATGCCGCCCTTGCCGGACTGCGAGTTGACGCGGATGATGGCCTCGTATGTGCGGCCGATGTCCTTCGGATCGATCGGCAGGTACGGCACGAGCCACACGAAGTTGTCCAGATCGGCGCCGGCGCGGTCGGCGGCCACCTGACGGGCCTCAAGACCCTTCTTGATGGCGTCCTGGTGGGAGCCGGAGAACGCGGTGAACACGAAGTTGCCGGCGTACGGGTGACGCTCGGAGATCTTGATCTGGTTGCAGTACTCCACGGTCTTGCGGATCTCGGGCACGTTGGAGTAGTCGATCTGCGGATCGATGCCCTGCGTGAGCATGTTGAGGCCCAGGGTGACGAGGTCCACGTTGCCGGTACGCTCACCGTTGCCCAGGAGGCAGCCCTCGACGCGGTCGGCGCCGGCCAGCATGGCCAGCTCGGTGGCGGCCACGCCCATGCCCTCGTCGTTGTGCGGGTGCAGGGAGAGCACCACGGAGTCGCGGTCGTCCAGGTGGGTGGAGACGTACTCCACCTCGTCGGCGAACACGTTCGGCGTGGTCATCTCCACGGTGGCGGGCAGGTTGATGATCATCGGGTGCTCGGGGGTGGGCTTGATCATGCCGATCACGGCGTTGCACACCTCGACCGCGTACTCCGGCTCGGTGCCCGTGAAGGACTCCGGGGAGTACTCGTAGTACAGGTCGATGCCCTTGGCCTCGCCCTCGAGATCCTTGCACAGCTCGGCGGCGTCCGTGGCGAGCTTCTTGATCTCTTCCTTGTTCTTGCGGAACACCACCTCGCGCTGCAGCACGGAGACGGAGTTGTAGAAGTGCACGATCGCGCGCTTGGCGCCCTTGAGGGCCTCGTAGGTGCGGCGGATGAGGTGTTCGCGGCACTGGGTGAGCACCACGATGGTCACGTCGTCCGGGATCAGCTCGCGCTCGATGAGCATGCGGATGAAGTCGAAATCGGTTTCGGAAGCGGACGGGAAGCCCACCTCGATCTCCTTGAAGCCCATGGAGACCAGCAGGTTCCAGAAGCGCAGCTTGCGCTCGGAATCCATCGGGTTGACGAGGGCCTGATTGCCGTCGCGAAGATCGACGGAGCACCAGCGCGGCGCGCGCTGCAGTCGCTTACCCGGCCACGTGCGCTCCGGGTAATCAAAGGGGATCTGCTTGTCGTATGCGGCGTACTTGTTGTACGGCATACGGCTCGGTTTCTGCGGATCGCCGATGAATCGTGCCGGAGGCAGCAGCGGGTCATTGTTCCCTCCATTGGATGCCGCGGCGACCGCTGCGAGATCAAAGACGGACGATTGATCCTGACCCATTGTTCCTCCTTTGCTGTGTGGAATGATTCCTCAATGGTTAGTCGTTTACGCACATGTAACATGTGCATCTCTCTATCCTAGCGACGGCCCGTTCCAACACCCCGCACGTCTCACAATCTGCCGGAATCGGTTGTGTTTCCTTGGGATGACGGACCGGCGGCACTAGGATTGGAAGCATGCGCGGGGGCGCAAGGCTTCCGCCATGAGAGAAGAAGTCCATTATGACGAATCCGAATGTTCCCCCGACCCCTCAGGTTCCGCAGATGCCTCCGATGCCGCAGGCACCGCGCGTGCAGTCCGCACCGATGCCGCAGCCGGTCCAGCCGCCGACCCAGGCGCCCGCTCAGGCACCGTTCGCCGCGCCTGTTCAGGCGCCCGTTTCCGCTCCGGCCTACGGGCAGCAGCCGTCCGTGCCTCAGCCGTCGATTCCGCAGCCTTCCGCCGCTCCTCGCACTCCGCAGTACGCACCGCAGCCGGCCTATCAGGCGCCGCAGGCCCCGCAGTACGCCGCGCCGCAGCAGCCGGCCCAGCCCGCACCGGCCCCGTCCTTCACGCCCGCCGCTTCCGCCGGCACTCCGGGAACCCCGGGTGCTCCCGCAATCCCGACCGGCATGGTTCCCGCCGCCCCGTCGATGCCGGCACCGCAACAGCCCACCGCCGTATACAGCTCGCGCCCGGCCCGTCAACTGCGCACCAAGCGCGGCCTGCTCAAGTACATCCTACTGGGCATCATCACCCTCGGCATCTACGACCTCTGGCAGCTGAGTGAAATCGGCGAATCCCTGAATCTCATGGCCTCCCGCCGCGACGGCAAGAAGACCATGCACTACTGCCTGCTCTTCTTCATCGTGGGCCCGATCACCCTCGGCATCGGCACCCTCGTTTGGTTCCATCGCATAAGCGCGCGTGTGGGCGAGGAGCAGCAGGCCCGCGGCATGGCGCCCACCGTTTCCGCCGCCACGTTCTGGCTGTGGGGCATCCTCGGCGCGTTCATCATCGTGGGTCCGTTCATCTACTACTACAAGCTGCTGCACGCGATGAACGACCTCTCCGCCGACTACAACGTCCGCGGCTGAGCCCCGCCGCATCCGTCAATCGTTTCCACGAGGCTCTGTTAAGCCAAAATTGACATACCCCTATTCTTGGCTCCCCTTGTCAGGGGAGCTGGCGGCGAAGCCGACTGAGGGGTAGTCCATATCAATTTGGTGTAACAGAGCCTTCTGTAGGCCGCCTTCGCCGGCATAGCCGAGACGGTTCGTTCATGCTGTCTTTTTTCATCGATTCACGAAAGCAAAGTCATGTTCTGTACTCACTGCGGAAAGCCCAACGACGATTCCGCCAAGTTCTGCACCTCCTGCGGCGCGAAGCTGGACAAGCCGGAAGTTCCGGCCGCGACCCCGGCCGCACCGGCAACGCCCGCCGCAACTCCGACACCCACGGCTGTGCCGCTGCCGGACAGCGTACCCGCCCCGGCCAGTCCGACGTCCGAAGCACCGGCCGTAACCCCGGCCGCACCAACTGCCGCGGCTCCGGCGACATCGCCCACGGCCTCCGCCACAGTCTCCGATACTTCCGCCACGGCGGCCTCCGCAACGGCATTCAGCACCGCCAAGCAGCCGCCGAACAAGCTCATCATCGCACTGGCCGCCGTGCTGGCCGTCATCGTGGTGGCGGGCATCGCCCTGTTCGCCACCTGGAAGGCCGAGATGTGGGGCGGCAAGACGCTGCCCGATCCCGCGTCGATCGTCAAGACCACGGCCTCAAAGGACGGCAAGTCGGCCACCATCAAGGCCAAGGACGTCACCGAGGCGCTAAAGCTCAAGGGCATCAACGCCAAAACCGAGAAGGTCTTCTCCGGCAAGGAAAGCGGCGCGTTCCTGGGCTACGACGGCCTCAAGCAGGGCCAGCGCGTCTCCGCGGGCACCATCGTCACCGTGCAGGAATCGGCCGGCCCCGGCGTGCCGAAGAACACGCTCGGCAAGAAGGCCGAGCAGGTGGTTGACACGCTCGAAGGCATGAACGTGCCCGTACATTACAAGAAGGTCTACGTCTCGGACACCAAGAAGAACCCCGAAGGCACCGTCGTGGCCACCTATCCCGCCGCCGGCACCGGCGTGCAGGACTCCGAAAAGGACAAGGGCATCTACGTGGGCGTGGCCGCCAAGGGCGATGGCACCGCCCTGCCGCTCGATGTGATGGGCAAGAGCGTGGACGACATCAAATCACAGCTGGAGTCCGAAGGCCACAGCGTGACCGTCGAAAAGCGCTTCTCCTCCAAACAGTACGTGGGCAAGGTGGCCGGCGCGGATCCCGCCCCCGGTTCCTCGCTTGATTCCGGCGATGACGTGACCTTGTACGAGGGCATCGACGCCACCAGCATGAAGGATGCCTTCACGGACAGCAATCTGCCCGAAACCGGAGGCGATGCGTTGCTCGGCACCACGGATGCGGCCGATGGTCAGTGGTGCACCAACGACGGCCAGTGCATCACCATCGAGGATCATAAGATCACCGAAGGCGGCAGCGACAACTCCGACTACAACAGCTCGTACGACGGCTATCTGGTTGCCTGCGATGCCATTCAGCAGGCATACTGCAGCAACCCGAACGCCGACTATCTGGTCACCCAGGACTATGGCGCATTCGAACTGCTCCCCCATATCAGCCTCACCAACTTCTGGTCGAACGGCAAGATGTACGACAGCAATGGCGTGCATATGGACGATTCCTGGCCCAAGTCCGGCGAATACCATCTGCAGGACCTGTTCCTGGTGGTTCCCACCGGCGCCAATCTCGAAGGACTGGAGAGCAAGGGCTACTTCGATAAGGACGCCCTTGCCGCCGCGAAGAAGGAGAAGGCCGTCGACACGGACCGCCCGTTCATCCTCTGGCGAGACCCTTCGAAGTACGAGACCACCACGGCACCGTACAGCGGCACCGGCATGAACTTCAACCCATTCCTGCCATACAACGGCTACAGCGGCGATAAATCCAACGTGGTCAAGATGAAGCCCGCACCAAGCGACGCAAACGCCTATTACCGAGTGGAATCGTCCGACCCTGACTGGGATTCCCTGCCCGACGCCGAGGTCAAGGGCGCCGGCAAGGCCGCGAAGTCCAGCTCCGACGATTCGGACAGCAAGTCCGATTCCAAGGCCAGCGCCGCCCTGTTCAAGAACGTCGCCGACCAGTACCGGTTCTTCTCCACGGGCAATGGATCGGCATTCATTGACATGACCGTGAAGGACGACGGCAGCTTCGCAGGCGAGGCGAACACCGCAGACATGAACTCCGGCGAACCCACCTACAAGGCACCACGTATTACGTATCCGTTCTCCGGCAAGTTCTCCTCCATCAAGAAGAACAGCGCCGGCGGCTACGACCTGCAGTGCGACTCCTCGTCCTTCAAGTGGGAGAAGGACAAGTATACGGATGAGAGCGGTCTCAGTCCATGCGGCGCCTGGCATTGGTATCCCGCCGGCACACCGTGGTCGTCCATGGCATCGGGAGATAAGGTCAAGTACGCGCTGGCGTACGGCAGTCAGATGGATTCCTCGAACTCCGACTCCTACAAGTCGAACCTGCTCTACGATGAGGACGCCGAGCGCTCCGCCTTCTACCCCTACTCCCAGAACTAATTTCCCTATCTATGGCTCCCCTCTTTGAGGACATTGCCGTGAAGCAAACAGCGGAGCTGTTTGTAGGCGATGTGCGAGACGACAGTCGAGCCAGCAGAACGCGAACGAAGTTCGTCCGTAATTGCAGGACGAACCGTCGGCGAAGCCGACTGAGGGGAGTCCTCGTCACCTTACTGGCGCAGCTCCCCTCAGCCCGCTCCGCGGCCAGCTCCCCTCAGAGAGGGGAGCCTTTTTGTTGGGCTCTGTTCAGTCACAATTGATATGCATACTCAGGGACTACCCCTCAGTCGGCTTCGCCGGCAGCTCCCCTGACAAGGGGAGCCAAGATAAGGAGCATGTCAATTGCGATTGAACAGAGCTTTTCGTTTGTCCCTGAAAACGCCAGGCAACATCCCTGTGCCGGTACTGTGAACACCCGCCCGTCCACTGCACCGCTCTCCTACACTGTGTAGCCATGACGAGCTTGCGATTCCGCGAAGACGGCAGCTTCCGCGTGCTGCAGATGGCCGACGTGCAGGACGGCCCCGACGTACGGCCAGACACCATCCGCCTCATCCGCGAGGCCATCCGCGCCTCCGACCCGGACCTTGTGGTCTTCACCGGCGATCAGATCCGCGGCTACGACCCCGCCTACATCGACACTTTCCTGCGTCGTCGCGGCGAGGAACCCGGTGCCCGCGTGCGCGCAGTCACCGAAGTCGAGGCCAAACTGCGCGGCATCAAACGTCATCCCGTCATCCGCGAGGCCGCAGGCAAGGCGGCCGGACGCATCGCCGACCGACTGACCGAGGCCGGCCGTCCCGTACCTGCCAAAATCAGCGCAATCGCCGGAATCGCCAATGCCGGCACGACCCCCGCAGATGCACCGGCGGGCTCCGACCCGGCGTCCCCGGCCTCCCCCGAACCCGCAGCAATCACAACCACACTCGCCCCGGACGCCCCCGCCACCATGGACGAGCTCATGGACCAGACGCGCGAGAAGGTCCGCCGCACGTTCTCCGGATTCCTCGGGCCCATCGTGGAGGCCGGCGTCCCCTTCGCCGCCACCTACGGCAACCACGACTTCCAGTGCGGCATCCTCGCCAACGAGCAGGACGACATCTACCGCGAGTTCCCCGGTTGCCTCAACCCGCAGGACAGCCTGGAGCCCGGCACGTTCGCCCTGCCCATCGAGTCGTCGGACGGCTCGGGCCGCGTGGCCATGTCCGTCATGATGGTCAATTCCGGTGATTACGCCGGCAAACCCGAGGAAAACGACGCCCAGTACCCGGCATACGTGGTCAACTCCCGCGGCCTCGATCTGGCCGATGCTGACGGCTACGGCACTCCCTCGCCCGAGGCCATCGACTGGCTGCGTGACGTCCAGACCGAACTCGGCGAGCGCAACGGCGATGGCAAGCCCGTGCCCGCCATCGCCTTCCAGCACATCCCCCCGCAGGAGTTCTACGACTGCCTGAAGGAGGTGCCCGCATGGACGCCGAATTCGGTGGAAGGGGCGCGCACCCACGCCGGCCACTGCTACGTGCTCGACCACACGGTCTGCCGACCGGGCTCGCGCCTGGGTGAGGCCATCGGCTGCGCGGACGAGAACGTGGGCGAGGTGAGCACGCTGACCGAGGCCGGCGGGTACTTCGCGCTGTTCTGCGGGCACGACCACAAGAACGCCTTCGTAGGCCATGTGCACGGCATCGATCTGGGATACGCGCCCACCTGCGGCTTCGAATGCTACGGCCCGAAGTCGCGCTACCGCGGCATCCGCCTGTTCGAGTTCCACGAAAGCAATCCGGCCGGCTACGTGACGCGCATGCTCACGTGGGGCGATCTGGTGGGCCGCTACTCCAGCAATGAGGTGCGCGTCTGGTTCGAGGACCACTGCATCACCGACGCCATCGGCATCCGCAACGAGCTACGACGCCCACAGGTCTTCGCCGTCCTCGCCGGCGCCATGAGCCTCGGCTTCATCGCCATCATCCACTCCCTGCTCAAGCAGCGGTAGGGCGCGCTTACACCAGGTTGCTGTAGAAGGTTTCGCCGGAGCCGCTGGTCTCGTTCACCAGCGCCGGACCGGGCAAGGCGCTGGCCTGTCTGTCCGAACCGAAGTATCCGGCGCCCCAGCCCTTCATCGCGTCACTCAGGCGCGACACGGCGTATCCCTTGGGGTAGAGCGTGAACTCCCCGCATGGCGACATGCCATACGGTTCGGTGATGGTCACTTTGGCGCCGTTCTCGTCGTACGAGTCGCCGACGGTGCCTTTGATCTTCAGTCCTTTGGTGTCGCACTGCAGGGTATAGGTGCCGTCGTCGTTCTTCTTGGCCGAGACGAATTTCCCGGAGAATTCCGACTGGCTGCGGGTGCCGCGCGGGTATTCGCTGCCACCGCCACCCAGGTCGGTGTCGATGTATGTGCCTTCGAACGTGCCATCCTCGTGAACGGTCAGACTGGTGCCCCAGCCGCCGGCACCGGATGAGAAACCGTATTCTTCGGCGGCTTCCTTCATTGCCTCCTTGAAGACCTTGTCGGCAGCCGTATTCGATTTGCCTTGGGCGGTGCTGGACGAATCGCCGGATGAGCCATCGGAATCCTTGGCGCCTTTGACGGAGAGGTTGGTCATGGAGTCCCAGTCGTAGTCGCCGGTCTGATCGACCAGGTAGTAGGCGGTGGCGTCACTCGCGGCGGGCTTGAACTTCACGTCGTTGGTGTCGTCGGTGGACGGCACGAACGGGTTGTCGCCCACGTTTTCCTTGGTCACCTTCACGCTGGTCTGGTCGTACAGCGCGGGGTCGCGGTAGAGGATGAACGTGCGATCGCCGTCCACGGCCTTCTGCTTGCCGGCGGCCTTGACCGCGTCCGCGTCGAAGTAGCCGCCCTCTTCGGCGGCCTTGATGTCAGCGCCGGCCGCCACATAGACGAACAGATCGTTGGCCTTCATCTCGTAGGTGGCGCTGCCATCCCAGCCATCCGATTCGGAACGCGCCGACGGCACGCCGTTACGGCAACCATCGAACCACGTCGAAATCATCTGGCCGCCGCACATGGCGCCCTCGCCGCCGCTGCCGAAGTCGAACATGCCCCAGTTCTTGGTGATGAGGCGGTTCTTGGAACCACCCTCATATTTCTGCCCATCGGAAGTGATATCGATGGAGCAGCGAGCCACGTCCCCACCGTTTGAGGCGAAGCACTGGCTGACCTCAGTGCCGTCCGATGAGTCGCTGCCAGCCGAGGAGCCCCATGTCTGCGAGATGGTCGTATCACCATAGTCGTTCTCGCCGGCGCTCAGCGTCATGCAGTCCTTGTCGATGTCGGTGATGGTCGCCTTGCAGTACGTGCCGGTGATGGCGTCGCTCATCATGTACAGCGTGCGCGCGCCGGGCTGGGACCGGCCGGACGTGTCGATCATCAGATCGTTCACGCTGCCGGCGTCCACGCCCTGATACAGCGTGATGGACTCGCCCGAAGTCGTCGGCGAACCGGGTGCGGGATCTGCGCCGATCACCTTGCCGACCATGTTCTCGGAGGCGAAATGCCGCTTGACGGTCACGTCATAGCCCTGCGACTCCAGCTCGGAGCGCACGTCGGCCGCATCCTGCCCCACGATGTCCGCGCCGATGCCGTCGCCCTTGCCGGCCACGCCGATGTAGATGCCCTCGTCGCGCTTGTCTTCGGGCAGTCCGGTGCCGGCGGCGGGGTAGGTGGCCACCACGGACCCTTCCGGCATGCGTTTCGTATCGTTGACGATGACCTTCTTGTAATGCACGGGTACGCCCATCGTGTTGAAGGTGGACGTCACCTGTTCGGCCTGCTTGCCGATGACGCCTTTCGGCACGCCCGGTCCGGCCGATTCCTGCACGGTGATCACCGCGCCTTTCGGCATGCGCGCGCCCGGCTGGGTGCCCTTGTATCCGACGAACGAGCCCTCGGTTTTGCCGGAGAACACCTGCTCGGTCCGGGCACCGAAACCCTTGGCCTTAAGCGCGGCGGTCACATCCGAGGCCTTGACCTCCGCCGACTGTCCGTCGCCGGTATCCGATGCCGCGACGGCGATGGACGCGGGATCCGGCAGCGAGCGCCCGCCCCACAGTTCCGCCTTCCGCGTGGCGAACAGCGCGATGCCGGCCACGACCAGCACGGCCAGCAACGCCGCCAACAGCAGCACCATCCGATCCGGTTTGGCCGGGGCCGCGGCCGTCGTCGGGGCCGCAGTGCCGGCAGGTGCGACGGGTATGGTAGTCGCCGTGACGCCGGAGTGGACCACCGGACCGGACGGCGTGGCGGCAGTCGCGGGAGGCATCGGGACGCCTGTACCCGCAGGCGCGGGAATGGCCCCGGAATTCGCCGCCGGCCGGACGGGAACGGACGCGGTCTGCGGCAACGGAACCGCACCGGGCGCCGGAAGCCGCACACCAGGTTGGCCGGCCGGCGTCGTCGCTCGTCCGCCTCGTCTCAGCGGTGCCCCGCACCCCACACAGAACTTATTGCCGTCCTTATTGGCGGCACCACACCTCGCGCAGAACATCCTCGGTCTTCCCTCTATCCGAATGGTGCAATCGCGCACCATTCTAGTGCGCCGCGGTTTCCTGCGGCTCCGCGGGGGCCCACGAACGCCCGCGGACAACCGCGTCCACCGCGAACACCCGCAAGCCTCGGCGCCGCCCTAGCCCTAGCCCCAGCGCCGGCCCATAAGAAGCCCCGGCCAACCCCGCGCGGCCGCGATGCATTCATGATACGATAGTAGTTGTCAGATGTCTGATAACTCAGCGTAGAGCCATCACTCAGAGACCGGCGCGGATCCCACGCACTTGAGACGGCACCCGCACATGTCAGCACCGGACCCCCCCGACAAGCACCCCGCACCCCCTATCGGGCCGGACCATATCGCAATGGGCACAAAACCGCGCCAGTACCGGCGTTTCGCACTATTGTGGTTGGCGAGACCCGCCGGGGAGAACGGCTTTCATCAACCGCGGCGGCAACGTCGCGACCCCGCAAGGACGAACAAGACAAGGAGCGTATCATGAGCAACCCATCCGGTCCGGCCGCACTTGAGACGCCGACCCAGACCGGGGAATCGACCCAATCGCACAACGATGAGGCCCCATACGAATATACCCAGCAGGAACTGGCGTTGTTGGCCCGCCTGTCGCTGCAAAGCACATCATCCGTCGTCCCCCCGCGCAGCCGTTGCGACGAGACGATGGACGCCATCAAATCCTACATCCTGCACGAGCATCTGCAGCCCGGAGACGTGCTGCCGACCGAGGCGCAGCTGTGCAACACCATCGGCGCCTCCCGTTCCTCGGTGCGCGAAGCGGTGCGCAAGCTCGAGGCACTGAACATCGTCAATGTGGAGCATGGCAAAGGAACCTTCGTCGGGTCGCTGTCCTTGGACCCGATGGTGGAAACGCTCGCCTTCCGCTCCATGGTGTCCGTGGGCAAGAATTTCGCCGACCTGCAGGATGTGGTCCAGCTGCGGCGGTTCCTTGACCTCGGTTGTGCCGACGAGGTGGTGGCGTCGCTGGCGAACAGCGAGCAGCCGCATCTCATGAAGCTCGCCGATTCCATGACCGCCACTGCAAAGGACGGCAAGACCTTCCTCGCGCTCGACATCGAATTCCACATGGGCATCCTCGATTCGCTGGACAACACCATCGTCAAGCAGATGGTCCGGTCGCTTTGGCTGGTCCATATGGCGGTGCTCCCCCAGCTCGGGCTGCCGGTCTCCAGCGAGCTCGACCGCACCGCGGCGGCCCACCGCCGCATGCTCGACGCCGCGCTGGCGGGCGACGTCGAGGCGTATCGCAAGGCCGTCATCGACCATTACGAGCCCATCGAATCCATCCTCAAGCAGCGCATCGAAGACGGCGACGAGTAACCCATCCCTTCCTCCAAATCCAAGAAGGCGGGGTCCGTTCCGGGAACATTTCCGGAACGGACCCCGCCTTCATTCGGGAGGAGGGAAGGAAAGGCATAGGCTCTGTTAAACCAAGATCGACATATCCCCCTATTCTTGGCTCCCCTTGTCAGGGGAGCCGGCTCGCAAAGCGAGACTGAGGGGTAGTCCCACGAAGAAAACAGTCTCCGCCCCTCGTGCAACTAAGAAGGCGGGGTCGGCTCCGGGAAATTCCGGAACCGACCCCGCCTTCATTCGGGAGGAGGGAAGGAAACGAATCGAGATCAGATGCCCTGCCAGGCCGGCTTGTGCTCGTACGAGTACCGGTAGTAGTCCTTGTGCCTCAGCCGGGAGGCCGCCGCCTCGTCCACGATGATTGTGGCGTGCGGGTGCAGCTGCAGGGCGGATGCCGGGCAGAACGCCGAAACGCCGCCCTCCACGGTCTCCGCCACCGCCTCGGCCTTGCCCGCGCCGAACGCCAGCAGCACCAGATGCCGTGCCTTGAGGATCGTGCCGATGCCCTGCGTGATGCAGTGCGTGGGCACCTGCGCGAGATCGTCGTCGAAGAACCGCGCGTTGTCGATGCGGGTCTGCTCGGTCAGCGTCTTGACGCGGGTTCCCGAGGCCAGCGAGGAGCCGGGCTCGTTAAAGCCCACGTGACCGTCCGTGCCGATGCCGAGGATCTGCACGTCGATGCCGCCGGCGGCCTCGATCGCCGCGTCATAGGCCGGTCCGGCACCCGCGATCCGTTCTCCGTCGGACAAGGGCGCGCCTTCCAGGATGTCGCCGGGCACGTGCACCTTGGCCGGGTCCAGGCCCAGCGGCTCGACCACCGTACGATGGATCGTCGCATGGTAGGACTCGGGGTGGGTCAGCGGCAGGCCGAGATACTCGTCCAGCGCGAACCCGCGCACCTGCGAGACGTCGATGGATTCGGCCTCGACGATGCCGGCCAGCGCACGGTATGCGGCCAACGGGCTCGATCCGGTGGCCAGTCCCAGCACCGCGTCCGGCTTCGCCTTGATGAGGTCGGCCACACACCGGCCGTAGATCGCGCCGGCTTCGGCTTCGTCCTTGACAATGATGACTTCCGCCATGGGGAGATTCCTTTCTGGTTCAGGTCAGTTCAGGTCAGTTCGGGCCAGCAGCTCAGGCGACCACGGTGGAGGCGCTGACCTCCTCGGCGGTGCGCACCGGCTCCAGGCCGCATTCGCGCAGCACGCCGGCCACGGCCTCCACGTTCGCGCCAGTCAGCGCGCGCACCGGGTTGGGCATCTGGTTGGTCTCGAAGATGCCGAGCAACGCCATGGCGGTCTTGAACGCGCCCACGCCGGCACCGAATCCGGAGACCCCGGAGGTGACGTTCACGATGTTCATCAGCGCGGCGAGCTTGTCCTGCTCGGTGCGCACGGTGGCCCAGTCGCCGGCCTCGTAGGCCTGCCACATGCGCACGTAGCCGGTGCACTCCACGTTGCCCAGGCCCGGCACGCTGCCGTCGGCGCCGACCATGTAGGCGCCCTCGACCACGCCCGCCTGACCGGTGAGCAGCACCAGCGGGTGGCCGGCCTTGCGGTTGGCGTCGCACAGGAAGCGGAAGGAGACGTCGTCGTTAGAGGAGTCCTTGACGCCGGTGAGCACGCCGTCAAGGCCGAGGCGGATGAGCAGGTCGCCGGGCAGCTTGACGTGCACGCACACGGGGATGTCGTAGGCGAACAGCGGCAGGTCCACGGCCTCGTGGATCAGGCGGAAGTGGTTCTCGATCTCGGGCAGGCCGCCGAGCGCGTAGAACGGTGCGGTGGCCACGATGGCGTCCGCGCCAAGTTCGGCGGCGACCTTGGCGTGGGCGATGACGCGCTCGGTCTCGGTGTCGATGCAGCCGACGAGCACCGGCACGCGACCGGCGGTGAATTCGATGGCGGCCTCGATGATCTCACGGCGGCGTTCGTCGGTGCTGAAGGCCACCTCGCCGGAGGAGCCGAGGAAGAACAGGCCGTTGACGCCCGCATCGACGAGACGGTCGATGGAGCGCTTGAAGCTGGCGCGGTCGAGCTGGCGGTCGGCGGTCAGCGGGGTCACGACCGGAGGGATTACGCCGCGGAAAGTGGTGTTCATGTTGGTATTCCTTGTGTCTGTTGCTTCGTTGGAAGACGTTTGGATGGGTATCGATGGATGGGAATCAATCGGTCCGGCGGCCGCGTGGCGACCGGACCCGCGCAGGGACGGCCCACCGGCGGGAATCATCGACGATTCCCGCCGGCCAGGCCCTGCGTCTGCGTCGGATGCGCCGGACGCTCAGATGCACTCTTCCGGAGTCGGATGCAGCAGCGATGGCGCCGCGCCCAGCAGCAGCTTCGTGTAGTCGTCCTGCGGGTTGTTCAGCACATCCTTGGCCTCGCCGTGCTCGACGATGGTGCCGTGGTTCATCACCACGATCTCGTCGGAGACGTAGCGGACCGTCTGGATGTCGTGGCTGATGAACACCATCGACAGGCCGAGCGACTTCTTCAGGTCGGACAGCAGGTTGAGGATCTGCGCGCGCACGGACACGTCCAGCGCGGAGGTCGGCTCGTCGGCGATGATCGCGTCCGGGTTGAGCGAGAGCGCACGGGCGATGGCCACGCGCTGGCGCTGGCCGCCGGAGAGCTGGCCCGGCAGCGCGTTCAGCGCGGACTTCGGCAGGCCGACCATGTCGATGAGCTCGTAGGCGCGCTTGCGGCGGGCCGCCGAGTCACCGAGCTTGTGCACCACGAGCGGGTCCATGAGCTGGTCCTGCACGCTCATGCGGGCGTTGAGCGCGGTGGCCGGGTCCTGGAAGACCACGGAGACCACGCGGCCGATGTCCATGCGCTCCTTGGCGGTGCGCTTGGTCACGTCCTGGCCCTTGAAGAACACATGGCCGCCGGTGACGGTCTGCAGGCCGCACATCACGTTGGCCGTGGTGGACTTGCCGCAGCCGGACTCGCCCACGATGCCGATCGTGCGTCCGGGCATGAGCTTGAGGTTCACCTTGTTGACCGCCGTCACCTTCTTGGGGTGGAACAGCGTGCCGGCGCGTGTGGTGAACACGACTTCGGCGTCCCTCAGCTCGATGATCGGGGTTGCGTTGCTGTTGGTCTTGCTGTTCATCGCTGTGCTCCCTTCAGGGCTTCCGCGGCCTCACGCTCGGCCACTTCCGGCGTGGGCGCGAACCAGTCGTAGGTGAAGGCGGGTGCGGGCGCGGGTTCCGGGTCGTCGGGCAGGCAGGCCACCATGTGCTGGGTGCCGGGCACGCGCTTCATGACCGGGTGGATGTCGAGTCCACGGTCCGGATGCGAGGAGCGCGGCGCGAATCGGTCGCCCTTGGGGAAGTCCGCCGGCGAGGGCACCGTGCCGGGCACCTGGTGGAGGCGTCCCTGTCCGGCCTCGATGGAGGTGACGGAACCGAGCAGGCCGCGGGTGTACTCGTGGCGGGGATCGGTGAGGATCTCCTTGGTGGACGCCTGCTCGACGACCTGGCCGGCGTACATGACGGTCACCGAGTGGGCGACCTTGGCCACGAGCGCCAGGTCATGGCTGACGAAGATCATCGCGAAGCCGAGCTTCTCGCGCAGCTCGTTGAGCAGGTCGATGACCTGCTTCTGCACGGTCACGTCGAGTGCGGTGGTCGGCTCGTCGGCGATGATGAGCTTCGGGTCGCGGGTCAGGGCCATGGCGATGAGCACGCGCTGACGCTGGCCGCCGGAGAGCTCGTGCGGATAGGACTCCAGCGTGCGCTTCGGGTCGAGGCCCACCAGTTCGAGCAGCTCCTCGGCGGTGCGGGTGCCGCCGCGCTTGGTCAGCTGCTTCATCTGCGCCTTGATGAGCATGGACGGGTTGAGGCTGGAGAGCGCGTCCTGGTAGACCATGGCGATCTCATGGCCGCGCAGGGCGTTGTGCTCCTTGGGGCTCATGCCCACGAGGTTCTTGCCGTCGAACAGGATCTCGCCGCTGATCTCGGCACGCGGGTCGAGCAGGCCCATGATGGCCAGCGAGGTGATGGACTTGCCGCAGCCGGACTCGCCCACCAGGCCCATGGTCTGTCCGGCGCGCACGGCGAAGGACAGGTGGTCGACCACGTTCACGTCGCCGTGGCGCGGGAACTTGATGCACAGGTCGCGCACCTCGATGACCGGCTTGGCGGTGGACAGCGGGATGAAGCGGTCCTTGCGCTTGAGCTCGGCCTCACGCAGCTGCTCGAGGCGCTGATCGAGGCTCTCCTTCTGGGCGGCGTAGGCGGCCACCGGATCCACGAGCAGGCGGTCCTCCTTGCGGCTGAGCTCCTTGCCCTCCTCGCTCTGCTGGATGGGGGCGGTGGGGGCGGCCACCATGGCGTCGGTGATGCCCTCGGACAGGATGTTGAGGCACAGCACGGTGATCATGATCGCCAGGCCCGGGAACATGGCCTGCCACCAGTAGCCGTAGAGCACGCCGGCCTTGGCGGAGGACAGGATGTTGCCCCAGGTCGGGGTCGGCTCGGGGATGCCCGCGTTGATGAACGACAGGGAGGCCTCGAACACGATGGCATCGGCCACGGAAAGCGTGGTGAACACCATGACGGGGGCCGCGATGTTGCGCGTGACGTGCTTGAAGAGGATCCACGGGGCGCGGGCGCCGGAGACGATCACCGCACGCACGTAGTCCTTGCCGTACTCGCTGATGATGTTGGCTCGCACGATGCGGGCCACCTGCGGCACGTACAGCACGCCGATGGAGATGATGATGCCGATCATCGACTGGCCGAGGATGGAGACGAACACCGCGGCGAGCGCGATGGTCGGCACGGACATGACCACGTCGATCAGTCGCATGATGATCTCGGACACCCAGGTGCGCGATACGGCGGCCACGGCGCCGATGATGGAGCCGACGACCAGGGCGAACGCGATGGAGCTCAGGCCGATGACCAGCGAGTACCGGGCGCCGTAGATGACGCGGGAGAAGACGTCGCGGCCGAGGTTGTCGGTGCCGAACCAGTGGTCGGCGGTGGGGGCCTGGTAGCTGAGGGTGATCTCGGTCGGGTTGTGCGGGGTCACGACGGACGCGAAAATCGCGGCCAGCGCGAGCACCGCGATGACGATGACCGAGATGCGCGTGCCGATGGTCATGCTCGACCAGCGCTTGACCCTGACCTTGGTATTGGGCTTGCTGAATTCGCGGGTTGCGTTGTTGCTTCCGAGCATCGTCACACCGTCCTGATTCGCGGGTTGATGAGGACATAGAGCAGGTCGACGATCACGTTGACCACCATGAAGGCCAACGCCACGACCAGCGCCACGCCCTGCACAAGGGTCGGCTGGTTGTTGTTGATGCCGTCGAACATCGCGGTGCCCATGCCGGGCAGGGCGAAGATGACCTCGATGACGATGGCGCCGCCCATGAGGTAGCCGATCTTCATGCCGAGCATGGTGACCGGGGTGATCAGGGCGTTGCGGAACACGTTGCGGGCCACGACCACGCCCTTGGGCACGCCGGCGCCGATGGCGGTGCGCACGTAGTCCTTGTCGAGCTCCTCGACCATGGAGGTGCGGATGATGCGGGTGAGCGAGCCGGCCACAGGCAGGCCGAGCGCGAAGCTGGGCATGGCCATGCGGGCCAGGTATCCGGCCGGATCCTGGGTGAAGGCGGGCAGGTCGCCGGCGCCGGGCAGCCAGGCCATCTTGATCTGCAGCGCGTAGATGAGGAGCACGCCGAGCCAGAAGGACGGGGTGGCGATGGCGATGATGGAGACCACGCGGATGGCCTGGTCGACCCAGGTGTCGCGGTAGAGGGCGGCCAGCACGCCGAAGATGACGGCAAAGACGATGGCGATGAGCAGGCCGATGAAGGTCAGCTGGAGGGTGATGGGGAACGCGGTGGCGATGCGGCCGCTCACCGGGTCCTTGTTGACGCCGTAGACGCCGAGGTCGCCGCGCAGCAGGCCGCCGAGGTAGGAGAAGAACTGCTCCCACCAGGGGCGGTCGAAGCCCATTTCGTGGCGGTAGGCGGCGAGCGCCTGCGGGGTGGCGTTCTCGCCGAGGGCAGCGACGGCGGGGTCGTACTGGGAGAAGGACATCAGGAAGTAGACCAGCAGGGTCACTCCGAATGCCATGAACGGCAGGGCGATCAGTCGTCTGCCGAGGAGGCGTAGCAGGTTGTTCAATGGGACTCCCTTGTCGGATTGTTCAAGACAGGTGATTCAGGGTGATTCGGGAATGGCATGCGGGTCGGCACTCCATGGGGCTTAAACCGCTGCATTCCTTTTCCTCGGCTCCCCTTGTCGGGGGAGCTGTCACGAAGTGACTGAGGGGTAGCCGGAACCCATCGCATCAGGTCCGAAGACCAGCTCGATGAACGGCATGGCCCTCCCGCCTCGCGGACGTTCAGTGGCCCGCGGGACGGGAGGGCCGTTCGATGATGGTGGGTTTTCGCTACCGGCGGGACGTTACTTGTTCAGCTCGGCGTTCACCAGGTTGATGCCGGTCGAACCGATGGCGTCGACGCTCTTGAACACGCCCTTCTTGAAGGCGGTGGTCGTCTGACGGTGGAACAGCGGGTAGAGCGGGACCTCCTCGCTGAGCAGGTCGAAGCACTGGTTCCAGTAGCCCTGGCGCTCGTCGTCGCTGGAGGCGTCCAGGGCCTTGTCCATCAGCTCGTGGAGCTCGGTGTAGCCCTCGGAGCCGTTCCAGAAGGTACGGGTCTTGGTCCAGGCGTTGTCGCCGTACCACCAGTTCATCAACAGGTCGGGGTCGTTGCCGAACACGGACGGGTCGCCGGGGGCGAGCACCATGGAGAAGTCGGCGTCTTCCTTGTCGGTGATGTTCGGGTAGAGGGCGGAGGACGCCATCGACTGGATGTCCACGGTCATGCCGATCTCGGCCAGATCGTTCTTGATCTGCGGGGCCAGCTGGGTGATCCAGGAGTGGTCGGTGGTGTAGAGGGTGAACTTGAGGTCACCGGTGACGCCGGCCTCCTTGAGCAGTTCCTTGGCCTTCTCCACGTTCTTGGTGTAGACGTTGCTGGCCTTGTGGTAGTTCGAGAAGTTCTCGGGCAGGAAGCTGGTGGCCGCGGTGGCCTGGCCGGACATCTGGTTGTCGATGAGCTTCTGGGTGTCGATCGCGTAGAAGACGGCCTGGCGGACTTCCTTCTTGTCGAACGGGGCCTTCTTGGTGTTGAACATCAGGAACGGCAGGTTGAAGCCCTGCACGGTCTCCAGTTCGGAACCGGAGGATTCGAGGGTCTTGAAGGCGTTGGCGGGGACCATCTCCATCACGTCCACCTTGCCGGCCTGCATGGCGGTGACGCGGGCGGTGTCGTCCACGGACACGTTCCACACCATGTGCGCGGCCTGGGCGGGGTAGTCGCCGTTGTACTGGTCGTTCTTGTCGAACTTGACCTGCTGGTCGGTGATCTCCGTGTACTTCCACGGGCCGGAGCCGATCGGCTGGGCCTTGAGGTCCTCGTCGCTCATCGAGGAGGGGACGATCTGGATGAGGGCGAGGCGCTGCTTGAACATCGGGAACGCGCGGGTGAGCTTGAAGGTCACTTCGGTGTCGGACTTGGCCTCGACGGAATCGATGAAGTCGAGCATGGAGATGTACAGGCTGCCTTCGGCGGTGGTGCGCTTGTAGGAGGAGACCACGTCGTCGGCGGTGACCGCCTTGCCGTCGGAGAACTTGGCTCCGTCGCGCAGGGTGACGACGTACTCGGTGTCGGAGACCTGCTCCGGCTCGCCGGCGGCGAGCGCGTTGAACACGGAGTAGTCCGTGTAGTTGAGCGCGTACAGCGGCTCGGTCACATGCCAGTTGCCGGCCATGGCGAGGGCGCTGGACGTGGTGGACGGCGAGAAGTCGCGGGTTGCGTACGCGACCTGTGCGGTGATGGTGTCGGCCACCGCCGTGCCGCCCTTCGCCGTGCTCTGGGTGTTGCCACCGCCGCCGCATCCGGCGAGCAGCATGAGGCCCGCGACGGTCGCCGCCACGGCAGCCTTGAACTTTCCATTCTTCCTGATCATTGGTTCTCCTCGTCGTTGAGTGAATGTAGGACCATCGTTCGAACCGAGACGGTGCCTTTCCTGGGATGAGATTGATTGATGATTGTTGGTGATTGTGGGTTCTCGCCATTCCGATCTCTCGGCTGGAGGTCCTTGTGAGAGCCCTTAACGTCGTCGTCGAACTGATTTAATGATAAGACGTCTGATGTCTGATTTCAAGTCGGGAGTGTTGTGGGCTTGCCGGAACACGAAGGCGGCGGCTCGCAATGGCCGAAACGGCTGGAATTCAGCCGAAAATCAGCCATCACGAGCCGCCGCTTCCTGTCTTTTCCGCTCTACAGCTGCGCCACGAACAGTCCCACCTTGGCTCCCCTTGAAGGACATTGCCGTGAAGCAAACAGCAGGGCTGTTTGCAGGCAATGTGCGAGACGACAGTCAAGCCAACAAGATGCGGACAAAGTCCGTCCGTAATTGCGGACGAGCTGGCGGCGAAGCCGACTGAGGGGTAGTCGATTCGAGCCGTAACTTGATCACAGCTGCGCCACGAACCAGCGTGTGATGCTCGTGGGGTGCGTGATTGCCGTTCCCACCACGGCGGCCCACGCGCCTGCGGCCATCACCCGATGCAACTGGGCGGGCGTGTGGATGCGTCCCTCGCACAGCACGGGCACGTCGGGGAACGCCTCGATCATCTGGCCGAGCAGCTCGAAGTCCGGCCCGTCGGTCTTCGGCCTCTCGCCCGTATACCCGGACAGCGTGGTGGAGATGATGTCGGTGCCGGCTTCGACGGCGCGTTCGGCGTCGGCGAAGCTGCCGCAGTCGGCCATCACGAGCACGCCTTCGTCATGCAGGGCGTGCACGGTGTCCGCGTAGGTCAGGCCATCCGGTCGCGGGCGTCCGGTCGCGTCGATGGCGATGATGTCCGCGCCGGCGGCCGCACAACAGCGCGCGTGACGCAAGGTCGGCGTGATGTACACGCCCTCCTCGCCGTCCTTCCAGATGCCGATCACCGGTACGCTCACCTGGCCTTTGATGGCCGCGATGTCCGCGAGCCCCTGGCAGCGGATGCCCACGGCGCCGCCCTCGACGGCCGCCATGGCCATCTGCGCCATGGTCTCCGGGTGGCGCAGCGGCTCGCCCGGATACGCCTGGCAGCTCACCACGAGCCCACCTTTGATTCGTTCAATTGTCTGATGCATAATCATTGCTCCCTGCTCCCTCGGCTCCCCTTGTCAGGGGAGCTGTCGGCAAAGCCGACTGAGGGGTAGTACCTCGAAATCAACGTGAATTCAGTGCAATCGTTATCGAGACTGCACATATTGCCGCACGGCCGCGGCCGCACCGATGAGCGGCGCATCACCGCCGAGTGCGCCTTCGACGAGCGGCGTGGGTTTGACCAGCGCGAGCGCCGATTCCGCGAATCCGTCGCGCAGGGCATCCCACCAGATCGGCCCGGCCTTGACCACCGACCCGGACACGACGATCACGTCCGGATCGACGAGGTTGCCCATACCTCCGATGCATTCGCCAAGCGCCCGCGCGCTGTCGGCCAACACGGCGCACGCCAACGGCTCACCCGCCGCGGCCCGCGCGGCCACGTCTGCGCCGCTCGAGGCCGGCTCGGGAACGTCGCCACCGGCTTCGACCGCCGTATCAGCGGCATCCGCCCCCTCATGAGCCCCCTCGAGACGCCGGTTGTACAGATCCTTCAGACCCGTGCCGGACGCCACCGGTTCGATATGCCCCTCACGGGTGCCGCACGAGCACAGGAACCCGCGGCCCAGCGCGCTTGGCACATGCCCGGCATGGCCCGCCACGCCGTGCGCGCCGGTGAACAGCCCGCCATCCACCACGATGGCACCGCCGATGCCGGTGCCCACACCGATCGACAGCACCACACCCTTGCCACGGCCGGCACCATAGCTGGCTTCGCCGAGTCCGTGCGCGCCCACGTCGCCGATCATGCGCACCGGCAGATCGGTCACATCGGCGAAGGCGTCGTAGATACGCTGACCTCGCCAGCCGGGCAGAATATCGGTGGCCGCAACGATCACGCCGGTCTCACTGTCCGGCACACCGGCCGCCGCGATGCCGATGCCCGTAATCGTCACGTCTTCGGCGGCGGCTTGCTCCAGCTGGCGCATGGCGAGCGCCACGATGCGTCTCTTGAGATCGTCGCCGCCGCGTGCGGCCTCGGTCGGTATCGAACAGCGACCCGTCACGATGGGAGTGTCACCGGCTGCGGCCGGCAGCGTCACGAATCCCGAGGCGACTTTGGTGCCGCCGATATCGAATGCCAGATACGTAGGCTGCGTTCCCCCGCTCATGACACGACCGCCCGGTAAATGCGCTCCAGATAGCCGAGTCGCTCCTCGAGAGTCGCGTCTTTGGGCACGCATACCTTGGCACCCAGATAATCGAGCGGTGTCGCCTGTTCGCCCGCGGCCCGCACGGTTTCCGCAATCGCGGCGGCATCCATAAGCGAGGTCGGCTCGTCCGGGCTCATGGGCAGGTGGCCGTCGATCCAGCCGTACCCGTACTGGGTTTCCTCGGGGCCTGCTCCGGAGAACATGAGCCCGCTGAGCACGCCGACCCGCACGGCCTTGCCCACATGCTCGACGGCGGTGGCGGCGGTTCGGCCTTCCACCACAGATCGGCCCCAGTTCACTGTCAGTCCGATGCCGGCCTGTTCGCACAGTTCGATTTCGTCCTCGATGGGCAGGAATCCCTTTTCCGGCTTCTGCCCGTCAACGTACTTGTCGCAGTGCTCGATCACCAGTTTCGCGCCGGACCAATCCAGCTGCGCCAGCTCCTCCAGCGAGGCGGCCATGGCACGGCGGTCGGCCTTGGCGGTGGGCGCCGAATGCACTTCGACGAACCGGACATCCTGACTGCCTCGCCACTGCGTGAAGTCGGCGAGCGCGTCACGCACCTGCGTCATGAAGTCGAGCGCGGCCCGGCGCCCGTCCCCGTCCGGGCTGGCGAGGCCGAAGTTCGGGTCCTTCCACACGTGCTGCATGGTTCCGGGAATAACGGTGATGGTATTGCCACGCCAATGGGCGGGCAGGATGCCGGCAAGCCAGATGCGCCCGGCGGTTTCCGCAAGGTCGCCGGGGAAGGGCAGTTCGGTGCCGCTTACCCACGGCTGCCCACCCAGCAGGTTGTAGTAGTCCTCCTGGGCTTCCCGCCCCTGAGGCAACGACGCATAGGCGCCGACGACGAATGATGGCATGCTGGTTTCCTCCTTGAAAAGCTGGTGCCAAGACATACCTATCCTACTATCATCAGACGTCTGATGTCTAATCTCTGGAGCGTCCGACCGCATCGGTCTACGCCCATGGCAGGCGGATCTACAGGATCACAGGAACAGGCTGATGCCACGGCGGGCCATGCAGTAGGCGTTGCCCAGCCAGGTATGGCGGGAGTTAGGCCAGACGGCACCGAGTCGCGGCGCGTTCTGACTCATCCAGATGGACGGCACGCGGCCGTCCGCCGAACGTGAGCCCAGCAGGTTGAAGCCGTTCTTCTCCAGCAGCCACTCCGGATGCTGGGTGGCGATGGCCAGCCCCTCCTCCAGCGTGAGCGGCAGACGCTCGTCCGAATCGATGAGCTTGCGGGCCACGTCCGGTTCGCGGTTGATGTAGCAGGTGCCGGTGTGCGGCTCGATCACCAGGTAGAACGGGCCCTCCGGCGGTTCGAAGCCATCCTGCGGCAGGAAGCTGGCGATGTCACGCGGGGGCATGGTGGTGAACCCGGCCATGCGGTTGATGGAGGTTCGTGCGATCAGCGATTCCGGCGAGACCAGCTCGCGCGTAGGCACCAGCAGGATGTTCGAACCCAGATCGGCTCCTTCCAGAGCCTCGATGAGGGGCCGGGCCAGCGAGCGGAAGGCCGCGGCGGACATATCCGCCACATCCGGGTATCCGAGGGCCACGATACGGTCAAGCTGCTTCTGCGCCTCTACTGATGCGATAGACATGGCTACCAGCGTAGCGCGTCGCCATGTCGGAGACGACGCCGCACCATGCCGGGCCAGGGCACCGCAGCACCGCCGCCCGACTCTTTTCCGCACGTCCCTTGACGATCCGGCACATCACGCGAGCGGCAGCGCCCGTCAGGCCATCATACGGAAGGCCGCGCGCCATGCCCCGGTCGATTCCGTAAGATTGGAACCTACGTGTGTATACCCATCCATCTGACCCAAGGGGTTGATATGTCCGAAAAGTTGAAGGTCGGCATTCTGGGCGCCACCGGCATGGTCGGCCAGCGCTTCATCACGCTGCTGGAGAATCATCCGTGGTTCGAGCTGACCACGCTTGCCGCTTCCGCGCACAGCGCCGGCAAGACGTATGAGGAGGCCGTCGGCGACCGTTGGAAGATGGAGACGCCGATGCCCGAGTTCGTCAAGAACATGACGGTGCTCGACGGCGACGACGTGGAGAACGTGGCCAAGGACGTGGACTTCATGTTCTCCGCCGTGAACATGCCCAAGGACCAGATCCGCGCCATCGAGGAGCGTTACGCCAAGACCGAGACCCCGGTGGTCTCCAACAACAGCGCCCATCGCTGGACCCCGGACGTGCCGATGGTGGTGCCGGAGATCAATCCGGAGCACTTCGCCGTGATCGAACACCAGCGCAAGCGTCTGGGCACCACGCGCGGCTTCATCGCCGTCAAGCCCAACTGCTCCATTCAGGCGTACACCCCGGCGCTGGCCGCATGGAAGGAATTCGAGCCGCGCGAGGTGGTCGTGAGCACCTACCAGGCGATCTCCGGCGCGGGCAAGACCTTCAAGGACTGGCCCGAGATGGTGGGCAACATCATTCCGTTCATCTCCGGCGAAGAAGCCAAGAGCGAGAAGGAGCCGCTCAAGGTGTTCGGCCATGTGGACGCCGCCAAGGGCGAGATCGTGCCGTTCGATGGCGCTCTGAAGATCACGTCCCAGTGCATCCGCGTGCCCGTGCTCAACGGCCACACCGCCACCGTGTTCCTCAACCTCGGCAAGAAGGCCACCAAGGAGGAGCTCATCGACCGACTGGTGAACTACACCTCCGAGGCCGCCAAGCTGGGCCTGCCGCACGCGCCGAAGCAGTTCATCCAGTACCTCACCGAGGACGACCGCCCGCAGGTCAAGCTCGATGTGGATTACGAGGGCGGCATGGGCGTCTCCATCGGCCGTCTGCGCGAGGATTCCATCTTCGGCTGGAAGTTCGTGGGCCTGGCCCACAACACCCTGCGCGGTGCCGCCGGCGGCGCACTCGAATGCGCCGAAATGCTCAAGGCCCTCGGCTACATCACCAAGAAGTAGCGTTTCTATAGCAATATGGCTCCCCTCAAAGAGGGGAGCCAATTCATATGTCCGTAAAAACTCAGCGACCGGTACCGCCGTAGACCACGGCCTCGATCTGCGTGGCGTCCAGGCCGTACGCGGTGTGCAGCGCCTTGACGGCCTCGTTGAGCTGCTCCAGCGGCACCAAGGCGGCGATGCGGATCTCGGAGGTCGAGATCATGAGCACGTTGATGCCCTTGTCGCTCAGCGCGCGGAAGAACTTGGCGGCCAGACCGGAGTGGGTCTTCATGCCGACACCCACCACGGCCACCTTGCCCACGTTGGTGTTGATGTCGAAGGAGTGGTAGCCCAGCTCCTCCTGCTTGTCGAGCAGCGTGTCCTGCACCTGCTTGACGGCGGCTTCCGGCACGGTGAAGGAGATGTCCGCGGTACCCACGGATGCACCGGCCTGCACGATCATGTCCACGTTCACGCCGGCGGTGGCCAGCTCGGTGAACACCTTGGCGGCCATGCCCGGCTCGTTCGGCACGCCGCGCACGGTGGCCAGCGCCTCGGAACGGTCGTGGGCGATACCGGAGATCACCGGGGCCTCGGGGCCGAGGTCGGGGAACAGGTCGCCCATGGATTTCGCTTCTTCTTCAGTCATGTCTTGCCTTGTCTTGCTTGATTGTCTTACGTTGTTCTGATGACCGACGCCATTCGCCCGCACGGTTGCGGACGGACCGCCCGTCAGTCGAGGTTCGGCAGCGTGCGCGGGTCCACGCCGTTTGGCACCACCAGCGTGCCCGGACGGTGGGAGAAGGACGAACGCACATGCAGCGGCATGTTGAACCGCTGGGCGTACTCCACGCAGCGCAGGGCCAGCACCTTGGAACCGCAGGAGGCCATCTCCAGGATGGAGTCGTAGTCGATGACCGGGATGCGACGGGCAGCCGGCACGATGCGCGGATCGGCGGTGAAGATGCCGTCCACATCGGTGTAGATCTCGCAGATGTCGGCGCCGAGGGCCACGGCGAGCGCCACGGCGGACGTATCGGAACCGCCGCGACCGAGCGTGGTGGCGTCACCCTTGGCGTTGATGCCCTGGAAACCGGCCACGATGGCGATGTCCCCCAGAGCCAGCGCGTTCTTCACGCGGTCCGGCTTGACGGACTTGATGTGAGCCGCACCATACCGGGCGTCGGTGAAGAAGCCGGCCTGCTGGCCGGTGAAGGAGTGGGCCCGGCTGCCTTCCGCATGGATGGCCATGGCCAGCAGGCTCATGGAGATGCGCTCACCGGCGGTCATCAGCATGTCCATCTCGCGCTCGGGCGGGTTGGAGTCGATGCTCAGCGCCTGGTCGATGAGGTCGTCGGTGGTGTCGCCCATGGCGGAGACCACCACGGCCACCTTGTTGCCCTTCTTCTCCGTTTCCACAACGCGCTTGGCCACACGTTTGATCGAATCGGTATCGGCGACCGAGGAGCCGCCGTACTTCTGCACGATGAGAGCCACTGCTGTCCTTTGTTCTTCTCTTAGGGGACGTTTGCCGAACATTCTACGCAAACGCAACGATTATAAGGACCGCCGTCCTCACCCCGCGGACCGCCACCGGCATGTGGACACCGCCAAACAAGCCGAATTCAGCGAACGTTCAGGATGATGCCAGAGGTCTTTGCGCCACTCGCATCGTTCCTCCCAAGTTCATGCGGTTATATATCAATTACCGGCAAACGAAAGCGAACCGGAGGGGTTTCCGCAAAGCCTCATAATTGAACGAACCTTTCTTCTTCTCCTTCTTCTTCCTCTCTCAGGGCCCGGCTTCATCACCCGGGCCCTTTCCTTTGTTCTGGTGCCCTGACCCGGTATTTGCGCCGGGCATTCGGCACGGGTAACGTGTCGCACAGCGATACAGGGGCATATCGGGACGGAGGCATCGGCCATGGCTTTCTCACGCAGTCGTCATGCGAGCAGGCACGCCGCTCCCCGACGCTCCGAAAAGCCGACCCCCTCGGACCGCGTCATCGCAGCCGAATCGCATAAGTCGTCACACGATAAGCAACCGAACGACCTCGAACCGCGGCCGAACGCGACCAACCAGTCCGGCCGACCGGCCGCAACTCCCCCGCTCACGTCGTTCAACGAAGCCGTTGACATCACCGACCTGCTCGCCGAACGCCGCCGTCTGCAACGCAATCTTTGGGTGATGCGCATCATCACACTGGTGCTGCTGATCGCCGCCGCGGCCGTGGCCTGCTTCCCGCTGGCCCTGCAATTCCAGTCCGGCCGAGAACTTGCCGCCACCGCGGCCACCAGTGCGCGCGATGTGGCGAATTGGCCGTACCCACAGGCCGAGGACGCGCTCAAGGCAGCCCGTGCCTATAACCAGAAACTCGCCGCTTCCGGCCAGCCCGTCCTGGGCGAGGCCGTGGACCCGTTCGCCACGTCGCAGGGCGGCTCGCGCGCCAGTGGCGAGGACTCCGCCTCCAAGAAGGACAAGGAATACCAGTCGCTGCTCAACGCCGGCAACGAGGTGATGGGCACCATCAAGGTACCCAAGCAGTCCATCGACCTGCCGATCTATCACGGCACGTCGGAGGAAGCGTTGGCGTCCGGCGCAGGCCATCTGTACGGTACGAGCCTGCCCGTGGGCGGCAAATCGACCCATTCGGTGATCACCGGCCACCGCGGTCTGGTGGAGGCGATGATGTTCACCCGCCTCGACGAAGTGAAGAAAGGCGACTTCTTCTACATCGAGGTCATGGGCGAGACGCTGGGCTACAAGGTGGACAACATCTCGGTGATCCTGCCGGACGACACCTCGAAGCTGCGCATCGTGCCCGGCGAGGACCGCGTGACCCTGATGACCTGCACACCGTATGGCGTGAACACGCACCGACTGCTCATTTCCGGCCATCGCGTGGCCATCCCGGTGCCGGCCCCGGAGCCGAACGACATCCTCGACGCCCGCAACATCACCATCGGCGTGACCGCAGGCGTGCTGATGGCCGGACTGTTCGTTGTCTGGCTGCGCCGCCGCCACGAGACCGCCCGCATCATCCGGCATGCAGCGTTCTGGCCATGGCACCGACTGCCCGGCAACAAGCCGAACGATCCGCTCGCCGACTAGGTTCCAAAACTCTGGGCTCAGGCCTCCCGTCGGCCGGCGAGCGCACGGCCGAGGGTGATTTCGTCCGCGTATTCCAGATCGGAGCCCACCGGCAGGCCGCTCGCCAGTCGGGTGACCTTGACGCCGGCCGGCCTGAGCAGCTGGGTCAGATAGCTGGTGGTGGCCTCGCCCTCGATGTTCGGGTCGAGCGCCATGATCACCTCGGTGACCTCACCGCTTTCCAGCCGTTTGATGAGTCCCGGAATCCGCAGGTCGGCGGGCCCCACGTTGGCCATGGGGTTGATGGCGCCGCCGAGCACGTGGTACAGGCCGCGGTATTCGCGGGTGCGCTCGATGCTCATCACATCCTTGGGCTCCTCCACCACGCAGATCACCGTGTGGTCACGGCGCGGGTCGGCGCACACCGGGCATGGGCTGGACTCGCAGACATTGCCGCAGATGTCGCAGAACCGCACCTTCTCCTTGACCTCTTCGATGGCTTCGGCAAGGTCGCGCGCCTCATCCTCCGGCGCGGACAGAATGTAGAACGCGATGCGCTGCGCGCCTTTGGGTCCGATGCCCGGCAACCGGCCGAATGCGTCGATCAGGCGCTGTACGGCACCGTCATAGGCCAATGCCATGGATATGTCTCACTTTCCGCCGCGGCTTCACACCGCGACCATCATGCTTGCTCGGAGCCCCGGCTCAGGCTTTCCTCTCGGGGAGAAGTCGTCACTCCTCAGGCTTCTTAGCGGCCTGCATATTCCTCGGGTTCTTGGGGTCGTCGGCCGTGAACTCCTCGACCTTCTTGACCTCGAACATCTTCTTCAGGTCGTCCAGGCTCATGGCCGAAGCCTCGCCCAGCGACTGGTCGTTCATCGAGTACTCGTCGTCCTCGGCCGGCACCTGCGGTCCGGACTGAGGACCGGCCTGCGACGGAACCTGCTGGTTCCACGGGTCGGCCGACTGTCCCGCCGATTGCCCTGACGGCTGTGCAGTCTGGTTCGACCGCTGATCCCAGCGCCCGGCAGCGGCACCGCCCGTCTGCCCGACTTGGGCTTGGCTCGGCACCGCCGGCTGGTTCCACGGATCCGCTTCCGAGGCCATAGGCGATGACCCTGCCGAAGACTGCCCTGCTGATCGTACCGGTTGGTTCCACGGGTCGTTGTCCGGCGTACTGCCTTGCGGCTGATTCCACGGGTCGGGTCCCATGCCGTCGTCCATCGGTGGTTCCTCCGCCGGCGGCACGTCCGCCCACGGGTCCACGCCGTTCGCGACGCTCCGGGGCTTTGCGTTCGCGGAAAGCCCCGACGAGTTGGCGCCAGGCTGGGCGGCCGTCGCGGCGGTCCGTGTTCCGGACGCCCGTCTGGAGCGGTCCTGCTGTGAAGTCGCATCCCCGCCGGTTCCGAATCCGGATTGCGATCCCGACCAGGAATCTGCCGACGATGCGGCCGAGTCCTCGTTTCGGGACCGCGTGCCGCCGGTCCAGGGGTCGTCCGCCGCAGAGGCAGTCGGTCCCTGAGTCTGCGGTTGCGCACCGCCGCCCGTCCATGGGTCGTCCGCTGCCGGAGCAGCCGGCGAGACGGTCGCTGAAACGCCAGCGGATGCGGCAGGTTGCGCAGGCACGGCCCATGGGTCCACGCCGTCGCTGACGTCCGGAACCGCCACGTGCTTCTTGTGGTGTTCCTCGTGTTGTGGCGCCGCGGTGGACGCCTCGGCCGGGGCGAAGCCATCGGCCGCCGGCATCGCCGGAGCGTCCGTCCGTGTCCCGCCGGGCCGGCTACCGGAATCCGGTACCGCGGTCCTGTCTGCGGTATCGGCTGCGCCGGCGATCGGCTTGGCCCAGGGATCATCCTCCGCCCAACTGGATGTGGAAGATCTGCTGATCAGGCTGGGCTGGTTATCAGCGTCAGATACTGTTCCGGCTCGGTGGATATCGTCGGATTCCTCCGGCTGGGCCGCCGGTTTCGGCGTTTTTGGCTCGCTGCCGGCACGCATGCCCAATCCGGCTCCAAGACTGGAAGCGGCCAGTCCCGCCTTGGCCAGCGCGATCTGCTGCTTCACCTTGGCCAGTTGCTCTGGGCTCATGTACTTGATGGATTCGGCCCGCTCGCCGTTAGCCGTGACCGCCGTAGGGGCGATGACCGCCGTGGGACCGAATTCCTTACGCACGGCATCCCTCACCACGGCCGATGCCTTCTTGCCGCTATCGGTATCCACGGCAAGCGCGAAGGCATGCTGGCTCAACGGCTTGTCGAAGGTCATGGACAGGCATGGCAATCCCTTGCGGTTAGGGCCGAACTTGACGGTCGGCACCTTGCCGCGCGTCACGTACTCGCGGACGGCCTCAGGCAGTCCCGCCACGGCCGCGTCCCACTTCTCGTCTGTCGAACGGTTATCCGCTACCGCAGGCACGGCCGTACCAGCACCAGCACCAGCACCAGCACCAGCACCAGCACCAGCGATATTGCCATTCACACCGCCAACCGGCTGCGTTCCTCCGGACTGCGTCGAGGCTCCCCAACCGTTAGCGGACTGACCTGGCATCTGCTGTGCCGGCATGCCGGCAGCGGGCTGAGCGGACGACGCAATCCCCCAACCATTGGCCGAAACACCGGATTGCGCCGCAGCCGTGCCGGTATCGCCAGCATGCGCACCCCAGCCATCGTTCACCGCGGCCTGTTGCGTACCGCCCGCGACTGCGGATACGGCGTTCCCGCCGGTCTGCGTCCCGACGGATCCGCCAGCCGTTTGCCGCTGATTTCGCGCGGCACCGGAGAATCCTCCATGAGAGGAACCGACGAAACCGCCGCGTGAGGCACCGGCAAAGCCACCGGAAGCCGCACCACCAGCACCCCCGGCCGCTGCACCACCTTGCGCACCGCCTGCGGCACCGCCCTGCGTCGCGCTCGGAGCACCAATGCCGGCAGCTCCAGCCATGCCCGGCACGGCCACGGCAAAGCCCGTCTCACTGCCTGCCAGCAGACGCGCGGCCAGCAGTTCCAACCGCATACGCGGGGAAATCGCACCGGTCATGGCACCCAGCGTGGTGTTGATGATCTCCGCCATGGCGGTCAGCGCGCCAAGCCCCAACGCCTTGGCCTGACGGTGCAAATCGTCCATATCCTCGGCCTCGGCCGTATCGGACAGTACGGATTCCGCGCGGTCTCCGGCCAGTGTGAGCACCAACAGGTCACGCACGCGGGCCAGCAGGTCTTCCACAAACCGGCGCGGATCGAACCCGCCGACCACGACCTTCTGAATCACGCCGTACAGGGCCTCGCCGTTATGGTCGATGACCGCGTCCACGGCCTCGCCGATCAGCGCCTCCGGAGTGAAGCCCAACAGCGCCACAGCGGCATCATGAGTGATGACGCCTTCCACCGAGCCGACCATAAGCTGATCCAGCACAGACAGCGTGTCTCGCACCGATCCGCCGCCGGCGCGCATCGCAAGCTTGAGCACACCGGGTTCGGCCTTGATGCTCTCCTTCTCGCAGATCGTCTCCAGATACGGACCCATGACCTCCTGGGGCACTAGGCGGAACGGATAGTGATGGGTGCGCGAGCGGATGGTGCCGATCACCTTGTCCGGCTCGGTGGTGGCGAAGATGAACATCACATGCTCGGGCGGTTCCTCGACGATCTTGAGCAGCGCGTTGAAGCCCTGCTGCGTGACCATATGGGCCTCGTCGAGGATAAAGATCTTGTAGCGGTCGCGGGCGGGGGCGAATCCGGCGCGTTCGCGCAGTTCACGGGCGTCGTCCACGCCGTTGTGCGAGGCGGCGTCGATCTCCACCACGTCGATGGAGCCGGGGCCTCCGGTGGCCAAATCCTTGCAGCTCTCGCATTCGCCGCAGGGATGCGAGGTGGGGCCCTTGGCGCAGTTCACGCATCGCGCCAGGATGCGCGCCGAACTGGTCTTGCCGCAGCCGCGCGGCCCGGAGAACAGGTAGGCGTGCGTGAGCTTGCCCTCGTCAAGGGCTCGCATCAGCGGGACCGTGACTTGGTCCTGGCCGATCACACCGGCGAAGGTGTCCGGACGATAGCGACGATACAGTGCAAGTGCCATAGCTACTAACCTACCTTGCCCTCACCTACATTCCCATACGACCGCGTCCGGCTGCCATCCATCGCCCCTCGGACCCACTCAGCTACCGGAACCGCCGGCGGTCAGCCCTCCCGACAGGTATTAACATAGTGTCAATAACCTTGTCAGGCAGGAGGGATCATGACCAGCGCTCCCGAAGAGAAGCAGTCCGCCCGCGGCGATGCGCGCCGCGAGGCCATCGTGCAGGCCGCCCGCACCATTTGCCTGGAGAAGGGGTTCTCCCGCATCACCGTGTCCGACATCGCGGGCGAGGTCGGCATGACGCGCTCGTTGTTCTACCACTACTTCAAGGACAAGGACGCCGTGGCGGACGCCGTGCTGGACGACGTCATCGACGAGATCCTCTCCAAACTGGAACGCTGGAACGAGTCCCGCGAGACCGGCAACGTGAGTAAGGCCATCAACGACATCGTCCGTCTGCTGCGCGCGCTCATCGCCGATGAAAGCCCGTTCTCGAACCGTATGATCCAGGACGGCAACGCCGAACTGTATATCAAGTTCATCGACCGGGCCGCCGATCGCATCGCGGACTACATCGCCCAGACCACCGTGCGTGACTTCGAGCAGCTGCATGGTCTGCCGATCACCAACGTCCACGAGACGTTCTTCACGCTGATCGTGGGCCTCATCTCGCTGATCCGTTCCCATCCGAATGTCAGCGACCAGACCATCAAGGAGGTCATGGCCCAGACGCTGCATATCGAAGGGTACGTCACCCAAGACTGAGCATCGAAACCAAACGGTTCGCGCGACAACGGTTTGGGACCCATCCGGCACCGTCTAGCTATCCTCGCTATCCTCGATGCCGGTCGCAAGCGGCTCCGCGCATAGCCGGACCTGGACTTGAGCCCGAAAACCGAGGTACGGTGCGATTATTCGAATCGTCCGGTCAACGGATCGCGCCCATCCCTGGCGATGGCGTCCATCACCCGCTGCCGGTCGTCCACACCCTGCGCGGCCACGGCCGGAGGCACCAGCACGCGCAATGCGCAGTCCTCGGCCACCACCCGGACCGGCAGGCGACCGATGTACTCGCCGTCCGCCATCAGCAGCGGCGGCTCATCGCCCTCGTCCGCCCGGGTGATCTCGATCTCCCGTACGCGCTCCCATCCGAACACCTGCGAGGCGAGCAGCCTGCCGTTATAGGCGTTCGAGACAGCCACCACACATTCGCCGAAGTTGGGCACATGGTCCATCCACACCAGATCCAGCAATCCGTCGGAGAAGCATGAGTACGGCGAGACCTCGATGCCGCCGCCGATGTGTCGTGAGTTCGCCACGGTCAGCAACGGCGAGATGATGTCCCGTTCGTCCGTCGAACCATCCGCCAGGGTGGCCTTGACGTGGTAGCCGTACCGCTTCATGCGCGTCAGCTCCACCAGCACCGCGGCGAAGTAACGCACGGAGCCGTTCGGCAGACGCGAATGGTTCGCTCGGTCGTTGATGCTCGCATCGATGCCGCAGGACAGCATGCCCGCATAGTACCGGTCGATTGGGCGGTCTTCGATCTGCCCGTCGGCCGACTCGTATTCGTCTCCGGTGGTCGGATCGACCGCACGCCCGCCTTCCAGCGAAGTCACACGCCCCATGTCCACGTCAATGGTCGAACCGCACACGATCGCACCGACGATGCCTTCCACGGCAGTCTCGATGCGGTTGACCGGAAGCTTGAGCCCACGTGCGAAATCGTTGCCCGAACCCATGGCCACCACACCCAGCGGCTTGCCACTGCATCCCACGGCGTTGGCTCCGAGCGCGATCATGCCGTCGCCACCGACCACCACCAGATAGTCGTATTCATGCGCTCGTTCGCGGGCCTGATTCAGCGAATCGTCGAAACTGGTGCCGGTGATGTCCATCACCGTGAAATCATGGGCCCGACCGGCGGCCTGGAGCAGGGACAGCACCTGCGCGTCCACTTTGGCGCCGCGGCCCTTGTCCGAAGTGGGGTTGCCCACCATGGCCACAACCCGGCAGCGTTCGTTGCGTTCACTCATGCCTTCACCTTAACCAATGATGGCCGTGCCCCGCCAGAGCGACGCTCCCCTCACACGTGCGGCTTATCCGACATCCGCTTCCGGCATATCGCGTTATCTCATTCCCCGACTCCCCTCGTGCATTCCATGGGCCCGGCCCGGGACGTGCGTTCCACGTGAAACGCCAACGGCACCTTGGTCTCCACCGCGACGGTGACCCAAACGTCATCGCCATGCACCGCGCAGTCAGATGCCGTGGCCCCGCTCGCCGAAACCGTGTTCACGGCAAGCGCGCAGGGGTCACCGGCATCCTCATGCCAAGCGACGTATGCCGCGGAGAACGCGGCCAAATCAGCCAAGGAGCGGGCCCGGCTCTGACAGACCATCAGATTGCCCACGCAAGCCACGACCGCGAGCGCGACGCCCACGACCATGACCAGCATGGCGCCGGCCATGGTTCCCGAACCTTCCTCGACTTCCTCGAATCGTGTCCGATACACTTGCTCGCTCCTTTGCCTGCTCATCGCTGTATGGGTCACTGCAACACCGCAGTGGCGTCGCTGGCGATGCGGGTCGGGGTCACGTCCAACGGACCGGGCAATACCGGGCATTCCACGACCACGCTTACCGAACGCTCGCTGTATTCCGCCCGTATCGAAATGCCATTGCCGGCCACCTCGGCGGCGGCCCGCTGCGCGGATGACTCCTGACCGGAGACCACCAGCTCGCGGGCCGCGGCCGAAGCGGCGCTATGACAGTCCATCGAGACCGACACCACTCGCCCCAACGTCAACAACAGTCCGGCGATGGCGATGACGCTGGGCAGCACGATGGCGAACTCGGCCGTGGCCGATCCCTTCTCCCATGCGCACGCCCCGTCATCAATGTCGTTTCCCCTGCCGGGCCACCATTCATGCGGTGACGGTTCCGATGCATGATGCGGCGGCAATCGTGCCCGCCATCGGATTGTTGGACATCTCATGATCGTCACCCGATGTTCAGCGCCTTCTTGACGATATTCGTCAAGAGCGTCTTGATGACGTCCGACTTCAGAATGGTGACCAGCAGTGCCGCAAAGCCCGTAGCCGCGATGAGTACGACGGCGTACTCGGCCGTGGCCGCGCCTTCCTCGGGTTCGGCCGTCAGTGTGCGGATCCTGGCGTCCATGAGGCAGATGCGTTCGTTGGCGCGTTCCCGTAATTCCGCGAATCTGGCCCTACCGCGGACCAACGGACCGGAACGGCCATCAACAATGGTTAAGGAGGAGTTCATGGCTTTCCTTTCATGTGGAGGGAAGGAAACGCGGCGCCGACATGCCCTTCCCGGATGAGTGATGGATGGTGGCCCCCGCACCGAAATCGGCACGGGGTGCTTCCACTGTGCCGGTTGAGGACCAGGCATCGGAAGAAAAACAGGGCATGTGGTTCCAGCTTCTCCGGTTATCCACCGCCGGGAGTGTCCTCCACCGCGGCTGTGGATAACTTGGGAGCATGGTTCGGCCGTCGCGATATTACGAATGGCATCAATGGGAAAACTCCTGAGTCAGGATTGTCTCCGGCAAGAGCGCCGACACATCCCACGGGGGCTCATCCTCTAATCACCCCGACCGACGGCCCATCCAGTGACATGGCATCGACGAACAAATCGGCCGTCACATGACGAACGAAACGATGGCGGGAATCACGCCTATCAGCACGAAGGCCGGCAGGAAGCACAGTCCCGTCGGCATAAGCAGTTTCACGGATAATCGCGCCGCATTGCGTTCGATCAGCGAGCGTTCGTCGCGGTTCAGCTGTTCGATGGCGGCTTCGATGCGCACGCCCGGCGCATCGCCGTGCTTCCACGAGGATTCCAAGGTGGCGCACAGCAGCGGCAGCACATCGCCGGACCGGTTGCCGGAAGCCCTCCGATGACCATGTTCGGCATCCTCAACGGCAGCGGCCTTCCACGCATCATCCCATGGAGCACCACGATTGAGCGCCGCACCGACCCTTTCCATGCGAGCCCCGCAATCGCCGCCGACGGCACGGCCCACCGCCTCCACGGCACGCGGAATCGACGCGCCTTGCTGCAAAGCGACCTGCACCATACGCAGTATCAGTACGGTCCTAGACACGCCATCGTCATCCTCGGCGCTCTCCTGCGTGCCGGTATCAGGGCATTTGCGAAGCCTGTCTCCGGTGTCGGCTCCACCTACCCGCAGCCATGTCGCGACGGCCGCGCAACAGGAGGCGACGCCGATAAGCCACGCAATCATGCCAGGTCCTCCTTCATCAACGCATGCACCCATGCCAGACCGGCCACATAACAGCATCCGCCCAATGCCAGGCACACCAATCCACGGGAGGAGCCAAGCAGGAATGCCAGGGACTTCGCGCCCATCAATTCACCCAATGCCACCGTGGCGGCCGGGAGCACGCTCAACAGACCGATGGTGGCTTTGGGGACGGCGAATGCCTGGGCGGTCAGATGCTGCGTCAGCCGCAATTGCCGGTATGCCGATAACACCGCTTCCAGGCACGGAGCAGCCTGGCATCCAAGCTCGTCGCTGAGCGTGGCTGCGGCGGCGACGCCCAGAGCGGCATGGCGTATCTGAGCCGGAGATTCGTCCGGCAGCCGCCGCGTCTCGAACAACGCCGTCAAGCGGGTGGCAGTGAGTCTGGGTACCGCAAAGCGGCGACCGTACTGTTCCTCGAAGGATTCCAGTAACGTGCCGCCGCCTTTCATGCGGGCGATGGCCGAGGCGATGACCTGTGCGATGCCAACCCGTGGAAGCGTCCCATGCCCCTGCCCGCCGGAGCCGAGCCGGATGGCATTGCCGCCTGCTTCACCATCATCGTTGAAGGAAGTGGCGGACAACCCCAAGGCGCGGACGAGTCGGCTTTTCGAACGCCGGCCGGGCAACCGTCCGGAAAGATGCGCCCGCCGATCCGGCCACAATATGATGGCGAGCGCCGCCAGCACCGCACACCACATGGCTCAACCGCTCCAACGAACCCGGAATCGTTCCCATTCGGGTGCGTACCGTGGTGCTTCGGAACCATTCCAGACCGCCAGCGGCACCCCGCTCAGCCCGTCTTTCGCCACGCGAAGGCCGCCGATCTGCGCGATGCGGCGATGCCCGTCGGTTCGTTCCAAGTGCAGCACCACATCGAAGGCTCCGGCAGCGAGCATGGCCAAGGCCTGTGGCCCCACGCCGGCAAGCAGTCCCAGGGAGACGAGGCGTGCCGGCACGCGCTCCACGCCATCGGCATGCAATGTGGTCATGCCGCCATGATGGCCTGAGTTGAACGCGCGCAGCAGGTCCACGATCTCCTCACCGCGGCATTCGCCGAGCACCACACGGTCGGGTCTCATACGCAACGTGGCCTTGGTCAGATCGGATAAGCCGATGGCGCCGATGCCCTCCACATTCGCTTCGCGCGCCACCAGGGAGACATGGTTCGCATGGCCGAAATCGCCCAGTTCCCGAACTTCCTCCACGGTGATGATGCGTTCGTTCGCACCGCATCGGCCCAGGAGGGCCTTGACCAGCGTGGTCTTGCCCGCGCCGGTGCCGCCGGTGACCAGCACCGTGGCCCCTTTATCCACCAATCCCGTCAGCAGCGGCAACCAGGCCGGAGGAAACATGCCAGACTGTCCCAAGGCCGGCAATGTGGCGCGCGTGCGGTCGGGGAATCGTATGGAGATCGAGGCGCCCTGCGGCACTAACGGAGCAATCACCGCATGCACGCGGATGCCGTCCACGCTGGAGGCGTCCGCGATGGGGCAGGCGTCGTCCAAGCGGCGGCCCAGTTGCGCGCAGAGCTGGACCGCGTATTCACGGACCACCTGCGGTGACCGGAACGGCACCGGTATCCGCTGCTCCGCCATGCCATTGCCTCGGTCAGCCCAGACCCGGCCGTCGCAGGTGACCGCAAGATCCGTGATGCGGGGGTCGGAGGCCAATCCGTCAAGGAGCCCGAAGAACACGGCATTGTATTGGCGGCTCATGATGTCACCACTCTTCGGATGGCCGGGAGGACGTGCGGGGAGGCCGTATGGCCTGCTCCACCTCATCGGCCAACATGGTCACGGCCTTGCGGCTGCCTTTGACCACCGAGCGAATGCCGAGTCCTTCCAATACGTCGCCGCACAATCCCACGTTCGGGCGGATGGGGCCGAGCACGGTCGCGATGAGGTAGTCCTCCGCTTCGGCGATGCCGACGCCGCCCCGGCCTCGCGGCGCCCCACGCGGTTCGATGCCGACGATGGTGGGAGCGTCGCATCCCCACGAAGCCAGTCTGGACCGGTGTGATTTGGTTCTCGCCAGTCCCATGACGGATAGTTCGGCGGCCACGACCTGCACGCCCCGGCGTAGGTCGGGAACGGTCTCGATCAGGCCGCCCTGGCCGGCATCCACAATGACCACGTCGTTCGCTTCCGCCAAGGCTCGTATCGCGGCCTGGACCTCCCACCACTCGGGTTGGCGGGCGTTCCAGGGATCGTAGGGCAGGATGCGCACGTCTTCCCAGACCAGCAGCTCATGGTTGAGCGCGGCGCCTTCGATGCGTCCCAGCGGAGCATCGATCTGGCTGAATCTGAGACCGGATTCCCGCTCCACGCCGAGCAGCAGATCCAGGCATCCGCCTACGAAATCGGCGTCCACCAGCGCGCAGTTCAGACCGCGGCCGGCCAGGGTCCAGGCCAGCATGGATGCGGTGACGCTCAATCCTATGCCGCTGTGGCTGGCGGTCATCGTCACGATGTTGCGGAACACGGTGTCCGTGGCCAAGGCCGCAGGCGGAGCGTCTTTGGACCGTTTGCGGTCGGATGAGGCCAGGGGCTTGGGCGGAGGGGTGTAGTAGCGAAATGCGGATGAATGCATGTCGTCCGCGGGCAGGGGAACGCCCGGAGGAGCCACCGCGGGCGAGGCCATCCTGCGAGCCACGCGGGGTGTGGTGTTGCTGTTCATAAGGCCCGATTGAAACGTCTTGGAGCCGGTCGGCTCCACTCGGGCGCAGTCGTGTGGCTCCGGCTCGGGGACTTATCCACAGTCCGGCATGTCGCACACCACGCATGTGGATAAGTCAGAAAACAAAAAAGCTCTGTTAAACCAAAATGATCTGGATTCCACCTGGCTACCCCTCAGTCGGCTTCGCCGCCAGCTCCCCTGACAAGGGGAGCCAAGAATAGAGGGCACGCCAATCTCGGTTTAACAGAGCCAAACAAAAACGGCCATGCGCGAGGCATGGCCGCTATGGCGGAAATTTGGAGGCTTACTTATCGAGGTGCTCGATGCCGGACTCCATCACGTCGAGCTGGGAATCGGTCACCGGCTCCGGCTTCTTCTTGCCGAACTTGGCCTTGAACAGGCCGATGATGGTCGGGGCGAGCGAGACCAGCAGGATGAGCACGATCACCAGCTCGAAGTGATCCTGCACGGCAGGGATGTTGCCGAAGAAGTAGCCCAGCAGCGTGAACAGCGTGGACCAGGTGAGGCCGCCGAGTACCGAGAACGGCGTGAAACGGCTCCACCGCATGCCGGAGATGCCGGAGATGAACGGCATGAACGTGCGGATGAACGGAAAGAACCGGCCCAGGAACACGGCGAGCGGACCCCACTTCTCGATCATGCCTTCGGTTTTGGCGATGCGTTCGGGGGTCATGGCCTTGACCTTGCCGGACTGGATGATGCGGCGGCCGAAGAAATGGCCGATGAAGTAGTTGCACTGGTCGCCGATGATCGGCGCGCACCACACCACCGGCAGCAGGTAGAGCAACGGCAGGGCGGCCTTGCCGGTGGCGGCGTCCGGAGCGGCGAACACGCCGGCAGCGAACAGCAACGAGTCACCGGGCAGGAATGGGAAGAACACCACGCCGGTCTCGATGAAGACGATGAGGAAGATGAAGCCAAGGGTCGGCGCCACACCCATGGCGATCCAACCGGCGATCGCGGCGCGCGGATCCTTCAGCAGTTCGAGGATGAAATTGATAAAGCCCATGTGATTCCTGGAATTCCTATGAGTCGAAGTCGGTCATGCGTCGCAGGCCCTGCTCTCGCCGGGATTCGCGGCGGGCGGCGGCGCGCGAAACGCACGTATCAAGCCGTCCACTACCCTACCAGCGGGGCTTATACAAGCCTGAACGGAAACCGACAGGCTCATAGGAATCTGCACAATGCGCCGATGATCCTTGACCGGCTGCTGTTACCGGCTGCTGTTACCGGTCGCCGCCGTGCGAGGTTATTCGGCCGACTGCTCCAGGTGCCGGCGCACGAAGGCGTCGAGCGCGGCGGCATCGATGCCATCATAGGAATCGATGGAGGCGAACTGGCCGAGACCGGAAGTGTCGGTGCGGATCCAGCCGGTCTGCGCGATCAGCGTGGCACCGGACGCGGCACCCGCCTTGAGACCCACCGAGGAGTCCTCCATGACCACGCACTTGGCCATGTCCTCGGGCGCGATGCCGAGTTTGGCCGCGGCGGCCAGATACGGCGCGGGGTTGGGCTTGTGGTCGTACGGGTCGTCGCCGCAGATGTATCCGGAGAGGAGGCCGGCCGCCTGCTTCATGATGTTCTCAGCCATACGGCGGGGCGAGGTGGTAACCAGCATGCACGGAATGCCGGCATCCTTGAGCGAACGCAGCACGTCCCGCACGCCGGGAATCCACGGCAGGCGCTCGACTTCCGCGTTGAACACGTAATCCTTGAGCTGCACGTCGATCTCCTCGACGCTCAGCGTGCAGCCGCGGTCAATCATGTGCTGGGCCACGTTCGGTACCGGGGTTCCGGAGACGGACCAGCCGAGTTCCTCGTTCCAATCGCCACCATTGGCGTGCGCGATTTCGATCTCACCGTCATGCCAGAGCGGCTCGGAATCGATGAGTGTACCGTCCAGATCCCAGAACACAGCCTTGAGTAGCATGCCTACCTCCGTTCATACATCCATTTCGTCACGTTGCGTCTCCCTATGCTCCATTGCACCAACCGGATACGACAGTTGGGGAAGTTCAGCGCGCCACGGTGTGGTGATTCCTGCACGGTGTGGTTACGAAGAATGGCGGAATATAGCCATTCCCAATCAGTACATCATGAAAAGATCACCACACCGTGGGATTTTGACCACACTGTGCGGCCGGGGAATGGAGGATTCGGCGAGCCCGCAGGCTCACCAGCCCCACAGGACCATGGATTTGGAATCGTCGGTATAGGGAGAGGCGACGGCGGAACGCGAGTCGGTGGCGTTCTGGCCGTAGCCTGCGACCGGCGTGGGGCGGCCGGGCAGCTCGCGGGTTTCGCGGCGGATGGCGTTGCGCCACAGGCGGGCGCGATTGGAGCGCTGGACCTCCACGATGTTGCCGTCACGGCCGGCCGCGAAGACGCTGTCCTCATTGGCCGTTTGCATGCGTTTGACCTCGCGGCGTAGCTGGCGGTTCTCCTCTTCGAGCGCCAGGATGCGGGCGATGCCCGAAAGATTGATGCCCTCGTCCTGGCTCAGGCGCTGGGCGCGAGCCAGGCGGGCAATGTCGCGCAGGCAGTAGCGGCGGGCACCGCCGTCCGTGCGCTGCGGACGCACCAGATTCAACCGGTCGTATTGACGGAGGGTCTGGGGGTGGATGCCCGCCAGCTCGGCGGCCTGGCCGACGGTGAAGATGGGCAGTTCAATATCGAAGCCGACCTCATCCGCACCGTCCAGGTCGGCGCGTCCCATGACGAGCGCGGTGGCGCACATGGCGTAGAGCTGCCGCATCTGATTGGCTGTTCGCGCCATGATGTGCCTCCTTTTATGCGTTTGATCTACGGTTTTGCATAGGGGCTCCCCTCAGTCCGCCCACGGTGGCCAGCTCCCCTCATAGAGGGGAGCCAATGTGCAAACGTGTCATAATCCATCAACACGCTCACAGCCACGTCAGAGGAACCAAAACCGCTATTTGATGATGAGCAAGAACCCCGGCGGGGATCAGCGGGCGAGGTAGTCGCCGGCCTTCTCGTCGAATTCCTTGGCGGCGTGCTTGAGCATGAGGCCCGGTTTGGCGGGGACCATGATCTGCACACGGCCGACGAGGTCGCCAGGCTGGTTGCCGCGCTTGACGCCCAGACCTGCGAGCTTGAGTTCCGTACCGGAGCTGGAGCCGGCCGGCACCTTGAAGGTGACGGGGTTGCCGTCGATATCTTTGACCTCGACCTTGCCACCGGCCACGGCCTCGCCCACGGTGACGGGCAGGTCCATGACGATGTCCGAGCCGCGCATCGAGAACGTGTCGTCCGGCTTGACGGTGACGTGCAGGTACAGGTCACCGGCCTTGCCTCCGTTAAGACCGGGCTTGCCCTTGCCGGCGAGCTTGATCTTCTGGCCGTCACGCACGCCTGCTGGCACATGGGCCTTGAACTTCTTGCCGTCCACGGACAGGGACACGGTGGCACCCTTGACCGCCTGACGCAAGGTCAGTGCGATCTTGGAGTTGCGATCCTCGCCGTTCTCCGGGCGCAGGGCCTCCTCGTAACCGTAACCGCCGGCGTTGCCGTACTGGGCACCCTGGCCCGCGGCACCGCCGAACATGGAGAAGATGTCGTTGATATTGGGGTTGCCGCCGGCACCGGACGTGGAGAAGCGGATGCGCGAACCGTTGCCGCCCATGCCGGAGCCCGCGCCGAACATGGAACCGAAGATGTCGGAGAAACCGGAAGCGTCGAAGCCGCCGGAGCCGGAACCGCCGGCGAAGCGCGCGCCGCCCATGCCGAACTGACGGATCGCATCGTACTTCTGGCGATCCTCCTTCTTGCTCAGCACGTCATAGGCTTCGGAGATGTCCTTGAACTTCTCCTCGGCTTCCTTGGTCTTGTTGACGTCCGGGTGATACTTACGGGCGAGCTTGCGGTACGCCTTTTTGATGTCGTCGTCGGAGGCGTCCTTGGAGACACCAAGGACCTTGTAGAAATCCTTGCTGAGCCATTCGTTCTCAGCCATTCATGTCTCCTTTCTTGAAAAGTATGATGTAAGGTTTTGCCTCCCTCACTAGAAGGGAGGCAAAACGACATTAGTTTTGGGGGGAGGCTACTACCACTCGGGCGGCGCGGATTACGCGGTCGCCGATGCGGTAGCCGGCTTCGACCACGGTATCGACCGTTTCCTTGTCGGCGTTCGGATCCGGCTTGTGCAGGATCGCGTCGTGCTTGGTGGGGTCGAAGGTTTCGCCCTTCTCGCCGAACTTCTCGACGCCGAACTTCTCGAAGGCCTTGTCGATCTTGGCGGCCACGGCCTTGAACGAATCGTCCATCTCGCTGTGTTCGCGGATGCGATCGATGTCGTCGAGGGCCGGCAGCAGCGCGGTCAGCACGTCGATGATGCCGTGCTGGCGGAAGCGCTCCTGCTCGCGGGTGGCGCGGTTGCGGTAGTTGATGAACTCCGCACGCTCGCGCTGCAGGGCTTCGAGGTAGTCAGCGGCCTCCTTCTTGGCCTTGCCGAGCGGGGTGAGGGTGTCGTCGGAAGCGGAGGAGTCGGTCTCGGACTTTGCCGAGTCGCTGGTCTCTCCGGCATTCGCCGGCTTCTCTTCCTCAGTCGCGGCTGGTGCCGCAGCAGCTCCCTCGTCAGAGGGAGCCGAGGTGCTGGTGCCCTCGGGCTTGGCGGAGTCCGCACCGGCGGAAGGCTGGGAACCGCCCTCAGAGGCGGCCGTGCCGGCCGTGGAGGACTTGGCAGCAGCCAAATCGTCCGCGTCCGGCAGGTCGTTCAGGTAGTCGTCCTTATTGAAGTCGGACATCACTTGTTGTCCTTGTTGTCGTCGTCATCCACGACCTCGGCCTCGACGGTGTCGTCGTCGGAGGAAGAGGAGGCGGAACCGGCGGACGCACCGGCACCGGCGGCACCGGCCGCGGCACCCTCGGCACCCTGCTGGGCGTAAAGGACCTGGCCGATCTTCTGGGCGGCGGTCATCAGCTCGGTCTGAGCGGTCTTGACCTTCTCGGTGTCCTCACCCTTCAGGGATTCCTTGAGGGCGTTGACCTTCTCGGTGACTTCCTTGACGATGTCGTCGGAGAGCTTGTCCTTGTTGTCGTTGACGAGCTTCTCGGTGCTGTAGGCGAAGGCCTCGGCCTGGTTACGGGTCTCGGCGTCCTCCTTGCGCTTCTTGTCCTCGGCCTCGTGAGCCTCGGCCTCCTTGACCATGCGGTCGATCTCGTCCTTCGGCAGGCCGGAACCACCGGTGATGGTCATGGACTGCTCCTTGCCGGTGCCCTTGTCCTTGGCGGACACGTGCACGATGCCGTTGGCGTCGATGTCGAAGGTGACCTCGATCTGCGGGACGCCACGCGGAGCCGGAGCGATGCCGGTCAGCTCGAAGGTGCCCAGCGGCTTGTTGTCGCGGGCGAACTCACGCTCGCCCTGGTAGACCTGGATCAGCACGGACGGCTGGTTGTCCTCGGCGGTGGAGAAGACCTCGGAACGCTTGGTCGGGATGGCGGTGTTGCGGTCGATGAGCTTGGTCATGATGCCGCCCTTGGTCTCGATACCGAGGGACAGCGGGGTCACGTCGATGAGCAGGACGTCCTTGCGGTCGCCCTTGATGACGCCGGACTGCACGGCTGCGCCGACGGCCACGACCTCATCCGGGTTCACGGACTGGTTGGCTTCCTTGCCGCCGGTGAGCTCCTTGACGAGCTCCTTGACGGCCGGCATACGGGTGGAACCGCCGACGAGCACCACGTGATCGATGTCGGACACGGAGATGCCGGCGTCGTGCAGCACGTTGTTGAACGGGGTGCGGCAGCGACCGAGCAGGTCGGAGGTCATTTCCTCGAAGTGGGCGCGGGTCAGGGTCTCATCCAGGTGGACCGGGGTGCCGTCAGGGGTCATGGCCAGGTACTGCATGGAGATGCTGGTGGAGGTGGAGGAGGAGAGCTCCTTCTTCGCCTGCTCAGCGGCTTCCTTCAGACGCTGCAGGGCGATCTTGTCCTTGCTCAGGTCGACGCCGTACTTGTTCTTGACCTCGGAGACCAGCCAATCGATGATCTTCTGATCCCAATCGTCGCCGCCCAGGTGGTTGTCGCCGTTGGTGGCCTGCACCTGAATGGTGGAGAAGCCGTCGTCGTCCTTGCCGATCTCCAGCAGGGAGACATCGAAGGTGCCGCCGCCGAGATCGAAGACCAGGATGCGCTCGTCTTCCTTGCCCTTCTCAAGGCCGTAGGCCAGAGCGGCCGCGGTCGGCTCGTTGATGATACGCAGGACGTTCAGGCCGGCGATCTTGCCGGCGTCCTTGGTGGCCTGACGCTGGGCATCGTTGAAGTATGCCGGGCAGGTGATCACGGCGTCCGTGACCGGCTCGCCGAGGTACGCCTCGGCGTCCCTCTTCAGCTTCATCAGGATCTGCGCGGAAATCTCCTGCGGGGTCCACTTCTTGCCGTCGATCTCGACGGTCCAATCAGTGCCCATGTGACGCTTCACGGAAGAAATAGTGCGGTCAACGTTGGTGACGGCCTGACGCTTGGCCACTTCGCCGACGAGGATCTCGCCGGACTTGGAGAACGCGACCACGGACGGCGTGGTGCGGGCGCCCTCGGCGTTCACGATGACGGTGGGCTCGCCGCCTTCCAGCGTTGCAATGCAGGAATTCGTAGTACCCAGATCGATACCAACTGCACGTGCCATAATGTGTGCTCCTTTTGTTCTTGATTATTCGTTCGTACGTTTCTCGCCCAAGTTCCGAACCGGTCGTCTCTTGGACCTTCCAAAACTTGAGCCTACACCACTCAACTTCCGAACGGCAAGTTCTATTCCCAAATTCGTCACAAAAAGTTGAGCGTGTTGCGCTCAGGTTTTGGAGGTCTTTGTTGAATTGCGACTATCAAGCAGCTTCACCGCGACTCCCCTCAGACGGCTTCGCCGCCAGCTCGTCCTGCAATTGAGGACGAACTTCGTTCGCGTTCTGTTGGCTCGACTGTCGTCTCGCACATTGCCTACAAACAGCTCCGCTGTTTGTTTCACGGCAATGTCCTTAGAGAGGGGAGCCAAATACCCTATAACGCTCAGGTTTTGGAGGGGTCTTTGCGCAGGCGGGCAAGGGCGGTGAGGAGGAGCATCGCGGCGGCCAGGATGAGCACCGAGAGGCCTGCGGAGCGGCTGGTTTCGTCGATGGTTTCGGCAGTCTCCTCATCCATGACGGCGTCCGCATGGTCCGAGGGCTGGGCGGCCGTCATTTCGGCAGCGCTGGCGACGAACCAATCCGGATCGGCCGGGTCGGTGTGCCGGGTGCCGGACCATGCGCCGCGCGTGGCGCCTACGTGTATGGCGATAGCGGAACCGGCCGGCAGGGTGGCCTCGAAGGTGCCGTCGGCCTTGACGGAGACGGCAGCGGAGCAGTCACCGGAGGCGTACACGTTGCAGTACACGCCGGCCGGCATCGAAGTGGAGAACGTCTGCGTGACGGGTTTGTCGCTGTTGTTGATCGCCAGATAGCCCACGCCGGCATCGGCTTTGCCCGTTGCGGTGATGTCATCGGCCGTGTCATCGGTGGCGATAGCAGCATCACCCGCACCATCGGCAGCCGCTCCACGGCCGAAGCCGACCACGTTCTCGCCGTATTCCTTCCAATCCGTAACCTTGGTGCCGGCCACGGCGTTATGAAAGCCAATCATGCCCCGGATGGCGGTCCACCGCTGCGCGCACTGCCAGGTGTCGGCGGCTTCGGCGCCGTCCGTGGGACAGGTCATGTCCGGCACGGAAGTGGCCGTGGCACCGGGCGCGCCGTCATCGCTGGAGCCGAAGTAGTAGCCGGAATAGACGTGCGGCTGCCCGTATCCGTATGCCAGCAGGAAGGCGTTGGCCAGCAGGTACTTCGCGCCGTCCTTGTAGGTCAGGGCGCTGCCGTTGCGTTCGGTGTCCCAGTTCGTGACCCATACGGCAGCCTTGCGGGACGGCACCCAGCTTGCGCTGGCGCCGATGCGGGCCAGTCCGAAGCTGGCGGAGTTGATATCGCCGTCGAAGGCTTCCTTGAGGCGGGCGTTGACGTTGAATTCGGAGACCTTGCCGGTGCCTAGGTAGTTGGATGGCTGGATTTCAGCGGCTTCCGAGGCACTGCCGATGACCTCCTGCTCGAAGAAGATGCTGTCCGCATTCCGGCCCGTCTTCTCGGCGAGTTTGGCCTTGATGGCCGCCACGTCCTTGGCGGCGATGTGCTTGACCGCATCTACGCGGAAGCCCGCCACACCCATGTCCAGCAGCCCGGCCATATAACCGGCGAGCTTGTCCTGCACGTATTCCTGACCGGTGTCGAGGTCCTGCAGGCCGGTGATACGGCAGTTCTGCACGTTGTCGGCATCGTTGTAGTTGCTTACGTTCGCAGTGCAATCGTGGAAGTTGGCGGAGGTGTACGGCACGGCGGGAAAGTTGCCAGCGTTGTCAAAGGAGCTTCCGGCCACGCCTGCGCCGGATTGGTCGGCCCCGGCCATGTGATTGACGACCGCGTCCGCGATGACACCCACGCCTGCCGCCTTGCAGGTTTTGATCATGGCCTTGAATTCGGCTTCCGTGCCGAGCTTGGAATCGAGTCTGTAGCTGACCGGCTGGTAGGAGGTCCACCATTGCGCGCCGGTAATGGTCTCCTGCGGCGGGGAGACCTGCACGTACCCCACGCCTTCCGGACCGTAGGTTTCGGTGCATTCGCGGGCCACGGAGTTCCAGTTGGTCTGGAAGGCGACGACGATGACGTCGCTCTTGGATTCGGCGGCGTGGGCGACCGGCGCCGGACCGTCTGGCAGGGCGGGCAGAGTCGCAGCCGATAGCGCGAACGCCGCCATCGCCGACACGAGCGCGGTCGTCATCTTGCACAGCCGACCACCAAGTCGTTGCACCGTCTTTCCTGTCATGGTCTCCCCCACTCTCCATCGAGCGTTTGCACTGTGCCGAACGTCACCGATACACAACAGTGTTACCGCATACGTTCGCACCTTAGTCTTTACGCAAAGAATATCATGATTGAAACCGCGTGTAACTCGCCGTTTCGCTAACGTTTGCAGTGTATGATGACTGTAGTTGACATTACAACGACGTATCATCGCGACAGTTCGGGCATCACGGGACGACGCCCGTCCCGTACGACTGAGGAGGGTTTATGGGCAAGGCAGACATCTACGAAGTAGCCAAGGCCGCCGGCGTTTCCATCTCCACGGTGTCCCGCGCGTTCACCCGACCGGACCTCGTCTCGGACAAGACCCGCCGCAAGGTGCTGGACATCGCGGACAAGCTCGATTTCAACATCTCCCGTTCGGCCACGGCGCTGAAGTCCGGCCGCACCAACCGTGTGGCGCTGCTGATGAACGAGGAGATCACCAGCTGGTTCAACACGCAGACGTTCGCCGGCATTGAATCGATGATGCATCCGGCCGGCTACGACATCTCGCTGTTCCAGCATATCGACACCGAACAGAACCGCCGTGAGTTCTTCACCGACCTGCCCATCCGCCGCAATGTGGACGCCGTGTTCGTGGCGTCGTTCGCCATCGACCCGCACGAGACGGAGCAGCTCAAGCGCCTCCACGTGCCGATCATCGGCATCAACACGCCTTCCGTGGACGGGTTCGACGCCACCGTCAGCATCGACGACGAACGCGGCATGTACACGGCCACCCAGCACCTCATCAATCTGGGGCACAAGCACATCGTGTACCCATGCTCGGAGGCGGCACTACTGAATTCCTCCATCGACGCCCGCACACGCGGATTCATCCGGGCCTGCCAGGACGGCGAACACAAGCACGAGCTCAACTGGCAGGTGCTGTCCGTGCCGCGCGGTCCGGCATTCGCCGATTCGGCGTTGTCCGCACTGCTCGCGCTGGACGAGTTCCCGGACGCGATCTGCTGCCAGATGGATATGATGGCGATCCCGCTGGTGCTCAAGTTGGAGCGGTACGGCCATCGCACGCCGCGCGACTATTCGATTGTGGGCTTCGATGACAGCCCGTACGCGGACACCATCAACCTGACCACGATGCGTCAGGATCCGTATGCGATGGGTCGCACCGCGGCCGGCAAGGCGCTGAAGTTGATCGACGGCAAGGAGCTCGATACGCCGCATGAGGTGGTGGAGGCGCAGCTGGTGCCGCGTGGCACCGATATGCCGTTCGGCGACGTGGAGTGAAGACACTTTTACGAAGGTATGGGAACGGCCTGCGACCATTGTGATTCCACATGGTCCGCAGGCCGTTCCCTTGCTGCCTGACCGTCCAGTCACGCAGGCAAATCGCACTACAGCAACGCGCCGATGAGGAGCATGACCGGGTAAAGGGCGTAGAAGACCCACTTGGTCCAGGAATGACGGTAGCCGAGTTCACCGTTGCGGTAATGGAGGAAGGCCACGCCGACAGCCGGGGTGATGCACATGACCGCACCCAGCAGGCCGGCGGTGAACATCATCGTGTTCTCGCGAGCGTTGAGGAAGTAGAAGACCAGCACGAAAGCGAGCGTGAGCGCGCCCGTGTACATCACGCGCTGACTGACGCCGACGTGCATGATGAGGTTCCACAGTACGCCGGCAACGATCACGGCGATGGTGAGCAGCCAGCGCACGGCCCTCGTGTGATGCTTGGCAATCCAGTCGATGGCGATGAGCACCAGCAGGGCGATCACCAATCCCCACACCGGGTTGCTGATCCAGTAGGAGACGCCACCGGACGACGCCTGTGCCCCGCGATACGGCGTACCCCAATTCCCGGTAACGATCTTGCCATAGGGCACATCGCACAGGACAGCCAGGATGAACAAACTCGCCCAATAGCGCCAGACGTTGCGCGTATGCCGCCAACCGTCGAAGAGGAGCCAGGCGTAGATCGGCACGGCGCACCATGAGGCGATCTCGCAAATCACGGCGACGGTGAGGCCGGTCATATTGTCTGCGTTCAGCGGGCCGAACAGCATGGGCACGAGCGTGGTGGAGGCCACGGAAAAGGCCATGAACACCGCGCCGATCACCTTGAGGCGGAACACGGACAGGCCCTTGTGACGGCGATCAGTGCCGGCAGCCTTGCGTTGACGGGCCATTTCGACTTCGTTCATGGATGCTCCTTGTGGACTCGGCGATCGTCTCTCTTCCCCCGGTCTGCTGAAGATGCGGCTTGCGTGTCCGCTCCCCTCAGTCTCGCTTCGCGAGCCAGCCCCCCCCTCAGAGAGGGGAGCCAATGTAATTCGTTTATCGCACTCCGAGGAACCGTTCGATTCCAGCATAATCGGGGCCGGTCAGGGAGAGTATGGCTTCGGGGCAGACGGCCGGGTCGTCCGGCGGGGAGATGGCGGTGCGTAGGTAAATGCCGTCGATGCCGGCCGCACGGGCGCCGGCGATGTCCGAGACGGAATCGTTGCCGACCATGACCACCTGATCCGGCCGCAATCCTTCACGGGCCAGCGCCCGGTTGAAGATCTCGGGTGACGGCTTGCGCACGCCTTCCTCGCTGGAGATGAGGATGCGGTCGAATGCGTCGTCGAGCCCCAGCAGCTCCAGTTCGGGGCGGGTGTAGCAGGATTGCGCGTTGCTGACGAGTACTACGCGCAATCCCGCGGCCTGCAATCGGGCCAGCAGCTGCAGCGCACCCGGATAGAGGTGCAGCAGGCTGGTGCTGGCGCGGCGGAACGTCCAGGCGAGACGGCCGGCAACCTGTTGCGCTTCCCCGAGTTTCCCGGATTCCCCGTTCTTTCCGGCCGTTTCCCTGTCCGAAGCCGCATCACCGGTCCGACGCGATGCCGGACTCGACGCCAAGCCCTGATACACCGGCAGCAAATCGGGTTCGGCCCATTCGCCGTGCTTCCCTGCGGCGGCTGCCCGAATCGGGGCGGCGAGCTCATCGAATCGCTCGCGCAGGGCGTCATTGGAGGGGTACAACACGCCGCATTCGATGGCCAGGGCATCGCACAGCGTCGACCATGCGACGCTTGACGATTCGTCCGTACGGATGTCGACCAACGTGCCGTATAGGTCGAAGAACACGGCGGAATAGGTGGACATTGGAGCCTCTTTTCAAAGGATGGGGTTGCGGCCGTTGTTCGGCTCCCC
>NZ_QFFM01000011.1 GCF_003129905.1 Bifidobacterium callitrichidarum
GCGAGGCCCGCGAGCGGCGCGCGCCAAACCTTAGTGTTTCCAGTCATGTTCTGGAACCTTTCTTCTAGGGACACGGGGACGAGGAAGGGGCGGCCGCCGCTGTTTCGCGGACGGCGTCAGTTGTGGGGGCTATTGTCATTGTTTCCTGCGAGAATGACCCCCATAACCTGCGGTTTTATTGCTATGGAATGAGGGCGGTCATGGCTGGTCTGAAGACGTATCGGCGCGAGTACTACCTGTCGCAGTTGCGCCCGTTTTATGAAGCGGACGACTTGATCAAGGTGGTCACGGGCATCCGTCGTTGCGGCAAGTCGTGCCTGCTGTTGTCCGTCATGGACGAGCTGCGGGAACGTGGCGTACCGGAGTCGAACATCGTGTACCTGAACCTCGATCGCAGCGAGTACCGGAAGATACGAGACGCCGACCGGCTCGAACGGACCATCCATGAGGCCATGGCGGGCTGCGGCGCGGGCCTGAGGTACCTGTTCGTGGACGAGGTGCAGAACGTGCGGGATTTCGAGCCCGTGATCAACGCGGTCCGCGAGGACGGTGGCACGTCGATTTTCCTGACGGGTTCGAACTCGTATTTGCTGTCGGGCGATCTGGTCACGAAACTGACCGGCCGGTACGTGGAGGTGGAGATGTTCACGCTCTCCTACGCGGAATGGCTGGGCATGCGCCGTTTCCTGGGATTGCCCGGCGAGAGCGCGCCCGTGCTGTTCCGCGAGTATCTGACGCAGGGCGGGTTCCCTCGCGCCGTGTCCATCGGGGATGAGCGGGCGCGGGCCATGTACATCCGGGACGTGGTCGCCCAGATCTTCGACAAGGACGTGCGCACCCGCCGCAAGGTAAAGGACGTGGCCCTGTTCGACCGGGTGCAGTCCTATTTCGTCAACAACTACGCCGCGCCCACGAACCTGGCCAACGTGATCGAATACCTGGACCATACCGAGCACGTGCGCATCAAACGCGAGACCCTCTCCAAGTACCTGAGACTCCTGGAGGATGCGAAAATCCTGTACCGGTGCCCTCGCTTCGACCTGAAATCCAAGCGCATGCTGCGCGGCGGCGACAAGTTCTACCTCGCGGACACCGGCATCTACACCGCGCGCAACACCGACGCGCGCCTGGGCTACGGGCCCGCCCTGGAGAACGTGCTCTACACGCATCTGCGGGCCAAGGGCTATCAGGTCAGCGTGGGCAGGATCGGGCGTCTCGAATGCGATTTCATCGCCCGCAGGGACAGCATGTACTGGTACATCCAGGTGTCCATGAGCGTTCTGGACCCGGCCGTGGAGGAACGCGAGTACCGGCCGTTCCGCTACATCCGCGACAACTACCCGCGCTACCTGTTCACCCTCGATCCCCTGCCCGAGCAACGAGACGGCATACGGCACGTGAACCTCATGGAATTCCTCGCCGCCGACGGCGAGCTTAGGCCCTGAACCCATGAGGACCGGAACGCAACCGGATTCTCAGAGGACTCGGCTATGCTGTTCCGCCTAGCTGAACAGCGGGACGTCGTCGAGAAGAAACTCCTTTAATGGTGTCTCATGCGAGCTGGGACCTAGGGCGCAGAATGCGTCAAGCCCGTTGAGCCGGCGTATGCGCCCCTCTCGGCCTCGATGGCCGTGCGGCTCGCGCCGCTGCCGATGACGAAGTCGGCCTCACGGTTGTTCGTGCCGCGCCACCAGTCGGCATCGAACCTCTCGCGCGCCGATTGTGCTCGCTCCTACCCATCCAGATTCTTCCGCCTTATGCCCGACCGGCCTGCATTGAGTGTTTCCCAGTCATTGAGCAAAACGCTCACACCGTATAGCACTGTTTGAGCCGATGCCGTCGTCTCCGCGTTTCCCGTGTCCCTAGAAGAAAGGTTCCAGAACATGACTGGAAACACTAAGGTTTGGCGCGCGCCGCTCGCGGGCCTCGCCTCCGTCGCGATGATCGCGACCATGGGCGTCGCCGCCTCCACGGCCAACGCCGCGCCGGCCCCGGGCTATGACGGGGTCACCGTCACTCTTAACCCTAACGGCGGTAAGTTCACTTTCACTCCCGCTGCTTCGTCCGGCGCCTCTCTGCAGTCGGACGGCACGATGAAGGTCGAGGACAGCAAGACCTCTGACTATCAGTACGCCGATGGTGTGATTACAGGTCTGTACAGCACGTACGGCACTGACGCGAACCTCAAGTGGGGTGCGAACAGCACGTCCAACCGCTACTTCTCCGGCTGGTACACCAGCCCGGACGCCGGTGGTCAGGCCGTGGATCCGAACGAGCCGCTGCAGGACGGCACCACGCTGTACGCCCACTGGTCCACCGACGCAGTCGACACCGACGAGTCCGAGGCTGCCGTCACCCTCGACACCAAGGGTCTCGTACGTTATGGCAAGCAGGGAACTGTGGACCTTGATGCGACTGATGGTCCTGACGGTGGTTCCGGTGTCGTGTCGAAGACCGTTTACGTCAAGGGCGTGCCCGCATCCGCTCCGGCAAACACTTGGTTCGTGCGTCTGCAGGACGGCGATCAGCTCGCTTCTTGGCAGGTCCCGTCCGCGGATGTTCAGGATGGTCAGTACTTCACCGGTTCTTGGAGCTCTGACATCGCTTCTCTGCAGGGTGGCCAGTCCGCTACCCCGGTGACCGAAGAGGGTACAGTCGTCACCTTCGATACCGGCACGTACGCCCTGTTCAAGGATGGCGTGCAGACCTCCGAGAAGAAGTTCGACGTCAAGCGCGGCGACACCCTGACCTCCAATGAGTTCCAGGCCGTCACCCTCGGCGCCGACCACAACCTCGCCACCAAGTGGAGCGTTACCTACGGCACCGGTTCCCAGTCCGAGAACTTCGTGTTCGGCACCACCGCCCTGGATGCCACCTCGAACGCCGCGACCCTGAAGGTCCTCAACGGCGAGAAGTCCACTCAGTACGCCCTGCATGAGACTGGCAAGTCCACTGCGCCTACGCGTAGCTACTTCGTCAAGCGCGGTAGCTCCTTCAAGGACACTTTCGCCAAGGACGCGCCCGACGCGCCGACCCGCCACAACGCCACGTTCAAGGGTTGGTACGATCTTAACGCGACTGTCCAGAACGCCGGCTACATCGGCACCAATGACAAGTTCTTCGACTCGTCCATGATCTCCACTGAGAACGTCCCCGGTTCCGACTGGGAGAAGGCTGACGCCGTCGCCTACGACTTCTCCGAGAAGACGACCGAGTCCAGCCCGGCCGTGGTCGATATCTACGCCGGTTACACTGCGAATGCGAAGTATGTGACGATTGAGCTCGATCCGAACTACGCCGGTTCCCAGATTCAGACCGTGAAGATCTACGAGGGCAAGACCATCGGCTCCCAGCTGCCGTCCATCACCCGCGCCGGCTACACGCTCAAGGAGTGGAAGTCCAACCAGGGCTCTGTGCTCCCGCTGGACTGGACCGTCAACTTCGACGACCCGTCCTACACTACTAAGATTCACAACACCCGCTACGTGGCCCAGTGGACCGCCGACTCCAAGTACGGCGTCAACGGCCTGCTGTCCTACCTGTCCCGTGGTTACGCGACCGGTGAGACCTCCGGTAAGCTGGACTTCTCCACCCCGTACGGTGAGCCCGTGAAGGTTAGCGAGACCTCCACTCTGCGCAAGCACTCCGGTTACAAGAACCTGGTCAAGACGTCCGACGGCTTCACCGAGGACAACTCCAGCTCCCAGGTCTTCGTCCTCGCCCAGCCGGCTGGCTACAACGAGGCCTCCTGGAAGTCTTTCCTGACCACCCGTGAGAAGGTCGTCAAGGAGCTGATTTCCGAGCTCAAGCTTGCTAAGACTGCCAGCATTAAGGATGTGTACGACGCCGTGGCTAACCGTCTGTCTGCTGAGAAGGCTGACCAGTACGCTCAGGAGTTCGCGGGCAAGCTCGTGACCAACACTTCCTACCCGGATGTGAACTACGACGACTACGGCACCCACAGCCCTGAGATCACCTACCTGACCAACCTCGGCGTGGTCAAGGGTTACCCGGACGGCACGTTCGGTTACGGCGCCCCGCTGGCCCGTGTGGACTACATCGTGTGGCTGTACCGCGCCGCCGGCTCCCCGGCTGCCGACGAGTCCGCCGCCGGCTTCTCGGACGTGAACTCCACGACCGTGCCGAACGCGGAGTTCCGCAAGGCCATCGCCTGGGCCAAGAGCACGGGCGTGACCACTGGCTACCCGGATGGCACGTTCGCCCCGTACGCGACTCTGGCCCGCCAGGACGCCGCCGCGTTCCTGTACCGCGCCGCCGGCTCGCCGAAGTTCAACGAGTCCTACGCGGACGTGAAGTTCGCTGATGTGACCCCGGGCGACTCCGCGAACCACTCTCAGGCTGTCCTGTGGGCCGCCTCGAACGGCATCGCCAAGGGCTACTCCGGCACGGTGAACAAGTTCGCCGGCATGAGCACCTTGGTCCGTCAGGATGCGGCCGCCTTCCTGGCTCGCACCCTGCAGAAGGGCTACATCGCCAAGTGAGACCGGATGGCCAGTCTAAAACGGCCATAGGTTGATCTGATACATGGAGGGCCGTCCCCATCTAACGGTGGGACAGCCCTCTTTTCATATTCTTCTTCATCCACGGGAATCGAACGACAGGGATTATTACATGGCGAACGGTACAAGTGCCGTGCACAAGCACAGCCGGGCCTGGCTCCGCTACGTCATCGCCGTGGTGGTCGCGCTATTATGCGAGGTCGTTGTCTTCAATATGCCTCATTGGAAGTCCGTGCAGGCGTCCGAACCGTTCGCGCCCGCCGTGACGGCCGGCACGGGTCTGCGGAGAATGCCGGACACCGGCTTCGCGCGTTACGAGGTCCTTCATGCCGGTGCCCCAAACGCATCCGACGTCTCTCGCGGTGCGGACAACTACCTGCAATTGGATACGCGTGGGAGTCATGTGGATTTCCTTACGCTCAATCTGACGTTGTTGCAAGGAGGCTCGGGGTCCCGGGTCGGCGAGGTCAACGTAAGATTAATCGCGGCGGATTCGCGTTTTCGCGCGGGCATGGCATTGCCGTCCACAACGGTCTCCTCAGTGACGGCTCCCACTTCCAGATTGAGCGTTGAACTTACTGGCTCATCGCCATGGGTGAAGGTGCTTATCGAAGAGCCCGCCGGAACGGTGGTGCAGGTCAACCGAATCATCGTCAACGAAAGGGTGCCGTTCCGTGTCAGCATGGGTCGTCTGGCCGTGCTAACGGTCGTGGCGCTTGCCGTGGCGTTGGCGTTGCCGGGCTCGTGGATATGGCGTCGTCATATGGATGACATGTCGATGTCTACGTGGGCAGTCGTCGTCGGTATTGCCGGCATACAGGTCGCGGCGATTCTCGCGATCCTGTGGCTGCAAAGCCCCTGGCTCGTGCTCGACCAGTTGCAGGGCCCGCACGTCCTGACCATTTATCAGGACCAGTTCCAATCGCTGCTTAACGGACACGCTTGGTTGCAGGAGCAGCCTCCCGAAGAGCTCGTCGGCATACGGTATCCCTACGACACTTCGATGAGGATGGCGATGGGAGCCAACTCCTTGGAGAACAAGGCCGTGATTGTGGATTATGCATACCGGGACGGCAGGTACTGGTGTTATTTCGGGATTCTGCCCGTGGCCTTGTTCATGTATCCCTGTTACTGGCTGACCGGCATCGTGCCGGACACGTGGATGATGGTTCTGGCCTGCTCTTTGGCCATGGTTCCGGCGTCATACTGGTTGGTCCGCGCTCTGCTGAAACGTTACGCGTCCTATGCCTCGTTCGGTATGCTCGCGGCATGCTTCCTAGCATTTCCGGCGTTCACCTTCATGCCGCTGCTCATCGGCGATCCCGGCACGTACACGTTGCCCAACAGCCTCGGTCTGCTGCTGTGCGTGTGCGCCTTCGCGAGCTGGCTGTCCGCGTGCAAGAACGACCATGCATTGCGTACCCCGCTTCTCGCCGTGGGGTCTCTGCTGATGGGCATGACGCTGGGGACTCGCCCCACACTGTCCTGCAGCGCGCTTCTTGCGCTGCCACTGTTCTGGCCGTACCTGCGTCAAAGGAGAACGCGGCCGCGCCACTGGATCGCGATGATTATCCCGGCGGTGACGGCCGCAGCCCCGATACTCTGGTGGAACCAGATCCGTTTCGGTTCTCCTCTTGACTTCGGTTCGGCGTACAACATCACGGTCGTGAATATGACAAGCCATCCGTGGAACCCGGACATGCTGCCGATGATCATATTCGAGAACCTCTTGCGGCCGATATCCGCCAAATGGCGCTGGCCATTCATCTTCCCCGACACGGGGACGTACTATGCCTACCAAAGCAGAATCAGCGCCTACAGCATGGCCGGCGGCTATTTCTCGTTCGTGCCCCTGACGGTCATAGGCCTGGCCGCGGCATGGTGTTGCATGCGCGCCGACGGGCCTGACGACGAACGGCTGGGCGTGGAGGAAATCGGCGGCGCGTCCCCCGTTCCCATGATCGTCGCCTCGACCATGGGGGCCCTGCTACTATGTGTACTCGTGATGGTGGTGGGCGGATTCAATGCACGTTACATCACGGACTGGGCCTGGCTGTTCGCCATCGCATCCATCATCGGACTTGGGCTGCTGGATCAGAGTGTGCGTCATTTCGGCAATGGCATCCGAACCATGGCCCGGACGTCCATCGGCCTGATTGCAATCGTCTCCCTTCTTCTGGTGTACTGGCTTGCAGTCTGCGACTACGGTCCCTCAGTCGCCCACGGCGCCGAAACGTTGCTCCGCCTGCGCTCCTTAGCCCTACCTTCATGACGCCGCTTGACCGACGTTTACGGCAAAACCGCAATACGGCATGCCGGCTCCTCGTTTGTCAGATTGTCGCCCATGCCATGGCAAGAAAAGCCGAACAAGATTAGCATGGGAATTGCATGCACGACCAGTAGAGAAGAAGGTACATCATGGTCACACAGCATTCACAATCGGCATATTCCCTGTCAACAACGATGAAACGCTTATTCGCGTTTGCCACGACTGCGGCTATGGCTCTGGCATCTGGCGCGTTATTCGCCAATCAGGCAGTTGCGGATGACCCCGCCGAGGCTTTCCGAGCCAACACGCAACTTGCCTCCGCCGTGGATTACTACCGTGCCACGGCAGGCGATTATCAGAACGTGATTTATACGCCCAATATTGCGGAACGCCCGGTACGCACCGCTGTCAATGGCACCTCAGACAACCTGACGTTGGACGACGCCGGCGGGCCATACAACACCGACACCCGTTATTACGTGACCTATCAGTACACTTTGCAGCCGGGCAAGGCGCTTTCCGTCACTGTTTCGAATGCCGATGATGACGACATCTCACTCTGGCGCATGTTCACCCTTGCCGTGCATCAGAGCGGAGTTCCTGCGGATCAGGCTGATTCGCTGATTATTCACGACAAAAGCAACGGCGGCGTTGGCGGAGACGCGCCGGTCCACTCATTCTCCGGCGGATTCCGTTGGGATGCCAGTCACCACGGCCAGACCGCAGTCAATTGGATTCAAAACGGCAATGGCGGCACTGTCAACTCCATCTACAATCGTATCTGCGCGCTGACCGGGGCTCCGCAGAATGTGGGCGGCGTATACCCTGTGTACAACATTCCGCGTGGTTCCGATTTGGAAACGCTTGGGGTGCGCAATTCCACCAATAGCGCTCAGACCATCACAGTTTCCGTGCTGCCTGGAGCTTTGGACCGCCGTTCCGGCGGCAATGGCACGTGGAACGTGCGCTTCAGTGAAGGCACATTCACTGATGTCAGTGATTCCACCGCCCACGCCGAGGATATTGCGTGGCTGGCCTCGACCGGCATCTCCACCGGTTATAACGATGGTTCTTTCGGTGTCGGCCAGCCGGTGCAGCGTCAGGACATGGCCGCATTCCTCTATCGTCTGGCCGGCAGCCCGTCTTTCAACCCCTCCGACAAGGACAAGGCCCGCTTCACCGATGTGAACGATGGCACTTCGCACGCCAAGGAAATCTGGTGGCTGGCCTCGACCGGCATCTCCGCCGGTTATGAGGACGGCTCCTTCGGTGTCGGCAAGCTAGTGCAGCGTCAGGATATGGCCGCATTCCTGCACCGGTTCGCAGGCAAGTTCGGCGGCCCATCCGATGCAGGCGCAAACCTTGCCTTCACCGATGTGAACGGGTCAACGGCACATGCGGAGGATATTGTGTGGCTGGCGAAGGCTGGCGTGTCCAAAGGTTACACCGACGGTACGTTCGGTGTCGGCAAACCAGTGCAGCGTCAGGATATGGCCGCATTCCTGCACCGCATGAATGTCAGATAACCACGACGAGCCGCGCATACGGTCCTAGCGGCACTTGATGCACGGGCATGATGAAGTTCAGGAGAAACGTCTGTCTTCTTCATGCCCGTTTCTCATCTCTTCATGGCCTTCCGACCACAGAAGCCTCGTATGGGTGATGAGTAAGGGTGAACTACCGGTGAACAGTATGCTCAAATATGATTCATCACTTGCCATTCCGTCCTTTTCCGACATATTTTTCCGTTTGTTAGGCGGTTGTTTACGAGCAAGGCAGTAAGTCTACGGACATCCGCCTCAGGAAGGTTAGAGGATGATGGAACGATTCAGTCATTCTAAGGCACTGGCCGCCATGATGGCCACAATCGCGATGATGGGCACGGCGGCATTGGCCGCACCCGCAGCCAATGCCGCAGATGAGAACGCCAACCCCGATGTGGAGCTTGCGGCATTCTGGAGCAGCGATGACGACCTATCCGATACGGTGTATATGTCCACCAACGGATCCGACTTTAAGCGACTGTCCACCGCGTATCAAGCAGACGGCAACAAAAGCCAGCATGTGAGCGGCGCTCCGAGCTATGTCAACGCGTTGCATGATCCGGGCCTGTTCTACACCAACGGCAACTTCTGGATGATTTCCGGCTACGTGCAGAACCAGCCTGGTCTTGGAAACCGCTTCACCCCGATGCTGGGCTCCTCCAAGGATCTCATTCATTGGAGCTATCCGAATTCTGGCAGCCCGACCAACATCGCCATTCCGGCCGGAACGCCTCGCAACAGCTTCAATACTGCTGGCACCGACGCCATGGCCGACGGTGACGGAACCGCATGGATTGTGACCACGATTGGATACTACGGCACCAAGAATCATGACAGCGCCCAAAACGATGAAATGAAGCCATACATCGTCAAGGCCACCGGCCTGCAGCCGGGTGCCGATCAACAGTCCGACCCGGGCGCACAGCCCAAAGTGTCGTATGGCGAGCTTGTCCCGATTAATCTCCCGGACAGCAGCACGAACTGGCTCGACCCCTCCCTGTACAAGGAAGACGGCACCTACTATCTGAGCATCAAGAGGAACGGCATTACCAACCAGATCTACAGCATCAACGATCTGAACCGTGCCTCCGACGCTTCGGCATGGACCCCGGTCAACTCCGATGTGATCACCGGATATGAAGGACCGTCTCTGACCAAGTTCAAGGGCAAGTACTTCATGTACGCGGACAAGCTTAAGGATTACCCGCCACAGAATGCTGACGGCAAGGCCGGAGTACATGTCATCGAGTCCACCAGCCTCACCTCTGGCTGGAACAACACGCATGCGATTACCACTACGGATGAGAACGGCAACGCCATTCCGAACCGCCACGGCAGCGTGATCACCGTCACCGATGAGGCCGCCAAGTCCGTCATCTGGAACCTTGCCAAGAAGTATGGGTACAAGGACGACTCCAGCACGGACAACGGCAATAACGGTAATGGCAATAACGGTAGCGGCGACAACGGCGGCTTCATCGACGTGAATGCGGCCACCCCGCATGTCGACGACATCGCGTGGCTCAAGGAAAGCGGTATCACCGTAGGCTATTCCGACGGCACGTTCTCTCCGGCTGGCGTGGTGAACCGTCAGGATATGGCTGCCTTCCTGTACCGCTTGGCTGGCAGCCCCAAGTTCACCCCCGACTGGTCGCAGAACAAGTTTGCCGATGTGAACTCTTCATCGCCGCACGCCAAGGAAGTGCTGTGGCTTGCGCAGACGGGCATTTCCACCGGCTATGTTGCCGCTAATGGCACCGTCACGTTCCAAGGTACGGTTCCGGTCTTCCGTCAGGATATGGCTGCATTCCTTAAGCGCCTGGCCGATTATGAGGGGGCTGCCGCCCCCTCGGGCAATGGCCGGTCCTTCATTGACGTGAATGCAGACACCCCGCATGCCGATGACATCGCTTGGCTGTCGAAATCCGGTGTGGCCTCCGGCTATGGCAATGGCACTTTCGGCGTGGGCGGCACCGTGCTCCGTCAGGACATGGCCGCATTCCTGCACCGCATGAAGACCAATGTGTTGAGCTGAGTGCTTCACTGATCAATGTGCCCTCCGTATCGTGATACGGAGGGCACATTGATGCTAATCGTCATTCGGACCGAGTAGGTGACGTTCCACACTCAGGGTGAAGGGACTGGCGGGAAGCCCGAGATTGTTATAGAGGAACGGTTTCTCACTGGGAACGCCGGTCCACTGGTATCGCACCTGTCGAATATCGTCGATTCCCTCAGCGCTGATGGTCAAGGATTGCTCATCAGGATTGATGACCGCCTTGGCTTTGACGAATTTACCATCGGAACCAGCTGCCTCGAATCCCTGCAGGGAATCCTTCGTCATGGAAGCAACACTGTCCGAGTTCGCGTCTTTGCTGAAGTTTGGGTTCATCGCGATGAGGCCTTTGCCGGTATCGCCTGTGAATGACACGACTATTCGGCTTTTATCATCGTTCTTTGCCGCAGCTTTGATTGCTATCGGGCTTTCAGGTGTAGCCTCTCCCTGCTGCATCGCCTGCCATTGTTCGGCCATGCGCGCGGCGAGAATGTCCTTCCCAAGCGGGTGAATGACCTCGGACGTGCCTTTGTCCGTATCGATGGAGACCGTCATGGCTAGATTCTTGGTCGTTTCCGCCATAATCAGCGCATCCGATTGAGCCTGCCGTACCACTGGCGTGTACGGCGCCCCACCGTTCCGAGCCAGTTGCACATAGAGGAAAGGAAGATCCTTCTCATCGAAAACGGCACGATACTGAGTGATGAGCGCGGTGAATCGGGAAAGATAGGCCAATGCGCGGTCGTTCGTTTGGGCGTCGTCTTCGCCTTGATACCAGAGGATGCCGCCTATATGCAGTCCGGTCAAAGGTTTGATATGGTGCTCGAAAATCGCTCCGTCTTGCATGTGGGGCTGAATGTCCGTGCCGCCCCACGCGGTTTGGATGATGCCTATGGGCACGTTGGGAGACGCCTCTCGCAAGTGTTCGGCAAAGAGTTGTGGCAAATAGCCGAGATACTCTGAATCGGAGCCCGTCGCGGAAAGCCAGCCCGAAGATGAGTAGTTTCGCAACGGCAGATCCATGTCATTGGCAACGAGACTGTTGCTGGTGCGTGCTGCGGTAACGATGAAATGCACCTGGGTATCCGATATGGTGCGAGGCAAGTCCTTGCGGGTGAGCGCAGAGCCCATATTGGCTTTTGCATAGGCATCATCGCGGTAATACTTGTCGTAGCTGGCTTCCATATTGGATTGTCCAGCGGCAAGGAACACATCTCCCACATATACCTTGTCTATGTGGGAGATGGTTCTCCCGTTACTGGAGATTTTCAGCGAATACGGTTGCAGCTGCGCCGGAAGAGCCTTCAACTCGGCGGCGAAGGACCCATCTCGTGCAGTGCGTACGGTCCGTGATGAAGTTCGCTTGCCGTCGGAGATGGCAATGGTGAGCGAACTCTGTTCCGATGCCTTTCCTTTGACTGCCAGCGGTTTGCCACGCTGCAGGACCATGCCCGGAGTGTAGTAGTTGGGCAAGGTGACAGCGATGTTGTCGCTATTCGGTTTAATCTGCGGAACCGAAGTCCGCACCATATCCGACTGGCTCCAGGGGATATAGAACAGCATGGTGACAACGGCCATGGCACACGCCGCAAGCATACATATGCCCAGTAGCAGATATTTCAGACGATTCCGCACGAATATGAATCCAGTTCGTGTCAGTCGTTCAACTGCGTGATCTGCATGGCACGATCGCTCAGCAACGCGTAGTTCTTCGTATTGCGCGGATCGCGGATTACGAACTCGCAAGCGTTATCATCCAATGCCACGGCCACTGCATCGGTGATTTCGTCATTGTTCGGATTCGGTGTGCGCAGGGAGGTCAGCAACCTGAACTCGCCGTTGTTGAACAGGTCCAGCGGCAGTTCGAAATGCGCCACCTGATGCCCGCGCTTGGTCATTTTGAAGGTCTTGGAGCCCGTATCGTACGGAATGCCGCCGCGGCGGATGTCGTGCACGGCCACGGCCAGATAGAAGTCCGTGTCCTCGTCGAACTGGTACTCCACGTCGAACTTGAACGGCTCGGAGGAGACGCACACCTGCGGGGAGACCGCGATGGTCTTGAGGATCGGACAACGCTCATTGAGACCGTTCGGGTACTTCTGCTCGGCCTTCTTGGCCAGACGCTCGCGTTCCCGTTCGGCGTCCTTCTTCTCCTGGGCCAGGTTGTCGAGCGTGTACTGCTCGGAGACGGTGCCGCTGTCGCCGCTGGCGGCGATTTCGCCGTCGCGGATGAGGATGGCGCGGTTGCAGTACTTCTTCACGGCAGCCATGTCATGGGTCACCAGAATCACGGTCTTGGTGGGATCCTCGCGCACTTCGGAGAAGTACGCATCGCACTTGCGCTGGAACGCCTCGTCGCCCACGGCCAGTACCTCGTCGAGCACCAGGATGTCGCCTTGGGCCTTGATGGCCACGGAGAACGCCAGACGCACCTGCATGCCGGAGGAGTAGTTCTTGAGCTTCTGATCCATGAACTCCTCAAGCTCGGCGAATGCGACGATATCGTCGTACATCGCCTCCACTTCCTCATGGGTGAAGCCCAGCAGCGCGCCGTTGAGGTACACGTTCTCACGGCCGGTGAGCTCCGGGTTGAACCCCACGCCAAGCTCGATGAACGGCACAAGCTTGCCGTTGGTGGCGATGGAGCCCTTGTCCGGCACGTAGATGCCGGAGATAAGCTTCAGCAGCGTGGATTTTCCACCGCCGTTACGGCCCACGATGCCGAAGAACTCGCCCTGGTGGACCTCGAAGGAGATATCGCGCAGCACGCGCTGTTCCTTATATCCCTTGATGCCTTTGGTCCAGTTGATGAAGGCCTGCTTGAGGCCGGTGGCCTGTTCGGTGGGCAGTTTGAAGGATTTGGCGACATGCTCCACCGAGAGCACCACGGGAGCCTGATCGAAACTGTTGGTTTTGGTGTTCATCACATGACCTCCGCGAACTTACGGCTGTTGCGGCGGAAGAAGTGCACGCCGAGCCAAAGCAGGATAACGGTCAGCAGCAGCGGGATGGCCTTGACCCACCACTGGTCGAACTGGTTCCAGATGGTCGGCTGGGTTTCGGGGGCGATGAGGTTGTGCCGGATGTCCTGAATCGCCTGGGCGATGGGGTTGATGAGTTCCAGCCGGGCCAGCACGGCCAGGATGCCGCCTCGGCTCGTCACATAGGACAGTGGGTAGATGATCGGCATGCCGTAGAACAGCACCTGCTGCAGCACGTCCCAGATATGCGCCACGTCACGGAAGTACACGTACATGGTGGCGAACAGGAGCGTGACTCCCAGCGCCAATGCGTACAGCTGGATGATGCTCAACGGCACCAGCAGCACGCGCCAAGTGAACTGCACGCGGGCGAACAGCGCGAAAATCAGCACGACCACCAGATTGATGGCGTAGCTGATCATCGAACCGACCGTGGCGGAGACCACCACGATGTAATTCGGGAAGTGGATCTTGCGCAGCAGATCGCCGCGGTCCACCACTGAACGCAGGCCCACGGACGTGGCTTCCTGGAAGAACTGCCAGGAGCTGATGCCGAGCAGCAGCACCACCGGGTAGGTGGGGGTGCCGTCGGACATGCGCAGGAACTTGCCGAACACCACGTACATCACGCAGAACAGCATCAGCGGCTTCAGGACCGACCAGGCCACGCCAAGGAACGAACCCTGATAGCGCAGCTTGAAATCGGTCTTCACCAGTCCACGAAGCACCACCAGCGAGTAGCCATAGCGCTCACGAATCGATTCGATGAGTTTGTTCACGGGACCAATACCTTACCGTATGCCTCAGTCCATCTTCAGGTAGTGCTTCCAGTACGCCACAGATGTAAGAGTGGCGCGCGCCGCCGCATATTCCTTGCGAAGACGTTCGATATTGGACTTGTAGTACCGCAGATCCTTGGCATAGCGTGCCTTGATTTCGGCGTAACGCTTGACATCCTTGGTGCGGATGGTGCCTTTGCGGTTGTACCAGTCGATGACCACAAGCTTCTTCTTGCCATGGATGGCGCCGGCCGGGTACGCCCAACCCACCAGCGGGATGACGGCATAGCCGCTACCCGGCTTCTTGAGGTATCGCTGGCCGTTGTCCGTGGCCAAATCCTCAAGGCGCTGGGTAATGGAGCGGGGCTTGTCTCCCTCGATGAGCTGTCGGTCGATGTCATGCAGGTTGAAGCCTTTGAGATCGGGGTCGGCATCCGCCTGACGCTGCAGCTCGTCGAAGTTCACCAGCTGTTCCTTGTTGCGGTTGGCCTGCATGAAACAGCCCTCTGCGACCGGCTTGCTGATGAAGCCGGGACCCTTGAGGAAGTCCTCGAACGCATCCAGGCACAGCTCGGCGTTTTCGTAACCGAACTTCTTGAGCTCAAGGCGGATGTTGTTATGCAGCTCCTTGAGGAAGTCGGACTTGGGAGCCATGCCGGTGGTGGCCTGGGCGATCATGGTGTTGCGGGTGGTCTGGTAGCGTTCCACGGCCGCGTTGTAGCGCTCGTGGAAGGACATGTGCCACACGCACAGGCTGTTCATGGTGATGAACGTCGGATGGCAGCGGATACCGTATTCGGCGTCATCGCAGCGCACGAACACCGGCAGGGGCAGGCCGTTGCGCTTGATCGCGGAGATCGGGATGCAGCAGTACCACCAGGCGGCGTACATCTGCTCGCGCTGCACGCCGCTGGGCTTGAACTCCTCGTTGTAGATGAGGTCGGCGTACTGGGTCATGCGCAGCATCGGCTTGCACGGGGCGAACGTGCCCTGCGGAGTCATGTAGCCGACATCCTCCCACTGGTCCTCGCCGATCTCGTAGTTGAGCATGGCGCCGCTGATGAAGGCCTCGCGATGCTCGTCCTTGAGGATACGCAGCAGGTTGTAGGTGCGCTTGATGCTCTCGGGGGAGACGGCCACGTCATCGTCCATGAGCAGGATATGGCTGGCTTCGGGGGTCTGCTCCATGGCTTCGATCATGCCGCGGGTGAAGCCGCCGGCACCGCCCACGTTGTCGTTCGGACGAACGATGATGCGCTCGGAGGACAGGGCCTTGGCGTCCAGCGTGCGGCCGTTGTCCATCACGTACATGTGGAAGTGGGAGGCGATGTCCTCGCCGGACTCGACGATCTGGTCGCGTACGAGGCCGATGTTGCGCTCGATGAACGCTTCCTTCTTGAAGGTGGTGGTGGCCACCACGAGTTCGATGTCGCGTGGTTCCTGAGCCAAGTCAAGCGAATAGTAACTGTTGCGAATCGCCAGTCGGCCTTCGGATTCAATCTTGAAGCCGACCAGCACCATGGTGTCGTCCACGTCGAGCTCGAAGTCCACAGTCTGCCAGTCGTCGGATTGGGACAGCACTGCCTTGGGAGCGGAAACGACCTGCGGGTGCGCGTCGAAGGAACCGCCGAAGGTCTGGTACACCTTGCAGGCGGCGCCCTTGAGCTCGAGGTGCAGGAAGAAACGCCGGGCCGTGGTGAACTTCAGCAACTTGGCTACGGACAGACCGTTGAAATAGGTGCTGAAATCGTAGGTGCCGTGGTTGAACATCAGCCATTCACCGCTCGGCTCGTCATACACGACAGGGCTGTCGGCCACGCAGTACAAGGAGGGATAACTCAAAGACCTCGGATTCGTTTCCAGCAGAATGTTGGCGAATTTGAACATCGACATGTGTGTAATACCTCAAGCATCGTACGGAAATATAAAGAGAGTATATGCCATCACAATGATAAGCGTCTGGACATGTGACGATTCGGAATACGACAATCCCCACCTGATATTCGCATTCCGAACGAATATCAGGTGGGGATTGGACAAATCAGGTTAGGACTGGCTTCACTTCTTCAGCGTTGCGTAGCGGTGGAGGAAGGCTGCCATATCCTGACGGATGATGTTGGTTCCGACGCCGAAGACGCCGTCGGTGCCGGTGGAGATCTTGGAGGCCTTGGCCCACTTCAGGGCATCCTGGAAGTCGGTTCCAGCCAGCGAGGCATCCGTAAAGGTGTCCTGGGCGGTGGGGGCCGGCTTGCCGGCCACACGCCAGAGCATGAGCATGGCGTCCTGACGCTGGATGTTGGCGGCGCCATCGAAGGTCACCGTGCCGTCAGCCGCCGTGTAACCGTTGATGTAACCGTTCTTGGCCGCCCACAGAATCTCCTTGTAGTGCGGGGTCTGCTCGTTGACGTCCGCGAACTTGTTGTCCGCGGAGGCTGGAGCGTAGTCGGGACTGCCGGCCACGCGGTAAAGGAACGCGGCGTAATCCTGACGGTTCACGTTCGCCGCCGGAGCGTAGGTGCGTACGCCGGAGACAGGGTCGGTGTAGCCTTCGGAGATTTTGTTCTCGTAGGTCCACAGAATGTCCTCATAGTGCGGGGTCTGCTCGTTAACGTCCGCGAACGGGCCGGCGGACGGATTCGTCGGGGTCGTGGAGGTCTTGTCGACGGTCACGGTCACGGTCTTACCGGACTGACGGCCGGTGATGGTGAGCTTGTCGCCTTCCTTTGCGTTCTTCAGTTCGATTTCGGTGGTGCCGGCGGTCTGCACGCGAACGCCGGAGAGCGGGGTGCTGGAGACGGACTGGTCGACAATCTTGCCGCTGGCGTTGGTCAGCTGGTAGGCGAGAACCGCATCGCCATTGAAACCGGTGGCCTGCGCAACGATCTTGCCATCCTTGGAGGCGGTGGCGACTTGTGCGTTGTTGGAAAGCTGCTTTTGTGCGTCGGTGCTGGTCGCAAGGCCAAGCGCGTTGCCGATGGTGTAGAAGTTATCGGTCTGGTCCGTCAGGCCATCGACGCGGGAGGCGTTCGGTCCGGAGGCGGCGATGCGCAGCTGGGTACCGGTGTGGCTCATGTTGCCCTGGGCCTTGCTCGGATCGGCCTTGCCTTCGACGTCGGCGCTGGTGTCCTTGCCGTTGCCATACAGGTCGTCCTCGGAGGTGCCGTAGGAGATGACGGTCTTGGAACCGTCACGGTTCTTCAGCACTGTGCTCAGCGCGTAAATCGGCTGGGATTCGACGATCTGGGAGGTATGGGCGTGGTCGGCGGTGACGATGACGAGCGTGTTGCTCAGGTCGACCTTGGCGAGGGCCGCGGAGATGGCCTTGTCGAGGTCATCGGTCTCGCCGATTTGGCCGCAGGCGTTACCGTTGTGGTCCTGCTTGTCGATCGAGGCGCCCTCGACCTGCAGGAAGTAGCCGTTCTGCTGGCCGTTCTTGTTGTTCTGCAGCAGATCGATGGCCTTGTTGGTGAAATCGGCAAGCGATGCGCCGCTGTTGCCGAGCCACTTCGGGTTCACACTGCAGGTGGTCGGGTTGGCGTCCTTGGCCGGATCCTGCTTGGTGGCGACGGACGGGTTGAACTCTGTCGGCAGATTGCCGTCGCCAAGCAGGGCAAGAACCGGCTTGGTCTGGTCGGCGGAGGACAGGCTCTTGAAGCCGTTCACGTCACCGGACTTGACGGTCTGGAAGCCACGGGCCGCGGCCTGATCCCACAGGGTCTTGCCGTCGAGTCCGAGCTGGTTGAAGTACTTGGCGCCGCCGCCGATGGTTACATCGGCGCGGGTGTCGAGCAACTGCTCGGAGATGGAGCCGATGCCGCCATTGACCTTGAGCTGGTCGGCGAGGCAGTTCTTGGCCTGATTGCCGTCGGCAGCGTCGAGCTTGCCGTCCTTGTTGGTATCGGTCTTGCCGTCCCACTTGCCCTGCGGTCCGTAGCAGGCACGCTCGGAAGAGTGGGATTCGAGGACGGCCGGGGTGGCGTCCTGGATTTCGGCGGTGGTCACGTTGCCAGTGGCCTTGCCGGCGGCCTTCGCAAGCTCGATGAGGTTGAGCTGCGGGTTACCCTTGACGTCGATGTCGACGGCATTGTTGTAGGTCTTGGTGCCCGTAGCCCAGCTGGAGCCGGACGCGGAGGAATCGGTGACCGGAGTGAGCACGCCTGCCGTCCTGGAGCCGGCAAGCTTGCCGTTCTTGTCCTTGGCCATCAGGCTGTCGTTAGAGCTGTTGCCCAGCGAGAAGGTGGTGTACTGGCCCACGCCAGTCTCGACACCCTGTGTGGGCTGACCGAGGCGATCGATGCCCTCGAACTTGCCGTTCAGGCCATGCAGGTAGTTGCGGGCCACGGTGATTTCGGAATCACCCATGCCGTCGCCGATAAACAGAATCACGTTCTTGGCGTTTCTGGAGCCGACCGCGGCGATGCGCTGCGCGCCACCATGAACGGACAGAGCGGAGACATCCTTGCCATCTGCGGCATACGCGGTGCCCGCGACAGATGCAAGCGTGGCCACCGCAGCCAAAGCGGCCACTACCGCTTTGAACCCATTACTCTTCTCCATTGCTAATCCTTTCGTACCTCTGATGCAGTACGAAATTCAACGTAGAATCCGCAATCGTCTCATCGGCGACACCTGCATGCTTCCTGGGAGACATTTAGGTGAATTCTGGGAATGCGGCAAATCTGGTCAATCTGTCGCATTTGTTCGGTGTCGATTCAGACATCGCGCTACCGGCTTACGCATACAATCGAAAAGCATCGAAAACCCCTGCGCAGCGAATGGCAACAGGAGCGCATAGAACGGCAACGTGTAGATGCTTTTCGCCTCCCAAAGCAGGTAACAGCAGAATCCGCCAAGGAATCCGACCGCGAGGAACAGCATCGTCGCTTTTCGTGCGAGGATTTCACCGTTTACCGAATCCCGTTCTTTGCTCGTATGCAGGACGGATACAGCAACCATCGCAACGACGGCAATCAAGGCGCACAGATATACGGCGGATTGCATGACATCGCCATACGCGTTCACCACGCTGCGTCCCGGTTCGGAGAGCAGCCAGTGGGCCAAACCGTTACCGGCATGCATACGGATACCGAGGCCGGAATACAACACGGTTTCAAAGGTCGGTTCGGCCCATTCCGTGGATAGTTTTTGGCCGAAAAACACCAACGCAGATAAGGGGTCGTTGACGGACGAAGACCAAGCGGCGCGAATCGTGTCGACAGCGTGCCGGTACTGTGCCGCATAATCCCCGCCGGTGCTGAGATACACGTTCAATGCATCGCTTTGCCACCATCCCGGCAGGACACCGGTTTTATGCTGCACTCCCATCGCAATCCACGACAATGCGGGCATCCCTGGCCCGAATGACTGCCCGGTGACGTGCTCCATCACAAGAACCGGCACGACTGTAGACTTAAGCACCAACGAGTAGCCGACGATTCCGCCGGCCAGCAGCCACCAGCGACGTGATTGGAAAGTCGCCAACACCAACACGATAAGCATCGCCAGCACGAGGATGTTGAACGTGTTTTTAACCATCACCCCAAGTGCGGCTGCCACGCATGACCCGACAAGCAGGAAGATCCGCGCATGGACGTGCTCAACGCGCAGACACTCTATGAGCAGCAAAGCGGCCAACAGCGTCAGCAGTAGACCTACCGCGTTGGTATAGACGAACGCGGAGAACATGAGCAGTGGAAAGCACAGCGCGATAAGCAGCTCCAAGATGACCTTGGCCTTGCGCCCCAATCCCAGAAGCTGCGCAAACCGGCAGAGCACGACGACCACACCAGTGACCGATAATGCGTTGATGAACTGGAAAGCCATGAAGTTCTGTGTGCCGAATAGCCGGTATATCAGCGCGAACCACAACATGGCGCCGGACTGGAACGGATACCAAGCCAGATAGTTGAACAGATTGCCCTTCATCAGTTGATCTTGGCCGGCACATGTGGCCTGATAGCCGAGAGCACCTTCAGGGGCGCAATAATCAGGACTGAATGCCGCAATGTTCCCCCTGACGAGCTCCGTCGCCCCGCGAGACAGCATGACCGAATCCGGATATTGCGGATTCGCGAAATTCAGTGCGCCAATCCACGTCACCTGCATAATAAGCACGTAGGCAATCAGAACGACAAACCGGCCCCGATCGCTGAAACGGGCCATAAGCCGACTGGCATAGGCGATTGCCGCCACGAATATCGGCACTCCGGCAATCAGCAATGCCGATGATCCCCTAAAAGTCATCTGCTCGGCAAGCACGGTATCGGATGAAGCACCTTGCGCAGGCTGGAAGATTGAGGTGGTGAACAATGACACAAGCGCGATAACGGTGAGAGCGATAACGGTGAGAGCATAGGCAATTGTTTCAGCTAGCGCGGATATCTTCGTCCTCACGTCATCCTCCCAACCCGGCGGGTTTGCCGACAATCCAGACCCGCCGGTAGACAAGGCTTTCAGTATAATATGTCGGCAATCCGGCGAATCTGCTTTGAGTATCGTTCCGGCAAGTTCGGGTCGGCGAACCCCTCTCCCGGCAAAGGCGCGGGTTGCCCCAATGCGGCTTTGGTCCAATGCGACCCCATCCGTAGCACAGCCGCATGTTTGACATCGTAATACCCGGCATCCACGGAGATGAACGAACCGGTGCAGCCTTTGGCGGCAGCAAGAATATGCGGATGATACCGCGTGGACACCCACCGTTGCCCCTCGCGGGCCGGGAATCCGCGTTCCAGAATCTCCGCCAAGGGGAAGAACCTCACATGGTCGTAGCCATAAGCAATCAGATAATCATAAATCGGGCGGTCAATCAGCGGATTGCACTCCACAACGCCAATAGGATCGTGCAGGCCGATGCCCCACGTTTCCAGTATCGATACGGCATAGGTATGAAGGCGCTCGCTGTCTGCCACGAAATCGGACTGCACGCATAACATCACCGCCGGAAGGGATTCATCCTCCATATAGCATCCCTTCAAGGCGTTCACAAAGCAGTCGTCCGGCGCAAGTTCGGCGATGGCTTTCCCCGATCCGCCATTGTTCAACGTTTCCAGTGTACGTTCGTCACGCACGGTAAAACCATCGAACGCCGCAGCGGAGTGCCGGGCGAATGCCAACGATTCACCGTCCAACGGCATCAGGCCAAGCCCTGTAGCGATTACCGGAATGCCATGCTGCCGCGCGAATGGACCTATGGCAAGACGGGACAGATTGCATGTCCAATCACCCCGCATGTAACCTCCGCCGAGTATATGAATGCTTCGTGTTCTATGCTGCAGCAGGCGGATGCCCATGGCGTAGCGTGGTGAGAGGCCGTCGTTTTCCAAAGCCTCCCCAACGAATCCTGCGATATCCTTGATGGGGCCGTCATAGGGGAAGGGATTCTCCGTTCCCAACCGGCGCAACGTATCCGTGAACGATGCGCGCGGGTGAATACCCTGCAGAATCGCCGCCGCCGGCCCGGGCCGGGCACAATCCATGACGACCGGGGATTCCGGATGTCGCTGTGCCAGATATTTGAGCCATTCAGCGGCGATAAGCTCATCCCCGTAGTTCGGGTAGCCGGGTTCGGCAATCAGATAGAGCACATCGCGACCAGGCTGTTCAACCGGCCTGCGGCCGCGTTCACCGGGCTTGTCGCCTCGTACGATTCTGTCCGCCACGGATCGCAGGGAATTACGGATGCCCATGGTTACCTTTTCGCTTCGTCGAGATACTGCTTCCAAAACGCCAATGACGTCATGTCATCACGCTGCTCGCGGTACCGGCGGGCAACCGAATCGTCACGCATCAGTTGTTCCGCGAGCGCCTCGAATCGTATCATTATTCCATCTCGTTTACTGTCATCGCGCACTCGCATCACGCCACGCTGGCCGGACGGCTCCACCGCCAGAGCGCGGTTGGCGTCGTACAGCACTCGCCATGGCCTGCATAGACCATCCACCGGAATGATGGCCAGACCGCCTTTGGGCTTATGTGTTGAGGTGGGATGATTCTTGCGTTCATCCTCATTCCCATGAGGCAGAATGCCGCGTACGAGTCGTCCTAGAATACGTGCCGCTCTTCTGGACAAACGCGCATCCGGGCGAGGAGCAGGTGGAACCGGTACGTTCTCATCGTTAGCGGTTTCCTCCACGCGCCACATGTTGACAACGTCCGGCGCCCCCTCGATTTCGGAAATCGGTCGGAGTTTTTCGGCTTTGGCGGCTGCCTGCTTCAGCAGGCGCTCGCCCACTGGGTGACGGTAGTATTCCGGACCACGCAGGTAGTCGGTGATCGCATCGCATACCAGTTCCATCGACGGATAATCGAAATGCTTCCCCGCGTTGACAATGGTCTCCCTTAGACGTGCCACGTTAGCCGTCATGTCGTTGTTGGGATCGGGGGTGAACGCCTCCTGAATGAGCAGGTTACGGGCCGCCAAATATATTTCCACAGCCGGATTCCAGCGCAAATCGAACGGATCGTGCCATACGCACACACCGTTCAGCGTAATAAACTTCAACTGCTCCTTTTCCTGGATGCGAGTGGAATATTCCACGTCGTCACGCCGGTAGAACAGCGGAATCGGCAACCCATGCTCACGGATGCGACTCACAGGGAAGCACGAGTACCACCATGCCGAATACAGGCCCTGCTCCTTCGAAGAAGGAATCAGCTCCTCATTGAACGTAATGTCATATTCACGATCCATGATGAGCCGCGGCTTGAACGGCTGCAAATGCCGTTGGGCCTGAATCTGACCGATGTCCTCCTGCTGCAGCTCGAAATTGGCGGTTGACAACATAGCTCCAGCCACCGTAGCGGAGGCGTATTCGTCGCTCGCGCATTCCAACAGACGCAATGTTCGTTTGAACGACTCGGGACATACCGTCACATCGTCATCCATAAGCAGCACATGAGTGGCCCAACCCTCTTCCACGGCATGAATCATGCCAGCTGCGAAACCACCGGCGCCGCCCACATTGCCGTTCGGAATCACGGTAATAGACGAATTACCCGAAGTGACATCATCGGGGAGAGACCGGCCGTTGTCCACCACGGTCAAATGGAAGTATTGCCCCCAGAGGGAATCCTCGAGTAGCGATGTGCGAATCAAATCGATATTGCCCGTCACCTGCCGTTCCTTGCGGAACGTGGTGGTGATGATTTCGATGCGCACGTCGCGACGTCGCTTGACATTTGCGCCATAGTAGACAGAGCGCAATGTGGCAGGCTGATCACCTGTCGTCACGGTGAAGGCCACCAACTGTGCATCCACATCGGCCGGATACGGTATTACGTATCGGAACCATCCATCCGACGTGAGCGAAGTCGGATCCGTCACGTCTACGATGGGGCGTTTCTCCAAACGACGATACACCATCTGGGTCAGCGTCACGTGCACAGGTGCGTTCGTCTCCAGCACCAGCGTAGGAGCCAAATCGCTGTCGCCTGTGTACAGCCGCCACTTCTTCATTGAAAACGAGCCAAAATACGTCATGAAATCGGCATAGGAATGCGCGCCTATGGTCAGTTCCTTAGGACCTACTCCACTGTAGGACGGTGATTTCACATACAACGGCAGAATCGAACACGAGGAAAGCGATGGCGTCCAAATCGGTCGACTCAAATCAATGAACATGGGACTTTGGAACCTTTCACTGCTTCTCACCCAGTTATTCTCTTAGGCTATCACCTAGCTCATTCACGGCCCAATATCTGTGGACTGTTTCGTAGCTGTTTATCATCGTGATGTCCTATACTGCATATGCCCAGCGCGCGGAGAGGACTTGACATGCGGGAACAGTCGCAGGCGATGCATAGAAAACGAGATAAGCTCAGTGCCGGCCACGATCTTGGAGGGACGGCTAACGGTCGGTTCCTGATCAGGAAGGTATTCCGCTATCTTCAAGGCTGGAAACTTGAGGGGCTGTATGCCTCGGTAACCATAATATGCGGACTGATTTTAATCTATTGGGACCGTCGTCCCGCCCGTAACGATGACCGCGCACATTTGGGACGTCTTCGCCAGTTGGCGTCAGGCACCCTGCTGCCCGTACAGAGTCCCGATGGCAGCGACCTGTATGGATACTGGAGAGATGGCATTTTCCGGCCCTTTAACAATACGGCCGTGAATTCGCCGGTTGCATATTATCCATCGATTCTGGCATTCAGGATTCATTGGAACGACTATCTGCTCGCGTGCATCTTCACGCTTGTCTGCTCCACGCTGACGGCGACCATCGCGATTCACGTGGCTATGCGGTATCGATACGTTATTTGCGCAGCGGCATTGTTGCCGGCTGTGTTTTTCTCGTTCCTGTATGTGACCACGGATGCCGTGATTAATTCGTTGTCCTTGCTGTTCGTAGCAATCGCGCTTCGATTGCATCAGCGAGCTGAAGTTACATGGCCGCAAACCATACTGATTACGGTGCTCGCCCCATTGGTGGCACTGACGAAAACAACATCCGTGGTATTGCTCGCCATGCTCTTCCTGCCTGTGATTGCCGTGTGGAGGGAACGTCATATCATCCGCTGGCGCATGCTGCTTCCTCTTGCCTCAGGTTCGGCCGCCTGTCTGGTCTGGCAGCGTATGACCAGTCATATTCCGCCCATTCTTGGCACTGATTTCACGTTGGAACGTTATCAGGATGCGCAGCAGCTACTGGTATCCCATCCGCTGGAGTTTCTGCAGAGCCTACTGATTACGCTCGTGCAACCGCTCGATTTCAACAAGAAATTCGATAAATACAACTCCGTGCGTAATCTCCAGTTCTTTGCGGGCAGTGAAAAAGCACAGTTGCCCACCGGGATAATGTTGCTGATTTTTGTGGCTATCGTGCTGCTGTTGGTGAAGAACAATATCAATCAGCATGAAATCCACTGGCAGGAACGAACCATCATGGGTTTTATGATTGCGGGATTCTATGTGCTGACATGCGCCGCTATGCTGCTTGTCGGCAGTGGTCTGCTGACTACCGATAAGTTGGGGGCATACGCGGACGGTATGCAGAACCGGTACTTCATCCCGGTGCTCGCTCCAATGGCGCTGATGCTGCCAGACTTTGGTCTTACCGTCAAGAGAAGCCATGTCATCAATGCGACCATCGCGTCATGTCTGGTGCTGGGATATGCCGGTATCGTGTGTGCACACGTCATTGCGTTCCCAAAAGTGGTTGCATGACCGTGCCGCAGCAGCGCCACACAACCACTTTGCGAGTGAGATGAATGGGGGCTTCCATAAATATTATGGAAGCCCCCATTCATCTCACTCGCAAGCTATGCCATCATTATCCCTATCAAGTTCAGGTCGATAACCGGGCTGCCCTCGGTACAGAGGCGCTTTCCCCGCGGCGCGTACGGCGGCGCAATTCTTGTAATACACGCCCCCGTTATTATTTCCGCTATCTGGCTGACTCGGTTCTGGATTCGGTGCTGGAGACGGCTGCGAAGCATCGCCGGTATAGCGCCCAGTCACCTCATCGAAGTGTGCCCACTTGTTCCATTCGGGAACCCAAGCATTTCCGTGTGCCATAGCACCAGTAGCCTGATCAAAGTAGTACCAAGCGCCATCCTGCGCTTGAAGGCCTTTGACCATCTTGCCGGTGTATCGGTCGTACCTCACCCATTTGCCACCGCTCGACGGCACATAGGTATCACCATGGAACATGGCTCCGGTATTCACGTCAAATAGATACCACCCGGTATGTTCGGCGTCGTAATCGACGTATTGCTCGCCATGAGCCATTTTGCCGGTGATCCAGTCGTAGTACACCCATTTGCCGTCATTGGAAGGCACGAACCGCATGCCCTTGGCCATGGCTCCTGTGATGGGGTCGAAGTAGTACCATCCGCCGTAACGATAGTCCTCGCCCTTGCGCATGTGGCCGTTCTCGTCATAGCGGACCCACTTGCCGCCACTGGAGGGGAGATACACGTCCTTGTTTCTGGCCATAGTGCCATCGGCATCCAGCCAATACCACGCGTTGGAACCGGGATCGTAAATTTCCTTGGAACGCGCCGGTGAACCGTGCTCATACCAGTAATTTTGCCCATTCATCTGGTACCAGCCAGTGTAATCGGCGGATGGCCCGGATTCGGAATCAGCGTAGGCGCTTGAGACGGACATGCCCAACAACGACACGATGCTTAAACCTGCTGCAATGACTGTTCGCACTATATGACGATGATTCATCGTTTCTTCTCTCCTCTCTGAAAGCAATCGGATTCTCATCCACTCAGTTTCATCATAGAACCGTATCGTCGCAAAAATCGTGCCCATCCCCCATGTCCCTAGAAGAAAGGTTCCTGAATCATGACAGGAAACACCAAGGTTTGGCGCGCGCCGCTCGCGGGCCTCGCCTCCGTCGCGATGATCGCGACCATGGGCGTCGCCGCCTCCACGGCCAACGCCGCGCCTTCGTATCAGTACCCTGATGTGAAGGTCACTCTTGATCCGAATGGCGGCGAGTTCGCTCCTTCCGTTAGCGGCTTGCAGTCCGACGGCACGGTCAAGTTGACCGATGCCCGTGACAATGTCACCGACGGCTACTACTACGCCGACGGTGTTTTCGAGGATCTGTACTCCACGTACGGTTTCGATGGCACTAACGGCAGCACTTCCGACGCGAACATCCTGTGGGATGGTCAGGGCGCTCGTCGCTTCTCCGGTTGGTATACGGAGAAGACCGGCGGCCAGGCCGTCGACCCGACTGCCGCGCTCACGGATGGTACTACCCTGTACGCTCACTGGAGCCAGGGCGCCTCCAGCACGGACGAATCCGAAGATGCTGTGCACTTCGACACTGATGGCAAGGTCACTTCAACCAATCCTGACGGTATTTCCAATGTCGTGACCGTCGACAATACCGGCCGTAACGTGTATGTGTTCTTGGCTGATGGTGATACCCTCGCTGACTGGGAGGTCCCGTCCACCGATGTGACCGACTATCAGGTGTTCGATCACTGGGATGGCGGCACTGTCGCGACCGCCAAGGCCGGTGATACTCTGAAGGCTGTGACTGTGGCCGGCACGAAGCTGACTATCAATCGTACTGCGTCCAACGATCCTTCTGTCCAGTTTGATCTGTACAAGGATGGCGTGAAGGCCACCACCGCCGGTTCTATCAGCTTCGATGTGCCCCGTCAGAGCACGCTGGCTGGCTGGCAGGCTATCACCCCGTCCAGCAAGAAGCTGGCCACCGGTTGGTCCGTCGACGCTGGCGACGGCTTCAAGGACTACGCCGTCACCGATCAGCTTCCCGACGTGAATGATGTGACCGTCGCCCCGAAGGGCCCGGGTATCCAGGCCACCGTCGTGCGTGTCCACAAGTGGAACAAGACTGACGTTAACGAGCGCTACTTCATCGCCAGCGGCCAGACCTTCACCCAGTCCGTGGGCAAGGCCCTCGACGACGTGAAGCGCGCGAACACCACGTTCCTTGGCTGGTACGATAAGGCGCAGCCTGTCACTTACAACGACGTCTCCGGTCAGGTCACTGTCTACAACGATGACTTCTTCGAGGGTAACCTGATTCGCGTTTACCTTCTCGACAAGGCCGATCCGGTCCAGTTCAGCTTCGACAAGGCCATCAACCAGGACAACGCTGGCATCGACCTGTATGCGGGCTACGATACCGAAGCTCCGTTCACCACGATCACCTTCGACCCGAACTACTCCGGCGCCGACAAGATTTCCCAGAAGATCTACTGGGGCAAGAAGCTCGCCGATCAGGTTCCGTCCGTGACCCGTTCCGGCTACACGCTCGTGGGCTGGTACGAGGTTCCGAACCCGGCTGATCTGACCAAGCAGAAGCTTGACACGTCCGTCGCCGCGGACGCCACCACGCCCGCTGCTACCACTTACTACGCCGTCTGGTCTGCTGATTCGAAGTATGGTGTGAATGGCCTGCTGTTCAACCTGGCCCGTGGCTACGCGACCGGTATCTCCGACAACAAGGTTGAGGGCAAGGGCTACTACGCGTCCTTCACGAACTCCCCGTCCAAGCCGGTCGCCCTCGAGGCCAACGGCCGCAAGGACGACAACGGCGTCGCGCTGTACACCAACGCGACCAAGGAGCACGAGACCTCCACCTTCAAGTTCGTGGTCAGGAACCCGGGCTACGTGCAGACCACGTGGAACGCGTTCGTCAAGTCCCGTGACGAGGTCGTGGTCCCGGCCCTGATCAAGGAGCTCAAGCTCGCCAAGGACGCCGACATCGCCACCGTGTACGAGGCCGTCGCCACGAAGCTTTCCGCCGAGAAGGCCGACGAGATCAACCAGCAGTTCGCCAAGGTCGCTTCTGACAAGGCATCGTTCCCGGATGTGAACTACGACGACTACGGCACCCACTCCGACGAGATCACCTCCCTGTACAAGAAGGGTATTGTCAAGGGCTACGCCGACGGCACGTTCGGCTACGGCGCGAAGCTGGCCCGTGTGGACTACATCGTGTGGCTGTACCGCGCCGCCGGCTCCCCGGCCGTGTCCTCCGAGGCTTCCTTCTCCGACGTGAACGCCACGACCGTCCCGAACAAGGACTTCCGTGACGCCATCGCCTGGGCCGCTTCCGAGGGCATCACCAAGGGCTACGCCGATGGCACGTTCGCCCCGTACGCAACCCTGAACCGCCAGGACGCGATGGCGTTCCTGTACCGCGCTGCCGGCAGCCCGAAGTTCAACGAGTCCTACGCGGACGTGAAGTTCTCCGACGTGACCCCGGGCGATACCGCGAACCACTCTCAGGCTGTCCTGTGGGCCGCCTCGAACGACATCGCCAAGGGCTACTCCGGCACGGTGAACTACTTCGGTGGCTACAACACTCTGGTCCGTCAGGATGCGGCCGCCTTCCTGGCCCGCACCCTGGATCATGGCTACATCGACTGAGCCATGCCGATGATTCGGGTCGCAAGGCCTAGATAACGGAAGAAGGCCGGAACCCTTTACGGGGTTCCGGCCTTCCTACATGCTGATGCCGGGTATTGCGGCGCGGTCGGTCGTGTGGCAACGGCCAATCCGTGTGCGAGGGCTGCATGCCAAAAAGACGTGGAAGGGTCCTTCACCCAGTCGGGTGGAGGACCCTTCGTCGTTCGGCCGATCCGTCAGGCCAAAACCCGGCGAATGAACGTCACTTAATCTTGCCAGCCCGGGCATTGTCCGCCGCCTTGACGATCCCCGCCGGCAGAAGCGCGGAAGGGGCCGGCTTCCATCCGAATCAAGGATGGAAGCCGGCCCCTGTATCGTTCGGGCGAACGTGTCTAGCCTAGGCTAGTCGGTTCACTTGGCGATGTAACCGGCCTTGAGGGTGCGGGCCAGGAAGGCGGCCGCGTCCTGACGGACCAGGGTGTTGTAGCCACCGAAGTAGGTGACGGTGCCGTAGTAGCCCTTGGCGATGCCCTCGGAAGCGGCCCACAGGACCTCCTTCGCGTGGTTCGCGGTGTCACCCGGGGTCACGTCGGAGAACTTGGCGTTCACGCCGTTCTCCTGGAACTTCGGGGAACCGGCAGCGCGGTACAGGAACGCGGCGGCGTCCTGGCGGTTCAGGGTCGCGTACGGGGCGAACGTGCCGTCCGGGTAGCCGGTGGTCACGCCCTCGGCCTTGGCCCAGGCGATGGCCTTGCGGAACTCCTCGTTCGGGACCGTGGTCGCGGTCACGTCGGAGAAGCCGGCCGCGTCGGCGTCAACCGACGGGCTGCCGGCGGCGCGGTACAGCCACACGATGTAGTCCACACGGGCCAGCGGGGCGCCGTAGCCGAACGTGCCGTCGGCGTAGCCCTTGACGATGCCCTTGGTGGTCAGGTACTGGATGTCGTCGGAGTGGGTGCCGTAGTCGTCGTAGTTCACATCCGGGTAGTCGGTCTCCGGGGCGAGCACGCCACCGAACGCGGCGTTGAACTCGTTGGCCTTCTCCTCGGACAGGCGGGCGGCGACCGCGTTGTACACGGTCTCGATGCTGGAGTCCTTGGCGAGCTTCAGGTAGGAGATGATCTCGGCCTTCACGTTGTCACGCGTGGTCTGGAACTGCTTCCAGGAAGCGTCCGTGAAGCCCTCCGGCTTGGCCAGCTGCAGCTTGTAGCCGCTGGTGGCGGTGTACACGTCCCACTTGCCGTCGTTGTCCTTGTCGACGTCGACGGAGGAGACCTTGCCGTGGGTCTTCTTCACGAAGGAGTAGCCGCGCTTGAGGTTGAACAGCAGGCCGTACTTGCCGTACTTGGAATCGGCCGTGTAGTTCACGTACAGGACGTTACCATCCGTGGCCTCCGGGTGGGTGTCATCGACCTTGGAGTCGAGGTTCACCTTGAAGCCGGCCAGGGCCTTGCCGCCGGAGATGCGGGTGTAGTAGCCCTCGATGGAGTAGCCGGAACGCTCCCACTGGGACTCAACGGCCTTCAGCTGCTCGCCGATGGTCTTGTCCTCGTAGAGCTTGACGGTCACGGACTTGGCCTGATCGTACAGCGGCTTAACGGTGAAGGTACGGTAACGGGCGGCGATGTCGAACAAGGCCCACACGTTGACCTGGCCCTGGCCGTAGGCCACGGAGAAGTCGAACTTGACCGGGTCGGCGTTGTCCCAAGCGCCGGTGACGTTGGAGGCGGTCAGGTTGTAGAAGTTGAAGAACGCGCTGTTCTTGACGGTCTTCTTGTTGCCGGCGGCATCGTAGTAGGTGACGGTCGCTTCCGGATCGTACCAGCCATCGAAGGCCTTCGTGTTCACGCGGGTGACGTCCTCGAGGGTCTTGCCGTAGGCCTCCTCGAACGTGGACGTAGACGGGGTGAAGTAGGACTTCTTGTTGTACGCGTCGGACACGCTCACGTTGTACTGGGTGGCGGGCTGGAAGTTGTAGGCCAGCAGCCAAATCTCGCTCAGGCCAGCGGGGATGTTCAGGGTGTTGCCCTCGATGGCGGTCGGGTGGGAGCTGTCGCTGCCCACGTAGTACTGCCAACCGTTGGCGAGCTGCACGGAGGAGGTGTCGGCGCCCTTGACGGCCTGGTACGGGGTCAGGGTAGCGCCGCGCAGGACATCGGACTTGCCGCCGGTGACCTTCTCGCCGTCCTTGTAGTAATCGTAGCCGGAGGTCGCCGGGAAGTTCACGATGACGCCCTTGTCGGCCTTGGCGTTCAGCATGGTGCCGCGCTTGGCGGAGTCGACGCCGTCGAAGCCGCCGAACACGAAGCCGTCGCCAGCGACATCCTCGGACGGGACCTGCCAGTCGGCGACCTGGTCGCCGTCGGCGAGACGCACGAACACGGAGTTGCCGTCGTAGGACGGGTTCACGACCTTGGCCGTACCGTCGGGGTTGATGGCCTCGGCGACCTTGGTGGTGTGGCCGGCCTGGCCGTACAGCAGGTTGAAGGTCACGCCCTCCTCGGACTCGTCCGAGTAGTCCACGGCCCAGTGGGCGTACAGCGTGGTGCCGTCCTCGAGGGCGGCCTCCGGGTCGACGGCCTGGCCGCCGGCGTCCGGGCTCGTGTACCAGCCGGTGAACACGTAGCCGGAGTTCTTGACGAAGCCGTCGGTGCCGTACCAGTCGTAAAGGTGCTCGAACACGCCGTCGGCGTAGTTCACGCCCTGCGCGTCGGTCTGCTTGCTGTCGGTCAGCTGCAGCTTGGTCTTGGCGGTATCGACGAACTTGGCGGCGCTCGGGTCGGACGGGGAGCCAACGAACTTGCCACCGTTGGTATCCAGCGTGACCTGCACATCAGGCGTCTGCAGCGGCGCGGCGTTGGCCGTGGAGGCGGCGACGCCCATGGTCGCGATCATCGCGACGGAGGCGAGGCCCGCGAGCGGCGCGCGCCAAACCTTGGTGTTTCCTGTCATGATTCAGGAACCTTTCTTCTAGGGACATCGGGTTTTTCTTATATGGGGACTTTCCCCATCCCGACTGACATTATTTCTACCTCTCACCCCTAGACATTGTCAAATCTCTATTTGCCTAGAGTGAGCATCTAGAGGTCTTCGTATTACCTATGATTCTGCTGGCCACACTGCTCGTCTCATAGGCCGCCCGCATTGTGGATTATTGTGGATATCCCGAATCATCGTTGATATTCCAATCATACGGAGCTTCAAAACAACGCCGAAACCTAGGTAACTACAAGCATGTAATTTACAGCATATGTTAAGACTTCATTACAGCTCCCCATAGAAAAGACTTATGACACACCTCCGGCATTTCGGAAAATCCGAATGGCTTCGGCGTTTCGCCCCCCCCCGATTCGACATTGTCAATAAATAACGCTATTGTCTTTCGGTAGGCGTGGAGTTTGTGTGGACACAAATTGTGCACCTACTTTCAGTAATACTTTATTCGCATAAAGTGTTGCATCGGGACATCGCGGTGTTGTGAGCCCGCCGGAAGACCTCTCTTCCGGCGGGCTCACAACATCTTGTAGGCCTGTCTTGGCAGAAGTACAGGCGGCAAGCCCCTTATATACCGCAACATCACGATGTTCGTTCCCTCACCGATTCCGAACGCCCCATCTCCCGGGACATGCGCCCGTATTATGCTGTTCCCGTCTAGAAGTTTGCGAAAGAGGGATTATGCATAATCACGCTTACCGACGTCTGCCTATACCTGTCGCCGTAATGACCGTGATGCTGTTCATTATGGGATTGTTCGCGCCGGCAGCCCAAGCGGTCGTATACCCGGATATCATGCTTGCGGCATTCTGGAACAGTGACGAAGATCTTTCGGATACGGTCTACATGTCATATAACGGCAAGGACTTCCAGAAGCTTTCCACTGCATACCAAGCCGTGGGACACGGAGACGACACCGTGGCAGGCGTGCCTAGCTATGTTCACGCACTACACGATCCTGGTCTGTTCTACCGGAACGGTACGTTCTGGATGCTTTCCGGCTTCGTTCAGAAGCAGGCCGGTATCGGCTGGCGCTATACGCCGATGTTCGGTTCATCCAAGGATCTTGTGCACTGGAGCTACCCGAACAGCGGTAGCGCCACGAATCTCAAGCCCACGGTCATGCCTGCAGGAGCGAGCAAGCTCACGGACGGGCAGTACGACACCGCAGGCACCGATGGTTTCGTTGATGACAATGGCGACGTGTATGTAGTCACCACACTGGGGTACTTCGGTTCCAAACATGGACATCCACAGAAGGACCAGATGTCGCCGTATATCGTCAAGGTCAAGAACCTCGAGCCCGGCGCCGACCCGGCCGTGGACCCCGGCAAACAGCCAAACCTCACTTACGGCGATCTGGTACCCATCAACCTCCCAATCAAGGCGAATGACTGGCTGGATCCTTCTTTATATAAGGAAAACGGACGCTACTACCTCAGCATCAAGAAAGAGGGCGTGACCAATCAGATCTTCTCCATTCGCAATCTCAAGGATGCGCAGAACCCTAGCGCATGGACCGTTGTCAACACCGATGTAATCACCGGCTATGAAGGCCCCTATCTGGCCAAGTACAAGGGCTCCTATTACTACTATGTGGATAAACTCAAGGACTGGCCGCCTCACAACTACGACGGCACAGCAGGCGTGTTCGTCATGCAGTCGGACAAGCTTTCCTCCGGTTGGAGCACTCCTCAGCGAATCACCACCGTGGATGTGAACGGCAATATCATTCCCAATCGTCACGGCAGCGTGTTCACGGTGACCAGTCCTAATGCGAAAAACGTCATTTGGAACCTGCGTGAGCAGCTCGGGTACGGGCAATATCGGCCGGGAGTCAAGGGTTGGGTCACCGAAGACGGCGAGAAGTACTGGTACGACGACGGTATCCGCGCCGTCTCCAAGGAAGTGTACGACCCCACCTCCAATGCTTGGTATTGGATTGACGCCAACGGCACGATGGCTCACGATAAGGACGTATACATCGCCACCGCAGGCAAGTGGGTGCGTTATGATTCCAACGGCCACATGGTCAAGGGAGAGGACTACCGATATGGCGGTTGGTACTATTTCGACCCCGCCACCGGCGCCATGCGCAAAGGCATCATGACCATCCCCTCGAACACCCCTGTCAACGATCCCGCCGATGATGGTACCGGCAAATACAAGCCGGCCAAGCCCGTCAGCGGCAAGACCTACACCAAGACGGTCTACTACGACCGTAACACCGGACAGATGGTCCACGGCGAAGCGTTCATTACGGACCCCGGATACTTCGGATGGCATTTGTTCGACTACAGCACAGGGGCCATGCGCACCGGACTGCAGTACATCGCCGGAGCGAACAAGTGGGTGTATTACGACCCGCAGGACGGCGGTGCCATGCACTACGGCGAGCAGTACATCGATGATGGAGTGCATAAGGCAGGCTGGTACCTATTCGCCATGAACACTGGCGCCATGTTCCACGGCGACATTCACCTTTCGGTCGGCAACAAATGGGTGCGTTATGACCGCGAAACCGGCGTCATGGTCAAGGGCCTGCAACGTCAGGATGGCGCCTGGTTCTACTTCGATCCGGACACCGGAGCTATGGCCCATGGCAAGACATGGGTTCCCGAATGGAAGGATTGGCACGAGTTCGATAAGGTGACCGGACGAGGCTGATTCCACCTCCGAATATCACCGACGATTGGATTGCCCTAGTGCTGCCTGCCTTCTGCCGTGGAAGGCAGGCAGTACTGTAATGTGATGCGTGGTATTACAAGACTGTTTGCGCGGTTTTGAGGGCAGGGAGAAGGACTTTCATGACGCATCAACGTCCTTACAGTGGTGGAGCAGTTCGCAACAAAAAGACAAACTGGCCAATGCGGCTGTCCGTATGGCTTGAAATCCTGGCAATCTCCGGTCAGTGCGCCATTCTATTCCTCCTTTTGCTCCTCTCTCTGGTATTCACACCGACCTTCATTTCCCGTACTGCGCATCCGGGACCGGACTCAATTACCGAAGTGATGAATTTCAATACAGGGGTACCTTCCATCGCCTTTCTTGGTGGTCTGCTGGTATTTTTGGCGCTTTTGCTGGTCATCTCGTCGTTGCTGACACGTATACCCCAACATGGGGCATTGCTGTTCCTGCTGGCATTCGTGACCATAGTGCAATTCGGTTGGATCTTCGCACTGTCACTCACTGATTATCAATACCCCGATTCGGCCAGTCTCATGGACGCTGCGGCATCCGTACTTCAAAACCATCCCGAAAAATTCGACCCGACTTATTGCACGCCAGACAACATGCCTGACGGCTGTACTGCATTGCCGGCCCCTTATGCTTATTTTTCGTGGTACCCCTTCCAGAGCGGTCCTTTATTCTGGTTCATCGGCGTATTCGCCATTTTCGGCATTGGCAACATCACCGCATTCCAAATCATCAATGCATTGATGATTACCGCGCTCACCGCCATCCTGTGGCGCTTCGGCACATTCATGGGACTGACCCGGCAAGGGCATGCAGCATTCACAGCACTTTGCTGCACCTGCATGCCACTGCTCATGTACTGCGCATTCGTGTATACGAACATCGTGGGGTTGTGCTTCATGCTCGCTGGCGCACTGTTGGTAGCCAAATCACTATCCGCTCGCAACACCCTGACAAGTGCTCTATTACTGACGGCCGCCTTTGTGGTATTCGGCCTGGGCATACTGTTCAAAACGACATATATTATCGTACTTCTCGCGGCAATCATCGCCATTATATTGGCAACATTGCGCAGCGGCGCACGCTATTGGCAAATCCTCGTATCTCTTCCCCTGGCATGGCTGGCTAAGACCATCTCCGGACTGCCCATACGCTTTCTGGAATCCTGGTCAGGACAATCATTCAGCAAGACCATGCCGATGTTGTCTTGGATCGCCATCGGCCTGAACCAGCCTAAGGGCGGCGTTCCCGGATGGTGGGGACCGGATGCCGTCAACATTTGGACCGCGTCGAACGGTGACTACCAGGTCCAGCTGGATGCTGCTCGCAACACCATTCACTCCACCCTATCAGGGTTCGCCGTCTCTCCCCTGAGCGGTCTGAAGTTTTTCCAAGCCAAACTCACCTCGGAATGGAGCGAGCCCACTTTCATGACCTCCCTTTATTCCCAGATGGGGCATTCAACGCACAATTTCTCCGGTATCTCGGGCATGGTATTGAATCCGCGGGGAGGGCTGGCTATGTCATATCAGAACGTTGCGATGAGCGGCCTGTATCTTTTCGCGTTCATCGGAGTACTGGCCATGATTCATGGCCTCGTTACAGGCCGCCATACCGTTTGCGATGCCGCTACGGTATACGCACGGTCGTTGCTGAGTATCGCCTTCCTGGGTGGCTTCCTATGCTATGTGGTATGGGAAGCCAAAGGCATCTATACCCTGCCCTTCTATCTCATGCTCATTCCGATATCAGCGTACGGCATCCAGACAATGCTTACCGGCATCATTCATTTGCGTGAGAAGTCTGCGCAACGGACAAAGCATGCTGCTTGGCCTTCATTGGGTAGAACCAGAGGCTCGCATAGGGCAGCTTAGACAGACACCATGCCAGGAAGAAGTCCAATGGCAGTCTGACTACGAACAGGACGATCCATAGCGGCATATGAGGCAGAACCGTCTGTATTTTCGTGAGGAAGAGCGCCCAAGGCAGAACGTCGTCCTCGATGAGATGAGCGCAGAGCAGGGCCAACGAAGTCTGTCCAATCCAAGCCAAGATGCCGCCGATGCGCTGGACTCGATCCACCAGTACTGAGATGCCGATAATGCACACCGTTCCGGCTACACCGCCCAATGCGGCCAGCACCGGTGTCTTGCCATAATCGTTCAGGGCAAGGCTGAAGCCGGAGAACAAAACAATATCAGCAAGCCATACCACGGCCATCAATACCCATACGGCCGGATACTTCTTGAGCCAAGCCAATACATCATATTGCTTCATGAGATATCCGACGTATACGAATGCCAACGTACACATGCCAGACTGGATATCCCAAGGCAACCAAATCCAGCGGGCAGAGGCATACCCAATCACAAATGAAACAACCACCCACACCGGGGTACAGGGGAGCTTGGCAAAAACATGCATCAGCAGATGCGCCCAAAACAGGGACAGTAGGAACCAAATAGCACCGATACGCGCGGACTGCGGCCACAACGCATGCTGTGATATGTCGCCAGCGGCATATACCGCAGCTGATCCCCAAATCTTCAGTGATTCTCGTACGCTTACACGTAGCCCCTTGGCAGCGATCGCGATACCTGCCAGAACAATGCATGCAGTCACGGCGTATGTTCCCACCAATTCGCGCAGTTCCTTGCCCCACCGGAATTTACGTTCCGGGTGCATGAAATATCCGGACAGGATGAAGAACAACGGCATATGGAACGAAAAACACGCGGCATAAATCGTATGGGACAACGTATGCAAAGGTGTAACCGTGCCTGCCATCAGTACACTGTGGGACAAGATCACACACAGGATGGCAATGCCACGAGCGATGTCGAAGAAACGGATTCTGGTCTGCGTCACTTGAGACAGTGTAGGGATGCAAGCCGACGAATACCGCGACTCACCCCATGAGGACCGATGTGGGCGCTAAAGGCCAAGCAGCTGACGCAACGCATCCCACATGGCTTCCTGACCAAGATGATTCGGATGGACTCCATCTTGCATCAGTCCCTCAATCGGCACGCCATATGCCACACTCATCTGGTTGAAGGCTTCGTACATCGATGCGAACTGCCAACCATGGCGCGTGCATATATCACGCAGCACCGCATTGACGTCCGACATGGAGAACGCTTCATGTTCATCGACAACCGGAGGTCCGGCCACGACTACCATATTGCCGTGGTAACGGTCCGCAACCGACTGCAAGTAGGCTTCCGCATTGGTTTGGAATTCAGACAACGTGGAAACCAGTCGATCATTGGTGCCGAGCATCACGATGGCCGCATCCTCATTGCCTAGCGTTTCTTGGCCCAAACTTAGGTAGGCCTTCATACTGCCTTTACGAGGAACGCTGGCGTTGAACATCGTGGCGCCGTTTTTCGAGAGCTCGGCACGCAATTGGTTGAACGCGGAATCAATGTCATGCGCTGGCTCGTAATACTGCACACCTTCATATGAGAAGAGCGGCGTGGTTGTGGTCCAGTAATCAGCCTGAGCCCCCATACCGGCAGCGAGACTGTCGCCGAGCACACGTACCGAACGATATGACCTCGCACGTAGATGCTGCCCGAACTCCGCGGCGCTGGACGGCACCACGCTCGACGGTCGCGGGTTTGCGGAGCGGGATGAGTCAAATGCTCCTGTCACCGGATCGAAGTAGTAGAATTGACCCGTTACAATCTGATTGCCATAGAGCATACGGCCGGTTGGCCAATCGTATACCACCCATTTCTTACCGTGCTGAAGGTATTGCCATCCATAATGTACGGCCCCCGTCACCGGATCAAGGTAATACCAACCACCGTTGATATGCTGTTCACCATACTGCATACGACCTGTCGTAGTGTTGTAATACACCCACTTACGTGAAGGTAAGTAGACAAAGCCGTATTGCATGGCACCAGTAATTGGGTCAAAGTAGTACCAGCCGCCGTATCTGTGATCTTCACCTTTGATCATATGGCCGGAGGAATCATAACGAACCCATTTACGACTTGATGAAAGGTACACGTCCTTGTCATGAGCCATGACTCCATCCGCATCGAACCAGTACCAAGCATCGCTTGCCGGATCGTAGACTTCCTTGGACCGTGCCATCACTCCGTTGTCATACCAGTATGATTGCCCATTCCGCCTAATCCAGCCGTTGCTGATGGGACTCTTCGACCGTACAGACTGATTGTCTTGAGCATCCTGCGGATTCCCTTGGGAGAGGGGCTCGGACTGGCTTTGACTTGACTGCGGAGACCGGGCGGAATCTTCCGAATCCGATACACCATTCCGCTCGGAAGAGTGTGCCTGAGAGGTCGAATCCTCCGGCTGATAAGGATTTACTTCAACCGCTCCGGCAGGCATCGTCTGCATGAACAGAGCCACGGCCAGGCAAATACCAATCCAAACAGATAAACGATTCTTTTTCATCTCATCATCATCCCTCTCGGCACACATCATAAGCAGGACAATTCCCGCGTCACGCTTCGGGCATTAACAGGTTGAAAAGCCTGACGCATCAGCAGACTCCGATACATAGGCAATCGCAAATGGACCCAAATAACACGGTACGGCTCACACCGTCTTTTCGATGATGAAGCGCGGACGGTGCTTGACCTCCATGTAGATCTTGCCGATGTACTCACCGACCACGCCCAACGCTACGAGAATCATACCGCCGAGCAGCCACAGCGAGCACATCACCGAGCCCCAACCGGCCACAGCATGGCCCGAGAACACCGAAACGAACGTGTAGATCAGCATGGCGATGCCCACGATGACCGAAAGCACACCCAAGCCGGTGATCATGGACAGGGGTTTCACGGAAAACGACGTGATGCCCTCGATGGCGAAAGAAATCATCTTCTTCAGCGGGTACTTGGATTCGCCGGCGACTCGGACACCGCGCTTGTAATACACCTTGTCCGTGTTGAAGCCCAGGGAAGGCACTATGCCACGCAGGAACAGATTCGTTTCGCCGTACTCTGCGAGGGCCTGCAGCGCAGAGGCACCCATCAGACGGTAATCCGCGTGATCCGGAATGGTTTCCGTGCCCATCCACCGCATGACCGAGTAGAACGCATGGGCGGTGTTGCGCTTGAACGCAGTATCCGTCTCACGGCTGTCACGCACGCCGTATACGATTTCGGCGCCTTGACGGAATCGCTCGATCATCTCGTCCGCAGCATTGGGGTCGTCCTGCAAATCGGCGTCCATGGAGATGGCCGCATCCACATGGATATCCAGCGCATGCATCAGTCCGGCGAACAGGGCGTTCTGATGGCCCCGGTTGTGGGCGAGCTTGACACCGTGGAACAGACCAGGTTCCCGCTGATGCAACTGTTCGATTTCACGCCAAGTGGCATCCGCGGATCCATCATCCACGAAGATGACCGAGCTTTCCTCGCTGATGGTTTTTTTGGCAACCAGCGTCTGCACTTTCTCACGCAATACGCCGGCGGTCACATGAAGTGCCTCCTCCTCGTTGTAACAAGGAATCACAAACGCAATACGCGGTGCTGATGTGCTCATTCGAGATTCACTTTCATTGAGGATGATAGGCTGATTCATCGTCACGAGGTTAGAACTAGTCCTCTACATCAGGAGTGGGAGGTGGTGGTGGCTCAAACCGAGGTGGCCGCCCCCCCCCACAGTCGCCTTTGGCGACAGCTCCCCTCAGAGAGGGGAGCCGAGACCGACATCGCCAGGTCTTTGTCACGCCCCCGTCAGCACATTGTTCCTTCAACAAGGACCAACGGAGCCGGGCCAATGGATTCAGGCGATATGCACCGGAGTGTTGGCAGGCAGCTGCTCGAACAGCCACTGGGCATCCGGCACGGTCAAGTAGACGGAGCCGGAGGTCACGGCCTGGCCGAGCTGCTTGGCTTCAGATTCGATGTAGTTGCCCTTGCTGTCCGTAGGCACGGTCTGGAACCGGTAATCGCCCTTGAACTGCAGCCAGTAGTTGCCTCCGCGCTTGGCGGTCTTGTCGTAGAACGACTTGCCGCGAGTGCCGATGGTAAAATCGCCCTTGGGCGTGCTGCTGTTCTTGCCGGTGGATGCGGTCATCGCGTAGATCACCTTGCTGCCGCTACGGACCAGCACCACCTGATCATTGAGGCGAATCTGAAGATTCAGATTCGAGTAGCTGGACAGCTTCGGATACGTGCCACTGGAAGCGGACTTCCAGTCCTGGTATTCGCCGGTGCCGGCGTGACGGCCGGTGATCGGGCCGAAGTAAATCCAAGCGTCCTGGTCGGCCACCCAGGCCACTCCATGGGCCATCTTGCCGGTGGTCTTATCGAAGTAATACCAAGCTCCGTTCACCTTCACATAGCCTTTGGCCATGATGCCGGTGGTGGCATCATAGTAGACCCATTTATCGCCCTTGGCGAAGTAGGTGAAGCCGTGGAACATCGCGCCAGTCACGGAATCGAAGAGGTACCAGCCGGTGTGTTCCTTATCGTAATTAACATACGTTTCCCCGTGGTGCATCTGACCGGTAGTCCAGTCATAGTAGACCCACTTGCCGCCGCTGGACTTCACATACCGCATGCCCTTGGCCATCGCACCGGTAATCGGGTCAAAGTAGTACCAGCCGCCATAACGGTAGTCCTCGCCCTTGATCATGTGGCCGTCCGAATCGTAACGAACCCACTTCTTGCCAGCGGTCATGTAGACGTCTTTGTTACGGGCCATGGTGCCATCGGCATCCAGCCAGTACCAAGCGCCGCTTTCGGGATCGTAGATTTCCTTGGAGCGGACCATGGCACCGTTCTCATACCAGTACTTCTTGCCGTTTTTCTCCACCCACTTGCCGTTCACGGTGCTGGTACCCGTGGTACCCGTACCGAAGGCGTTCAAATCCACAGTTCCATCGATACCGTTGATTGAACCGCTGGCCGTATACTGCCAACCACGGTCAGCGGCAGGCCAGTCGGCATAGCTCATGTAGCCGGAGTACTGGGCCACCCAACGGGTCTTCGCATGAATGTTGCCGCTATTCAACGGACCGTTGAGATAGGTCGTATACGAGTACACAGAAAGATTGGTGTATCCAGCGTTGCGGAGCTGCCTATACCAGGCATTGACGATATCGTCATAGACAGAGGGGTCAGTGGGCGGTACATGTCCAGTCCAGGACCACTGCTCAAGGTCGTAGTAAACCGGGTAGGAAAGGTCGTTAGGGCTCACGCCGGCCTGGCGCAAGAGATCAACCGTTCCCTGGCCTTCACCGGCAGCACCATCGGCATCGTAGGCATACGAATACAGATATACGCCAAACGGGATGCCTAAACGCTTGCATTCACTGATGTTGCGCAACGCCTGCTTATCGAATCCATTGCCCCAGCCATAGCTTAAGCGAATGATGGCGCCTTCCACGCCAGCTGCTTTCGCTGCAGCCCAATCGATAGTGTGCTGCCACTCCGAAACGTCGATGACACCCTTCGCGTTGCTGACGAAGACATTATTGCTTGCATCGAAGAACGCCGCAGAACCCTTGTACGTACCCCAATGAGCGCCGTATTCATTGTTGCCGAGGGCAACAGTACGTACCGTACCAGTAGCGTTGACACTGTTGGACTCAGTTTTTGCAACGTTTTCGGCATCAGCGTTTGAGTCGCGTTCCTTGACCTTCTCCTTCACCTCTTCAGCTTGAACGGGGATGAATGATGAGCCATCCGTCTTGGCCAGCGGATCGGGCTGCTCATCCTTGGTGCCGACCAATTCGGGGTCGGTGACCGTCTTACCGGTGGTGAGGTCCTTCAGTTTGCCGTTGGCGGTAATGGCGTGGTTCTCAGATACCACGGTGGCATCATCGGGGATGCTGCTGGCGACTTTGTCCGGAAGGGCGGCGTCCGGGTTGCCCGGCATGGTGTCGGATTCATCGGCTGACACCTGTTGCGTCTGCAGAAGGGTCTGGGACGTTTCGGAAGATTGGATCTCCGCGTCAAGATTGGTATCTACAAGAGGTTCCGCGAATGCCGGAGTGACAAATACGAACGATAATGCGACAGCAGACGCGGCGGCGGCAAGCTTGAACGGTCTGGACATGGTATCCCCTTAGCGGATTGAACAGAACTGGAACTTCGACAGCTTTCTTCTGCGAACCACTCTAAGTGATGAACCTTATATTGCACGGTCCGTTTCATATTTCTCTGCCCAAAACGTGAACAAATAGGGTGTGGCGCTGTCTTTTGCTCGCCGACAAGGAATCTCAAATCAAATACGAACCTTGCGCAGGAAGCGCTGGAGGGGCTTGAGGAGGAGGTTGTCGGCGATTATGGCGAAGAGGAGGGCAGCGAGGAAGGTGGCGGCGAACATGGCTACGCTGATGACGGCGTACTGGATGCCGTTCGTGGGCGTGGGCAGGAAACGGCCGATCGCCACTTTGGAGAGGGGCGAGTGGACCAGATAGATGGTGTAGGAGTAGCCGGCGAGCCAGATGATGGCCTTGCGGGCGCGGTCCGAGCGGACATGCACGTCGTAGCGGAAGAACAGGAAAATCGCGGCGACCACTACGGCGTAGGCCACGGTGAGGGTGCGGTTGACCTGGGCGGGATGACCGGGGAACAGGACCGGCGTGGCGACCGTCCAGGCGAGCGCGAACGGGGCGATTATGTACGTCGCACGGCGGGCTCGTACGGATGGCGGGTAGAACTCCAGCACATAGCCCAGCAGGTAGTAGAACAGCAGACCGCGCCACGGGAACGAGCTCAGGAAGGTGAGCGGGTAGCCGAACAGGCTGCAGATCTGCTCGGCGGCGGCCACCGCGGCGGCGAGGCCGATGAGCAGCCATGCGCCGGCGCGGCCGATCGCGCGCAGCATCGGGGCCATGAACGGGGTGGCCAGCACGAAACCGGCAAGCATGAAGACGAACCAGTAGACGGAATCGTCGTAGCCGGAGAAGAGGTCGTAGAGGGTACCGGTTGCGGCGCTGGCGAGCGAGCGGTGGTCCATCACGAGGTATGCAGTGAAACCAAGGGCGCCGGCGTAGAAGAGGTACGGGAAGATCAGGGAGACGAAACGCTTGTAGTAGTAGCGGAGATACGGTCTGAAGGATGCGAACGAAGACGCCGTGGCGGAGTCCATAGACACGCTGGAATCTGAAATCGCGGCGCTGTCCGACTGGTTCGGCTGCCGTGATCCATCCGATGCTTTCGAATTTGTATCGGATGCGGACGTCTCGCTCCGGAGAGGAAGCATCTTCTGATGAGTCCGACCAGTTCCTGCGTCAAACGTCAGGTTGAAGCGGCCGGAGACCATGATGAACAGCGGGTTGCATGTCATGAAGATGACGAACAGCGTGAACCGCACGGTTTCAGCCGAGCCGGTGAGGGTCATTTTGACCGGCATGTAGTTGTTGACCACGTGGACGCCGATGACCAGGCACATCGCCACGCAGCGCAAGAGGTCGTAGTTGACGTTGCGGGGTGGCTTGAGTTGGGGGGATTGCTGATGGGGATTGGAGGTCTCTGTCATAAGCATCTCCTTTCACCCATTTACATTACATTCCGTAAGGCCGATTCGTCCCCGCGGCTCCCCTCAGTCGGCTTCGCCGACAGCTCCCCTCAGGGAGGGGAGCCTAATAGGGAGCCACCCTCGCTAGGTCTATGCCGTCAAGCCACGACTCTATCGCATCACACGGCACCAGCGAGGGACTTGATGTCGACCGGGCAGGAGAGCTGGCTCTTGATCTTGTCCAACGCGCTCAGGCCGGAGGACGGGTCCTTCTTGGTGTTACCGGTGTTGCTACCAGTGCCGCTGCCGCTGGCGTTCTGCGAGCCGTTCGTCTGACCGTTTGCGGTCGCGTCCGAACCGTTGGTCGAACCGTTCACGTCCGAACCTTCAGTAGAGCCATTCGCGGAACCATCGGCCGAACCATTGCCAGACGTATCGGTCGACCCATCGGAACCGGTACCCGCTGCGTCGCCGGAGTCGGCAGTGCCGGCCTTCACCTCGCCGGGCGAGAGCTCGGCCGGGCACTCGTCGGTGACCTTGCCGTTCGAGCCGGTTTCGATGCCGTCCGCGTTGACCACCGGGGTGGTCACCACGTCGAGCGGCTGGGTGGCGGTGTTCTTCACGCGCACGGTGAACGCGATCGTACGCTCCTCCCCCGGCTCGATCCACTGCTGGTCGAACGTGACGTACTGACGGTCGTACATGGTGGCCGTGTTCGCGCCCCACTTGACGGTGTCCGCCTGAACCACGTTGATCTCGCCGCCGTAGGGCGCGGTGAGCACCACGCGGTACAGCAGGCCGCCCGGCACCTCGGTCTCGGTGCCGCCGGTGATGAACTCGGGCAGGGTCTTGGCCTCCGCCTTGGTCATCGTATTCTTCATAGTGAAGGTCACAGTGTACTCGGCACCCGCCTGATCCGCCGGAACCAGTCCAAGCTGTGTGCCGGCCGCGGCGGAGGTGATGCGGCCATCCAGCGAGCCGGTCACACCGGCCGTATCCGTGGCGGAGACGTCTCCGCAGGTCTTGGTCACGGTGGTGGTGGTCCGCAGGTACCAGTCCTGCTTGCCCTGCTGCAGCTCGGACAGGTAGATGCCGGCCTGCGGCACGGTCTCGTCCGCGGACAGCTCGCCGCCGGCCTTGTCGTCGATGAGACCTGTGGAAATCAGCGCGGTCTGCTCCAGCTCATTGGCCATCCACAGCTTCAGGTGGCCGCCGGCCGAAGTCTGGCGAACCGCCTTGAGGAGGCCGGAGGCCGAGGAACCGTTGATGTTGCCGAGCACGTGCGTCATGATCTCCTGCGCGGCCTCGGACACATATTTGTTCTGCTCCTCGAACTTCGGATGCTCGAGGTACAGGTCATGCAGCAAGAACGGAACGGTGGTCGAGCCGTCGAGCACCTTGCCGTCGGAAAGCTTCACCTGGCCGGTGGCGTCCAGCAGGGATTCGAGGAACACCGGGTCGAGGCCGATCACACCGGCCACGTTCTTGTCCTTATTATCCTTCTGGTTAAGCCACAGGTACTTGTTGTACTGGGCCACGCGCTGGAATTCCGGGTTGATGGTGGTGGTGGCCGGGTACTCGTCAAACGTGTCGCCGAACGCCGGGCGCTCCTCCAGCACCTTGTCGTCCAACGGCTGCTCCGGGATGTCCCATCCGGAGGTGGAGCTGAAGTCGCCGATGGTCACCTTGCCCTTGTTCGCGGTTACGGCGGCGATCGTACCAACCATGCCACCGGATGAACGAAGCTCGGCCGGATTCTGCACCAGTACCAGATACGTGCGTTCACCGTCTTCGCCGAGCAGCTGCGGCATAAGGTTGATCAGGTCGTCATACTCGGAAAGCATCGAATCGACGGTCTGCAACGCGGTCTTCTCCATATTGAGCATGGAGGCCATCTTGGCGATGCTGGGCGTGGGGATCGAGTCGAGCTTGGCGATCTGCGTCTTCAGGTCCTTGTGCGTCTCGGACACGATTTCGGGCATGTCCATGAGCGCGCTCACGTCCACGGTGCCGTTCTTCATCGAGAAGCCCTGAAGATTCTGGGCGAGCCCCAGCAGATCCGTAAAGGGACCGTTGACAAGCGTGTCCACGGAGGAGAGCATCTCACGGGCCGCGGTGATGTCGCTGCTGAATCGGGTGTGGTCGCGGATGAGGTCCCACTGCGGACCGTTGAGTTCCTTGTTGAGGTCGTTGGTGGATTTGACGAGGTTCTGCGCGACCTCGGACAAGCTTTCGTCGCTGCCGCAGCCGAGTGCGGTGTTGGCCAGGCTCTCGGCGGAGGACAGCACGCGCTGAGCGTTGGTGACCATGCGGGTCACGGACGCGGCGTATAGCGCGGCCACGCATGTGACGGCGGCGAACATCGTCACCAGCACCACCACGACTGCGCGAACCCAGCCCGGTGCGATGGCGAGCAGCGAGCGCCCCTTGCGGCCGCCCACGTGCTGCGGTGTGTTGAGTTTCAGGTCGTCCTTGTTGCGCGCGGCGGCACGGATGGAGCGGTGGACGCGATGGGAATGGCGGTGCGTGTCGCGGTGCGGTGTGTGGCGGGCGACGTGGGAATCGGCGGAATCCGAGTGCTTGGCGCCGGACTCGTCGCCCTGCTTGTCGTAGTCGGCGACGGCTGCGGAACCAGCGTAATCGTAATCATTGCGGACGTTACCGGCAGCGGCGTAATCGTCGTGATCGTTACCGTTGATGCCGGCGACGTCGCCGTTCGAATCGGCACCCGACGTTCCGGACAGGCCGTCCATCTGGCTGTCGTCTGCGCGGAAGCTGCTGGCGCGACGCCCGTGACGTCCTGAACTGGAACGCATACTCACCTGCCTCAAGTCAAACGGAGCATAGTCTCATGGTGCTGCGGCCGGAGTCGGCGTGAATCCCATAAGGATCACTAAGGACTACCCCTCAGTCTCGCTTCGCGAGCCAGCTCCCCTCACAAGGGGAGCCAAGAGAGGAGACCACGCCGACCTAGCCACAACAGAGTTGTCTAACTTGCCAGTGTACCCAGCACGGGAAACAGACGGGAAAAATCCCGCGGAAACTCGCGTAAATCCGTGCATGACCGCCACATCGCGTTCAGCATCTTCTCAGGGTTCGTTGAGGGGTATAACAGTAATGCGCAAGAAAACGGTCACGATGCGCAGCAATAGTAAGAGCCGTATTGATTTGTTCGGCTTAGGAGAACGGGAGAAGTAACGCATGTTCGTCCTCGGCAACGCCTGGCGGGCCCTGACGCGCTCGAAGGGGCGCACGGCTCTCACCGCGTTCATCACTCTGGCGGTAACGTTCGGCACGGTTGCCGGACTCGCCATCGTTCAGGAAAACACCACGGCACACACCACCACCTACGATTCGCAGAAGGCCACGATGGCCATCCGTCCGAGCGCGGCGGCATGGAAGAAGGTCTCGGCCACCGACTCGTCCACCACCAAGCAGTACATGACGTGGACCGCCTACACCGAGTACGCCACGGCCATCCAGTCGGCCACCAACACGCTTGACTTCACGGTGACCGAAACCGTGCCGGCCCGCGTCTCCGGCAATCTGAAGGCCCTCGACGGCGATTCGCTGAACGGCGCCTCCGACGACAAAACCGGCGGCCAGCTCCTGTGGCGCGCGTTCTGGACCCGTGACGCCGCCAAGGCCAACAACCTGGGCACCTACACCATCGTGGACGGCAAGGGCCTGAGCTTCAACAACCAGTCCTCCAACCCGGACACCACGGGCGCGCTGGTCTCCTCCGCGTTCGCCAAGGCCAACAACCTCAAGGTGGGCGACACGTTCAAGGTGGCCACCGCGGCCGACAAGTCCAAGACCGCCGAACTCAAGGTGCGCGGCATCTACGAGTACACCTCCGAGGCCGACGCCGACAACCCGGTGGTGACCGCCCGCAACCGCGAGAACGCCATCTACACGAACTATCAGACCTTCGCCTCGGCCGATCTGGACCCGCAGTCTTCCGACTCCTCCGCCAAGGGCTGGCAGGTGCCGGACCTCGACATCGTGTTCAACCTGTCCGACGCCGCCACGTACAAGTCCGTGGTTGCCTCGCTCAAGAAGTCCAAGCTGCCGGCCAAGGGCTACACCATCTCCTCCCCCTCGCTCGATGAATACACCAAGTCGCTGGCCCCGCTGGAGACCCTGGCCTCCCGCGCCCAGACCGGCGTGATTCTGCTGCTTTCGGTGGGCGGCGTGCTGCTGCTCGCCCTGGTGCTGCTTGGCGTGTGGGCGCCGAAGCGCGATGACGAGATCGGCATGGCGCTGGTTTCCGGCGTGACCCGTGGCCGTCTGGGCTGGCAGTTCATGCTGGAGGTCTTCATCGTGACGCTACCGTTCTACGCGATCGGCCTGGTGGGTGGCGCGTTCGCCGCCAAGCCCATCGGTGCGGCGCTGGCTTCCGGCCATGCCACGGCCGTGACTTCTGATTTGGTGTGGAAGATGGTCTGGTATGGTCTCGGCACGATTCTGGTGCTGGCGATTCTGGCCGCCCTGCGTCTCGCCTTCTACGGCTCGGACAAGCTGTTCGCAGCCGACGGCGATTGGGGCACGGTCAGCGAGACCGAGGTAATCGAGGCCGAGTCCGGTGCCGTCGATGGCGCCGGCGACGATGCGGCTGCGACCGCGGCTGTTGCGACCACTACCACGACGACCGGCAAGTCCGGCAATGATGCGGAGGCGAAGGCATGAGCGACAAGGACATCGAGAAGAACGAGCAGGCCGCGGACGTGACTGCGGACGCCGTCAAGGAGACGGCCGGCAGCGCGGATACCGCCACCGAGCAGCGCGACGCGGACGCGAAGGGTGCAACTGCCGCCGTGTCCGGCGAGGCCACTACGGATAAGTCCGCTGAGACCGCGGATTCCGGCAACGCCGAGGCCGACACGGCGACCGACGCGGACGATGGCACCGAGGAATCCCCCGCCGACTCCGTGCAGTTCAGCGTGGTGTTCGACGAGGATGACGACGATACCGACATTGACGCAGCCTCCGAAAGCGCATCCGGGAGCATCTACGACAGCCTGGCCGCCGCGGAGCAGTCGGCTGGCGCATCCGCCACTGACGTCGCGGACGAATCGGACGATTCCGGTGACGCCGTCATCGACAAGGACGACGTGACTGCAGCGCTCATCGCCTCCGCCACCGGTGCCGACCCGACCCGTGTCAAGGAGGCGGCCGGACTGAAGAAGGCCGCCGATAATGGCGCGAAGAACGCCGACGCATCGGCCGAGAACAAGACGGACGAGACTACGGCCGACGCAACGACGGACGCAGTAGCCCCGGCAGACGCCGCATCGGTGCCGAGCCCGGCGCTTCCGCCGCGGCCGACTGCCACCGTCGGCGACGAGCCGAGCGAGGCCGAAGCGGACGCCCTGGCCTCCGCCAACGCCTCCGCCGAAGTCACCGCACGTAATGCGCAGAAGGTCAACGAGACACTGGCCCTCGCCAAGTCGGACGAGAAGAACCCGCTGGCGGGCCACAAGGAGGCCAGAGCCAAGTCCGAGCCGACCATGACCCTGGCCTCGCGCATCGATCGCGTGCTGGTGGGCGGCGGTGCTGATGACGTGCTGCTCAAGACCTACCCCACGTACGCGCTCAACAAGGTCACCATGCATGGCCCCAAGGGCAAGCTGCTGCTGGATAACGTGGGATTCTCCTGCTACGCCGGCCATTCCTACGCGCTGCTCATCCAGGACGACCCTGATTCCGGTCTGACCGCCGATGCGAAGCGCCGCACGCTGATGGGTGTGATGACTGGCCTGATTCATCCGGGCGCGGGCGCGGTGATGAACAAGAGTGCGAACATCGCGGAATTGGACCCGATTGAACTGCGAGGCCATCGTCTGGGCATCGTGCCGCAGCGCCACGCCCTGCAGCCGTATCTGGACGCCGAGAAGAACGTGCTGTACGCGATGAACGCCTCGAACCGCAACTTCCTCAAGCCCAAGCCGGTAATCGCACGCGAGCTGTTGGCCAAGGTGGGCTTCACGGAGGCCACGAGCGGCGTGGCTGTCGGCAAGCTGCCCGAGGTGCAGCAACGTCTGGTGGCCATCGCGCGCGCCATCAGCACCGAGGCCGAGGTGCTCATCCTTGACGAGCCGACGCACGGGTTGAACGAGGACGACACGGTGACGGTGTTCGCCGCGCTGGCCAAGCTGGCCCATAGCGGCGATCCGAAGCGCTGCGTGATCGTGCTCACCGCGTCCCGCGAGATCGCCGAGGCGGCGGATACGCTGTTCGAGATCTGAGGTTTCGCGCGCGGCCGCACGTTTCCAGATGGCCGGGAGGGTCGGATTCCACCGATTCTCCCGGCCATCTGCGTTATCTGCGTCATACGGGGACGATTCCCATCGTTCCCGTATGGCTATCTCCGTTACAAGGGGCTAATCCCCGGTTCCAGGAAGACCTATCTGCGTTACAAGGGGCTTTACCTGAAGTAGGGATGTGCGAAAACTGGCGAAATGCCGGTTCCATAAAGCCGTCTATACATCAGGCCTCATGCTCCGGCAGCCCCTCGTAACGCAGATAGACCTCCCAAAAGTCGGGAATCAGCCCCTCGTAACGGAGATAGCCGCCGCCCCGCGCTAACCTAGCGGTGGAGATGCTGAAACCAGCGGCACGATTACGGAAAGTGGGCGGCAATGAGCGGATATATCCCAACGGTCCAGCAGATCGACGAGCTGCATAGGAAGATCGCGCCGTCCGAGGAGGCCTATGAGCTGGTGCACACGCATTGCGTGATCGTGGCCACCATCGCATGCCAGATCGTACGCCGGCAGAACGCGCTGTTCACGCGCCGCTGCACGTTGCCGAAGGACGCGCCGGAGTGGGGCGATCGGGCGGTCACGGCAGCCGGAACGGCCGATGGCCACGCTGCCGGCGCCGATATGACGCATATCACAGCCGCAGTCGTCTCGGCCGGAGACGCAGCCGGCCAAAGTAGCACCGATACGGCTATATCCTTCTCCCCCAGCGCGCCCGCTTATCTGGTGCCACCCACCGCGGGCGTGACCGGCGGACATGTGCCGCCGCGGCTGCTGGACGAGCATCTGGTGCTCATCGGCGGACTGCTGCACGACATCGGCACCTACAAGGTCTTCAAGCACGATGGCACAGACGGCGAACCGCTGAAATTCAGCGGCAAGAAGTACATCCTGCATGGTCTCAAGGGCTATAAGTACCTGCTCAAGGAGGGCGTGGACGAGTCCATCGCGCAGTTCTGCCGCAACCACACCGGCGTGGGGCTCACGCGCGAGGACGTGATCCGGCAGGATTTGCCGCTGCCACCGGACGACTACGTGCCGATGAACCTGGAGCAGGAGGTGGTGATGTACGCCGACAAGTTCCATAGCAAGTCGGTGCCGCCGAAGTTCCTGACCGTGGACGCCTATACGAAGCGCGCCGAACAGTATGGCGAAGAGAATACGCAGCGTTGGCTGGATCTGGTGGCCAAGTATGGCGTGCCGGATATCCCGGCGCTGGCCGAAAAGTATCAGATGCGGCTTATCTGAGGCACTACCGATCAGATGGAACGCAGGCGGAAGGTGCCGTTGCGGTTGGAGGCCACGATCATCTGGTCGTTCTCCAGCACGTCCCAATCCTCCTGGTCGTAACCGGAGGAGGAGACCACCACGCCTGCGGGGTCGCCGTTCTCGTCCTGCAGGGCGCGGTAACGCATCACACGGTAGTCGGCGGCCTGCTCGCCACGGCCGTATTCGTCGTAGATCTCCACGATGCGCGGGCTGGTGACCTCGCGGCCGGAGGCGCGCAGGGCCACAAGCTGGTCCTCGGACTGGATCATGCAGTTGTAGCTGGACTTCGGGTAGGCCTGGCGCAGTTCGCGCACGGCCTGGGCCACGGCCTCGTCAAGCGGGAAGCCGAAGCCGATGTACTCGAGAATCACAGCGAAGAAGATGGCGGAATCGGAGCGGCCGCCGGTGGACAGAAGAATGCTGTGGTCGACCGGGTAGGAGCGGTTGGTCACGATGTTGCGACCGTTGGCATCCGAGATGTCGCCGTTGTGGATGAAGCTCAGGCCGTTGGCGTAGAACGGGTGCTGGTTCTCCATGATGAGCGGCAGGTTGGAGCTGGCCAGACGCAGGTGCCACAGGGCGCCGCGGGCAGGCTCGTTGGCGAGCGCGTCGAACGTGGAGTCGTAGCGGGCGGCGATGGTGGACTTGTAGATCTTGGTGCCGGTTTCCGGAGTGGGGGCACCGCCGTCGCGGATGTACGGGGCTTCGGCGGGGTCGGAGAGCTGCGCGACACCCCAACCGTCATTGTGGATCTCGGAGAGGTCGCGGAAGTCCGCTGCGTTCTCCGAGCCCAGAATGGCGTTGAGGCTCACGTTGAAGCCGGCCGTGGCGTATCCCAGTAATCTGCACATGGTATTTCAAGATACTGGAGTTCTTCGGGGACTTGCGGCGGACGTTATAGGTGTTGTTTATAGGCCGCTTATAAGCGGGATTTGCGGGCGGCGGGACGTGGCGGACGGACGGCGTTTTTGTCGCCTTTTCCGGCAACTGGCCGGCCCGTCGGCACCGAAGCCTCGGGCGCGTGGACCAGTCGGCCCAGACCGGATGTGGTGTCCATCGGGTCGGGCACGGCGGCCGGATCGGCCTTGTCGATGCGCATGGACTCCGCGGTCGGGCGCCCCGCCATGCTCGGCTCGATGCGCTTGAGTCGCGGCGGCCGGCGCGTGGACACGAACAGCGGCTGCACCTCCACCAGCGGGTTGTACGGCGCCAGACCGAACCATTTGACCGGCGAGCCGGCCACGCGGCGGATGGTGTACTTGGCCTGCAGCGAGAGCGCGCCCCACGCGGAGACCTTGGATTCGGGCATGAGGGCCTTGTGGATGAGCACGTAGCGGATGGTGCCGATGTCCGGATCAGCGTCGACCTTCGGGTAGATGGACTTCTGCTTGGGCAGCTCGCCGGACTTGGACAGGTCGTGCATGATCTGGTGGATGTAGGCCGGGATGGATTGCGAGACCTTGAATCCCAGCCGCATGCGCACGCGGTAGATGTAGTTGGTCTCGAAACGCTCCACCGAGTATTCGCGCGTGAACGGCTCGTCGGTCGTCTCCACGCTCACTGCCCACCAGGCGCGGGCACGCTTGGGATGGTCGGCGAAGATGGAGAAGAAGATGTCCGTGTCGAGACGTTTGGTCTCGGGATCGGAGGTCAAGTAGACGATGTTGTCCGCGAAATAAGGGATGCGGAAGTCGCCGTGCAGCTTATCGAGCGCGGGAAGGAAGTCCTTGGGCTGCATGTGGCTGCGTTGCGCACGCTCCAGTTTGGTGCCCTGGTCCCAGGTGACCATGACGAACAGGATGGCGCAGGTCAGCAGGCAGGTGAACCAGCCGCCGTGCAGGAACTTGGCCATGGACGCCACGAAGAACATGGTCTGGATGGCCAGGAACAGCACCACGAACACGGCCGCCCAGAACCGGCGCCCGGAGTACCAGATGTAGACGCCGAGCAGCACGGTGGTGGTGATCATCGTGACGGTGAGCGCCAGGCCGTATGCGGCGGAGATGTGTTCGGAGTCCTTGAAGATGGCGAGTACGAGCAGCGTGGAGACGCACAGCACGCCGTTGACCACCGGGATGTAGAGCTGGCCGCGCGTGCGGGCCGGGTAGCGTACCTGCAGGTGCGGCATCCAGTTGAGGCGCGTGGCTTCGGAGACCATGGTGAACGCGCCGGTGATGAGGGCCTGGGAGGCGATCACGCCGGCCGTGACCGAGAGGATCACGGCGAGGTAGCGCACGTTCGGGGTCATCATCTGGAAGAACGGGTTGAGCGTGCGCATGGTGGTGTAGTCAGGATTGCGATCGTTGGCAAGCATCCACGCGCCCTGACCGAAGTAGTTGAGCACCAGCGCCACCTTGATGAACGGCCAGGTGAAGTAGATGTTGCCGCGGCCCACGTGGCCCATGTCCGAGTACAGCGCCTCGGCGCCGGTGGTGGAGAGGAACACGGTGCCCATGAGCGCGATGCCGGCTGCGTTGTGCGGGCTGAACAGGAACTGGATGCCGTAGACCGGGTTCAGGGCCTCGAACACGGACCAGTCGTTGGAGAGATTCGTCAAGCCCACGATGGCCAGGAAACTGAACCAGATGAGCACGATGGAGCCGAACACGCGGCCGATGCTTTCAGTGCCGCGCGACTGCACGGCGAAGAGGACGACGATGATCACCACGGTAATCATGAGGGTCAGGCTCGGATTGTCGTCGAAGAGCTGTTCCAGCGGCGGCAACGTTTGCAGGCCCTCGACGGCGGAGCTGATGGAGACGGCCGGGGTGAGCACCGAATCGGCCAGGAACGCCGCACCGCCAAGCATGGCGGGGATGGCAAGCCACGCGCCATGGCGGCGAATCAGGGAGTAGAGCGCGAAGATGCCGCCCTCGCCATTGTTGTCGATGCGCATGGCGATGAGCACGTATTTGACGGTGGTGATCAGCGTGATGGACCAGAACACCAGCGAGAGCATGCCGAGCACGGCCTCGCGGTCCACGCTGCCGATGCCACCCTGGCCGGACAGGAACGTCTGCGCGGTGTACAGGGGCGAGGTGCCGATGTCGCCGTAGACCACGCCGAGCGCCACGATGGCCATGCCCCATGTGATCTTGTCCGGCCCGGACTGCAGGCGGGCCCACCACCGGCCGAGACGGCCCTTGGATGATGCGGAGGCGAGTTTTTCGGCCTCCTTGTTCCTGGCTTCCTTGAGTTTGGCGAGCGCCTCGCGCTCCTCGCGGGTCAGTGTGCGGCGGGAGACCTTGGGCGCGTTGGTGAAGGTGTCCGCCCTGAGCAGGGCCTCTTCCTCCTGTTTGGCTTTGCTGATTGCCTTGGTCGCGGCTTTCGGGGCGCGCGAGGTTCGTTTATTCGACTCGGCCATACGTTCAGTCCTTTGCGCGGGACCAACCCCCACCCGCGACTTCCTCTGTCTAACTCAACACATCCTGTCACGCTTGTTGCCGAATGTCATGGTAGCGCCGTAACGAAACCGTCACAACTTACAGAAATGAGGCGGACTGTCTGGTTATCTTCTTTTTGGTTCCCCCACTCAGAGAGGGGAGCCAAGATAAAAGCTAAATCCCGTACACCGTGCGGGTGGTGCGGCGGGTGCCGCGCGCGACCTCGGCTACGGGCAGGTCGAGCGTATCGGCCATGGCGCGCAGCGTGTAGGGGATCATGTAGGGCGCGTTGGTGCGGCCGCGGTAGGGCATGGGCGTCAGGTACGGCGCGTCGGTCTCCACCATCGCATGGTCGAGACCCACGATGCGCAGGGATTCGCGGATGCCGTCGTTGCCCTTGTAGCTCACCGTGCCGGAGAAGCTCAGGTACCAGCCCTGTTCGCGCGCGATTTCGGCCATTTCGCGGTCGCCGGAGTAGGAGTGGAACACCGTGCGTTCGGGGGCGCCATCCGCCAGCAGGGTCTCGATGACCTCCTTGTGCGAGTCGCGGTCGTGGATCTGCATGGGCAGGTTCAGTTCCTTGGCGAGCGCGATGTGCGCGCGGAAGGCCTCGCGCTGCAGCTCCATGGCTCCAGCGCCGGTGCGGAACAGGTCCATGCCGGTCTCGCCGATGGCCACCACCTGGTCGGGGTATTGCGTGGCGAGGCGGTGCACTTCGGCGAGCGCGTCCTCGAAGCTCACGTCGTGGTAGGGCTTGTATTTGATATCCAGACCGTCCGGACCGGGCACGCCGCGGTGTCCGTGGAGCACGGCCTCATTGGGATGAATTGCGAGCGCCGCGTGCACATTACCTGGATGATCGAGGGCCATCTGCACGGCGGTCATCAGGTGCGGCAACTCGCAACCGCAGTCGATGATACCCCCAATGCCGACACTTCGCGCCTGGGAGAGCAGTTGGTCCACGTCATACACCGGCACGGCGGGCTGGCCTTTGGCCTGCGCCTCATGGTCCATCGCCCGGGCGAAGGGGATCACGGAGGCCACGTGGGTGTGGTTGTCGATGGTGTGGGCGTCTTCGGGCAGCGGCTCGGGGGCCGGCGCCCAGCTACGGTCGCGATGGTGCTTGCTCATGGCTTCCCAGTGTATGCCGCCGGGTGCCGCGGGTGGTTTTTATCGCCAGCACTGGTCGTAGGACAGGCCGGTGAGGCGTTCGACGACGTGACGCACTTCGGGATCCACGTCCGCCTTGGCGCCGCCGTTGCGCAGTCGCGTGATTTCGGCCAGCACGATGGAGTCGGTGCGTTTGTTGATCACCAGATGGGCAGATACTATCCAGCAGATGACCATCGCGAAGGCGAACCAGCCGAGCAGCACCGCGCCCAAGCCGACGCGGGCGCCGAACGACTGCTCAGGCAGCGTGGCATCGAATCCCACGGCCCCCAGAATCACGCCGACGGCGATGGTGCCGAGACCCGAGCCGAGCTGACGGAAGGACGCCTGGATGCCGGAGAACGTGGCCGACCGGTAGCGGCGTGTGACGATCTGGTCGATGTCCGCGATGTACGGGAACACGGCCCACGGCAAGTAGCCGCACAGCGATTTGAACGCGAAGAACCACAGCGCGCCGGCCACCGCGAACGCGGTCCAGACCACACCCGGCAGCACACCGACGAGCAGCCACGCGGCGAACAGCCAGCCCACGCCCACCAGACAGCCAAAGAAGTTGATGGCATACAGGCGTTTGGGGCCGATTTTCGTCATGGCCCAGCCGAACACGGGCATGAGCGGCAGGGAGACCACCGCGCAGCCGAGCAGCAGCGAGGCGAACGCGGCCGTGTGGTTCCAGTTGTAGATCACGAAGAACACGAAGGTCTGGCCGAACACGTCCATCGAGACCTGCACGAGCAGGTAGATGGACAGGTGCTTGCGGAATTCCTTGATCCGCAGGGTGCTGGCATACTCGCGCAACACCTTGCCGGCCCGTCTGAGCCAGCCGGCCGCGCCGATATGGCCCTCGCGCACCTCGCCGCGCGCGTAGGCCCCGAATCCCGCGGCCTCCGGGGTCATCTCCCATGTGCTGCGCCAGCAGGCGAACACGGCGAGCGCGAACAGCACGGTGGTGGTGATGGTGAACGTCATGTATCCGGTGGGCGTGGTTTCGCCGAACGTGGCGAGCACCGCGCTGCCGATCACGGGAATGGCCGTGCCCGCGCAGGTGGAAATGAACAATCGCACGGTGGAGAGTTTGGTGCGACTGTTGAAATCGGGCGTCATCTCGCCGGGCAGCGGGTTGTAGGCGGTCTGGAAGGCCTGCGCGACCACCACCCAGAACACGTAGGCGGCCGCGTATCCGGCCACCGGCAGGCCCGGAACCCACAGGAAGATACCGAGGAGGATGAGCGGCCCGATAAGCATGAGCAGGAAACGGCGGCGGCCGAACCTGCGGCCGATGTCGTAGCGGTAGAGATTGTCGTCCAGCACGCCGAACAGGAGGGCGGCCACGGCACTGATGAGCGCGCTCAGGCCAATCACGGTCTGGGCGGTGGCGATGGACATGCCGCAGAACCGCGTCCAGAACAGGGACAGGTAGGTGGCGACGATGGTGAGCTGGCCACCACCGTAGAAGTCGCCGATGCCGAAGCCGATGGCCTGGCGCAGGGTGACCTTGCGCGGCTGGTCGCCGGTCAGCGCCTCGCGCAGCGCCCGACTGGTGTCGTCTGACATGATTGCCTCCCGGCCCTGCGTGCGGGCTTGATAACGCCTCGGTCCCGTTGCTTCAAGTGTAGTGAGCCGGTATGTCCTTGCGCCGGCCGTGTCAGCCATGTCAGCCGAGTCGGTTGCGGCGATTGCGGCGATTGCAACGGCCGGGCAACGGTCGCGCGGTCACTTCATGCGCGTGCCGATGAACTTGGCCACGGTGTCGATGAGGAAGCCACCGATGGCGACGACGACCATCACCACCACCGCCTTGCCGAAGGCACCGCCAAGCGACTGCAGGGCGCCTGTCCAGTCGGCCGCGAGCGTTGTGGCAGCCACGATGTGTTCCATGATGATGCTCCTTTGCTTTGCTGAGCAATTTTCTGGCTCCCCTGACCGAGAAGCCGTCAACAAAATCGACTGAGTGGTAGTCCGATGAAGCTGATCGGGCCACCGCAAAACATTCCCGAAGAATCTCCGCTAATCGACGACGGCGCGCCGCTCCCCTACCGACCGCCGCACGATGATGGAGGTGTCCACCAGCGTGACCGTGTCCGACTGTTCGTCTTCGTTGCGCACGCCGAGTTCCATCAGCTTTTCCATGAGCTGGGCGTCCGCGGGGTTGCGCAACGCGCCCGAATCACGGCCGAGCAACAGACGGACCGCCGTCTGGCCGAGTTGCGCGCGCGGGATGCGGATGGAGGTGATGGGTGGGGTGACGACCGGTGCGATGAGTGTGTTGTCGAAACCGATCACGGAGACGTCCTCCGGTACCCGCACGCCGTCGGCGGTCAGTCGCAGCACGATGCCGGCCGCGATGAGGTCGTTGTACGTGATCACCGCGGTGGGTTGGGAACCTTCCAGCGCCAGAGCCGCCTGGTAGCCGCCCTCCACGGTGGCGTGCACCGGGCCGATCTGGTTCATGCGGAAGCCCATGCGCTGGCCGATGTCGTGCAGGCATGACCAGCGCGACTGGTTGGCCCAGGACGCGCCCGGACCGGCCACGTAGGTCACGGCCGTGTGATGGTTGCGTCGCAGCAGGCTCAGCGCACGCACCACGCCGATACGCGGATCCGGCACCACGCTGGGCACGCCGTCCACGGGCCGGTTGAGCACCACGAGCGGCACCTGCTTGGCGTAGTTGCGGATGAAGTCGATGCCGGGCGCGTCCGAGGCGAGGATGATGCCGTTCACCTTGCCTTTGAGATGGTTGAGCATCTGCTGGGTGCGCGGCTGGGATTGGCCGGTTTCGATGATGCCGACGGCGCTGTCCGATTCCATGGCCGTGACCTGCGCGCCCTTCAGGATCTGCGAGGAGACGCCGTCGGCGGTGTCCTTGACCACGAGCGCGATGATGCCGCCGCCCGCGGCCGCACGTTTGCCGTTGCCCTGCGGGGTTGCAGTAGCGTGCGATTGCTGAGGCTGGGACGATTGGATTGCGGTGGAATCGTTGGCGGAGAGGGTTTCGCCGGCGGTGCCCGATCCGGGCCGTTGCGAGGAACCGCCGCCGTTGGCCTCGAGGTTGGCAACGTTTGCGGCTTCGGCCTCGCCGGCGCCGGCGTTCCGATGCCGGGGGTTGGGACGGTAGCCGAGCTCGGCGGCCACGGCGCGCACATGTTCCACGGTCTGGAAGTTCACGCGGCCGGGATTGCTGAATACGCGGGAGACGGTGGAGATGGCCACGCCGGCCGCATCCGCCACGTCGCTCAGACGCACCCGGTCCGTAGCCTTGCGCTGTACCATCGCCACCTCTTTCCCCCTACATGCGCTCGGATTCCATACTATAGCGGTCTGAAAAGGCTCCCCTCTCTGAGGGGACATTGCCGTGAAGCGAACAGCAGAGCTGTTCGTAGGCAATGTGCGAGACGACAGTCGAGCCAACAAAACGCGAACGACAGTTCGTCCTTAATTGCAGGACGAGCTGTCAGCGAAGCTGACTGAGGGGAGTTTCGTCCGGAATACTCCCCTCAGCCGCCTACGGCGACAGCTCCCCTCAGGGAGGGGAGCCAGAATAATCAGGCCTGCTGAGCTTCGGCGGCGGAGCGACGCTCGGCAAGTTCGGCCTTGATCTGCTTGAACTTCGCCTCGGTGACCGGGTAGAAGAACATGATCGCGGCGGAGATCACGAAGCCGATCAGCGGCACGAGGCCGGCGGCCAGGCGCAGGTTCTCGGCGACGGTCGGATCCTGGGCCACATTCATGCCGGACTTGTAACCGGTGAAGGCGAGGATGGCCGGGCCAAGCCAGGAGGTCAGGGCGCCGAACATCTGGCGGAAGAAGCTCAGGCCAGCCATGGCGGCACCATCGGTGCGCTTGCCGGTCTTCCACTCGTAGTACTCGACGGTGTCGCCTTCCATGCCCCAGACGTAGTTGCCGCAGAACTGGGCGCCGATGGCGTTGAGGGCGAGGCCCACGAGGGACAGCCACACGTTGGTGACGAAGATGAACATCACACCACCGATGATGCCGAGCGCGCAGCCGAGGTACCAGCCGCCCTTCTTGCCGAGGTGACGGGCGATGACCGGGCCGAACGGGGAGGCGATCACGCCGATGGAGGCGTTGATCAGGGTGACGAGGGTGGTGATGAGGGCCAGGGTGCCGGCATCGGCGCCGTTGGCGAGGACTTCCTTGGCGATGATCGGTCCGATGGAGCCCACGCAGGTGGCGATCAGGTAGAAGCCGGTGGCGAAGCACAGGATGAGCAGGGCCGGGTTGGTGAAGATGGCCTTCAGGGTATCGACGAAGGAGACCTTCGGCTGGGTCGGCACGTCGATCTGCTCGATGGTGGTCTTGTACAGGAAGACGTAGATCAGGGCGCCGACGAGGCAGAAGATGCACACGATCGGCAGCATGAGCTTGGCGAGGGCGGCCTGGTCCTTGACGTTGTTGATGGCCGGAGCCAGGGTGAAGGTGACGATCAGGCCGAACAGGGCGCCGCCGACCATACGGGCGGAGGACAGGCGCTGACGCTCGTTCTGGTCCTGGGTCATGGCGCCGAGCAGTGCGCCGTACGGCACGCCGCCGAGGGCACCGAGCAGCTGGTACAGCAGGTAGGTGACGATGGCCCATGCCACCTTGATGCCCATCTCGGCGTCGGCCGGAATGGTGTACATCAGGCAGATGGCGACCATCATCGGCACGCCGAAGGCGACGACCAGACGACGGAACTTGCCGTTCTTGTTCGGCTTGACGCGGTCGGCGTAGTTACCGGCGAGCAGGTAGACGACAGCCTGGAAGAAGCGGGCGAACAGGAAGATGTTGGCGGTGGTCACCGGGTCGATGCCCATGTAGATGTAATAGGTGGCCAGGAACATCGACATCATTCGCCAGCCGATGTTGTTGGCCAAATCGCCGGAACCATAGCCGACGATGTTCAGCCAGGTCAGCTTCTGCGGCGTCTTCTTCGCCGGCTGCGCTGTTGCAGTGCTCATGCTTGAGAACTCCTTTGATTTCTCTTGTGTTCCACGGTGTGGTGCAGGTCCTCTCCTGCACCACACCGCTCGCCGTTGCCGGGGCAGCGGCAAATCTTTTGTTTTTCGGCGCGCGTCGTGCGCGATCTCTCCCCCAGTCAGCATCCGCTGACAGCCCCCTCGTCAGAGGGGCCGAAGTGCGGTGCCTTTACTTGATGAGGCAGGGCAGGGACGGGCTGGACTCGGCGGACATGCCGATCGCGTTGACCGCGATCACGGACGCCGTGTAGTTGCCGGCAGTCAGACCGGACACGCTCTTGGCTTCCTCGCCGGCCTCGGCCTTGACCACCTTGACGGTGTTCTCGGTGAGGTTGCGCAGGGTGAGCACGTAGGAGGTGACCGGGGTGCCGCCGTCGGCCGGGGCCTGCCAGGTCACGTTCATCGTGTCGCCGGAGGAGGTGACGCCGGGCTTGTTCGGCTTGGCGGGCACGGCGGCCACGATGATCGGCTCGCTCGGCTCGGATGCCGGGGAGACCTTGTCCTCACCGGTGGTGGCCTCGATGGTCACCTGGTAGGTGCCGCGGGCCACGTTGGCGAACGTGTAGGCGGTGGTGCCGATCGGGGCCCAGGCGGTGCGCTTGGGCAGGTCGGAGGCCGGGTCGACCGGGGTCAGGTGGATGTTGGTGCCGCCCTTGCCGAAGCCGGAGCGGGTGTCCACGTCGTTCCAGGAGACGGCCACGGAGCCGGACTCCACGAGCAGTTCGGCCACCGGGGCCTTCGGGGCGGGCAGCAGGTCGTCCACGGTGTTGGCGCCGGCGCGGCCCACCTTGAAGGCGGTGGAGGTGGCGCTTTCGCCCTCGCCGATCTCGTTGCGGCCCTGGACGGTCACGGTCCATTCGCCGGCCGGCACGTCCGCGATGAGCGCGTGGGTATCGGTGCCCTCCACCGCGGCGGGGATCACCTCGCCGGCGGCGTTGGTCAGCGTGAGCGTGGTGCCCAGGATCGGAGAGCGGCCGTCGGAAGCGAATGCCCAGCCGACCTGCACGTCGTGGGCCTGCACGGAGACGGTCACGTCCGTGGGTTCGGACGGGATGGCCGGCATGTGGTGGTCGGCGTACACGGCGATCTCCACAAGCTGCAGGGCGTATTCGTCGTGCTCGTTCGGGTTGGCGCGCAGCTTGGAGGCCTCGACCTTGACGAAGCGGATGTCGTCGACCGGGGCGAAGTCGAAGGCGCGGGCCTTGCCGTTGTCCGGCAGGGCGTAGCCGCGCTTGTCCACGACCTTGGTCCAGGCGTTGCCGTCGGCGGAGACGGAGATGGTGAAGTCGACCGGGAAGCCTTGGCCCTGGTTCGGGTCGAAGGCGCGATGGCCGGCTGCGAACTCCTGCACGCCGCCGACGCCCTCGCCCTCGCCATGGAAGGCCTCGGCCACGGTGCCGCCGGGGTTCTCGCCGCGCGGGGCGAGCACCACCTGGGACACGGTGGTCGGATGGGCGAGCTTCAGAACCACCCATTCGTCGTGGTTCTCGGCGCTCGGCTCGCTGGACCAGCCGAAGTGGTTGTAGTCGGCGTTGAACTCGCCGTCCACCAAGGAGGCGGCGGTCCAGCCGTTGCGCTCGGAGGAGGAGCTCACGCGCACGGTGGCGCCCAGGGCCTTGTTGGCGGCCTGGCATGCGCACGGCATCTTGCCGGCCGTGAACTTCACGGTGATGGTCACGGTATCGCCGTTCTCGCCGGTGTATTCGATCTGGCCGGTGTATTCCTTGCCGGATTCGAGGCCGGCCACGTTCACCGTGTAGAACAGCTCCTGCTCGTGGCGCAGGTTGCCGGCGAGACGTTCGAAGCTGATGGAGCCGTTGGCGTCATCCACCACGCGGGCGGTCCACTTCTCGCTCAGGGCGCCGCCCTCCTGCTTGAGGTGCAGGCAGTGCTTGACGTTACGGGACACCCAGTCCACGGTGCCGAGGTCGATGACCGGCCTGTTGGAGCCGATCTTGGCGGGCGCCGGGCGGCCGATCCAGCCAAGGAAGTTGTCCTCGGTGAACTTGAGCTTGCCGTTCTTGACCACGCTCAGCGTTTCGATGAGCTTGGACTCGTAGGTCTCCACCTCGCCGGGCACGTGGATGGTGATGGGCAGTTCGGTGAACTCGCCGTGCTCCACCTCGATGGTCTTGGAGCCGGATTCCACCTCGCGCACGGTGCCGTCCTGCGTGTTAAGCGCGGAGACGGTCCAGCGGACCTCGAGTTCGGTGCCGTCGATCTCCTCGTCGTTGTAAACGAGCAGCGTGCGCTGAGAGGCGGTGCCGAGCTGGTAGATGCGGTGCGGCAGGCCGAGGCGCGGTTCCTTGTCGAATTCCTTGTCGAACGCGGCCACGTCCGAGTAGGAGTTGGCGAAGTAACGGTAGCCGTCGCCTTCGATCCAGCGGGCGTCGCCCTCGGCGGTCGGGTCGAACTGCGGGCGCAGCAGGGCCTTCGGGTTCAGGCCGTGCTTGGTGTGCTCCTGGTCGAGTTCGATGACCTTCTCGATGTTGTCGTAGATGAACATGGACAGGCAGAACGGCTTCCAGTTGGCCATGCGCGTGGTGCGCACGCCGCGGGTCACGCGGCCCACCTCGCGGCCGAAGTCGGCGCGGGAGATGGTGTCCGGATTGCCGTTGAGGCGACCGTGGTAGATGTCCTTGATGGTGCCGTCCTCGGCGTACTGCGGGATGCCGGCGGTGGACACGGAGAACTCCTCGCCCGCGCCGAGCGGCAGGTCGCCGTCGATCTGGTAGAGGTCGTAGATGTCCGGGGCGCTGGTCATGCCGGAGGGGTAGCCGCCGAAGTAGTGGCGGGAGTCCTCGTTGGTGATCGGCTTGTTGAAGCCGTCGTTGATGACCATGCGGGTCGGGTCCTCGCGGTTGGCGGCAGCTTCCAGCGGCGGGATGAGGATCTCGGCGTCGTTCGGGTTCCAGGCCTCGTTCGTGGTGGACCACAGCACGATGGACGGGTGGTTGCGGTACTCGCGCACCCAGCGCTCGACCCATTCGGTGTAGTAGCCGATGGCCTCGTCGGAGTAGTTGAGGTAGTACGGCGGGTCGAGGGACACGTTGGAGGTGGAGCCCGGGTTCCAGAAGGCGGTCTCCTCCTCGAGGAGCATGCCGGTCTCGTCCGCGTGGTCCATGAGCACGTGCGAGGGCACGGAGCGGATGTGGTTGCGGATGATGTTGCAGTTGGCGTGGCGGTAGGCGTCCAGCCAGACCTTGGCCATCTCGTCCATGGCGTGGTTGTCGTCCAGGATCACGCCGTAGGCGTCGCCGATCTCGTTGATGAGGTCGCGGTCGCCCTGGTTGAGCAGGCACAGGGAGTCGCCGCGCAGGCGGATCTTGACGCCGTTGATGATGTACTTGTCGCCTTCGCGCCAGAACTGGCGGAAGCCGAAGCGGTCGGACAGCTCGTGGATCGGGGCGGCGTCGGCCGGCGCGGAAGCGGGGGTGATGGCGGCGTCCACGGTGTACAGGAACGGGTCGGTGCGGGACCAGTAGTGGGCGGTCGGCCAGCCCTTGGCCAGCTTGACCACGGTCTCCTCGCCGGCCGGGGCGTGCACGGTGGCAGGCTCGAAGGTGAGCGCGGCGGTTTCGGCGTCGCCCTTGACCGGGTGGACGGCGGCGGCGAGCGTCAGATCGGCGTCCTGACCAGTGTGGTTCACGATGGTGACGTTGACGGCGAGCTCGTCGTCGGACGGGTCGGCGTTCTTCTTGAGGTCGGGCATGATCTGCAGGTCGTCGATGCGCAGCTTCGGCTTGGTGACGATCTCCACGTCCTCGCCGATGCCCACGCGGCCCACGATGTTCTCCACGCCGAACGGGAAGAGCAGACGGTCCGGGCCGCCCTCGGTGGCCAGCGCGTCCTCCGGCAGGGCCTTGACGGACCACACCTCGATGCGGATCTCGTTGGCGCCGGGCTTGACCGCATCGTTGATGTCGAGGTCGTACGGCAGCAGGGTCATGAGGTAGCCCTTGGTGGTCAGCGGGCCGACGGACTGGCCGTTGACGAACACCTTGCCGAGCGTGGCGAGCGCGCCCACGTGCAGGAACACGTCCTCGTCCGTGATGTTCTCCGGCAGGTCCACGGTCTTGACGTACACGCCGTGGTGCAGGCCCTTCTCCCACTCGGCCGGGTAACCGGTGGTGCGGCTCAGCGAATCCCACCAAGTCGGCACGACGATGTCATAGCGTTCTTCCCCGCCGTTCGGGTAGAAGTCCCACACGCCATTGAGGTTGAGCCTCATTGTAGTCCCTTTCTTGCAACACCTTTGCCATATCCGGGCCGAAACCTTCTTCGGTCCGCCGGGTCATCCCGGATCACGACTCACAAGATAGGACCATGCGCACGTTTGCCGTTTTTTGCCATGCTGGTTTTGCTGTTGTTTGCCGTTATTTGCCATTTCTTGCCGTTGTCTCCGCGGTCGATTCGGCGCGGTATTGCCGCTCTTTGCCAATTCCGGCGAATATGGCATCATTCATGGCCCTCGCGCGCGGAGCGAAGGTAGACTCTCCAGACAGAGATCCGCCCTATTGTCCAGTTCAACATCGGAGTGTCTGCACATGTCTCGTCTGTCTCGCGCGCTGAAGATTCGTACGGTTATGGCCGCGGCCGTCGCCGTCGGCCTGGTCGGCACGGCTGCCGGATGCGGCGGCACGTCCGGCAGCGGTGCGGCGAACGGCAACGGCGTCACCGAAATCACGCTGTGGACCTGGCAGTCCACCATCAGCGACTTCGTCACCGCGTTCGAGAAGACCCACCCGAACATCAAGGTGAAGGTGACCAACGCCGGCGCCAACGAAGACGAATACATGCAGCTGACCAACGCGCTCAACGCGGGTCGCGGCATCCCAGACCTCGTCTACCTCGACTTCAACGCCGTGCACCAGTTCGCCATCTCCGACCAGCTGCGCAGCGTGAACGATTACGGCTTCAAGAGCATCCGCGGCGACTTCACCAAGGCCGCGCAGAACAACGTGACCGTGAACGGCCAGCCGTACGGCCTGCCGATCTCCTCGGGCCCGATGGTGATGTTCTACAACCAGGACGTGCTCGCCAAGGCGGGAGTGAACGAGGCGCCGACCACATGGGACGAGTACCGCGAGGCCGCCGAGAAGATCGCGGCCATGCCCGGCAGCGCGCACATCACCAACGACACGGGCGACGGTGGCTTCATCAGCTCCATGCTCTGGCAGGCTGGCGCCAAGCCGTTCAGCGTGGACGGCACCACCGTGGGCGTGGATTTCGGCGGCAGGAACGTGAAGAAGTTCACCGGCATGTGGCAGTCGATGCTGGACAGCAAGCTCATCGATACCTCCACCACCGGCTGGACCGACGACTGGTGGCGCAAGCTGGACGACGGCTCCATCGCCACTATGCTGACCGGCGCGTGGATGGTCTCTTCCATGCAGAAGAATCTGACGCGCACCAAAGGCTCGTGGCGCGTGACCACGATGCCGCAGTACTCGACCGGCGAACATGCAAACGGTGAGAACGGCGGCGGCGCTCTGGCACTGCCCAAGGGCTCGGACAACGCCAAGGCTCAGGCGGCCTACGAGTTCGCGGAATGGTTCGCGCACGGCGACGGCGTGCAGGTGAACCTTGAGCAGGGTGGTCTGCCGCCGCTCAATTCGGTGCTCTCCGACTCCGATTGGCTGAATGAGAAGGACCCGTTCTTCGGCGGCCAGGCCACGCATCAGGTGATCGCCGAGGCCTCCAAGGACGTGACCACGGACTTCGAATACCTGCCGTACATGGCGTACGCGAACTCGATCGCGGTCGATTCCATCGGCCAGGTCTACCATGGCAAGACCACGCTGCAGAAGGCGTTGGTGCAATGGGGCGACGCCTTGAAGACCTACGGCCAGCAGGAAGGCTTCACGGTCAAGTAGGTTCGTCGTGATGGCGAGGACGGGGCGCCTTGCCGGCTGCGGGACGGCCGACTTCCCCGGTTACGCAGTTTCCTCCGGTTCGGCGTCTTTGGCGCGCAAAAAGAAGGCTCTGTTAAATCAAGATTGACATGCCCCTTATTCTTGGCTCCCCTTGTCAGGGGAGCTGTCGGCGAAGCCGACTGAGGGGTAGTCCAGTGGAATTCATGTCAATCTTGGTTTAACAGAGCCAAAAAGAAACCCGGCGGAGGGAGCCGCCGGGTGAGAGAGAAGAGAGAAGAAGGGTTCAGTTATGGGGTTAAAACCTCGCCATCGGAATGGATTTCGTTGGTGAACTCCATCCGCTGACATGTATTAGTTAACCGCCCCTTACTGAGCGATTCGATGCGCTTGTCTGAAAATATTCTGGGCAAACTGTGTCGGGTTTGTGACGCTGCCCGACATCGGCTGCGCCGTTGCCCGATAGACGCACAGTTGACCGGCCAACGCACGGCCCTCCAAGAACCGCGCGTTACTTTTCACGAAATGAGGCCTGATCGCGTGAAAAAGTCACACTGAGTGTCAGTCAGCGTGACTTTCTTTCGCAACAATCCCATACTTCGTGAAAAAGGCACGCTGAGCGCATGTCAGCGTGCCTTTTTCACGAAACCGGGAGATTAGGACCCGCATCAGGAGTCCCGATCTACGGGGGGCTTCCGACCTATTCGGCCTTTTCGGCGGCGAGCTTGGCCTTCTCGGCGGCCAGACGCTCGGCTTCGGCGGCGCGACGGGCGGCCAGCGCCTCGTCGAATCGCGCCAGCTCCTCGGCCACGGCCTCGGTGGGGATCTTGGCGAAGATCGGCGTGGGCTTCGGCACCACAGCGCCCACCTCGATCGGCTCGCTCTTCCACGGATGCACGTTCACACCCAGCTGGTAGTCGCCGGTGATGATCGGGTAGGTGAAGCCGGGCTTGTCGAGATCCTCGACCTCACGCAGCTCGGGCAGCGGCGAGAAGGTGCCAGTGCCGCCGAGCGCCTCCCACACCTTCTGCGCGGAATGCGGCAGGAACGGCGCGAGCAGGTGGTTCGCGTCGGACACGGCCTGGGCGGCCACGTGCAGCACGGTGCCGAGGCGGGCCGGGTCGTCCTTGATCTTCCATGGTTCGGTGGCGGAGATGTACTTGTTGATGTCGCCGACCACACGCATCGCCTCGGCGAGGGCGTGCTTCTGGTGATGGGTCTCGATGGAGGAGCCGACCACGTCGAACGCGGCGGCAGTCTCCTCAAGCAGGCCACGGTCCTCGTCGGTCATGGAGTCCTCGTCCAGGGCCGGGATCTGGCCGAAGTTCTTGTTGATGAGGTTGGCCACGCGGTTGACGAGGTTGCCCCAGGAGGAGGCCAGCTCCTCGTTGTTGTGGCGCACGAACTCGGCCCAGGTGAAGTCGGAGTCGGAGGATTCCGGGCCGGCCACGGAGATGTAGTAGCGCACGGCGTCCACCGGATAGCGGGACAGGATGTCCTTGACGTAGATCACGATGCCGCGGGAGGAGCTGAACTTCTTGCCTTCCATGGTCATGAACTCGGAGGCCACCACCTGCTCGGGCATGTTGAGCGGGCCCATCGGGCCGGTCTCGCCGCCCTTGGAACCCTGGCCGTTGTAGGCCAGCATCTCGGAGGGCCAGATCTGGGAGTGGAAGGTGATGTTGTCCTTGCCCATGAAGTAGTAGGCCGGGCAGGTCGGGTCGTTCCACCATTCGCGCCACTTCTCCGGGTCGCCCTGGCGGCGGGCCCATTCGATGGAGGCGGACAGGTAGCCGATCACGGCGTCGAACCACACGTACAGCTTCTTGTTCGGGTTGTCAATCCAGCCCTTGACCGGAACCGGGATGCCCCAGTCGATGTCGCGGGTGATGGCGCGCGGCTTGACCTCCTTGAACAGGCCGAGCGAGAAGTTGATGACGTTGGTGCGCCAGCCCTTGCGGGTCTCCAGCCACGCCTTGTTGGCCTCGGCGAGCGCCGGCAGGTCGAGGAAGTAGTGCTCGGTCTGCTCGAAGCGCGGGGTCTCGCCATTGATCTTGGAGACGGGGTTGATGAGCTCGTCCGGGTCCAGCTCGTTGCCGCAGGCGTCGCACTGGTCGCCGCGGGCGCCCTCGGCACCGCAGATCGGGCAGGTGCCTTCGATGTAGCGGTCGGGCAGGGTACGGCCGGTGGACGGGGAGATGGCCACCTGCTGGGTGCCCTTGTAGATGTAGCCGTTCTCCAGGCACTGCTTGAACATCTCCTGCACCACGTGCTCGTGGTTGCCGGTGGTGGTGCGGGTGAACAGGTTGTAGCTCAGGCCGAGATCGCACAGGTCCTTGGCGATCACGCGGTTGTAGCGGTTCGCCAGCTCCTGGGCGGTCACGCCCTCCTTCTCGGCCTCCACCAGGATCGGGGTGCCGTGTTCGTCCGTGCCGGAGACCATGAGGACATCATTGCCCTTCATGCGCTCGTAGCGCGCGTAGACATCGGAGGGCACGCCGAATCCAGCGACGTGGCCGATATGACGGGGGCCGTTCGCGTACGGCCAAGCAACATTCACCAAAACATGACTCATAAGGTCAAAGTTTATGCCTGCCCTTGGGCAGAACGACGCCGAGCCATGGGAGCGGTCGTAAAACGGCTCTGCTGGGCCATTTTGCGACCGCCATCCAAATCAGCACGGCACAGCCAATCGTTCAGCGGTCTTTCCAGCCCAGAAGTACCGACTTTCTGTATCCCAAAGACCGCAAATCTCCTTTCCAGCGGTCCTTTCGGTACAGAAACGCACGACTTCTGTACTCAAACGACCGCAAATCACCATTTCAGCGGTCTTTCCAGCCTAGAAGCCACTGTCTTCTGTACCGAAAAGACCGCCCCCTCCTCTCCGACATCACTTATCCACCGACTTATCCACACTTCCTGACCAAGACGGGCAAGTTATCCACTTATCCACCGTTTCGCGTCAGGCGGTGGCGCGGCACCAGTCGCTCCGTTTATGGTCGGGGCATGAGCAACACATCACGAAACCCCAGAGCCCCGGCCAAGCCGCCGGCCGGCAGCATCTCCTCCGCCACCAGGGTGTCCATCTCCTCGCGAATCCCGGCCCGCCAGGAAACGGCCACGATTCCGCCGGTCCTGTTCACCAAGGACCTGCCCGGACCGCTCAGTCTCAATCGTCTGGCCGCGTTCGGCACGGTCACCAAGCTCGACGAAACCGCCGGATACTGGTCCGACCACGCCACCACGCTGTACGGTCGGGCCACCATCATCTCCAGCATCGCGCCGTTCGGCACCGTGGCCTGTATGTTCACGGCCGCATGGGTGTGGCTGGGAGGCGACCGCTTCCCAGCCACCATCGACGTGATCTCCACCTCGCACTTCCGTTCCACGTCCGCGGGCCGCCGCATCCGCGTCTTCCGGCGGCTCACGCTGCCCGAGCAGATCATCAAACTGGGCCGTCTGCCCATCACCACGCCGGCCCGCACGGCCTGCGATCTGGCGATGATGCCGGAGGGCGCGGCCCCGCCCACGCTTATCAACGACGTGGTCTGCCAGCTGATGAGCGCGTACCGGTTCCGGGCGAATGACTGCCTGAGCATCATCAAGGAGCATCGTCATCACAAATACGCCGGCCGGGCGCGCGCGTTTTTCGAGGCGATTCAGCGGGAGATGGACGACGTGCCGGTTGATTCGATGGTTCGGCCCTCCCGGCCCGATGCCCGGCCCGGCACTAAGAAACCGCAGGCGACATCGGACGCGGATACTGAGGCACGGCCGAGTCGGGAACCGGATTCGGAACCGGAGACGGGCGCATGATCGGGCGGCATCGCGCGAAAACCGGACGGTTGGGGTCGTTGCGGCAACGGCAGCGGCTGCCGGGAGAAACCGCGGGCGACGAATCGGCCGCCGATGCGATTCCCGACATGACCGCGCCGCCTGAGCCGCCGATCGTTCTGACGCCGGCCGTGGCCTGCTCGTCGGATACCGACCCGGATGTGCTGTGGCACATCGCGCGCAACGTGCCCGAACTGCGTCGCTGGCTGGTGGCCAACCCGCAGGCCGACGCCGGACTGCTCGAATACGTCTCCCAGGCCGGCGGGCCGGGTGTCAGACGAGCGCTGGAAATCCTGCTGGAATCAATGGAGGAGGAGTGATCAGCCCTTGATTTCCAGGACGGCCGCGTAGACCTGCTTGCGGTTGGCCAACGAACCGTCCGCCTGCGGATGTTCCTGCACCACCTGCGCGATGGCGTCCTTGATACGGATGCCGTCCTCCAGTGCGCGGTCGATGGCGAGCACGGCCATGTCCTCGATGCTCAGGCTGCTGGGCGCGGCGGCCTCGGCCTCCTCGTCGGAGGCGCCGCCGATCACCAGCACCATCTCGCCTCGCGGCGGGTTGTCGATCACGCCCTGGCGAATCTCGCCGATCGGCCCACGACGGATTTCCTCGTAATCCTTGGTGAGCTCGCGGCACAGGGCCATCGGACGGTTCGGGCCGAAGGCGTCGAGCAGGTCGTCCATGGAATCGGCGATGCGGTGGGGCGTCTCGTAGAACACGATGGTGCGGCGTTCGCCAAGCAACGTACGCAGGTATTGCACGCGCTCGGCATGTTTGCGCGGCAGGAAGCCCTCGTAGCAGAAACGGTCGGTGGGCAGACCGGAAAGGGCGAGCGCGTCGAGCACGGCGGAGGGGCCAGGCGCGCAGGTGACGGGCAGGCCGCGTTCGATGGCGCGGCGCACGATGGCCAAACCGGGGTCGTTGATGGTGGGCATGCCGGCGTCCGAGACCACGAGCACGGTGGCTCCGGTCTCGACCTGGTCGAGCAGACCATCCGCCTTACCACGTTCGTTGTGGTCGTGGTAGGCCACGACGCGGCCGTTCACATGCACACCGAGGCGGCGGGCGAGGTCGTAGAGACGGCGGGTGTCCTCGGCGGCCACGATGTCCGCGCGTTCGAGCAGCGCGACCAGACGGGCGGAGGCGTCACCGGTATTGCCGATCGGGGTGGCGGCAAGCACCACGGTTCCGGCGGGGATGGTCACGGTCGCGGCGCTGACCGCCGTGGTGACGCTGGTTTCGGTTTCCTCCGCGCTGTCGCCGTTCACCTCTTGTGTGGCGTCGAAATCTTCGAGGTCTTCGGAGCCGCCAGCGTTCACAACGTCGCCGGCGTTGTTTTCAACGTTTTCGATGCCCTCGACACCATCGGCACTGGCGGCGTCTTCGAGGCTGGACTGTTCGGTGAAATCGGCTGCATTCGTCATACCCCCAGTATTCCCCAAGCCACGGAGCAACAGCGACAGGGGATCCGTATGGAACGGAGGTTGCAGAGGTCCGTCACCAATCAATGTGGCTGACCCGGCAAGCTGGAACCACATAAGCCGATTCCAGTAGCAATCGCTTTCCGCGTGCGATACGTTCGCCCGTATCGGGTCAACACGCCCCGTCCTATCCCATCCGTAATCCCACAAATCACGAGGAGAAACATGCCTGACACCACAACCGCACGCCTGCCCGCCCCACCACCTCCATTGTCCGTACATTCGCCGTACAATTTCATTATGGCAGCGGAAAACACGAATAAGAACACTCGCTTCGAGATGCGACTGACGCAGGAGCAACGCGACCGCATTGACCAGGCAGCCGAGACCAAAGGCATGACCACATCGCAGTGGGCCTTGTCAAATCTGCTCACCGCCGCAGATCGGGACATAAGGGAGGCTCATATCATCCGTCTCAACGACCAGGCTTGGGCAGATTTCACCGCCGCCCTAGATGAACCAATGCCCGACCGTCTGGTCGAACTACTGAATCGTGAGCCGATATGGACATGACACGATTCTCTCCGCCACGCCGGCTCACCGCTACCGACGATATCTCCGGATTCGATTGCGGGCTACCGCTTGTGAACGATTGGCTTGCGCATCACCTGCATACAGCGGACCGGCAAGGCACCGCCGTGGCCTACGCCACGTTTGCCAACGATGACACCCTTGCCGGCTTTTATACGTTGAGCGCCTACAGCATGGAGCGCACGGAAGCCAGCGGCTGGCTGAAACGCAACAGCCCAAATCCGATTCCCGTGATCCTGCTGGGCATGCTCGGCGTAGACATGCGGTTCCAAACCAAACATGTCGGCTCGCAGTTACTTCGGGACGCCACGTTGCGGGCCCTGAACGCAGCCGGCATCATCGGCGCCCGCGCATTGGTGGTACAACCCGCAACCGATTCGGCAGCACAGTTCTATGAACACTATGGATTCCGTCACATCGACAGTTCAGCAATGATGTTCGCACCACTGAACGCCATTGAACGCCGGTAGGGCCGCGTACCCATAGATGTACATATATTTTCTCAAGGCCCGCAGTGATTCGGACTCCGGAGGAATCTTGGAACTCGCAGAACCGCGCAATTCCCAAACGGCGGAACCGTGCGGTTTTGCGGGTGAAAAAGAAAATGGGCCGCTCGCGGTGGAATGAATGCAAGCGACCCAAGTGGAGCTGACGGTAGTCGAAACCGCGACCTCTTCGATGCGAACGAAGCGCTCTACCAACTGAGCTACAGCCCCTTGGATTGTTGCTCTGCTCCGCAAAGCAACTCGCATAAATATAGTACGAGGGGCGGTCAAACGCAATTCGGGCCGTCAGTGTGTCGAAAGCACAGGCTCGGCCAGGATGGCACGAGGCTCGTAGACCACCCCTCGGTCGGCTCCTCCGCCAGCTTCCTTGGCAGAAGGAGCCGAAACTACAGACTCACGGCACTCAGCCTTCCAGCACGCGCAACACCTTCTTCTCGTTGTAGAACGCGAACACGATGCCACCGATGCCGCACAGCACGGCCGCGCACACCGCCGCGATGCGGTAGCCCGCGCCGGACGCCATGCCAATCGTGGAGACGCCAGTGAACAGCAGCATCGCCACGGACTGGCCCATCTTCATCGCGAACGTACGGGCGGCGTAGAACATGCCCTGACGATCCTGACCAGTCACGCGCGAGCTGGCGTCGGCGATGTTCGCCACGATGGCCTGCGGCAGGATGCCGAACGCGGCCATCGGGATCGCGCCCACCACCGAAAGCACCAGACCCTGAGCCATCGCCGGCATGAAGGCGAGCGCACCGGATCCGAGCGCACCGGCGAACGCGAACGCGCAGGTGAAGATCACGAACGCCACGAGCAGCAGACGCTTCTTACCCACGCGGTTGGCAAGCAGGTTCACGGGTAGGTAGAACAGCACGGACACGCCGGTCATGAGCACGAAGTAGATGGTCGTGGTGGTTTCCGGCAGCTTGAGCAGGGAGGTCACGAAGAACGGCAGGCCGGTCTGGAAGGTGGTGATGGCCACCCAGTAGACCACGTCGGAGCAGACGAACTTGCGGAATTCGCCGTCGCCGAAGGTCTGCTTGAGGGATTCTATGGTCGATTCGGAGGTGGGTTGCGAGTTGACGTAGTCCTTCTCGCGGATGGCCAGCGGCGGGATCAGCATGCACACGAACGCCACGGCGGCCATGATGGTGAAGGTCACGCGGATGGCGGTGATGCGACCCAATGCGGGCACCAGTCCGCCCCAGATCACGGGTGCCACGTACGCGATCGCCGTGCCGAACACCCAGGTGAACGAGATGGCGGTGGAGATGGTCAGCTGCTGCTTGGAGTCGTGGCCGAGCTCGGCGATGAGCGCGTTGTACGGCGTGCAATAGAACGTGAGGGCGATGTAGTAGCCGATCACGGTGACGAACAGGAACGCGGCGTTGACCCAGCTCGTGCCGTTGATCGGGCTCCAGAACACGAGCACGGTGACGATGGCGAGCGGCGCGGCGGCGAACTTGAGGAACGGCATGCGGCGGCCGGCCTTGGCGTTGCAGCGGTCGGAGAGCGAGGCCACGGCCGGGTCCACGAAGGCGTCGAAGAAGCGTGCGAAGGCGGTGATGCCGCCCACCACGGTCACGATGCTGAGCACCACGAGACCCTGCGGCACGAAGACGGTCTGGCCTTGGCTGATGGTCTCCTGGTCGGGTTGGTAGAAGTAGACGAGCCAGTTCGAGATGATGCCGGAAAGCAGCGCCCAGCCGAACTGACCGATGGCGAAGGCCCACACCTTGGCGATTGGCAGGTCTTTGATCGCGTGGATCGCACGTCCGTCCGATGCCGCGCCTGCGGATTGCGTGATGGAATCAGCCATTGTCGAACCTCCTTGTTGACACCATGTCAATAGCAGTGTATCACCGTTGTCCCAGCGAACACCAACGCCATTCCGCCATTTTCCCACCTCGGATACTCGGCTTCCAGCCTTCTCTCGCAAGTGAGCAAGACGGAAAATCCCAATCCGGTCCAGCAAAACCCTATTGAGCTAAGATCGGCATAGGCATCCCACGCCCCGGCCGCCTCTGGAAAGGATCGACCGCCGACCGCGGATCGTCAGAGCGAGCCCGTCGACCGGGACCGGCATCTATGATGGCGTCATGACCGGTCTCGATGAGCAGCTTCCGCATACGATGGCATTCCCGCACGCCTTGGGCACGGGGTTGATTGTCCAGTCTGCGCTTGACGAGAACACGACGATTGGCGTTCCGCCTGTGCTGCGGGACGACGACGCCAACGTTGGCAGCCGCGCCAATACCAATGTCAGCAACCCGGTCGCCCCCGGCAACAGCGCCTTCTTCGGAACCAACGATGCCGATGACCGTATCCTGTTGTACGACGCCATCGACATCCTCATCGACACGTACGAATCCGCACTCTCCCGCTTCCGCCCGGATTCGCTGGTATCGCGGATGCGCCGGGCCAAGCATGGCGGCACGTTCGTGTTCCCCGATTGGTGCGGCCCGCTGTTTGATTTGTACGATCGCCTGTTCACGGCAACCGGTGGCGCGATCGACCCGTGCGTAGGCGAGGATCTGATTCGACTGGGATACGATTCGTCCTACTCGTTCACCGTTTCGCCTGATTCCATTGAACCCGGCAAAGACGGCGATTCCAACAAACTCGGCACGTCCGACGCTTCCGGCGATCCGGCCGCACCGAGCGCCGGCACGCACGGCCAGTCCGTCACATGGCATTTAGGGGCGATTCATGGGCGGGCGACCTGGAAAACCGACGTGGAGCGTCATGGCACGACGCTGGTGATCCGCCGTCCGGTCGCGCTTGATTTCGGCGCGTGCGGCAAGGGCTATCTGGTCGATCTGATTGCGAGGATGCTGCGGGAACAAACCGATGCATACGTTATCGATGCGGGGGGTGATCTGCTGATTCGCACGGTCGGCTGCGCATCGAACGGCCGCACGACGGCCCACGACGATGAGGGCACGCCCTCGGCCCACGATGAACCGGCCGAGACAACCGTCACCATCGCGCTTGAGGATCCCGCGGACCCAAGTCGTGCGGTAGGCACCGCAACGATGAGTAATGGTGCGTTCTGCGCCAGCGCGCCCAGCCGCCGCCACTGGGGCGAGGCGGCCGGGCACCAGCTGCATCACCTGCTCAACGCCATCGACGGACTGCCGGTTGATAGCGTGGCCGCCACGTGGGTTGCGGTGCACCCCGACCACGACTTCCCGACCGCCACGGCAGACGGCCTGGCAACCGCCCTGTTCACCACGCCAGCAGCGCAATTACGCCGTCATTTCGACTTCCAGTGCGCCATCCTCAACGCCGACCGCACCGCCGCCCAATCCCCCGATTTTCCGGGTGGGTTTTTCATCTTCTGACTCGCCTTTTAATCAAAATCTCGGAATAGAACCCATGAAAAATCGGAATAGGAAGCGCAAATTCTCGGAATAGCCTTGCCAAAAGCTTTGTCAGGCAAAAGCTAATTCTGTTGAACTACCCCTCAGTCTCGCTACGCGAGCCAGCTCCCCTGACAAGGGGAGCCAAGAAATATGGACGCGCCGTCAATCAGTGAGCGTAGCGAGCCAGCTGATGCGCGCGGCTTCTAGGCGCGCCCGCAAAGGCGCTGAGCCGTATAGAGGGCAACCCCGTGGGTTGCCCTCAGGCGAGGGGAGCGGCTTGCCGCGACGGTTGCGCTGCGCGCAACAGGTACGTCGCAGCGGGCAGCAACGACGAAGACGCGCCATCAGCTGGTGAGCGTGAATTGGGAGTTGTAGAGGTCGGCGTAGAAGCCGCCTGCCGCCAGCAGCTCCTCGTGGGTGCCGCGCTCAATCACGTCACCGTGGTTCATGACGAGGATCATGTCGGCGTCGCGGATGGTGGAGAGGCGGTGCGCGATCACGAACGAGGTGCGTCCCACGGTCAGCGCGTCCATGGCCTTCTGGATGAGCTCCTCAGTGCGGGTATCGACCGAGGAGGTGGCCTCGTCGAGAATGAGAATCGGCGCGTCCTGCACCATCGCGCGGGCGATGGTCAGCAGCTGCTTCTGGCCGGCGGACAGCGTGGACTTGTCGTCCAGCACGGTGTCATACCCGTCCGGCAGCGACTGGATGTAATGGTCGAGGCCCACCGCGCGGCAGGCGGCGACGATCTGCTCGTCGGTCACGCCGGGCTTGGAGTACGCGATGTTCTCGCGCACGGTGCCGCGGAACACCCACGTATCCTGCAACACCATCGAGAACTGGTCGTGCACGTTCCAGCGCGGCACGGACTTGGTGTCCACGCCGTCGATGGAAATCGAACCGCCGGAGATCTCGTAGAAGCGCATCAGGAGGTTCACCATCGTGGTCTTGCCGGCACCGGTCGGCCCCACGATCGCCACCTTCTGACCGGCCTTCACGGACGCGGAGAAGTCGTGGATGACCGGCTTGTCGGGCTCGTAGCCGAACCGGACGTGGCTGAATTCCACATCACCTCGGACGGGCTGCGGACGACCCTGGGCGTCGTACCCCAGCAGTCGCGCACGCTGGGCAGCCGGCATCGACGCGGCGGCGCCCCGCTCAGCACCTTCCGAACCGGCACCTCCCAGCCCGAACTCGGCCTTGGCCGGCTCCTCGGCCATCTCCGGCTCCTCCAGGAAGCCGAACACGCGCTCGGCGGCGGCCGCACAGCGCTGCAGGTTCTGGAAGGCCTGCGCGAACTGGGAAAGCGGCTGGGTGAACAGGCGGATGTACATCATGAACGCCACGATCACGCCGAATTCGATCTGCCCGTCCATGGCGAGCGCCGCGCCCACCACGCACACCACCACGTAGCCGAGGTTGCCCACGAAGTTCATGAGCGGCATCATCAGGCCGGACAGGAACTGCGATTTCCAGCCGGATTCGTACAGGTCGGCGTTGTACTTCTCGAAGCGGCGGATCGAATCGGCCTCGCCGTTGTACGCCTTCACGATCAGATGCCCGGCGTACATCTCCTCCACATGGCCGTTCACGTCGCCGAGCGCGGCCTGCTGGCGCACGAAGTACTTCTGGGAGGCCTTCATGATGCCCATCATGAGCACCAAACCCAACAGGCTCGCGCCGATCGCGCACAGCGTCATGATCACGTTGTTGTAGAACATCATGACCAGCGCGCCCACGAACAACGTCACCGAGGTGATGAGCGAGCCGAGCGACTGGCCCAGCGTCTGGCCGATGGCGTCCACGTCGTTGGTGATGCGGGACAGCACGTCGCCGTAGCTGACCTTGTCGAAGTACTTGAGCGGCAGCTTGTTGATCTTGACCGAAATCGACTCGCGCAGGCGCTGGGCCGTGCGCTGGGTGACGTTCGCCATCATCCAGCTCTGCACGTAGCTGAGCACCGCGTACCCCACGTACAGCGCGACCAGCATCCAGGCGATGCGCCCGACCGCCGTCAAGTCGACCGAGTTCATCACCGGACGGCCGTTCACGATGGCCGGCAGTCCCTTGACGATCTCGTTGGTCATGTCCTTGAGCTTGTCCGGGCCGATGATCTGGCAGACGGTGCCAGCCGCGCCCAGGACGAGCGCGACGATGATGACGGGAATGTAGTTGCGGCAGTAGTCCACGAGCTTGCCCATGGTCTTGCCGAAATCGGCGGGCTTCTCGACCGTGCGTCCCGCGCCCGGCCCGTGCCCCATTGGTCCTCTTGGCATTGGTAAGTCCTTATTTATTGTTCGTCGGAATGATTCAGGCCATCAGCTCGGCTTTGCTGAGCTGGGATTCGGCGATCTGGCGGTAGACCTCGCAGGTGTCCAGCAGCTCCTTATGGGTGCCCTGGCCCACCACCTTGCCGTCGTCCAGCACGACGATGAGGTCGGCGTTCATGATGGTGCCGATGCGCTGGGCCACGATGAGTTTGGTGGAGTCCTTGGCCTCGCGGGCGAGCGCCTCGCGCACCTCACGGTCGGTCTTGAAGTCGAGCGCGGAGAACGAGTCGTCGAAGATCAGGATTTCCGGGTGACGGTAGACCGCGCGGGCGATGGACAGGCGCTGCTTCTGACCGCCGGACACGTTCGAGCCGCTCTGTGCGATGGCGGCCTCGAATCCGCCGTCCATGCGGTTCACGAACTCGCTGGCCTGGGCCACGTCGGCCGCGGTCTTGATGCGGTCCATCTGATCGGCCGGCATCGCGGCGTTTTCCGCGGCCCGTCCGGCGGCGATCAGTTCGGTTTCGCGCCTGCGGCCGGCGACGGTGGAGGTGTCAGCGAGCTCGACGTTCGCCGATTCGCCCGGCTTGTCGCCGTAGCTCACGTTGGACGCCACCGTGCCCTTGAACAGCACTGAGGTCTGCGGCACGTAGCCGATCTTGTCACGCAGGGTCTTCAGGTCGTAGTCGCGCACGTCCACGCCGTCGACCAGCACCTGGCCTTGCGTGGCGTCGTAGAAGCGCGGCACGAGGTTGATGAGGGACGACTTGCCGGAGCCGGTCGAGCCGATGAACGCCACGGTCTGGCCCGCCCGGGCCGAGAAGTTGACGCCCTCCAGAATCGCCTCACGCGAATCCGGGTAGGCGAAGCTGACGTTGCGGAACTCCACGGTGCCCTTCTGGCCGGTCTTGGCCACGTCGGCGGCGGTTTTGGTGCCGTTCTCGATCATCGGCTCGGTGTCGAGCACTTCAAGTACGCGCTGGGCGGAGACGTCGGCGCGCGGCCAGAGCACGAACACCATGCTCATCAGCAGGAAGCTCATGATGACCTGCACGGAGTAGTTGGAGAACACCACCATGTTGGAAAAGACGGTGAGCTTGTCCGTGAGCTCGGCCGCCTCGATGAGGTAGGCGCCGATCCAGTAGACGGCGAGCATCAGGCCGTTCATGATGGTGTTCATCAGCGGCATCATGAACGCCATGACGCGGTTGGTGAACAGCTGGGTTTCGGTCAGATCGGTGTTGGCCTTGGTGAACTTGGCCTCCTGGTAGTCCTCGGCATTGTAGGCGCGCACCACCTTGAGACCGGTGAGGTTCTCGCGGGCCACGAGGTTGATGTTGTCCGTGAGGGTCTGCATGGCCTTGAACTTGGGCATGACCATGGCCATCATCACCACGATCGCCGCCAGCAGGACCACCACGGCGATGCCGGTGGCGAGCGTCCATTCGAAGCCCTCGCCGGCGATCTTGGCCACGGCCCAGACGGCCATAATCGGCGATTTGACGATGAGCTGCAGGCCGATGGTGATGAACATCTGGATCTGCGTGATGTCGTTGGTGGAGCGGGTGATGAGGCTTGCGGTGGAGAACCGGTTCATTTCGGCGGGGCCGAACGATTCGACCCGGCGGAACTCCAGCGAGCGCAGACGCTGGGTGAACGACGAGCCCACGCGCGCGGCGATGTAGCCGGTCACGACGGCGCAGGCCACGGAGCCCAGCGAGATGAGCAGCATCTTGCCGCCGGCGATCCAGATGTCCGCCATCGCGCTGCCCGGCGTTTCGACCAGCGTGGTGATGTCGGACATGTAGTCAGGCAGTTTCAGGTCGAAGAAGACCTGTCCCACGATGGTCACCAGGGCGATGAGCATCTGGCCTATCTCCGCTTTGGAGAGGTATTTCATGATGCGAAGCATTACGTCCCCTTGTGTTGTTGGTTGTTGAGACTGGACGATTTCCTTTGGCCTTGCTCCGGCGGAGCGGCCTACCGGTCAAAATTGTTTTCAGTAGTTATTTCTTACACTGTAAGATATTATGCAGAGCTAAACGACATTCAAAGATTCACTCTGAGCGGAACCGAATGCGACGAACCGTCAATCGGCGAAGCCACGCGGCCTTACGAATCCCGTGAATCACCCTCGAACGCCTTGCGCACCTCCTCAGGTGTGGGCCGCGGCTCCCCTGGCTTGCACAGCGTCATATAAATGGAGAATTCACGCACCAAATCGACGAATTCGCGGGTGCGCCGCTCCCCCATCTGCGAGAAGATCCAGCAGACGGCGTCGCGCATCTCCTGCATATCCTTGCGACCGCGATCCCGCCCTGCCTCAGTGAGCTCCACACGCACGGCACGACGGTCGGAAGGATCCACGGACCGCACGATCTGGCCCTTCTTCTCCAACGCCGAAAGCACGGCGGAGATGCGACCGGTGGTGACATGCATGGCGTCGGCCAGCTGCGAGGGCGACATCGTGCCCTGATGCGCCAGTGCGCGAATCACGAACGTTTCGCCGGCGCCATGATTGAGATCGCGCTGCATCTGAGATCGGTGGCACCATACGTCACGCCACAGCTCATCCACCGCCTCTTCCTCATATCCCACGGCACGCCTCCTTCATGTTCCCGACCGCACGGCACTCCGCGCAGACGTCGTCAATAATATCTCACACTGTAAACAATTACACCTCAGAAGAATCGGGGGCATTGCCGCAACCTTATCTTTCGCCCGAATCCACCCGAAGCAGCCGATGCCGTCCCGCAAAAATCGGGGGTACACGCCGAAGGGGTGTGACACGACTCACAGAAACGCCCTATTTTCTTTACTTCCGTAGCACCTTTGTGCCTATACTGCAAGCAGTGATGGCACGGCAGCCATCCCAAAGAAGGGGGAAACAATGGAACGGGGACTTTGCCTCTGCAGCATCGCAGGGTGCACTCATGAAGCTCAAGAAGCAGGAATGTGCACGATGCACTTCACGTCGGCGCTGGTTCACGGGGCATTCCAGCCAACTCCGGGCGGTCGCCCGCAGCATAGCTGAATTATTTATCAATCGTCAATAACAAATCTGGCTCCCCTCGCTGAGGACATTGCCGTGAAGCAAACAGCAGAGCTGTTTGTAGGCAATGTGCGAGACGACAGTCGAGCCAACAGGATGCGAACGAAGTTCGTCCATAATTGCAGGACGAGCTGTCACCGTAGGTGACTGAGGGGAGTATTAGGAGCCGTAATCCCTAGTGCTCCCCTCAGTCACCTACGGTGGCAGCTCCCCTCGGAGAGGGGAGCCGGTTTTTTTACATCAATCAGCAGCGGGCCAGAGAGCCTACTTACGAGCCTGCTCCTCCTTGGCGAGCGCCTCCTTGAGGTCGCGGTTGGTGTAGCGGTCGCGCAGCAGGCAGTAGCCGCCGAACACCGCAAGCCAGATCAGGCCGGCGATGGCGGAGCCGCGCGTATCGTCCGCGAGGAACAACGTGCAGTACACGAACACGAAGAACACGATCGCCAGGGTGTTGAGCACCTTCCACGCCGGCATCACGAATCCATCGGCGATGAAATCGGCGGAACGACGGTACTTGCGGTGCGCGATCATCGTGAGCGTGTAGATGAAGATGATGACGGCGCTGGAGGCGGATGCGAACAGCACGAAGGCGCTGGAGATACCCGGAATGGAGTTGACCACCGGGGACAGCAGGATCAGCGCGGCGGACACCAGGATCGCGCGCGCCGGCACCTGGCGCTTGGAGACCACGCCGATCTTGCGGAAGGCGGGCGAGTTCGACTCGCTGGCCAGCTGGTAGAGGTGACGGCCGGCGGAGTAGAGCAGCGAGTTCAGCGCGGAGGACGCGGCGGTGATCACCACGAAGAACACCAGCGCGGCCGCCCAGTTCAGGCCGGCGTACTGGAACACCATGATGAACGGGGAGGCGAAGGAGCCGTCCTTGTTCGGCTTGAACGTGGTCCACGGCACGATGGCCATGATGGCCAGCAGCGCGCCCACGTAGAAGATGAGCACGCGCACGATGATCTCGTTGACGGCCTTCGGCAGCACCTTGCGCGGGTTCTGCGTCTCGGAGACGGTCACGCCCACGAACTCGATCATCTCGTAGGCGTAGAAGACCATCTGGAAGCTCATGAGGAAGCTCAGCCAGCCGTTCGGCGCGATCTGGAAGTTGTTGGTGATGTTGTCGAGTCCGGCGTGGCCCGCGGGAGAGATGCCGTCCTGGCCGGTGATCTGCACGGCGTCGTAGTGGTAGCCGATCACCACCATGACCACGGCGGTGGCGATCATGGCGCAGATCAGCGTGATCTTGATCATCGAGAACCAGAATTCGGCCTCGCCGAAGGCCTTGACGGCGATGAGGTTGATGGTCACCAACGCCGCGAGGAAGCACAGCTCGATGAGCCATTTCCAATGCGAGAGGTCCATGCCGAACGTGTCGAAGAACGTGATGAAGTAGGTGGAGACGGCCGTGATCTCGCTCATGCCGATGAGCACGAGCACGATCCAGTACGACCAGCCCGCGAACTTGCCCCAGCCGTTGCCGAGGTAGCGGGTGATGAAGTTGATGAACGTGTGCTGGCTCGGGTCACGGTACATGAGCTCGCCGATGGCGCGCATGAGCAGGAACATGATGATGCCCACGCCAATGTACACGAAGACGATGCTCGGGCCGGTCAGCGCGATGGACTTGCCGGAACCGAGGAACAGGCCAGTGCCGATGGTGCCGCCGATGGCGATGAACTGGACGTGCCTGTTGTTCAGGCCACGGGCCATCTCGTTGTCCTGATCCAGGCTTTCGACGGACTTCAGCTCGTTTGAGCCGGCACTGCCGCCAGCCGGTGCTTTCGTTTCGACCATGCCGTACGTTCTCTTCCTCATCGCCCGGCCCACAGCCGCGCTCAATCGTTCAAATTCAGGTTCAAACTTTATCACCACGCCTCTTACCGGAACCAGCCTCCAGTTCAACCCGATTGTGGCGATATTGCAGAAATTCGCCCAAAAAGTTCAATTTCGTTCGGCAAAATTGAACTTTTCTGGTATTGAGCGGTCGGAATCGGCCTTTGGCCGACGCTGGTTTCCCGCGGCCGTTGGCCGCTCCTCTTCTCTCCCTCAGTCTCACTTCGTTCGACAGCTCCCTCGTCAGAGGGAGCCAAGGTTTGCACACGTATAGATCTCGGCTCCCCTTGTCAGGGGAGCTGGCGGCGTAGCCGACTGAAGGGTAGTGGAGGAGCGGCCAACGGCCGCGGGAAACAGCATCGGCAAAGCCGATTCCATCACTCCACGCTTTTCAGTGAGGACACCGGGTCGATGCGGTCGAGCACGGGGTTGGTGAACAATTGGACGAGCAGCGCGAACGCCAGCGTCACGGCGGCCGCTATCGCGTAACTCGTCCACCGTACGGTCACGGCGAAGTACAGCCCCGGCATGTTGAGCGCGGCCGTGAGCAGTCCGCCGATCCAACGACCGAGCGGCAGGCCCACCGCGATGCCCATCAGCGTCAGGATCAGCATCTCGCGGTTCACGTACCGGTGCACCTCGCGGTCGAAGAAGCCGAGCACCTTGAGCGTGGCCATCTCGCGCACGCGCTCGGAAACGTTCGTATTGGCCAGCGTGAACAGCACCACCAACGCCAACGCTCCGGCGAGCGCGACGATCAGCGCCACCACCGCGCCCATGAGATCGAAGCTGAAACGCCGCTGCATATCCGCCGTGCTCACCACGCTCAGCACGTCCGATTCCTTGGCGAGCTTGTCCGCGTAGGCGATCTGGTCGTCATCCGAGCCGGTGTACCGCGCGAATATCGCGTTCATCTCCACGCCGTCGGCTTCGGTGGCGGTGTCGCCCTGCGAGCCACCATCACCCGAACTACCCCCGCCGAACACCTCCCGGTAGTACCCGGCCGTCAGATACACATCCGCACCGATCACGGACTCGCTGACGGCATACACACGGGCGGTTTCGCGCGCGGCGTCGCCGTTTTCGAGCGTCACCTCGTCGCCGGCCTTGACGCCCAGCGCATTGGCCGCGGATTGCGAGACGATGACGCCGTCCCCGGCGAAAACCGGCCCATCATTTGCGTTCGCAACGCTGGCCGAACCATCCGCGCTCTTCCCGGCGGCGGATGATTCGGCTCCGGCAGCGGCCAGCCCGATCGCCGTACCATCCCGATACTGCTCCATCGTCCCGCCAGCCACCAACCTGAGCGAGACGATATCCGCCAAATCCGCCGCCGCGGGCACGGTGATGAGCTGCACGGTTTCGGATTCGTCGGCTCCGGTGGTGATTTCGCCGCTTTCCACGCGCGCGAGGGTCATCGTGCCGGCTGAGGACGTGGTCGAATCAGCGATCTTCCCGTCGGACACCAGCCGAGAGCGCACGGCGTCCAGATCGTCATGATCGGTCACGACCATCAGGTCATACCGGTACACGTCCTGGTACTGCGTGACCGGCAGCGCGTCCACCGTGTCGTTGATGGCCAGACCACACACGATGAGTGCGGTGCAGCCGGCCACGCCTCCGACCGTCATGAACAGACGGCCCTTGAAACGGAACAGGTTGCGCGCGGTGACCTTGTTGAGGAACTTCATGCGCCGCCACAGCGGTCCGATGCGTTCCAGCAGCACGCGCGAGCCGGCCTTGGGCGATTTCGGGCGCATGAGCTCGGCGGGCATCCGCCGCATCTCGCCGCGGCACGCCACCACGGTGGCCGCGCCCACGCCCACCACGAACAGCAGCACGCCGGCCGAACCGTACAGCCAGTCGTACAGCAGCGTGGTGCCGGGCACCACGTACATGCCTTCCAGCACGATGAGCAGGAACGCGGGGATGCCGAGGAAGCCGATGAGGTCGCCCAGGCCGCCGCCGATCAGGCAGGCGAGCAGCGCGAACAGCACATACCGGGAGGCGATGAGTGCGCTGCCGTACCCCAGTCCCATGTACGTGCCGATGAGCCCGCGGTCCTCCTCGACCATGCGGGTCATGGCAGTCAGGCTCATGAGCACGGCCACGAGCAGGAACACCACGGGGAACGCGCGGCCGATGGATTCGATGGAGCTCAGGTCGGATTTGAGCGAGGAGAACGTGCCGGCCGCCGAGCGCGTGTTCACGTACCAGCGTGCCTGCGGGATGGTGGTTTCGACCGAGGACTCCTGCTTGTCCAGTTCGGCGGTGGTGTTCGCTTTCTGCTGGTCGAGCTGCGTCTGCGCGTTGTCCAGCTGCTGTTTGGCTTGCGTCAGTTCGCCGCTTTGGGCAATGACGGCGTTGCGTTGGGCGTCCAGTGCAGTTGCGGCCGCCTGGTCCGTGCCGTCCTGTGCGGCTTGGGCGACCGTGCCGCCGGTGGCTGTAATAATCCGGTCGATCTGCGCGTTGAATTGGCTGCGCTGGTCGTCCAACGTGGCTTGGGCGTCGGCGAACCGTTGGTCGGCTTCGGCGCGGGCATCCGCGATCTTCTGTTTCGCCTCGTCGATGAGCTGCTGGCGACGGGCCTTCTGCCGTTTGGTCTGGACGTTGTTTTCGATGCGGTCGCGCACCTCGCGCACGGCGTCGTCGTACTGGTCGGAGAAGGTGTCGAGTGCCGCGGAACCGCTGATTTCCAGCGAAATCGCCGTATAGACGCTGCCGGCGACGCCGTCCGAGGGCAGGAAGAACGTGTAGTCGGCGGTGGCGGAGCTGCGGAACGCACCGGTCGAGTAGCCTTCCGGATTCTGCAGATCAAGCGGGTCCAGCACGATGCCGGTGATGGTGAGGTCCGTGGGGAACGCCGGGGTCTCGTTCGACGTATCGGCGGAAGCGGCATCGGAACCGGACGAATCAGTCATACCGCCGGACGAATCGCCCGGGATGTCCGAATCGGGCGAAGCGTCGGCTGACGTACCTCCGTCGACCGTACTGGCCGACGCATCACCTGATGCATTGCCCGTCGTGCCTGACGTATCCGGCACGGACGATCCGGACGACGTGCCCGAACCAAGCGTCACGCTGAGCTTGTCCCCCACCTTAAGCCCGCTGTCACGCATGAACTTCCTGGTGACGGCCACTTCGCCGGACTTGACCGGGAGCTTGCCCTCCTGCAGATACGGCTGGTTCATGCCGTTCGTGCCGATTTCGGTGAGCGTGACCGATTCGCCGCTGCCGTCCACGGTGACGGTCGCGGCGGCCGAACGTTCGGCCTGCACACGCTCGACGCCGCGGACGGCCTTGAGCGCGGCGACGTCGTCCTCGGTCAGGCCGAGCGTGGAGATGACCTGGATGTCGTACAGGCGCTGGTTGTCGAGGAACCGGTCGGCGCCGCGGAACATGTCCCGGCAGCCGGCGTAGATGCCGGTGAGCACCGCCACGCCCAGCATGGAGATGATGGCGATGGAGACGAACCGTTTCCAGTTGCGCGCCCACATGCGCAGCATGTCCTTGGCGAACGCGCCGGAGATGCCGGCCCCACGATGTTTCACAGGATGTTCCACGCCGCGTTTCACGGATTGTTTCACAGTACCGTTCACTGTGGCTACGGTCGAGGACCGGGGAGCGCCCGTACGCCGGGCATGCCTGCCGCGCGCCATCGCACTCACCGCCTTACCATTCGATGTCCGCGATCGGTGTGGGCGCGGGGTTGGTCTCCTCGCTCACCACCTTGCCGGAGCGGAATCGGATCACCTTGTGCGCCATCGGCGCGAGCGCGGAATTGTGCGTGATGATCATCACCGTCATGCCCTGGGTATGGCAGATGTCCTGCAGCAGTTGCAGGACCTCCTTGCCGGTCTCGTAGTCGAGCGCGCCGGTCGGCTCGTCGCACAGCAACAGCTTCGGTTTCTTGGCGATCGCGCGGGCGATGGAGACGCGCTGCTGCTCGCCGCCGCTCAATTGCGCCGGGAAATTGCCCATGCGCTCCCCCAGCCCCACCTTGCGCAGCGTCTCGGCCGGGTCGAAATGGTCCGGGCAGATCTGCGAGGCGAGCTCCACGTTCTCCAGCGCGGTCAGGTTGGGCACCAGATTGTAGAACTGGAACACGAAGCCGATGTCCGAACGTCGGTACGCCACCAGTTCGCGCTTGTTAAGGCCGGTGATATCCCGGCCGCCCACCACCACGCGACCGGACGTGGCGGTGTCCATGCCGCCCAGGATGTTCAGGGCCGTGGTCTTGCCCGCGCCCGACTGGCCGAGGATCACGGTCAGTTCGCCTTGGTCGGCGGTGAAGCTCGCGCCATCCAGCGCGCGGATCGCCGCCCCGCCGGACGGGTACTCCTTGACCACGTTGTCAAACTCGATATACGCCATCGCACACCCCGCTTCCGCCAACGGCCATGCCCCACACCGCAACCGTTCCATGCCCGGAACCGGCGGCGGGCAACGTCCTTCTTCCATTAAACCGCACCAACCTGAGTGCAATCGCTCGCAAAAACGCCATGGAAACGTCACGGGAACGCCGCGCACCCGTCCATAACCGCCTTCCGAAACCTCCTGTTCGTAACAAATCGGCCTACAATGGCGGACATTGCGCACGGCCTCGGCCGCCATCATCATCGGCGGGCTCGGCGGCACGTGCGGCAACGGAGAAAGAATCCCGAGAGGAAGTACTCATCCATGAGCAATACTGACGCGACCAAGAAGCCGCGCGAAACCGATGACGTGCCGGTGCCGGCCACGTTGCGCAAATCCCTGAAGAACCGCCACATCCAGCTGATCGCCCTCGGCGGCGCCATCGGCACGGGCCTGTTCTACGGCTCCAGCGAATCCATCGCCCTGGCCGGCCCGTCCATTCTGCTGGCCTACCTGATCGGTGGCCTCGCGATCTTCATGATCGTGCGCGCACTGTCCGAAATGTCCGTGGAGGACCCGAAGGCCGGCGCCTTCAGCTACTACGCCACCCGCTACTGGTCCAAGCGCGCCGGCTTCATCTCCGGCTGGAACTACTGGTTCAACTACATCCTGGTCTCCATGGTGGAGCTGGCCGTGGTGGGCAGCTTCGTGAACTACTGGTTCCCGGCCATTCCGACGTGGGTCTCCGCCGCCGTGTTCTTGGTGCTCATCACCGCCGCGAACCTGCTGGGCGTCTCCAAGTTCGGTGAGTTCGAGTTCTGGTTCGCCATCATCAAGATCGTGGCCGTGATCGCCATGATCATCGGCGGCCTTGCGGTCATCGTGTTCGCGCTGCCCACCGCCTCCGGTATCAAGGCGAGCTTCGCCAACTGGTTCACCGTGGGTGACGGCTTCTTCCCGAACGGCCTCATGACTCATACCGATAAGGGCTGGACCGGCCTGCTCATGGCTCTGGTCGTGGTGATGTTCAGCTTCGGCGGCACCGAGCTCATCGGCATCACCGCCGGCGAGACCGAAAGCCCGAAGACCACCATCCCGCGCGCCACCAACGACATCATCTGGCGTATCCTCGTCTTCTACATCGGCGCCCTCGGCGTGATCATGGCCGTGGTGCCGTGGAACACCATCGACGGCCAATCCAGCCCGTTCGTGCAGATCTTCGATTCCGTGGGCATCCACGCGGCCGCCGGCATCCTCAACTTCGTGTGCCTGACCGCCGTGATGAGCGTGTACAACTCCGGTCTGTACGCCAACTCCCGCATGCTGTACTCGCTGGCCAAGCAGGGCAACGCCCCCGCCTATCTCGGCAAGCTCAACTCCAAGGGCGTGCCGGTGGCCGGCGTGCTGACCTCCGCCGTGATCACCGCCATCGCCGTGGTGGTGGTGTTCGTGTGGCCCGAGTTCGCGTTCAACTACCTGATGTCCATCGCCACGATCGCCGGCATCATCAACTGGACGATGATCATGTTCACCGAGATGAAGTTCCGCAAGGTGGTCGCCGCGGGCGGCGCTCCGGCAGACACCGAGCTGGCCGGCCTTTCGGGCCAGAAGGCGCTCGACGCCATCCACTTCAAGCTGCCGTTCGCCAAGGTGACGCCGTGGGTGGTGCTCGCCTTCCTGGCCTTGGTGGTGGTGCTGATGTGCTTCTCTTCCAGCTACCGCGTGGCCGTGATCGCCGGCGTGATCTGGCTGGCCATCCTGTTCGTCGCCTACCAGGTGACGCAGGGCCGCAAGTAGCGGCTTTCGTGTCGCTGTTCCGCCGCCATTGCGCCCGCTGATCCGCTCGGCATCCGATGGCGATGGCGGCGGGGCGGACTACGGCGCGTTACTTCTTTCGCGATAAGGCCATACTTCGTGAAAAAGGCACACTGACTCGCAGTAAGCGTTCCTTTTTCACGAGGTATGGCCTTATTTCGTGAAAAGGTAACGCTGAGCGGCACTCAGTGTGACTTTTTCACGAAGCATCGGTTTTCCGCGAAAAAAGTAACGGCAACGGAGGAACGGCACCGTCCCGACATCTCGATTCTGGGGCATATAAGGACCATAAAGCCGCACCGAATTTGATTCTGGGCATATAGGTACCAGTTACGAGGCCAAAACGCCTGTTCCGTGGTACCTATATGCCCAGAATAATTGGTCGGGATATGCCCAGAACAGTGCCGTTCGCGGGCAAGATTACCGCAGATAGGGCTTGAAGACGCGCTCGGTGACGGGCACATGGAGCATGAGCATGGTGCCGTAACCCAAAATGATGAGCAGGAACAGGCCACCGGGCATCAGGAACCAGCAAGCCACCAGCAGTGCGACGAATACCGCATCCACTGCCACCAGCACCACGGTCATGGCGATGTGGGAGACGCCGAAGATGAAGGCGTTGGCGAGGGTGCGTCCCACGCTGTTCTCGAAGCGCGCCTGCAGCGCGAACACCCATTCGAAGCCGATGAGCCACAGAATGCTCACCGCGAATTTGGGAATGAGCAGCGGCGTGATCTGCAGGACCACCCACGAGTAGATGAGTCCGATCAGTACCACGAGGAACGGCAGCCACAACAGCGTGGCCTTGACGAAGTTAGCCTTGAAGGAGCTGAAGTAATTGGCCGCGACGCCTTTGCCCTCGCCGTTTTCGGACTTGCGGCAGGCGTCCTGTCCGGCGGTGAGCGCTGCGCCGACGGTGACGATGGGCAACGAGGTGACCAGCATCAGAAGGTTGACGAGCACGCCGTCCACCAGATTGCCCCAGGCGCGCATGAATTTGGAGTCGGGTGCTAGCCAGTGCATCTTGTGTTCTCCTTCGACGGCATACAGCGGCTCCCCTCGCTGAGGGGAGCTGTCATCGTAGATGACTGAGGGGAGCTCTGATGATGCTCAGGGTACTCCCCTCAGTCGGCTATCGCCGACAGCTCCCCTCAGCGAGGGGAGCCGGATTTGTTGGTCTCAGCTTTTGACGGCTCCAGTCCTGCAACTAAGGACCGGCCTACGGCCGGACTCATCGTTAGCTTCGCCGCTGTCGCGGCTCAGCCTGGAGCCTGCTGGAAGCCCACCGGGCTTCCAGCCAAGGGTTAACGGCGCCAGCCGTTAACCCTTGACGGCCCCAGCCATAACACCGCTCACGATGTACTTCTGGCAGACGAGGTAGAAGACGATGATGGGGATGATGGCCAGGACAAGGCAGGCCATCATGGCGCCCATGTCCACGGAGCCGTAGCCGCCCTTGAGGTATTGCACGGCCACGGAGATGGTCTTGTACTTGCCCAGGTCGAGGGTAAGGTACGGCAGCAGGTAGTCGTTCCAAATCCACATGGCTTCGAGGATGGCCACGGAGACGATGGACGGCTTCATGATCGGCACCACGATCTGGAAGAAGATGCGCGGCACGGACGCGCCGTCGATCATGGCGGCCTCCTCCAGCTCGGCCGGGATGCCCTTGATCACACCGGTGAAGATGAACACCGCCAGACCGGCACCAAAGCCGAGATACACGATGCACAGGCCCCACGGGGTGTTGAGCTTCAGCATGTCGGCGATCTTGGAGAGGGTGAACATCACCATCTGGAACGGCACGATCATGTTGAACAGGAACAGCGTATACAGCAGCTTGGCCGCCCAGTTGTTCACGCGCACGATCCACCATGCGCACATCGAGGTGCAGACCAGGATCAGTACCACCGACCCCACGGTGATGAGCAGCGTCCAGCCGAAGGACGCGAAGAACTGCGTGGTCTCGACGCCTCGGGCGTAGTTCTCAAGCCCCACGAACGCCTTGCCGGCGGGCAGCGAGAAGGCGTTCTTGGAGATGTACGCCTTCTGCTTGAAGGAGTTGATGAGCACCAGGACGATCGGGAAGATCCACAGCAGGGAAATGACGGAGAAAAGTACGGTCCACAGGGCGCCGTGCTTGACGGGCTTGTTCTCGTTCATCAGGCTGCCACCTCCTTGCTCGTGGTGAGCTTGTTCTGAATCAGGGCGATCACGGCCACCAGGATGAAGAACAGCACGGCCTTGGCCTGGCCGACGCCCTCCCAGCCCATGCGGCCGTAGAAGGTACGGGTGATGTTCAGCGCCAGACCCTCGGACATGTTGCTCGGTGCGCCGTTGGTCAGCGCGAGGTTCTGATCGTAGAGCTTGAAACCGTTGGTCACGGTCAGGAAGGAGCAGACGGTGATGGACGGCATCATGAGCGGGATGATGATGCGGAACATGGTCTGGGTGCCGTTGGCGCCGTCCACGGCGGCCGCCTCAAGCACGTCGGTGGGCAGGGCCTGCAGGCCGGCGATGTAAATGATCATCATGTAGCCAATCTGCTGCCAGCACACCAGGATGACCAAGCCCCAGAAGCCGTATGTGGCCTTGTAGGTCAGGGCACGGCCCCAGTGGGCGAGCACGCCGTTCAGGAGCAGCAGCCAGATGTAGCCCAGGATGATGCCGCCGATGAGGTTCGGCATGAAGAACACCGAGCGGAACAGCGTGGAGCCCTTGATGGCCTTGGTGAGCATGTAGGCGATGAAGAACGCCACCACGTTGATCACGATGGTGGTCACGATGGTGAATGCCGTGGAGAATCCGAGCGCGTGCAGGAACTCCTTGTCCTTCAGGGCCTTGCCGTAGTTCTTGAGACCCACGAATTCACCGTCGGTCACGGTGGTGAACTCGCAGAAGCTCAGGTAGACGCCCATGATGAACGGCACCAGGAATCCGATGATGAACGCGGCGAACGTCGGCAGCGCGAACAGCGCCCACCATCTGCGTATCGCCTTACCAGCCATGCTGATCATGACTACTTTCCTCCTCCTTGAGTCCGCGGCACTGCATCGTGCGTCGGCGCGGAGTTCAACTCAATGCCAGCCTGCCGGTCCGGACCGCTCCCGCGGTTCCCCCGACCAAGCCTACGTTTATGGTACGTGCTTGCAACATATATGTCAAACGTTGTCATTTATCGCGTTTCCACCCCACGCCAACGCCAGCGCATTCAATTGTCTTTCACTTGTTATATTGGCTAAATTACGCCAATTCACCTATGCAAAACCACTACTGCAAACGTTTGTAATACAATCGTTGTCATCTTCATCGGTCCGTCGTCCGGCATGTACACTGGAACCAATCGAGCAATTCTGCAACCTTCCCACCAGCCAGGGGGCTCTCATGACCACGAGCATTCAGGACGTCGCCCAGAAGGCGGGCGTCTCCATCTCCACCGTCTCCCGTTCGTTCACCAGACCGGATCTGGTCTCCGCCAAGACCCGCGAGCGCGTGCTGGCCATCGCCGACGAGCTCAACTTCTCGCTTTCGCGGTCGGCCGCGGCCCTGAAATCCGGCCGATCGCTACGCATCGCCGTGCTGATGAGCGGCCACATCCGCCTATGGTTCACCGCCTCGGTGATCGAGGGGCTCAACGAGGTGCTGCACGCCGAGGGGTACGACATCTCCATCTTCCAGATCTCCAGCATCGAGGAGCGCCGCGCGTTCTTCGAGATGCTGCCGGTACGCCGCAACGCGGACGCGGTGATCGTGGTCTCCTTCGACATCGACAGCAGGGAGATCGCACAGCTGGCTTCGGTGGATGTGCCGATCATCGGCATCAACACCGCGGAATCCGAGCAGCATGGCTTCGCCGCGGCCGTCAACATCAACGACCGTCAGGGCTCCACGCTCGCCGCCCGGCACCTGATGAACCTCGGCCACCGTCGCATCGCCTACATCAGCACCGACCGCGACGTCTCGCTGAGCTTCTCGGTGCGCGGCCGTTTCGACGTGTTCATGGAGACCTGCCGCAAGGAAGGCGTCGAACCGCAGGTGGTGGTGTGCAAGGTGGACGGCGACGGCCGCTATCAGATCAGCGACGTGGTCACCCAGCTCATGAGTCTGGACGAGATGCCCACCGCCATCGCCTGCCAGGAGGACGGCATCGCACTGCCGCTCATGTTCCAGCTGGAGCGCAACGGCTTCTCCGTGCCCGGCGACGTCTCGCTCATCGGCTATGACGACAGCTTCTACACCAACGACATCGGCCTGACCACGATTCGCCAGGACCCGGTGGAGATGGCGCACATCGCCGCGCGCATGACGCTCGACCTCATCGAGGAGAAGCCTGTGGACGAGCCGTTCGTGACCTTCCCCGCGAACCTCGTGGTCCGCTCCTCGACCTCCCGCGTCCACTGACCCAGTCACCCCGCCAACCGGCGGCTCTATTGCACCGAGGCCGACATATTTCCTTGGCTCCCCTGACAAGGGGAGCCAAGAACACTCAAACCGGTCCTGCCGGCCACCTTCCCCGAAACCCCCAAAAACTGGTTGAGGCCACCGCCCGCAATGGACGGCGGCCTCAACCAGTTGGATTAAGGAGGGAACAAGAAAGAAACACAAGGAAGGTGCGGCGCCCCTGGAGGAAGAAGGATGCGCGAGGCGCCGCAGTTTTTCATTATTCGGGTAATGGAACCCGGCGAGTATCGGGGTCCGTCCGGAAGGAGGACGGACGGACCCGTCAGACTCAGTGCGAGGCAGCGTACTCGGAAGCCCAACCGTCCACGAAAGCGGTCTTGACGGCGTTCCAGTCACCGGTGCCCTGGGCGTACACCAGCAGGGCCTGGCCGACGCCGTTCTTCCATTCCTCGGACGGCATCATCGTGAAGTTCCAGGAGACGGCGGTCTTGCCGGACTTCTGGTCCTCGACGGCGGCCTGGGTGAGCGGGTTGTCGCTGGTCACGTCATCGAAGGTCTTGAACGGGGTGGTGAAGCCCATGTCCTGGGAGAGGGACTTCTTGCCGGCGTCGGAGGTGATGACCCACTTCAGGAACTCCTCGGTGGCCTTCTTGTCGGCGTCGGAGGCCTTGTCGTTGATGCACCAGTAATTCTCGGAACCGGTGGCGAGGCCCTGCTTCTCCTCGCCCTTGACGCCGATGTAGATCGGCATCATGCCCACGGAGTCGGCGGACATGCCGGCCTTCTGCAGGTCGGTCCAGGCCCAGGTGCCGTTCTGGTAGAAGGCGGCCTCGCCGAGCGCAAACTCGGAGTTGGCGTCGTCACCGGTCTTGGCGCTCAGCTGGGTGGGCTCGGTGGTGGAGTCGGTGATGTACAGGTCGAAGATCTTCTTGTAGTTCGGCAGGTAGGTGCCCTTGATGGTGGCCGGCTGTTCGGTCACGTTGTCCGCCTTGAACTCGTAGTAGAGCGGCAGGTTGGCCAGGTGGGTCTTGAAGCGCCAGTCGGAGCTGGAGTCGAAGCCGGCGGAGGTGAAGGCGCCCTTGATGCCGAGCTCGTCCTTGCGGGCCTGCATGTCGTCGGCCACGGCCTTGAAGGTGTCGAAGTTGTCGATCTCGTCCATGGAGGTGGCCTTGGCGCCATCCAGGGCGAAGTACTTGTTGAGGATGTCCTTGTTGTAGATGATGCCGTAGGTCTCCATCACGTACGGCACGCCGACGACCTTGTCGCCGTCCTTCAGAGCCACGTCCTGGTTGGTGAGCTCCTTGTACACGTCCGTGTTGGACATGTCGGCGGTGTACTTCTTCCAGTTCTGGTAGCCGACCGGGCCGTTGACCTGGAACAGGGTCGGGGCCTCGGTCTTGGCGATCTCGGACTTCAGGGTCTGCTCATAGGTGCCGGAGGCCGCGGTCTGGACCTTGACCTCGACGCCGGTCTCCTTGGTGTATTCCTTGGCCAGCGCGGTCCACTGATCGGCCGCTTCCGGCTTGAAGTTCAGGTAGTAGACCTTGCCCTTGGAGTCGTCGCCGGAGGAATCCGAGCTTCCGCACGCGGCGAGGGTGCCGAGGGACATTGCAGCAATGGCCGCCATCGCGACTGCCGACTTCACTGTACGATTCATCATCGAACCTTTCTCTTCATCGTCGATGCCGGTATTCCATCCGGCCCGGGTGCCGTTAGCGGCTCCCTTACGACTATCGACATGACCTATTGTGCAACGGTTTGCGAGATTTTGCAAACGATGGCATTTTTCGGCGCGTCACTTATGCGGACAGATATCCACAAACCGTCAATTAACCGGATAATTCCGATTATTCTGCATAGCGCCTCTAATGCAAGCGTTAGCAAACTGAGAGCGCTAACAGTACTTGCGACATATAGAAAACCACCCCATACTCCCCACGTTCAGCACCCGCATAGCCATCGTTTGCATAATCGCGGCGGCCACCGCCCCGGCAACGACGAAAAAGCCCGTTCGCGCACAGGCGAACGGGCCCAAAATCCGGTTCAGTCAAATCAATCGAACTACCCCTCAGTCGGCTTCGCCGACAGCTCCCCTGACAAGGGGAGCCGAGAGAGTGTAATCACACCATCAATCCCGGTTGAACGGAGCCAAGCTCAATTCCGTCAAGCCGTCAGGCGTTCCAGCGCTCGATGACGTTGTCCCCCTTGTACACGCTCAGCACCGAATAGTGCGCGGTGTCAAGCCGCAGCATGCGCGCGAAATGCGGGTCCACATCCAGCCACTGGGAGGTGAGGATGCGCAGGATATGCGCGTGCGCCACCATCAGCACGTTGTGGCCGCCGTTCAGCAACGGCATCACATGGTCGATGGCCCCGCGGGCACGGGCGGCGGCCTCCTCAAGCGTCTCACCGGGACCGGCATGCACCGGCACCTGCTCGCCGTCGGGCAGGGTCTCCACCCAGTCGCCTTCGAGCGCGGGCGTCAGCGAGCGCGGCCCGTCACGCCACACATCCCAATCGAAGCCGCTGGCCTCGCTCACCTGCTTGCGCGTGCGGCCTTCGGCGCGGCCGTAATCCCATTCGGCGATGCCGTCAAGCGTTTGCGGTTCGGCGAAACCGGCCAGTCGCGCGGTCTGCTGCGCACGGCGAAGCGGGCTGGAGAACACGCATCCTTCCTCGAATCCGCCGGGGAACGCCTCGCGCAGGCGCACGCCGGCGTCGCGGGCCTGCTGTTCGCCCACGGCGGTCAGGGGGATGTTCGTGCGGCCGGTATGCTGTCCGGATTCGCTCCATACGGTCTGTCCATGACGCAGCAACACCAGAAAGCCGGTACCGCCGCGGGAGGGGTCGACGGCCACGGTGCCGTCCACATGCTGTTCGTTCATGCCTCCACTCTAGTCCTGTTCGGGCGCGTCCGCCGCATGCCTCGCCAGATGCCCCGCTTTTGCTCTAGACTGGGGAGCCATGAGCAGCGCAAAGCACACCGCACGTCACTCCGGTTTCCATGGTTCCGCCCCCGACCTGTCCGCGGGATCCATCGCGCGACCCGACTCCCCCGCCGAGAACGGCGCGGCATTCCCGTCCGGCCGCTCCGGGTATGAGTCCGGATATGACGGAGGCGAGTTCTCGTCCGGCGCCGATCAGGCCGTCGAAAGCCTGCACCGCATCGACGAGAAGGTGAACGCCCTGCGCGCCGCCCGCGAGGCCGACCCCGATTCCCTGCTGGACAAGGCGTTCAAGGCCGCCGTCCCCGCGCTGGTCGGCATGGTGGCCGGCAAGGCGTTCCAGACGTTGTGGGACAAGGGCACGTCCCGCCGCAACCTGCGCAAGGGGCTGGCCGAGGATGCCCCGCAGGGCCTGCTGATGAGCCTGGCGTTCGCCGCCGCCTCGGCCGCATTCGGCGCGGTGGTCTCCCAGCTTTCCGACCGCGGCTCCAAGGCCATCGTGGCCCGTCGCCATCGCAAGGCCCGCCGCTAGGCCGAGTCCGAAGCCCGTCCACAACGCACCCCGGTCCGTTCACCGCCATCACCACGCCGCATCACGCCACACACGCACCGGTTTCACTGCCAGATAACCGGCCCGTCGACTGGCCAGCGGACGTGGAAGAATTGGCCGCATGGTTACCTGCGACTATCGAAACCCTGCTCAACCGCCGCTCCATCCGCAAGTTCAAGGATGAGGCCATCGACGCCGACACCATCGCCACGCTGGAAGCCGTGGCCCAGCGCGCCGCCTCCAGCCAGTTCCTCAACGACTGGTCCGCCATCCGCATCAACAACCCCGCTCTCAAGGCCAAGATCGCCGAGTACGGCGCCCAGGCGTACATCGCCGATGCGCCGCTGCTGTACATGTTCATCATCGACGAGCACCGCAACGCCCGCATCGCCCAGTCCAAGGGCATCGACCCGTCCTCCGACGAGTTCGGCCTCAAGACCAGCTACCGCTTCACCCAGGCGCAGAACGACGCCGTGCTGGCCCTGCACGCCATGGAGACGGCCGCGTTCTCGCTGGGCCTCGGCTGCGTGATCCTGGGCTCCCCGCTCAACAACATCAACGGACTCATCGACCTGCTCAACCTGCCGGAATACACGTACCCGGTGCTGGGCCTGGCCATCGGCAAGCCCGATCAGGAGCCCGCGCTGAAGCCCCGCATGCCGCGCGAGATGCAGTTCTTCGAGAACACGTACCCGGCCGACGCGGACGGCACGCTGGACGCGCTGCCCGCCTTCGACGCCGAGGTACACCAGTACTACGACCTGCGTCAGGCCGACCGTCCCGTGGACGCCTTCAGCGACCAGATCGCCAAGATCAGCCGTCAGGACGTCTCCAACAAGACGCTGCTGGACAAAGCGGCCGCCCAGGGTTTCACGCTCGACAAGTAACCGGCGCATCCACATCGTCCGCCCATCGAGACCATAATTCGGACACGCCCTGACCATTTTCCCGGTATCCCGCCTCCGTACGCCGATCGTCGCGGAGGCGGTGGGGATAGACTGCATGTGGCTTGCCGGTGGGGCACGGCAAGGCCGGCACAAAGAACCGGCGGCGAAACGAGGGGCTGCATGCGGACGATCTGGCGTATTTTCCGGCGTGATTTCCTGCGCATCCTGCGCAATCCCGTGGCGGTGGTGGTCACGCTCGGCGTGGCCGTGATCCCCTCGCTGTACGCCTGGTTCAACATCCTGGCCAACTGGGATCCGTATTCGGCCACCGGCAACATCCAGGTCGCGGTGGCCAATGCGGACCGGGGCACGTCCAACGATCTGGTCGGCAGGCTCAACGCCGGCAAGCAGGTGGTCGCCCAGCTGAAGAAGAACCATCAGCTCGGCTGGCGGTTCGTGGACAACGAGGACCAGGCCGTGCACGGCGTGGAGACCGGCGAGTACTACGCGGCCATCGTATTGCCGAAGGACTTCAGCGAATCGCTGGTGAATTCGGTCACCGGCACCACGGAACGCCCCAAGATCCGTTATTACGTCAACGAGAAGAAGAACGCCATCGCTCCGAAGATCACGGACACCGGCGCCTCCACCATCGACGAGCAGATCAACTCCACATTCGTGACCACTGTGGGAGATACCGTCGCCAAAGCCGTATCCAAGGCGGGCGGTGAACTGAGCAAGGCCGCCGGATCCACCCAGCAGGACGCCATCGCCGACCTCGACACGGTGCTGGACACCATCGGCAGCGTCCAGACCGCGCTCACCGACCTCACCGATACGCTCGACCAGGCGGATGGCACCATCGCCGATGCCAAGAACACCACCGGCACCCTGAAACGGGCGATCGCGAGCGCCCGCAAGGCCTCCCAACAGTCCGGCACGCTGCTCACCGAGGCGCAGAACGGCTCACAGGCCTTCTCCACCACGCTCACGGGCGCGTTGGACTCCAGCTCGGCCAAGCTGTCCGGACTTGCGGTGGACGTGAACACCGCCGCGGGCACGATCATCGGATCGTTCAACAGCGCGCAGGATTCCGTGGACTCCATCACCAACGCCCTGAACGCGCCGCTGGACCGCACGCAGACCGCCATCGACAACGTGCGCGACGCACTCAAGCAGGCCGGCATCGACGAGAACACTTCGGATCCGCTGGGACAGCGCATCTGGAACCAGCTGGACACATTGGACGGGGTCATCGGCCGTCAACAGTCGCAGATCAACGACTTCCACAAGAACGCCACCCAGTTCATCGACTCCGGCAAGGACGCCACCGGCCATCTCTCCGGCGCGATGGGCACCGCGGCCACCGGCGGGCTTGCGGCGCTGAGCCAAGCCCGACAGTCGCTCACCGGCACCGTCATGCCGAACCTTAACGCCTCCCTCAACAGCTTCGCCGCGCTCAACGGCACCCTTGACGGCACTTTGGTCTCCCTGAACGGCACCATCGAGCAGGCCGACGGTCTGTTCGACCAGCTTTCCGATACGATCGGCCAGACCCGGACCACCATTTCCGGCACGCAGCAGTCGATGGCGCAGCTCGCCGAGGACGTGCGCACCGTCCGCACCGACATCGGTGCGCTCGACAGTTCCGCCGCCTACCGCAAGATCATGGACGCCCTGCACCTGGACGACGAGGAATTCGGCAAGTTCATGGGCACGCCGGTCAATCTGGTCACCAAGGTGGTCTACCCGACCGACAACTACGGTTCGGCCGTCACCCCGTTCTACACGAACCTCGCGCTGTGGGTGGGCGGGTTCGTGCTCATCGCCATCTACAAACTTGAGGTGGACCGCGAGAACCTGCGGCACGTCACCGCCGCCCAGGCGTATCTGGGCCGCTGGCTGCTACTGGTCACGGTCGGGTTCCTGCAGGCGATCATCGCCACGATCGGCGACCTGGTGCTCGGCATCCAATGCGAGCATCCGCTGCTGTTCGTGCTGGCCGGCGTGTTCTGCTCGTTCGTCTACATCAACATCATCTACGCGCTGGCCGTGGCGTTCCGGCATATCGGCAAGGCCGTGGCCGTGATCCTGGTCATCGTGCAGATCCCCGGTGCCTCGGGCCTGTACCCCATCGAGATGATGCCGGAGTTCTTCCGCGACCTGCATCCCTGGCTGCCGTTCACCTACGGCATCAACGCCATGCGCGGGCCAATCGCCGGCACCTACGCGAACCACTACTGGCTGGACATGATGCATCTGGCCTACTATCTGCCGGTGGCGCTGTTCGTCGGCCTTGTGGTACGCCGGTACGCCATGAACCTCAACGCCCTGTTCGACCGCCGTCTGGGAGACACGGACCTCATGATCACCGAACACAACAGCATGGTCAACGAGCAGGTGAGCCTGAACGCGGTGTTCCGCACGGTGTCCGACAGCAAGGAGCTGCGGGCCATCATCACCCGCCGCGCGCACCGGTTCTTCGCACGGTATCCGATGATGATCGTCTCCGGTCTGGTCCTGCTGACGGTGCTGCCGTTCGTGTTCCTGATCCTGCTGTTCGTCATGAAGGCGAAGATCGCGATGCTCAGCGCGTGGATCCTGTCGATCATCATCATCGACGCCTATCTCATCGTCACCGAATATATGCGCGAAAGCTACGCGATGCAGCTGGGCGTGAGCGCGATGAGCGCCGACGAATTCCGCGACGTGATGCTCAACGGCTATGTCTGGCGTCGGTTCCGCGGCGCCGACGGCAAGCACGCGGCCGGGGCCGGGCATATGCCGGAGCACGCGGCCCGGTTCGGGGATGATGCGGGAGACGATGCCGATCCGGACATCGGCGAGACCACACGGCGATTCATGGCTATTCCGCCGAATGGCGATGATGACGGCGGCAGTGACGGCAAAGGCGGCACGGGCAGCACGGACAGCACAGACAAGGGAGGCGCGCGATGAAGCTCATCTGGAAGCTGTTCGTCCGCGATCTGCGCCAAGCCACGCGCAACGTGATCGCGGTGGTCGTAGCGGTGGGCCTAGTCATCGTGCCGTCCCTGTACGCCTGGTACAACATCGCGGCGAGCTGGGATCCGTACGGCAACACCAAGGCCCTCAAGGTGGCCGTGGCGAACACGGACAAGGGGTACAAGTCCGATCTCATCCCGCTGCCTATCAACGTGGGCGAGACCGTGACGAACACGCTCAGGGCCAACCATGACCTTGACTGGCAGTTCGTGGACCGCGACAAGGCCATCGACGGCGTGTATTCCGGCGAATACTACGCCGCGCTGGTGATCCCCAAGAGCTTCAGCGCGGACATGATGACGCTATTCACCCCGAAGATCAAGCACGCGAAGCTCGAATACTACCTCAACGAGAAAATCAACCCGATCGCCCCGCATATCACGGACGAGGGCGCCAGCACCGTGGCCACCACCATCGACCAGACCTTCGTGAAAACGTTGTCCAGCGTGGCCCTGAACCTCGCCTCGAATGTGGCCAAGTACGCGCAAAGCCCCGAAATGGAGCAGTACGTCAGCAATGCCACCAGCCATCTGACGGCCATGTCCTCGAAGCTCACCGGCGCGGCGTCGCAGATCGATGCCTATTCCGACCTGTTGGGCGCCGCGGACGGCATCATCGATTCGACCGACAAGCTGCTCGGCTCCACCGGTTCGGCCGCCGCGGACGCGAAAAAGGCCATGAAACAGGCGAAATCAGGCGCCACAAGCCTCGGCAACGCACTGTCCGGCGCCACGGCCGGCGTGAGTGCGGCTCTGAAACAGGCCGACGCTGCGTATACCTCGATTGACAAACAGATCGATGAGGCATTCAAGGACATCGACTCGCAATCCTCGCAAGTGGCGGACACGCTCACCGACATGCAGTCGAAAGTGCAGACCCAGGCCGACAAGTTCGGCGACTATGCGGCGGCTTTGCAATCGTTGGCGGAGCAGAGCCACCTGCAGGCGGTGAAGAACGCCCTGGCCAAGGCCGCGGCACAGGCCACACAGACCCAGCAGAAGCTGCAATCCGCGGCCGACGCGCTCGGCGAGGCCGCGCAGAAAATCACGGACGACACCGCGGACGCGAACGCCACCCGGCAGAAACTCAAGAACGAAATCGACGAGGCGCGCAAGTCCATCAGTGAGGCCTCCGATACGTACGAGCACACACTCAAGCCGCAGCTGGACAAGCTCGCCTCCTCGATGGACGACGTGGCGAGCCAGACGAGCGCCGTCATCGATGGGCTGACGTCCACGGTGGACAGCGTTTCGGGGCTTTCGGGCGATCTGTCCGGCAGCATCGCCGGCATCCGCACGGCATTGGGCAAAGCTTCGGGCGCGCTGAATCGCTCCGCCAAGAAACTCGACGATTTGGCGGACAAGTTCTCGTCATTGGCCAAAAGCGGCGGCACGGACCTGTCCAGCGTCATCTCGGCTGATCCGGACACCATCGCGTCGATGTTGTCCGCGCCGGTGGCGGTCGACCGCATTCCCCTGTATCCAATTGCGAACTACGGCTCGGCTATGGCGCCGTTCTACACGATTCTGGCCATCTGGGTGGGCGCGATCATCCTGGTGGCCATGCTCAAAGTCTCCATTTCCGACCATGAGAAGGCCAAGATTTTGGGGCTTGGTAACGAATTGCCGCTGGGCACCGAGGTGGGATTGCGCGAGGCCGTAATCGCCGGACGTGTGGCCGGTCCAGGAGCGGCGCTGGACGTGCTCAAGAAGCCGCGCCCGGAATCCCCCGGCAATGCCCGACAGTTCGGGCTTCGTCTGCATCACGAGTATTTCGGTCGATACATGATCTTCGGCTTCCTGGCGCTCCTGCAGGGCACCCTGGTGTGCCTTGGAGACATGTTCTATCTCGGCGTGCAGTGCGAGCATCCGGTGCAGTTCCTGATGGTCGGATGGCTGGCGGCCTTGGTGTTCTCGAACATCGTGTACACGCTGACCGTGTCGTTCGGCGACATCGGCAAGGCTATCGCCGTGGTGCTGCTGGTGATGCAGGTGGCCGGCTCGGGCGGCACCTTCCCGGTGGAGACGCTGCCGCCGTTCTTCCAGGCGGTATCCAAGTGGCTGCTGTTCCCGTATGCGGTGGACGCGATGCATTCGGCGATGGCCGGCTCCTTCGGCATGGAATACTGGGTGTCCATGGGCAAGCTGGCCCTGTTCCTGGTACCGTCTCTGCTGCTCGGCCTGATGCTGCGCAAGCCCGTGATTCGCTTCAACGACTGGGTGATTCGCAACCTCGAAAGCACCAAGGTGATGTAGCATTCTCGGTTTTCCCGAGAAATGTCTTATTCTTGGCTCCCCTTGTCGGGAATCGCCGTGGAGCAAACGGCGGAGCCGTTGGCTCTGTTAAACCAAGATTGGCATGCCCCTTATTCTTGGCTCCCCTTGAAGGACATTGCCGTAAGGCAAACAGTGAAGCTGTTTGTAGGCAATGTGTGAGACGACGGTCGAGCCGGCGGAGCGCGAACGAAGTTCGTCCTTGATTGCGGTAGAGCTGTCGGCAGAGCCGACTGAGGGGTAGTCCGGTGGAATTCATGTCGATCCTGGTTTAACAGAGCCGAGCCGTTTGTAGACGATGTGCGAGACGGCAGTTGAGCCAATACGATGCGGACGGGGTCCATCCTTGATTGCGGGACGAGCCGGCCGCGAAGCCGACTGAGGGGCAGTCCATCGAATTCATGTCAATCCTGGCTAACAGGACTTTCTTTATCGACGACGCGGCTTGTAGCCCTTTTTGCGGCTGTGCGGTTTAAGTTCCTGGTTGAGTGGCACATGCCGATAGCCCATCCTAGGATCGCGATGGGTCAGATGCCAGCAGTTGCAGTATTCGCAGCGATACACCCACAGCTCCGCCCCGCGCTCGATTAGGCTCTGATCGGCGGCGCGCTGGGCCTGCGCCTTGTCGTGATACATGATTTTGTTCGACGTGGCGCAACGTTTGGGTGTGAAGTAGTGCATAGCAGTGCCCAGTGTAGAGTGACCCGTCGCCCGTCGCCTTGGATCTTCAAGATACGTAGCTGTGGGTGATAGGGAAGAGTGAAAGAAAAGAGAGTGTTTATTGGGCCGGGTTTGTCGTGGCTCTTATTCTTGGTTTCCCTTGCCGGGACATCGCCGTGGAGCAAACGGCGGTGCCGTTTGCAGGCGATGTGCGAGACGACGGTCGAGCCGGCGAAACGCGAACGGAGTCCGTCCGTGATTGCGGGACGGGCTGGCCGCGGAGCGGACCGAGGGGCAGTCCCGGCGGATGTCGTCGTGTCGTTGCGGTGATATGTGAAAGGACCCCGGGAGCGTTGCCGCTCGACCGGGGTCCTTGTGAAATATAATGCGGCGGTGTGCTACTCTCCCACACCCTGTCGGGTGCAGTACCATCGCCGTGCCAGGCCTTAGCTTCCGGGTTC
>NZ_QFFM01000012.1 GCF_003129905.1 Bifidobacterium callitrichidarum
GCGCGGAGCTGTGTATAAGCGCCAGTCCCGGATGCCGGTCATGTAGGTAATGAGGTTCGCGTAGTCGTCGACGGAGATGTTGCGCTGGTAGTTGTCGAAGCGTTCGTAGAGTCGCAGTTCGATGGGGTCTTTGGATACCGATACCTGTGGTGGCCAGCATTTCTCGTGTTCGCACGGGTATCCGGCGATGCTGTAGTTTATGAGATCCTTGTACTCGCGCCGGACTACCCGGTAGTGTTTGGTGTTGACTAGTGGGTTGGATTGCGCTCGTGCGACGGTGTTTTCGTCGGTCATGTTCTTTCTTTTCTTCGTTTTCCCCGGTTTGTTCTGGGGTTGTTCTGTTTTGTGTGGACGGTTTTAGTATATGGCGTTGTTGTTTTGGACACGCCGTGTTTTCTGTTTTTTGGGCATGTCGCCCGGAATATTTCTATATACTGTAATTGTCCACACGAAATGAAGGAGAGAGAACATGAACACCCAACCAATCGACGACTTCCTCGACAACTGGAAAAACTGGTGCATCGAAAACATCCCCCTCCTCTACAAGGAGATGCGTGACAACATCAAACAGCAATACGCTCGCATGGACGACGGCGAAATAACCTACCGTGAATACGCTCGCATCAAAACCGGCATCGAACAACGATACGGAAGCACCATCAAAGACTGGGGCCCTATCAGTAAGCCGTCCAATCCTTACTACGACCGGTTCCTCGACTACCTCGACAAGGAAGCCGAAGCCAAGAAAACCAAGCTCATCGCCCGCTGCCACGACAAGATCGGCGGCGTCGACAGCATCGACTGGTTGGAAATCGGCCGAACCGGAGAACTCGAAGGCATCATCAACGGCCCCGAAGGCCGACTCCACCTGCACGCGGTACTCGCAGGCGGATACAACATCCAATGCCTGCACGTCCGATTCCTCACGAACAAAATCAGATAACAGTACAGTGACATCAATAGAGCCTTCTGCCGGCTACGATCCGGCGACCTGCCGCTTACAAGGCGGCTGCTCTACCAACTGAGCTAAGAAGGCAGGCGCGAAAAACACTGGCGCTGGAACCGTCCACAAAAATACAAGGAGGTATAAAACCCAACGGCATCCATCGATTCCAACCATCCGAGAGATCATGGAAAACGGGGCTGGTGACGTTGACGCCAGTGTTTTCGCATTCGTCGAATAATCCTCCCGTCTCGACGTGACGGTCAATAAAGACGGCACCCGGTTTGCACGGGGAACATTTGGTAGCTTGATGTTTCCGCGGATGCTGGAGGTAGTGCGCCAGGTGGGATTCGAACCCACAACACGCGGATTTTAAGTCCGCTGCCTCTGCCGGTTGGGCTACAAGCGCAATTGCGACGGCAAGGAAAGAACGAGAGAAGAATCTGCCGCCGCAACTGGAACATGCCCCGGTTTTCGAAAAACTATCGATATTGGGAGCACGTTTCGAGCGGATGACGGGAGTCGAACCCGCGTCTTCTGCTTGGAAGGCAGAAGCACTAACCGTTGTGCTACATCCGCGTTTGATACGACGCTGACAGGGTTATCTGGAGGAAAGTTGAGGGAAACCTCCTGGCCTGTCATCGTTCCCGCTGTCCGGTGAAAAGAACTCAGGATGCACGATCCCGAAGATGACCGGCATCCGTTTAAGAAGCCAAAACATTGGGTGGCGTTGACGTCGCATCGGGCGATAGGCGGGATTCGAACCCGCGGCTTCAAGGATCGATTAACCGAATCCCTAGTAAAGAGAGTCAGATGTAATCACAAGCCAGTGAAACACTGTCGGATAAAGGGAACCTGAAGTCTGCCGAACTATCGCAATAGGAATCCAATCACAATACGGAGCTATCCCGGAAGTGTATTTGTCGATGATCGGATTCCAGTGGATACCATCGGATTCGAACCAATACCTCCAACCCCAGGGGTTGGCGTGCTGCCTATTACACCAGACATCCCGCATGCCTCCCGGGGTGTGGCATGCGTTTTAACCAAGCCAATCGGCTGGTGCCCTGTACTGGGCTTGAACCAGTGACCAGCGAATTATGAGTTCGCGGCTCTAACCGACTGAGCTAACAGGGCAAAGAAAAGGGCCTTGATTCGGCGCGAAAAACCAGATGCTCGTTCAAGGCCTAAAACGATTGGTGTGCGTGTGATCCGTGAAAATGGCAGTCAGACATTTGAAGCAAATCAGAGAGAGAGAATTCACATGTCCATAGAATCCATTCCGTCGCATTATGAGTGGGCGGAAGTTTCGCGCGTGCCCTTGGCGAGGTATGATCTCGCAACCTGACGATTAGAAGTCGCCTGCTCTATCCAATTGAGCTACAGGGGCGTGATGCCTTTTTGGCCGGACAGGGCATCATATCCGGATTCCAAATAGCCTGGACCGTATCGTGAAGGATTGTGCACCAATCCAGGCCTGCCATGTGAGTGCGAATCGTTTTGGAAACGCCGGCTACAGGTTCCGACGTCAAGGATTGGAATCGTTCCCCAGCCTGAATTCGAATCAAGAATAACGGATCCAAAGTCCGGTGTGTTGCCAGTTACACTACTGGGGATTGGGTGCGAACGTACCGGACACTCATGCCTGCAGTACGCTCCACCTTGCCGGCTTTTTCTGGTTGCAACAGTTTTTTCGATTAATCATCGCCGGCATTTGAGACCAACAGGGAACCCGTAGGGTTCGATACCTGTTGGTGTCGCGGATGGCATGGGAGTCGAACCCATCATCGTGTTACCGAAACCTCTTTAGCAGAGAGGCGCTTTAACCGCTCAGCCTGCCATCCAAAAATAGAGGAGACGCGGCGAGAGAAGATCAAGAAAAAGAACCGCGTCTCCAAGCGGAATGCGAGGGATTCGAACCCACGGAACCTTAACGGTTCAGTCGCTTTCAAGGCGACCGCCTTCGACCGCTCGGCCAGCATTCCAATAAGGTGTCCGGCAACGGGTTCAAGAGTTTCGTTGCCGGACACCTAGTGCTCCTGAGTGGATTCGGACCACCACTATCGACTTTTTGGGAGTCGCGCCTCTACCGGTTGGGCTACAAGAGCAGGCGGGTTGAACGGATTTGGCTTGAGATGATTTTACGTTCAACCCGCGGATTTCCGCCTATTTTCGCGCGTGGTCTGCGGATGCCACCATGTTTGTGTTTGTGTTGCGCTTCAGTATGACAGGATTGTCGTACAGCGTGCTTCCGAAGGGATTCGAACCCTTACTGGACAGATCCTAAATCTGTTGCCTCTACCGGTTGGGCTACGAAAGCGGTGGCTGGCATCCTCCCGCCGCCAGCCGAGGCGGGTACTGAAGTCCAAGCGACGGAAAAGGACTTAACGTCGCCCGGTAGTTGAGGAATGGGTTTCCTTCCAGCTCCTTCGGAAGAAATAGGAGAAGAACCATAGGAGCCGGAAGAAAAGAATAGGAACGTCGGGGATGCTTGACACACAAATAGCCAGAGAGTCAAACACCGTCAAAGACGGTGTCAATCAGTCCAAGGAAAGGATTCCCCGACGTTAGTGCCTCATACGGGAATCGAACCCGTAACCCGAAAAGGGACCCGCTTTTGAGGCGAGCGCGTTTACCTGTTTCGCCAACGAGGCAAAGTGTGAGGAAACCTCGGAAATAGCACCTTGTTTGCTAACACTAGCGTTGATTCTTGCCGCTTGTGGTTTAGGAAAGTTTCCTCACACGTTTTTTCGATGCAGTGATTCTTGGTTGCATCGTAGTATGCGCCGGTGGACTCGAACCATCATCCTCCGGTTTTGGAGACCGGGACTCTACCGAAATTGAGCTAGACGCATGTTGTAGGGAAGTCGGGGTGCCCACCATCGCGCGCAGGACAACAGTGTGTTTGGTGTTTATTTGTTGTCGTGTTTGGATGTTGTTACACAGAGAGAGAAGAAAGGAGGTTTCCGGCTTCCCTAGTGCCTTCGCAGGGGGTCGAACCCTGAACCTTCGGTTCCGAGGACCGATGCTCTATCCGGTTGAGCTATGAAGGCTTAAAGCGGGAGAGTGGACTGGCTTTTACCACTAACGTCGAGGACAAACGGGGCCTGTCGAGATCCCCTCTGGACGTGCCGCCTGTTCGGTCGCAAACCACCCTGCCGGGCCAGGCGCATCTTACCGCCCCGTTTCCGATGCGGTTGTTCGATCACTCCCATGAGCTGGTCCGTTGATCAGACGAATCAGCTTGTGCCCCCACCCGGATTCGGACCGGGGTCACGCGGATTAAAAGTCCGCTGTTATGGACCGCTTAACTATAGGGGCTTGAATGCGGTTTTGACAGCCCGTGGCGTACCCAGCCACGTCCGTGCACTATTGACCGGTTTCTCCGAGTCTTCGGACGGTCGGCTATAGCTAGTACTCCGATCATCCTCCGGCTGTTTGAATCCGGGTTTATACCATCGCCAACGGTTTTCCTAACCTCCCCGTCACCCGTCGTCCTCCGATACCGCGGCCTAGGATTTGCGGTTCATTGGACGATTTCGGACGGGTTCTCGACTTTCCGTGTGGCTGTCAAAACCATGTCCCGTCGAACCAAAGGGTTCGATGAGGCATTCGTGCGGATGACGGGAGTCGAACCCGCTTTTCCTGCTTGGGAAGCATGCGTGCTGGCCGGTGCACTACATCCGCGTTTGCCGTACTTTGTTCGGCCCAGTGTACGGCTGCTGGGAAAGGAGACGCCCTGATTCAGCAGGAATTGGACGCTTCCGAGTCGGGATGGCGGGATTTGAACCCGCGGTCTCCTGCTCCCAAAGCAGGCGCCTTACCAAACTAGGCCACATCCCGTTTCACACCATCATGGGTGTGTGGTGGCGGGGGCAGGATTCGAACCTGCGAAGCCGAAGCGACCGGTTTACAGCCGGTTCCTTTTGACCGCTTGGGTACCCCGCCAGCGACAGGGGTTTGCGGCCAACCCTTGTCACGGACTTAAGCTCGGTGGATATAGTCCTTCGACGGAAAGGAAGCGAAAACGTCGGAGGGTTCAGCCGCAAATGGTGGAGCTGTCGGGAATCGAACCCGAGTCTAAGCCCTATCCTCACCGTACGTTCTACATGCTTATCCGCGACTATACCTGCGGTTCCGCTTCGCTCGCGGCGACACTGCGGAGGACCGTCGCCAACCTGGTTACGGTGTGGATGCTCTGGTTGGCGGATCGCATCCCACCGGTTCTATTCCTTTATATCCGAACGGTTCCTAGAACAGCGGAACCGGTTTCGGACCATCCCCGGCCTGAAATCAGGCGGCGAGGACGAGACGAGAAGAAACGTTCTTGGCGTTTATTCCGTTGACGGGTTGATAACGGTTGTCCCGTCGGCCTCCGGCATGCTGGTATCGGTTCGATATGCTTATCGAAAACCTGTCAGCCCCAAAAAAGTCAGGACACGCGCGGAATCCTTTCCACCGGCAGGGTTTGACTCCCGTAGGTTTCAAGGACGAGCGCACATCCTGATCTTGGCATGCCGACAGCCGGTCTGAATCGGAAAGCCGGGTGAAAGCTCTCACCTTCCACCCAATCCCCCGAGGTCGGCCGTCGACACTCAAAAAAATTTTGATGTCACTGTTCTGTTATCAAACCATCGCACCGCTTGGCATGGTGTAACACCTTGGGTTTCCTATACCGGATGCCTGGTGACTGCTCCGGGATTCGCACCGGACACTCCACTCGTTTTGGATCAGCCTTGTTCAGTTATAGAGAGCACCAGACGGAGGCGGAGAGAGAGGAAATTATGACCTCCGTCTGGCTGTCCAGCAAGGCGGGCACCACTTGTTTGCGGTTGTGTCTGCCTCGTGTTGACGGTAGGAGTCGAACCTACTTTCTCCGCCAATCCCCTCGCGGCGGGGATCGCGTCAACGGTTCGAGCTTTGTAAGCTCTGTTTTCTTGGGATGGCTTGCTTTCGCAACCCTTCCCCGTGTGGACAATGTCAGTATATGACGTGTTTGCGGTTTTTCCAAAACACGGCGTGTCGCCTTTTAGAAAGCCAAAACCTGCAGCAAGCCCATGACGCCCACGCCGGCGCAACCCAACGCCAGAACTATCGACGCATAGTAGAGGACCGTCCAGAACCAGTACTCGGTCTTGCTCTTACCCAACTCGCGCGTGTACTTGCAGCCACCGGACAGGATCGTCGCCGTATAGAACAACGCCGCACAGGAACCAAAACCAACGGCCATCATCACCAGATCACGCAAGACAAACCCTCCCAACGAATACTGCCAGCGGATAGGATAATGGTCCACGGAAAACAGAAGGCGCGGCATCAACCAACCCCCTATGGAGGATGACGCCACGCCCACGTATCAGCAGGATTCAGCATTCAGCTGTTATTGGCGGCAAGAATCCCTTGGTTTTCCTCCTCAGTCCATTTCCTCCCGGCACGCTCCTGCATACCGAGAACCTCCTCGCGGGTCGTGACATGGCCTTTCGTCTTCTTCATCATCCGCACCGTGAAAACGGCCAGACCGTAAGCATCCTCTTTCGGATTCCAAAGTCCCTGCAATTCCTTAGCCATGATGTCTTATCCTCCACTACTAGAACATGGATACTTGAGCGACTTCGCCCATGAGGGCTTCACGAACCGCCTTCACCTTGGCTTCCGGCGTCTCCTCCATGTCCGCAATCGTCCACAGACTATACCGGCGACCTTCCCTGCTTAGGGAACTGTTCGGGTCGCTGGTCGGGAACTGTTTCTCCAGCTCGTCGAGTTTCCTCTCGATCTCCTGTTCGAGGTCGATCGTCGTCTCGTTCTCCATCTTTTCAACTCCTTGATTCGTTGGATTCTCCGTACTTTCGCCGTTTGCATCGGCGGACATGCAGGTCAGAACATGCTCAGCTGCAGCAGACCATCGAGCGGAACATTACGAACAGCCTCCAGCTTGTCCTCCCGTGTCGGCTTCAGGCCGGCGAGTTCCTGCAGTGCTTTCCGCCGTGTCTCCCGGTCGAGATAGTCGCCGTCGCTGCTTCTCTGCAGTTCCAGTTCGTCCAGTTTCCGTTCTATCGCCTGCTCGACGGTCATATCCTTATCGGCCATCATCAACACCTCACTCTCGAAACAATCCTAGGAACATCGCAAGGATTCCGAAAGGCAAAGGGCTCGGAAACCGGATGCCACACGGCATAATTCGATTTCCGAGCCCAATGACGGAATCCCGCCTAATCAGATGTTGTTCGCGGCCAGAATATGCTCGATTTCAGCTTCGGTCCATTCGCGGCCGATATCCTGCTGCATTTCCAAGACTTCCTCACGGGTGGTCACATGCCCCTGCTTACGCAGAGTGCGTACAGTGAACGCTGCCAATCCGGCATCACCTGTCTTCGGATCGTACAGTCCTTCTAGTTTCGCTCCCATTTTGAGCTCCATTCTTATTAAATACGGCGATATCTATTTTATTGACGCTCGTATACCCTGAGCCAAGATTCCGGTCAGGCGATCGGTCTTCTCTTCGTCCAGTTTCCCGTCATCCAGGTATTGGTCTTTCCTGATTTCAATCATCACGCAGGCCAGATGCGGACTGTCAATCCCGTTAGGCCGAACCGCGCCTTTGAACGTCTGGTTGAATCCGACCTCATATCCGGCGGATTCCAACACCTTCCGGAATATTTCAGCCACATGTTCCCCGTAACGGTCCCCGTTATGGCCGATACAGATTCCCGGTCGAGCATCCTCCTTATGCAGCTCGTACGGCAGTGCCGTTTTCGAGTACGAATGCAGGTCCAGTAGAAGACCATACCCATATCGGTTCAACATGTATTGGGATTGCCGAACAAGCTCGTCATGATATGGCCAATACAGAGATTGCAGTCTGAATCGGCGTTCATTTCCCGATATAGGATGCTCGTACAGCGGGTTCATATCGGCGTCAACGTCATAGATGACTCCCATACCAACCTTGTTCATTTCCTCTCGCTCATCCGGGTATCTTTCGATATCACACCAGAGCCGACTCATATTCGACCTAATCAAAGTCGCATTACAGGAGTCCGATATTAACTGTCCCACTCGGTCAACATACAAATCCGCTATACGATGCACGCTCTCGCGCAAATCGTCTCTACCGGGAAACACCAATCCCGCATGAGGAACGCTAATCAGTAACGGAGCATCGTGCCCGTCAATCGAATAGTAATCAAACAAAATGATTCCTTAAAGGTTATGGGTGTCCGCCATTTTCAATGGTGAACACCCATAACCGGTTCTCATGGAAAAGAGGATTGGATTCACTTCATCGACTGGTGAAGTTTCTTATAATCCTCTCCTGCTTTCGAAGCTGCAGCCAATGCGGCCGGATATTCCATATATGTCACCTGCGGCGGGTTGTCGGTGATGGCCATGGTCATCACATCGGGTTCATGTAGATGTTCGTAATCCCAATCCGGATCGGCTTCTTTGGGATCAAATTTGACGCGCGCTATTGGACGGAATCCATGCTTACCGTACAAGTCAGGCAATCCGTTCCCGATGTCATAGCAATCCAAATGTGTTGCACCTTCGGATACGGCCGATTCGACCAGAGAATGCCCTGCACGTTGACCCTTATACGCGAAAACAGAAATCAGATTCGTCTTATCGTCTGATTCCGAGTTGTCGTTTTCGAGAGCGAATCCGGCTTTACCGTTTGGCACAAGATAGAGGTCGTCGTTCATATAGTCTTCGACTTCATGAACGTATACCGCCTGAGCGAAACGATTATTGCGTTTCAACTCATTTATGGCATCGCGGAACACTTCGGCGTTCCGCCGAGTATGGTCCAAACGGATAACCGGATAAGCGGGTTTGCCCTCGGGCAGTCGGCTTGTATCCGGGGGTGAAATCAGAACACCCGTTACTACCCGACCATTGTCTAGAACATGCTCAGCTGAAGAAGGCCGTCCAGCGGCACCTTCCGAATGGCCTCTATCTTCTCCTCCCGGGTTTTCTTCAGACCCGCAAGTTCCTGTAGGGCCTTGCGGCGGGTTTCCCGATCCAGATAGTCCCCGTTGCTGCTTCTCTGGCTCTCCAGTTCGTTCAACTTCTGTTCGATTACCTGATCGATTGTCATGTCCTTGTTCTCCATTTTCGGCTCCTTGCTGGTTGATGTTTTCATCAATTGCTGTGTGGACAGTTTCAGTATCCGCCAATTCGTCGTAATTGTCATATTCATCGGCGTGTTGCAGCATATCCTCGGAAGGCAGCTCCGAAGGAAGGTTCCTGTTCTCTTTCCTAAACTTGCCATCCGGTGTGCGCGCCTGTTCGGAAGCCCTATTAGCCATGATGTTTCCCTCTCTAAAAACAGGGGATTGGTCAACTTATCCATCTAAATGGTTTCCACGCAGGCGATGTTGCGCATGAAAAAGCGGCCTCATCGGATTATTCCGACGAAGCCGCTCCAGACGTTCTGGTCAGCGGTTTTCCCCACCCGTGTCCAAGTGGGAGCCGATCTGGTTCTCCAATTGGGTTGCCGCGTTCTGCAGTATCAGGTTGCCTGGCACCGTCGCCAATAGGAAAGAGAGGATGGTCGCGACGACCGCGGAGACGACTCGTTTGACGAGTTTCTTCACGATGGCGAACACGATGCCGGCGACAATAGCGCCGACGATGATGGTCAAACCGATTTGGCCGATTGCCGGCAGTCCGGCGTACCAGGTCACGAAATCATTCATATGGCTCCTCTGCTTTCAGAAAATCCTGCCTCGATGGACGGGCGGCAATTCCATGGTTCTCGCCTCATCCTGATTCACATCCTCCCCCTCCATATCGGGATGCTCCTCAATACGCCTGGTGATCCGCTGCAAACGTATACGACGGCGGACAGGCATCATCAGCATCGCCAACAATCCCGCGCCAACCCAGCACAGCGCGTATACGGGTTGTTCGCGTGGATTGTAATAGTAGATGAGTCCGGCAGGAATCAGCGACATGAGCAGCATGAACACGCTCATGATGCTCATGGTGAGTTTCTCACGCCGGAGTTCCTTTTCCCCGAGTTTGCGGAACTCGTTGGTTTCGCGGATGAACATGCTGATTTTCGGTTTGCCGGTGTTCGTCACTGCTTGTTGTCTTCCTCCTCGGCCTTGGCTTGTGCCTCGGCAAGCCGGCGTTGGTATTCGGCTTCAGCTTTCTCCTGCATCTGCTTGTCCATGCGGCTGATGGTCTTGTCTTCGAGCACGTTGAACAAATCCTGGAACAGACGGTTCAGGTTCACGTCCGGATTGTCGATGCCCATGTCGGCCAGTGCGCGGGCGAATGCGATACCCCAGTTGTCGCAATATTGCTGCAAGGTGGGTTCGGTGTCTTCGTAGGCGAGTTGGGCCGCATCCTCGTAGGCGTCTTCGAGGATTTTCTTATGGTCTTTGACTTGCCCGCCGTTGATGGTGAGGTTGATGGTGATGGGTCGTTTCGCGGCTTTGGTTTTGCATTCCTCTTCCAACGCGGTGTTGAGGTATCGCAGGTTGGTGTAGAAGCTTTCTCGGAATTGGCTGACTTCGTTTTCGAGTTGTTCGATGGTGGGATAGTTTTCTTCTCCCCATGGGTAGCTCATTGGATTCTCCTTATTAATCTGTCAATCGGGTTCAGACTGCAGACCCAGTCGTCGTATGGTTGCGCGAAGCATATGAGTGGTATGGTCAAGCCTACGACCGCGTAGTGGATGCCGCCGTCGATGTTGTTGGCGGCGAAGCATGCGGGCAGGAGCATCAATGCGAGCATGCAGAGGCGTAGATTCCACCAGTCCGGTGTCTCCTGACCGTATTGGAGCGCCATGATTTTCTGACCGTAGTAGGCGTTGTAGGCGGCGAGGATGAGCGCCGGGATGAGGGTGATGATTTGTTGGCTGCTCACTTGATGCTCCTCCAAAGAGTGTGACTGGTATCAGTTTATCGGTCTTTTACCGACGGAAAGACGCGCACCAAACTATTCGCACATCAGCGAAAGCCTGTTCCCCTCGACCGTCACATCACGGTCCGCATCCTCAAGATGCACGATCACCGGCCGGTCATCCAACGCCTTCGACTTCACCATCGCCGCCTTCAACGCCTTCAAATCCGGCAGCAGCTTATCCAACTGTTCCGGATTTTCGGCACCAGCCAGCTCCTCAACCCATTTCGGATAAGCGTCCACGAGAACCGCGGACAATACCGGTGCGAACGAAGCGTACAGCCGGTTCATCGCCGCATAGAAGGAGCTGACGGATAGGAGCATCGCACGGGATGATCCGTCGTACGGGTCGTTTGCGATCTCCTTGATGGCCGACATCAGCGTGATCTCCAATGTTTTGGAGAGACAGCCGGCGGCGTTCATGACGTCGTTTTTATCATCCCAGTCGATGGTCGTGTTATCGACCTCGGGGCGCTGCTTGTAGTTTTCAGTGTTGTCGGCGGTGATACTGTCGTTGATCTGGATCAATAAGCTGATACCTCACTTAGTTGCGGCTGGATTACGGAAATCCGGCGCAGCCTTCAGACTGTTCTCGCGCAGATAATTGCGTGCCTCACGAATCACCAGGCCACGCAGTTGGTCGTTGTCTCGGTCGAGGAACGCGGTGATCCCACCGTTCACGGCCACACCGTAGGTGGTGGGCAGGGCGAATCCGTTGCCTTGGTTCTCCAACTGGAATTGGATGCTTTCGACATCGATCTGTCGGGATTCGCGGCCGCCGGACGGTCGGATACGAATGTTTTCGACCTTGTCGAGGAAGACGCGGACGGTACGGGTTTCGAGGCGACGAACCTGTTCGAAGCGTGTGGTCATTCTGTTGGTTGTTCCTTTCTTTTGAAGTAATGCCAGAAAATGCAGCCGACCATCCAGACGATGAAACCGGACAAGCCGATGATGAACGCCGGATGCCGGCTCAGATGCTGCAACAGGGTCCAGATCGGGCCGGCCAGTCCGTAGACGATGGCCGCCGTGAAGGTGAGGAATCCGATGCCGGCGACCCAGCTGGATATACGTGACCCCCATGATGGTTTCTTCTGTTCCGGGTCAAACATTGAGGTTGCCTCCGTTATAGGCGGCGGAACCCGCTGCGAGCGTCAGGAACACGTAGACGCAGTAGATGAAGAACAAGACCATGGCTACGACGACTCCGACCAGGGCGCCTTCACCGGCCATTCTGGCGTCGTCCGGCCGCTTGCTATGCCAGATGATCCATAGGATGAATCCGACGATGGGCAGGAAGAAGCCGAGGACGGCCCAGCCGAATGAGCCCGTGTCATCCGGGTTCTGATAGAGCGGTTGCTCCATGTACGGCTGGACGATCGGCTGCTGCTGGTTTTGCCTGCTCTGTTGCGGATGATATGAGGGTGGCGTGTACTGCTGTTGTCCGTACTGGTTGACGACCGGCGGTGCCGGAGGGTTCGCGTATTGGTGTGGCGGTGCCGGAGGTGCGGGTGGTGCTGGCGGTTGGAGTAGCGGGTTTGGTGTGGGTGTTGTCATGTGGTCTTTTCCGTTTTGTATGTTTGCCGGCTTTAGCGTATTGGTTTGGTGGCCGGTGTTTTTTGAGCTCTCTATATCGTGTGGACGGTATCAGTCTATCACTCGTTGATTCGGGAAAGCAACCAACGCCACGCCGAACAAAAACGGGCCCTCCGCCTGTTCGATAGAGAGCCCGCCTGACAAGGAAGAAAGCCGATAAAACAACATCGGCGTTCCTCGGAAATCCCGCCGCAAACCCAGGAATCAATACCTCAGAGCCGACATTAATCCCAGTTGGACCGGCTGCAGCGGAACAACAACGATTCTAGCAACCAGCGGCAATCAGAGCGACCTTGGCGAAAAACCCGCCGCCGACGCGATGTCAGTTTCTCGACCGGTAACAGAGTCTTCTCAACGGTTCCAAATCAGGTTTGCCTCCTTCACGCTCCACCCGGATGATATGGGCTGCGATCGGAATCATCTGCTCCAGATTGTCACCCATAACCTGCCGGTCCAAAACGGATTCCCAGAGATTGCCGGGCGTGACCCGTCGGAGCGCGTTATGGAACTGTTCCGCCGTACCGAACCGGTCCACATCATTCACACGCTGCAGCAGGTCAGGTTTCCGATAGGCGCGTCCACTCAACCGTTCATATTCGGCCGGCCGACCATCCAAGAGAAGAGCCAACGGGAGCGCGATCTTGCGCGGATCCTTGGCCTGCAATCCCAAGGATGTTGCTACCGCTTGGGCGCGTTCGAAATCCCAATCCGGTTTCCGCCATGAGCAGCCACCACCGGCGATATGGTATTCGCCATCGTAGATGGATTTCAGCGCATTGGCGGCACGTGACAGGGTTTTGTTGCCGGTTGCTCGATGCCATGCGGTGAGCCCGGAGCAGATCATGCTGTAACAGCCGTTGAGTTCGGCTTCATCGTAGGAGGACATTGGTTTCCTTCCTTTTGGTTCTCCGCTAATTATGCGCGTCTGCGGACTGTTTGTACCATTCAATGGTCCGGTTGAGGTCGCCTGTTTCGAACGCTTGTCCGGCCCACTTCTTATATGGGAATGCGTTCCTTGTACGAGTCTTGCAATGCGGGCAGCCGACACGCCACCATGTCTTCGCATGGGTCTGCGGATTGACCGCCTTCCGGTATTCGCCTCTCATCCCACACTTGGGGCAAAGCAACGTCGTATCGAACACGTCCACGGATTTGCTGCCCATCCTATCAAGCGTCCGCTGCAGCGCCAACGTATCCACCAACTGCGGGTCAGCACCCAAACGTTTCACCTGTTCAGGAGACCATTCACGCAGCAAATCAACCAGGAGTTGCTCATCCCCATACTTCGTATACCCATATCGGGTCCCGTCCTGCGAATCGATGAAATCATTCTTATGCAGGAAATCACCGGCCAGGAACCGTTCCAACGCCTCCACTTCACTGTCGCTCGGATACAGGTTGCGGGCTATGCAACGACGGTTTGAACATTCGCAATAATAAGGATGGCACCAGAAGCCGCCGCGCTTCCCGTTCTTCTTCCGCACACCGGAAGCAATGTAAACATCCGAATCGAACGATTCCGCATGACCCGTCCTGCAGAGAGGACATGGACGCTGCTCGCGTAGGATACGATTCTCCGCCTGCCACATGCTCCGTTCAGCGGACGCGACCGCCGCCGCAGCTTCCTTCTCTTTCCGAATCGGCTCGTAAATCTGTTCGACAACCGCAACAGGCAACCCGGTTTGCCTGGAAACAGACTCCACAGTCGCACCGCTAGCGCGCAGGAGGTCTGCTGCTCGTTCTGCTCGACTGTGATATTGGGACATGATGGGGTTTCTCCTTTGATTTATCGGCGTGCGCTGGTTTTCGTCAGCATGCTGATGAACGATTCCAGACTGCCTTCATAGTCTTCTTCGATTGTCTGGCCGTCACGGGTTTTCGCGGTTACTCGTACTCGCGGTTCGCTAATCTGACTGTCCAACGGATACTCGTATTCGTGCCAGCTGATGATGCGGATTGGTTCGCCTTGCGGCCATGGTCCGCGTGCGATGATCCAGGCGAGTATGGCGTCGGCGAGCGCTGTTTCGAGGTTTTGGGTTTGTTGGTTGTTGTCTGGTTTGGGGTAGTAGAGGCCGAGGATGCTATGCCCAGTGAGTTTATCCATGAGGCGGTCGAATACGGCGAGCATGAGGAGTATGAGTAGTGCGGTGGCGATTGGGGTGATGGTATTGGAGTCGATCCAATGGTTCATGGGGTGGATCCTTTATTGGTGTTTTGTTTTGTTGTTTAGTGGTTTCTTGAGGATGGTTTCGTTGTTGTGAGTAGGTGGAGTAGTGCTATGGGGTATGGGTCGGGTTTTTGGAGGGATGAGCAGTCGTATTGGATGATCACGGGGATTTTGTTTCCTGTGGTTTTTCCTTGAATGATGCGGTGTTGTGTGAAGCCGTAGTTATCCCATGGGGCTATATCCACCCATTTGCTGTCGCCTATGTTCATGGTGGTTTTGGAGTATGTGGTCCAGTTGTCTCGTCCGTTGCAGAATTCGGCCAGTTTTCTGTATTCGATGGGGCGTTGGTGTGCGAGTTGGATTTCGAGTTTGAGTCCTCTTTTGTCTGCTAGGCTCCAATCCTCGTATTTGGTGAGGAGGATTGCGTTTATCGTCCGGTTTGGACGCCATAGGAGCAGTCCCATGAATATGGTGGTGACGAGTGCGATGGTTGAGATCACTGCGATTAGTGCTGTTGCGATACGTTTCATTGGTCTGCTCTTTTGCTTTTATGCAGTTTCGCGTTGCGTCGATGGGTCGGTGTCAGGACGTGCGCGAGCCGGCGCGACGCGACGACGATTCCCGGCCAGGTTTTCCCGTTCTCGCGTTCCGGCAACAGTGTCCGCTTGCAGCAGACGCATTCCAAGGAGTATGCGGGTATCGGTGCGAGCGCCACGGTGAGGAGGCCGAGGATAATGACGGCGAACGTTGAGAGTATTCCAGCTAGGAAGCCGAGTTCGAAGCTCATTCGTCGTTCCTCTCGTCGTCGTAGTCGTCCTTCAGTGGAAGCGATTCCGCCAGTCCGGTCTCATCGTCGGCCGATTTGCCTTCAACGGGCCAGACTTTGAATGCCCGGTATTCGTATGGGAACTCTCCGGTGAGGTAGCCGCCGTATCCTGCTTCACGGAATGCCTTTTCCTCGCGACGTGAGAGTTCTTCTGCGAACCGGTCAGCCATCGTTTCATTGGCGAACCAGATGAGTGTTCCATCCGGTCGACGCAGTGGCTCCTCATCCCAGACCGGTTCCGAGTAGTCGCCGAAGCCGCCGTCCTGCCCGTAGCCGCCGAGAATGATCCAATACGGTTTCATCTCCATCACTGATTCTCCTTGTTGAAGACGCGGTCGAAGAATTCAGCGCCGTCATCGGTTTGCAACTGTTGTTCGATGATCCGACCGGCACGCATATAGTCGACGGAGATCATGATGAACCGGTCGAGTCCGATACCAAGGATGATGCCGCGGACTAGCCAGACCCACCAGTCGCCGGCAGGTATCGCGAACGTGAGGCCGAACGCGATGCCCACGATGGTGAAGGTTATGACGACCTTTTTCAGTTGACGGACACTGTCTATCAGGGCGTTCTTCATGCGTTCGGCGTCATCGGACATGATTCTTCCTTCTGGTTTCAAATCGTTGGACATTGGAATCAGGGGCATGTTGCGTCGGACCATGCTCTCGTTCACCGACAGTGGTTCTCCCAACCACCTCTCCCCACCGATATATGCGCTATGGCGGATGAGCCACCAATGATCCGTCGAATCGTGCAGGAAAACGGAGCCAATGGCGGACTGATACAGTCCCGGCTTGTAGATCATCAGCTCAGGTAGGCGGAGAATCGACCGAATATCACTTGACTGAATCCATGCTTTGGATCTTCTGTCCGGCGTGTATACGAGGACTTTTGATTCGCGCACCTGTCCGGCGTAGTCCAGCGCAGCCGAAGCCTCCCGGTCGCGCAATACAATCAGATCGTCCTTCTGCAGCATGTCCGGTCCGGTGAACCTGAGCATCACCATCTGTGGATAGGTCACGAGCTCATGCCCATCCGTGCCTGGATTGTCCCATCTTCATCAATCGTCTCAGGTTTCCTGTGATCGCGGGTAATGAGCACGACCCAGCCGAACAAGGGGAACATTCTGAATTCACCGCTCGCGGTCAGGGCTTTGGCGAGTCGTTCCGCCTCCGGTCTGGCACTCGGCTGCTGTTTCTCCTCGTCCCAGCCGACCGACAGGACCACTTTCTTGAGCAGCCCGTGGTGGGCTTTCTTCCAAGCCCAGCTGACGAGCGCGCCCAGCAGGTTGTTCACACCCCACAGGATGAGTACGCCCAAGGCGATGGCGAACGGGGTGAGCACTCCCAGCCAATAGTCGTTCAAGCGAGGCTCCTTGCTTCGGCGGTCCGGTAGATCCATGCGGGGACGCCGAACTTCTTCATGCAGTTGCCTTCGACCCAGCAGCGGGCCAACGGGTTCGACTCCTCCGGATGGATTACAGTCTGATGCTCTTTCGAATATTCTTCGGACAGGTCGGAGCAGACCTTCCGGAATCCCGTCAAAGCGTCGTCCAGGCTCTGTTTGCCGGAATCCAGGCCAAGGCGCAGCGCATACCAGGATTGCACGTTGTCCAACAGTTCCTCGGGCAGTCCGGCCTCCAACCAGGACAGTGCGGCGGCGACGATGAACCCACGCCAGATGTGCGGGTCATCATTGTTGGCGACACGGAAGGATTGGATGGCGCGACGCATACGGTTGCCGCCATCCTGTTCGAGCATGCTCAGGCAGCGCACGTAATCCTGTTTGGCGATGGGATACCTGCGATCCTCGTGGCTGGTCAGATGCCAGCCTTTGCAGATGGGGCAATGGTAGGTGCGGCATTCACGTCGGCGTAGGGATGCTGAGCCTTTGCATTGGGCGAGCGCGAGTTTCGCGTCGAATGAGCTGGCGTACCTGTTCTTGCCGGTCTTGCAGTGGCCTTGGCGCTTGACGATTTTTTCCATGGTCAGCGCGCTTCCCGATGGCTGGTGGTGTGGTTGTGGTTATGCATGTGCGTGCTCCTTCTCCCTTGTTGTGGGGTTGCTCTGTGTTCGGGTTTGAAAACCCGACTTAACGTGTGGACATTTTCAGAGTAGCACCATATTGGGTGAGACACGCGGAGAACAAAAACCGAAGAACCCCGGCCGCGAGCATCAGGCGTATCCGCTCACGGTCTCGCTCTTTTCGCGAATGGAGGCCGCATACTCCCCGAATCACGTTTCACGTCAAGGAGCAGCCACATGATTCCGCCGACGAAGACGGTCACGGCCGCAACCCAGACGACGGCGACAAGCCAAGGCCGGTCGGCAACGGCCGAGCCGACAGTCACCGCGATGGACGAATCCCACTGATCAAGCGGATACCAGACGGCAAACAGGGCGGACAGGATGAGATGCGGCCAGCGAATCCGATGTTTGACGACCATGGTCAGGATGAGGCATACGGCGAGCGAAAGCGCCAGCCAATGCGACACCCATAGTGATGCTCCCGCGACGTCCCGCGCGATTCCACCGATAGTGGCCGGATCGGCGGCGCTCATGCGAGCCTCCCCCATTCGGCGGCCAGCGTCTCCGGATCCGAATAGGTGCGTCCCTCCCATTCGAGGCCCGTGACGTGCCCGTCCGTGTCGCGGACGACGGTCGCGCCCGTCCGCGGGCCGTCCGCGCCGCGTTGCGCCTCGACGCGCATGAGGCGGCCGTCCGCGGCCTTCCGCGTCCAGATCGTCCAGTCGGGGAACGGCAGCCCGTCGCGCATGATGCCGATGACATGCTCGGTTTCCGTCATGCGTTCGAAATCGCGTTTCGCGGCTTCGGTCGCATACCGGTAGACGTCGCCGCGGCGACGCAGCGCCGTCGGCTGCAGCGAGTCGACAAGCGTCCCGTCCCAGTCGTCGTGACGGATGACGACCGGGTGATCCGGGCTGAATCCGCCGGCCAGATGCCGGACGACCCATGTGGTCGGCAGGCGGTCCAGGTCGGGGAAGCCGTAGACCGTGTCCGTGCGTAGGCCGTCAGGGGACGTGGGCGGGTCGATGTCCTCCATGGCGACAGGGCCGAATATGGCGACCCTGACCTTCGGGTCCGGATCATCCTCGAACAGGCAGGAGAGCCGGTCGCGCAGGTAATCGTCTTCGGCAATGGCGCGCTTCGCCGTCAAGGGCATGGTGCGCGGGTCGTCGAGCAGGCCGGTCGCGTATCCGAAGCCGGCACCGGTCAGGGTCGGGACGTCCCGGACGTATTCGATATAGTCGCGCTCCTCCAACGGCCGGCACGCCGCGGCCGTGCCGACCGACCGACCGACGTCGAGCCGCAGGCGGAACAGCAGCAGATACGAGTCACGGGTCATGGACTTCATATGTTCTCCTCCATGTCGGTTATGGGCCCGTCCACGAGCCTGGACAGCAGGCCGAAGGCGGGCGCGTCGTCGGGTATCGAGTACTCTTCGGGATGCCGGTTCACCGCGTCGAGCAGGATGTCCATGTCGAGGGCGTAGAGGCCGGCGTTCGTCTGGCTGTTGAGTTCGATGACGTGCGGCCGTCCGTCGTCTCCCACGTATAGGTCGATCACGTACGGGCCGGTCACGTCACTGGCGATGGTTTTGGCTACTTCGCGCGCGTATTCCGCGTACAGTTCGACGATCGGCGGATGGGACTCGATGCTCCCGTCGTTGCGGATCTCCTCCATGCGCGGATCGAACCGCTCACCCCGGTTGTCGGCTGGCGTATACCGTTCGATGCAGCCGGCACCACACACGACCTCCCCGCCGATCACGTGGATGCGATACTCCCAGCGCATGCGCACCCGCTGTTGGACGAGGATCGCATCCGGCTCGCCCTCCCAGGAGAACGCGCCACCGTTCCACGTCCACAAGTCGAATGGGATACGGCGGGCCGGAGCGTCCGGTTCGAACGGATCCACATGCATGAACATGCCATCCGAATCAATGAACGCGGGAGGACAGTATTTCGGCTTCGCCGCGAACTTCACCACCACACCATCACCCGGATGCGCGACCAACATGGCCTTGACTGCCCCGTCCACGGATTCCTTGGAACAGGCGGCGAGCGCCACGTCGCGTCCCAGGTAGGGGCGTAGTGAGGTGAAGTCGGCGTATTGGTCGGCGTTGGATCGTTGGGCGAGTAGTTGGTCCAAGGTTGGATGGTATGGGATGGTTCCGTAGTGGGGCATGCGCATCATTTCGGGGTCGTTCTTGTAGGAGCGGCCTGTGATGCGGACGGTGGGGTTGTCCAATAGGCGTGTGGATGCTTCCAGTCGGGCTGCCTGTTCCACCCATTTCTCCCGGTCGCCGCCGGCCGGGGTAGGTTCTCCCACGTATTTGCGCCATACATCCGTGTAACGGTTGGGGATGCCGGTCATGTCGTCGGGCGCTTTGACAGGGATGACGTCGATGAGCCAATCGTTCATGAGGTTTCCTCCTCTGGGATGGTTTCGGCGGGGTTGATTGTGGGGATTCGGTTGTGGCGGAGCCATGCGTCGGCCAGCCGGTTCAATAAATCGGTTTCGGTGGCGAAACCATATCGAGTGCGGTCGAGTCGGCAGGCGAGCGCTATACCATCATTGTCCGCGAGACGGAACACTGGCCCGGTCGGGTCGATGATCAGCGCCCGGTCGTCGTCGGCAGCATACAGGTCGATCAGTCCAGCCGACTCCACGACCTGCAGGTCGTGACGGCATGCGAAGCGTTTCACCATGACCGTCAAACGGTAGTTTCGTTGGAAGCGTGCCTCCATGCGCGTCGTGTCGTCGTCGGTGAACCGGTAGGCGAGGGTGATGCGACGGGCCTTGCGTAAACCGTCCATGTCGTGTGTGGCTTCGGTTGGTTCGCTCATGCGTGCTCCTTGTCGGAGTATCGTTCCGCCTCTTTCGGATCGAACAATGGGGCCAGCTCCTCCAATGCGACGGGGCGACGCCAAGCGTCCCAACCGATGTGGATTTGCGTGTATCCGCCGGGTCGGCCGTCGAAGTCGAATACATGCCGGTTATGCGTGTGCCCGTGCAAAAGGGTTTCGTGCGGGTTGCCGGTCCACACTGGCGCATCCTTGGCGAGTTTGAGACTGGTGGCGTTCGTCGCCTGCTCGGGGATCACACTGCCATCCATGAGATGCCGCCATTGGAAATGGCTGAGAATCAACTGACGCCCATCGTCAAGATAGATGCGCCCCTGACAGGCGATCTCCCCAAACAACGGGTACAGCTCCGTGAAAATGGCCCCGTTGGAGCGGGTCTCGTGGTTGCCGAGGATGAGATGCCGACGCTTCACCGGCACATTCAACCGCGCCAGATTCTCCACGGCGATATCCATACTGCGACGTGAACCCGAGCTCACGTCACCGAGGATATACAACTCATCCGCCTTACCCGCATGCGCGTTGATCACATCCAACACGCGCCGGTCATGCGCGGCGGACAACGCCCAATCCTCACGATCAGGCTCCACATGTCCCGCACGGATGCCGGCGACGAACGGATGCCCGAAATGCAAGTCCGAAGTGAAATAGACAGTCATGCCACAACCTCCTTCATGGCTTCGCACGCCTCACGGGCCAGTTTCAACGTTTCCCGGTACACGTCCTCGAACGTGCGCTGCTCGATGCGCGGCTCGGGCAGACCATGCTCAAGACAGAACAGGCGGATGTCATCATCCATGTCATGCCCGTCCAAGGTGATCACCGAATCATGCAAATGCATCATGTCGAAGCCGATCCAGCCGTCCTCATCGGGGCCGTAGGTGATGCCGCCGTGCACGCGGGTCGGGATCTCCCAATCCTCCATGTCACGCCACGGATGTTCCTCCGGAAGGTTCACGTATCCGTTCCATGCGAAGAAATCCGGGTGTGCGGCGATACGCCACATGATGTCCTCGTACAGGCCCTCGCGGACCGCATTCGTCAGCATGGCACTCCCCTTCTCACATGTTCGCGACCGTGATGACGGCGGCCGGATCGTAGTCGTCCATGCCGGCGCCGATGACCGGGAACATGGCGACGAACGACCCCTTGCGCTCGTAGAGTGTTTCGAAGGCGTGCGCGACCATTGCCGCGTCCGCATGTCGCACCGCGTGAACTACGCGATGGTCGGGGCATGTGGTCGTCTGCGCCTTCTCGTCGAAACGGTACAGGCGCTTCCCGTTGGCCGCGTCGACTGCGTCCACGAAGCCGTCGCCCACGAAAATGTTGATGGTGTTGCTCATGGTTGTTCTCCTCTCCTGTTGACGATGTTTTTTCGTCTGTTTTGTTTTGCTCTATCTATTTTGTGTGGACGTTTACAGTATATATGTTTTGGAAGAACGACACGCCGCAAAACAAAAACCACGCCAAACTGAAAACCGCGACACGCCGAAGCGCCGGAACCACCGACTTGTCCGGTTGTACCAATCAGAGGTTCGGAAGAGCCGAACCCAAACAGAAAGGAACCGCCGTCAACTTACCTCGCCCTTACGGACGAGGCTTGTCCCTGTCCAGCAGTAGTCATGGTCGACTCCCCTTTGGGGTGTCTCCTGCCTTTGGTACCTCGATTGGAGGCTGACGGAACATCATGGGATCGTTGACTGGACCCCTCCATGTCCGGCTTGCCGGATATGGATTCCAACACGGTCATGTAACCGCGTTGGCGTATGTTCATGGCGGCTATCCTGTCGTCGTTGGATTGGTAGCCGCAGTTCGCGCAAACGTATTCGTGCCGGGTTTTCTTTCGGTTGGCTTTCCTGACCTGCCCGCAGATGGGGCATGCCTGGCTGGTGTAGGCGGGGTCGATCAGTACGACCGTATGCCCGTTGAGCCGGGCCTTGTATTCGATCAGCTGGCGCAACTGGTGGAACGCCCAGGACACTTGCACGTAGCGGCGGCTTTTCCGGACCCGTTCCGTGGTTTCGCGGATGCCCGTGAGGTCTTCGAGCACGATGAGCGTCGGCTGCTTGCATTGGTTGACGAGTGCCTTGGCGACCTGATGGTTCAGGTCACGCATCCAACGGTTTTCTCGATGGCCGATTGCGTTGAGCCGTTTCCTCGCGCTGCGGGTGCCGCGTTTCTGCAGACTGGTTCGGAGCGCCTGGTATTGCGCGCGTTTCTGTATCACCTCCTTCCCGTTGAAGAATCGGGTGACACCGTAACTGTCATAGCTTACGGCGAGGAATCGCATGCCCAGGTCGACGCCCATGATGTTCCTGGGTGTCTGCTGGTCGGGGATGGTGAGCGTGATGGGCAGGAACAGGAGCCATTTGCCGTTGCGGGGGGATGAGCCGCGCGGTCCCGTAGACGCCTTTCCTCCGGTTCTCGGGGATGTGCGTCCAGTCGACGGGCAGTTTGATCCGTCCTTGGAGCGTGTTCAGGCTCAACCGGCCGTCCTTGAGGAGCGAATAGTCGCGGTTCCATACGAGGTCGTAGCCGGCGGACGTGTATCTGGGGGCGTGTCTGGTGTTCCAGGGGCTTCCCTGGTTTTCCCGGATGGTCCGGTAGTTGCTGATCACGCGGATGATGGCCGACTGGGCCATCTGCGCGCCCAACCCGTACCTGCTGCGGTTCTCCCGGTAGGTGAGCTGGTTCAGTTCCTTCTGTTTGAGCGTCCTGTGCTTGCGTGCGGTCCGGCTGACCAGGTCGCAGGCGTGCAGGTATGCCTCGCAGGTGCGGGTGAGGAGGCTGGCTTGTTCAGGGGATGGTTGGAGGAGGAGCGTGTAGGTGAGCGTGATCTCGGCCAACGGTCTCCTCCTTCCATTCCACGAAGAATCTTCAATTACCATTATCATTATATCATGTTATTGAAAGAAAGGGGATGCGCTCCTCCCCGCCCTCACGGATGAGGTCTCCGCGCTAACAAAAAAGGATGAACGGCATCAACAACATCAAGCTCGACTACAACATCGCGGACATGTACGCCCTCATCGCCAAGCAGCACGACCTCGTCGTCGCCAACCAGCTCTTCAACCAGCTCATCGAGGAAGGCGAATCCCCGCTCAACGTTATCTTCTGCGCATCCCTCGGCCTCTACGATTACTTCGAGGAAGGCTTTGACCTGTGGGATGATATCTTCAACCGTCTTGAAAACCGCTTCGAGTACCATCGCGACGACTGCGTGCTGGCCGCCGTGTTCCTCGAACTGGTCGTCATCGACGCACACCAGTCCGGGGACTGATCATTATTTAATCAACATGTTGTTCATTTAGTCAACAAACGTTAAATGAACAACATGTTGATTGTTTAGGCTTCCGAATCGACCGCTAATCGATTACCGCGCCATCCACGGCCGACCTGACAACTATATGAACGTTTAAGCCAACGGCCCTCGCATAATCAAACAAAGTGTCGGCTATATCTGTGACGCCTTCCTCGATGTCCTGCACCTCGCCGGGGGTGACGGCCATGCGTTTGGCGACGGCTTCAATCGTGTACTGTTCCGGCTTGCCGGTGGCTTCCGCATTATGCTTCCGGCAGGCGGACAGTTTCCTGATCAGCTCGACTTCCTCCCCGACCAAGGCGGTACCCGCGTCCAGCTCGTCGAAGCCGGCCTCAGTGAAATCCATTTCCATGAAATGCTCCAGATCCCGCACTTTTACATGCGTCCTCTCGCCCGGTTCCTCTCAAGGCACGCCTGCATCGCGTCCGTGATCTCCTCGTCGGTGATGTCGTAGGCGACGGCGAGGTTGGCGAGGGTCTGGAGCACGTCCGCGTATTCGGACAGCATCGCCTCCCGTCGCGCCGGCCTGTCCGTGTCCGACGATTTCAGCCAGTCCTTCGACGCCTCGGTGAGTTCGGCGGCCTCCTCCAGGGTCTTGACGGCCAGCCACTTGTCGCGTTCGAGACGCCCGAAGCTCGCGACCGGCGGGAACGTGACGGCCCGTCCGGTGCGGACGACGGGCGACGGGGCGCCGCCGGTCGGCTTCCAGGGTTTCATCGGCGTGGGTTCGGTCATGATCGGTTCGGCTCCTTCCGGGCTCGGATGCTGTCCGTCGTCAAGCGTAGTCGTGTCGGACGGCGGCCGGATGCGCGGAGGTATGCGTCGGGAACGCCACGACGGTGGCCGTCCGATGAAAACGCCGCGCCACCCTCCGTTCACCTCGAAGCAGCAGAATGAAGACGTGAGAACGGAAACGGATTGGATGCGGGGCGACGAACGGCTCGCCCGCAGGGTGTGGCTGCGCCGCCGCGGCCATTGGATCCTGTTCACCTTGGCGGCGGTGTCGGTCTCCATGGGCGTGGCCGGCCTGATCCTCGCGCCGCTCGACGACTGGATGAAACGGTCCACCCACGGCGATCCGCCGTTCGACGTGGGCATGGTCGTGGTCGTCCTCGTACCGACCGCCGCCGTCCTGTACGCGGCATCCTACCTGCTTTGGCGGCTTCGCGGCCGTCCGGAGCATCTGCTCGCCGCTTCCACCAAGGGGTGGCCGGTCCGTCCGGTCGCGTTCCCGGACTCGAAAGACGATGACGGCGATTCGGTCAGGGCCGACATCGAATACATCCTGTTCACCCAGGATGCGGACCGGACGTTCGCCGTGCCGCTGCGGGCGGGCTCCGGCACGCGCACCGGCGTCGTCACGGTGCGCGACGGGCGCATCCGGCTCGACGAAGTGCGCGACGTGCCCGCCCGCCGGCTGCGGCCAGCCGACGGGCGGAACGTATGGCTGGAGGACGGACTGGAATACGACGACGACTCGGACGCGCTACTCGTCATAGGGAGGACTCAGCCGGTTTCGTGAAGAACGGCGGAATCCCAGACAGGGGAATTCGTCGGAAGAAAATACTCAAGATAGCGTCCTTCGATTCTGCGGCCATCACCCGGCTCAGCGAATCCGAAACGTTCAAATAATCTTCGTGATTCCGTATTCCGGTAATCGATGAGGGCGCTGGTTTCTCTGCTGAACCCTTTGATTTTTGCGTTTTCAGAGATGAACTTGAGAGCGTGGGCCAATAGCTTACCGCCAATCCCATGTTCGCGTTCATCTAGACGTCTGGCGATGTATGCGATGTAATAACCGCCATCCCCGTGAGATAGCTCCACCCAACAGATACCAAGAATGCGGTAATAATCACATTCCTCATCGCTTTCCACGTAGAGGATAACTTGATGATTGGACGGGTCATACCAGACGGGTGACGTGATGAGGAAATCTTCCACCTCCGACTGCCAGCGGTAAGCCCAATACCCGAATCGCGATTCGGCGGCATCTGGAACTGGATTAGCGAAATGCTCAGCGCATCTGAAATCGCCGAACACATCGGAAAAACGGGAATCTCCGATATCAGTCCATTCTCTGATGGGATTCATCCACGGACCGCCGAATCGAAGCCAACGAAGGCATGGTGTCGAGACGACGTTCGGCCCTGGCCCTGCGAGCCATACGGCTCATATCGACGATGGTGGGGATTCCGTTTTCACGGAAGTAGCGAGCCTGCTCCTCTTTGGTCATACTCGCGAGCACGGAATTCATAATCCGACACCTCCTTCCAATGAATTCGATTATCAGTCTTTCATGCTAATTCTATATCGGCGATATCACATCGCGGATGACTTAATCGGCAACATTCACGTTCTCCCCCAGCAGTCCGCCAATCGTCGCGTCGACGTCATCGAACGCCGTGCGGATCCGATGCCATGCGGCGGTGCGGCGGGCGCGTTCGTCCGCATCCGCGCATTCGAGTCCGCCTATGGTGGAGGTCAGTTCGGCGGCGAGCCGCGTGGCGCGTGTCCTAGCGTCCACGAGGTGTTCGCGCACCACAGCCTCACTCCGGACGGCACCCTCGTAGTCGTTGACCGACAGGCGGACGACCGACTCGACCTCGGGCCGCAGGGTCACGTGCCCGTTGTCCGCATCCTCGAAGACCGGAATCGAATCGACGGTCAGCAAATCACCGTACGCGCGCAACAGGCCGGTCAGACGCCGGCCCGAAATAGTGACGCGCACCGGCTGACAGACGAGCCGGTCGAATGACATCGAATCCCACCAATTAGCCTCGGACATGACGCGAATCCTTTCCGACAGGGGATCAGGATAATGGTCCGGATATGCGTCCCGGATCACGGGACCGGGTAAACGCATACGGCCGACAACGGGAGGGGAAGATCATGGAAGACTACCGACTGAAGACGTCATTCACGGTGCCCGCGGTTGATGATGCCGGGTTCGCGGCGCTCGCGGGCGGATTCCAGCGCCGGCTCACGGCGGCCGACGGCATCACCGACGCGACCGTGCTGGCCGACATCGCCGGCCATCGGCTTCACGTGGGTTTCGACGTCAAGGCCAAATCGTTCAGGGACGCCAACTACCGGTGCGCGCGTCTTATCCTCGAAACGCTCGCATCCTCCGACGGGATGGTGGGGGTCATCGACTTCGATTCGCTGCCGGATCGCAAGGCGGTCGAGGAGGCGGGTCGGCCGTACATGACGCACGTGGTACGGCAGTTGACCCAGGTCCGGCGGGGCTGATCCTCAATGAGGACGCATATGATGGTTCGTGCCGGGCCGGTGTGGTGATCTTCAGGGTTTCCGTCTTCGGAGTCCCCGGTACCCGTGGAAGGAAGATCTAGCCTCCCGATTGGGCGAAACCGCTGGAACATGCGGGAATCGTGCTGCCGTGTCCGCGACATGCGGCACGGGTCGGCCCGGACATGGCCCTGCCTCCGATAAGGGGTGGGGCCATTCATTCTCGTAGAATGACGGCGTTTCCCTACCGGAACTTCCATGATTAGCCGCGAATGGTATACTGTCGAACGACAGTACCCCTCCAAGGATAGCCTTCATCCTATTGATGAAGTGAATCTCCTAAAATGCGAGACGGTCATTTGACGGAAGGCCACATGCCAGTCCACGAAGGATTCGGCATGCGGCCTTTCCCCCTTCTGCTTTGGACATCCGACGATTTCGTGTATAGCGTCGAATAATCCCTTCGCGTTCCGACCGACGTGAAGTGCGATGGTATGCTAAGTAATCAGCACGTAGGGAAGCGCCGGTGCGCTGGCGCGGCTCGCCTCCGACGGGACCGGACTCCGGTTCCATCGGACAGGACGGCGGTGGAATCCGATTTCACCGCCGTTTCTCGTTTCCGTACCATTCCGTTCCTGCACTGTAGGCCGCCAGGAACATCATGAACATCTCCCCCGTCATGCTTCGGCGAGACGCCGGATGGTTTCCGGATCGTCCTTCTCATCGAAGATACATGGGTCGATTTCAACCCAGTTACAAGCCATGTGTTCGTCGATGGAACGCTGGATTTTCTCACGGCTTCTTCCGCTTCGACCGGATTGCCTACCGGAGGATTCCGGTTCAATCCCGTTCTCGACCATGGGATTCCTTCCGATCCAATAGAGGAAGGGACGACCACCGGAGTATCCGATCGCCGTCCCTTCCCGAGATGAGCCAGAGCGGCGTGTTCGCCGCCTTTCAGCCTGCGCCCATTCTATGCATCAATCCACGCCTCGAATCATCAGCCCGACTGCCCCCTCTAGTGACGGAATGATTTGGCCGGGGAAGACCGGCGTCCTTGGATCACCGGCTCCCCGCCGAGGCCCTTATGACGACTCCCGCGAAGCCAATCCACACCCATCCGAAAACGGATACGTCACCCACGCCCCCGATCCGGACCGTTCCCGATCCGCACCGCAATGTTTTATCGTCCCCGTGGTGGGACACATTCGCATGTTCTCTGGTTTTGCAACCATCACGCCATTCATGCTTGGCGACGGGATCCGTTTTAACGTGAGGAGGCCGACACGACGGGATATGTCACCCCGTAAGATCAATCATACCGGGCGTCGCCTGGATTGGATTAGCTCCTCACGGAGCCTGACCGCAAGACGGGAAAGCCGCTCATCCCGCTTCACCCGACGCTCGTACTCCTCACGCATCCAGGTCTTTTCCTCACTCGTGGGTTCGGCCATCGAAGTCTCCTTTCGCGTCACAATAGAGCTTGTCGAAGCGCAGCCATCCTATCGTCATCCGGCGGCTCCGACATCCTCTCTAAATCACGGATATGCCCCAGCATGGCCGGATTACTAGCTACGCGCAGAGCCGCGCCGATGCGTTCGTCGGATGATTCCCCTACCATGCGGTTCTTCCGGTCGAGGGTGGTCAGATACCGGTTGCGGGCATTCCCGGAGCCGGCGTGACGGAAGGGCTCAAATCCATCGGAGGGATCGCCGGTGGCCAGAGTGATGGTGTTCGCCGGTCGCGGCAGGACCTCCAGCGCTCGCAGATTGTGCGCGGCGAACACGAGCTGTCCCCGTATTCCTGAAGCCATCTGCCTGATCAGTTCCCCGAAGAGAACTTCGTGGATTCCCTCGTCGATACCATCGATGGCGACAAGGGCGTCCGGATCGTTGTAGGCGCGAATGCAGTACGAGAGCATTCGGATAATGCGAATGACACCTTCGGATTCAAGGCGGAGAGGGAACGACGCGCCTCCCCTGGAGGCCATGACCTCCACGCGGGTTCGCCTGTTGCCCGCATCGTCCGACGATGCCGGGGATTCCCGCAGCGACAGTCTCAGATTCGGTATCAGGGTCGGGAGGATCATGTTGTATGTTCCGATGGTCTCCCGGAATTGGCCGAGCGGGGCGTCGGCCAGAAGATTCGTCCGCAGCAGGTCGAGTGAAGTGAAGTCGTCCTCTCCCTTGCCGGGAATTTCCGTCGCGTCTCCCCTCCATGCAAGGCACACGTGAATGTCGTTATGGGCATGGTCTGCCAGAATCCTTACCGCTTCGGAAACCGGCGCGAACTTCGTCCTGATGTATTCACGGGAACGCGCCGACAGTCCGTCCGCATGAAGCCCGACCTCGACCAGATGCCCCAGCATGGTCGTCCCGTCGGCCTTGTTGCGGGATATGGCCGCGTATGGGGCGAACAGGAACGACGCGCCTTCGAATCGTTCGGCTCGCTCGAAGAGATTCATGTCACCCCGGACCCCATCCAGGGACAGGAGGGAGCGCCAGACGTAGGCCGGTTGCAACGAGACACCGTCGGACCCCACGGTGCGGCCGATGATCGTACGACCCATCCTCAGCGTCTCGCCGACCACATGGGCGCGGCCATCCCCGCCCGCCACCAATATCACCGAATATTCGACGCAGGAGGTTTTCCCCACCCCTTCGACGCGGTATGTCGCGGTCAGGGTCGCCGAACGGGTGTCGTTGTTCACCACTTCCGCACTGCCCTCGGGAAGCCGTTCGCCCCTCATAAGCCGGCGAAGGATGTCCATTGCTTCGATGACGCAGGTCTTTCCCGATCCGTTCGGACCATACAGTCCCATGATCGACCCGCCGGATTCGAGATCATGGAAGTCGATGACGCCATGGACGACATTCCTCACGCCGTCCAGTTCCAGTCGGATCATCCTTATCATTCCGGTTTTCTCCCACTTGGCGAAAAAGAGAATCGGGGGCGACGCCTTTCAGGACACCGCCCCCAATCGGGGAAGACCACCCCGGAGAAAACCGGGGCAACCTTGATGCAATCCATTGTAATCGAACCCCCTACGCCGGCCGAACGACGGATCCGGGTGCCGCCTTCACGCCGCATCCCTCCCGTATCGTGCCGCCCAGTCGGCGGCCAGTCCGTCCGGGTCCGGCCATGTCCGGCCCGCCGCCGTCGCGGCCAGACCGCCCTCGTCCCATGCGAGATTGGCGGACGCCTCGTCGAACCGTTCCGTCGGCCCGCCGTCCGCGCCGATGCGGCCGGGCGTGAGCCGGCCCGCGAAGTAGGCGACCGTCAGATCCGGGTCGAGACGGCGCAGCCCGTCCTCCAGGCGGCCGACCCACGCCTCCTCGACGTCCAGCGCCACGCGGTCGAGCATGTCGTCCAGGAGTCCGGCCAGCCCGTCGTCGTCGGCGGTCGCCGTATGTCGCCCGTCCGTGACGATGATCGGCGCGGACGCATCCGGGACGATGAGGCGCAGCGGGGTGATGCCCGGCATGTTCCAGATGAGGCACCCCTCGGTCCCGTACGCCCATTGCGGGGCGTCCGCCCCGAACCGGCGGGCCAGACGGTATCCGAGCACGTCCTCGGCCCGGTGGATCCGGACCCGTCGGCGCGCGGAGTCGACCAGGGTGCGGACGGCGGATGCCAGCCATTCGGCCAGCCCGTCGTCCGCCATACGACCCGCCTCGCAGACGGCCTCCCATTCGCCGTCGATCCACGCGGACGATCGCAGGAAGACGGCGGCCATGTCCCCCGCCGCATTGACGGAGCCTTCCAGGAGAATGCTGTCGGATACGCACATGGACGTCCGCCCGTCCCGCGCCGCGGGCGCGGACCCGTCCGGCATGGCCTGGACGAACGCCGCGGCGATGATGTCGGTGATGGGTGTCCGGGTTCCGGTCATAAGGTGATTCCTTTCGTGGTGGAAATACAAATGAACGTGCACCATGCCGCCTGGGGGATTGTCGGCCAGTACAGCAGGCAGGTCCCCTCGTACCTGAACAGCCGCAGCCGCACCGGATTCTCCGGCGGCAGCCATATGCCCCGGCATACGCCGATGTTCGCCAACGACAGCACGGCGGCCAGCATGAGTTCGGGGAGCATAAACAGCCCCATCAGGGAAACGGCCCGCAGATCGCCGAACCCGACGGCGAACACGGCGGCGAACAGCAGGTGGACGAGAAGCCAGAGCAGGAAGGCGGCGGGCCATACCCTGCGACCCGCCTCGTCAGATTCGACGGCCTCGTAGCCGAACCCCAGCCATTTCGCGCATCCCCTTCCATCGGCCATGAAGCGCAACCTGGCAGGCAGGGTGCATGCCTCCATGACCAGGATGGCCGCCCAGGCGAAGGCCATCAGCAGGCGAACCGTCATATCCACTGTCATGATTCCCCCAGTCGGATACGTGACAGTGGTCCCAGGGCGCGCAGCCGGGCCGCGCCGATCGCGGCGCCGGGATCCGGCCAGCGGCCGTCCCCCTCGCCCGCCGCGTCGAAGATCCGCCGCCATCGGCCCGACCCGTCCCGCAGCAGGATACCCCCGTCGCGGGTGCGGTACAGACCCGGTTCGCCGGGCGTCAGACGCAGGTCGCGGACGATGGCGGCGATATTTCGGCGCGGCACCCACACGGGGTCGGGCCCCGAACCCATGCGGACGCGCACGCGGCGGCCGTCCGCCCTCCCGGCGTACGGGAACAGGCCGGGCACGCCCCTCAGTTCGACGCGGTCGCCCGCCAGGGGCGCGGCGTCCGCGCCGAGACGCATGGGATCGACCCGCGTCAGGCCGCGTGCGGCGGGCAGCGGCTCCACCGGATGATGCGGGGAGGCGGCGTCGAACACCGAGACCGGCGGGTCGAGCCGGTCGGACACGACGGACACGACGACCGTCGAAGCCGTCCCGTCGCCCGTCATGGCGAGCGTGCCTTCGACGAGCCGATCGAACACGTCGAGCAGGACGGGCGTGCCCTCCAGTTCGATCGGGGTCAGGCCCGTCCAGAACGGTTGCGTATCGGTCATCAACCCTCCTTTCCGCGGGAGTCGGCCGGATCATCGTGATGCGGCAGCGGGTCGCGGATGCGGAACGGGTTGGCGAACGGGCTCGTCCGGCCCAGCAGCCGGAACACCGCGTTGACGGTCAGCGCGAACACGGCGGCGAACAGGACACCCAGGACGAACGCGAGAAGCGAATCCATCAGGTCTCCTCCCCGTCGTGTTCGTCGAGGGCCTTCATGAAGTCCTCCTCCGCACACGGCCTCCATACGGCCTCGTCCACCGGGTCGCCTACGGGCGTGGGCCCGACGCCGACGGACGCCCATGCGGCCGCGCCACGAGCGAACGATCCGGTCCAGCGGACGATTTCCCCGTCAAACGTGTATGATGTCGTCCCCGCCGGCAGGCCTGGTATTGACGGCATCTGATATGCGAGCGCGTCGAGCATCCTGCGTCCGGTCGCGTTCCTCACGAACGGGTAGCTGCGGAGGCGGCTGTCCGGTTTCGTCCATTGGCCGGGCAGGCGGGACGTGTCGCCGGTCACGGCGAACGTCTCCATGTCGCCAGTGAACGGGTTGCGGCCGATGCGGGCGCGCACGCCGTATTTGGTCTCGAATTCTTTCACTGCGTCCCTGAACGCCTGTAGCCGGTCCACTGCGTCATGGATGGCGGCGACCGTCGCTGGATCGGTCGTGGTCCAGTAGGTTCGGTTTTCGGTCATGATTCCTCCGATTCGGTTCCGATGGCCGGTGCCGCGCCCGTCTCCGGGGCGAACGGGATGATGTGATGCAGGCCCGCCCCGTGCATCATTCGTCCCACACGTCGATGCGGGTCAGAGGCGCTGCCCTGCGCACGCATTCCACGGGCACGACACGGGGGCGGGTGCCCCAGCACAGGTCGTCCTCGATGAGAAGCGAGGCATACGTCAGCCGGTGCCAGGCGCCCTCCCTGTCGAGCATGAACACGGTGTGCTTCGCGCCGCGATAAAGTCCCGGCCGATCAGGCAGCGGGGCCGGGGCGCGCAGAATCGCCTCGATGTTCCTGTCGTCGATCCACGCGGGCTTCGGGCCGGTGCCCAGGCGTACGGCCACGCCGCGCCCGTTCGTCCGCCCGTCGTATGGCAGCGGCGGGTCGAAGCCGCGGACGACCACCAGATCGCCCTTGCGCATCATGGCCGGACCCGTGTAGTCCAGCCGCTCCATGTCGTCGCATTCGTTCATTTCTTCCCTTCCCTTCGAGGAATCCGATGACCCTGACGCAATCCCCACCCATGCCGCCGCCGGAGCGGACGGCCTCGCATGCGATCACGGCGTCAACGCCATCCGCAAACCGTTTTCAGTCGCCGATTTCGGCGAGGTCGATGTCGCGCTGTTCGGCGCGCATGTCGTTCTCGTCGAGGATGAGACCGTCGTCCGAGGCGGAGATGTCGCCGGCCAAATCGTCGGCGCCTTCGGCGTATCCGTCGCGATAGCCGCGCTTGTATTCCGCGATGTCGAGTTCGACGCCCTCGTAGAGCATGTCGTCTACATGGAGGTTCCAGTTGTCCTCGGCCAGACCGAGGAGACCATCCTTGTAGCCGTCGAAGTGGCCGGCTTCGTAATCGTCGTTCATTTTTCTCTCCGTTTTCCTTCCGTCCATATCCGTTCCGTCCGTCCCATGCGTCCCGGATCGCGGGACGTGTCGGCCGGATGGATGATGCGGTCTTCTAGTCTGGTGGTCGTGGAGAGAACGAGGGTATTCAGGGTTACGGTCAGTTGGCTGGACGAAGAACCGGGTGCCGGATGGTTTGACGACATGGAGGCGTCCTCTGACAGGATTTTCGTGCCATTGCCCAATCTGCTTGAAGTGGCGCAGGACGGCGGAAGCATCGATTATCCCGACATCACGTCCTCCCTCGGCTTCAAGGTGAGAATCCTGCCTGACGACGACGGCAATGCATACGAATTGTCCGGAGAGAATCCCGGAATCCGTCTGACCATCGTTGACGACGACCACGATCTCGGAGACGACCCGCATATCAGCGAAATCGATCACGGAACCGCATTGCACCGGATGGATGCCGAAAACGCGGCGAAAGTGACCGTCCAGTGGCGGGAGGAAGGCGCCTTCGCAGCCACCTCCTACGCTGACGTGCTGACCATCGACTCCGCCGCCTACATGGCGGCGAAACCTTTGATGGCCAGAATCGCCACCCGAATCATGGCCGAGGCCTCCTGGCACGAGCAGGACGTCACAACCCTGGATAATCTTCACTCCCGGCTTCGGAGATTCCGTTCCGCCGTGTCCGATCGGGAGATGAACGCCCCGGAATGCGGACCGAAGGTCGCCGTATGGAACGCGATGATGGGACGGCTTGAACTGGCCCTCGCCCAGGCCAAGGACAGAGCAGGCGCCATCCGCGAAGAGAGCGAGAGGAAACTCCAGCTTCTCCTGCTGCTCTTCGTGGTGATTTCGTCCGGCGGGACGATTTTCGAATGGGTGGATAGGATACCGTTCGCCTGCGTGAGGACGACCATTTCCGTTCTGGTCGTACTGGCATTGATAGCCGCCGGTCTGATAGGCTCCAGGTGGATAAACAAGGGTGCTCACGCCTGACCCCCCGCCAGCAAAAAGGCACTCCAGCCGACGGAGACCACAAGACACCACACGGAGCCGCCTGCATGGCACAAGGCGAACCGGAGCCTTCGAATACGGAATTTTCCTCGTATCCCGCATTGTTCGGCCGCGGCCGAATCCAGGAAGACGTACAGCATCAGCGAGAACAGCAGAGTCTTCTCGGTTGATGTCAGATACGCATTCGAATAGGCAAGGCTCGCCACCGCCATCAGGATGGAATCGGCCGCAATCAGCAGGGCCTGCGACCAGATGAACCGTCGCCGCCATCCCTTCGGTGGAATCAGCCCCCAGTCGCCTCCGGCGAATCCGGCGACGGCAGGTTTCGACCCGCGCCATGCGTACGCGAATCCGACCACGACCCAAGTGGCGGACAATAGGGCGGGCGCGAAGACAATCAGTCCGTTCATGACGTCTCCATCCCGTCCTTCGTTCGCGACTCCCCGATCGCATCGGCGAACGACTCGAACCGGATGTTCGGGTCGGTGCGCGGTTCGCGGTATTCGTTGTCGGGCAGGGTTTGCAGTACGCGGATGATCCGTTCGTCCGGTTCCGACGTTCGCGGAATCCTGCGGTCGTGTGCGGTCATTTCGCCTCCAGGGTTTCGAGGATGCGGTGCAGGTCTTCGAGTTCGCGTCGGGAGAGGCGGATGCGTCGTGTTCCGCCGGCGGTGATGACCCATGCGTGGTTCGGATTGCCGGTCGGCAGCCAGTGGACGCCGACGTCGTTCAGGTCGGCGCCGCAGACCATGCCGGCGCGCTCGTCGATGACGGGATTCCCGTCGGTCATTTATCCTCCGGTTTCATCAGCGTTCCGTCCGGTCCGGCGAGACCCACCATGGTTCCGTCGATGACGAGCGTGCCGTGTACGAGGCGGTCGCCCTTCAGCCAGGTGACGGCGGTCCCGTCGTCGGGTAGTTCGTAGTCCGGGCAGTCGTCCGCGCATCGAAGATGATCGACGCCGAACGTCCGTTCCGTGCGTTCCGTGAACGTGGCGGACGATTCGCGGATCATGTCGGCGTCGAATCGGGTTCTGACGCCCTGCACCATGACCAAAGCGCCGGTCAGCATGGCAAGCAGGCCGATGACGACGCCGGCCCGTGCCATGACCTTCCGCGCCTTCGGATCATCCAGTTCCTTCATGGCCGCGAAGTCGCCGTCCGCCATCAGCCAGCCAAATACCACTATCGCCAGACCGAAGACGATCCACAGGAACGCGGCGAAGTTCGCGTCCTCCACAGAGGGTCCGAGTGATTCGAGCCACTGCGAGTAGTCGGCCATCATGATTTCTTCCCCACGGGCCCGTACGAGACCACGCCGTGCGCGGGCCGTCCGTCGAAGTCACGGACGAACATGACAGCGTACCCGTCCGTAAGAGAGACGGCCAGTCCGCCGCCCGCCGTGTTCCGGGCCGGACCGGTGAGGACCGCGCCGCTCTCGTATTCGATCCTGATCGGGGTGCCGTCCTTGATGTCCGTCATGATTCGTCCTTTCCATCCGTTTCGGCGAGTTCGCTTACGAAATCCCCGAAATCCCGGTCAACCACGTAATCCCCCAGGTCGCCGCCGGCCGTCCGGTAGGTGATGGTCGTCTCCGGCCATTCCGGGCCGCATGTGTCGCAGGCGGCTTCAAGGAAACCATGCGACCCCCAGAAGACGACGGCGACCGGCCGATCCGGATCATCCGGCGCGGGGTCGAGTTCTCGCAGCAGCCATGCGAGCATGGCGCGTTCCAGATCATGTTTGAATTCGTCGCTCATACGTCCTCTTTCTCCTCCGATGCGATGTGGGGTGTTCATGCGTTCCCGCCGCTCAGTCCCCGTCGAGCCAGGCGTACCGGCTCGCCCTGTAGCGGAGAGCCCAATCGCGTTCTTTTCGTTCGACAAGCAGGCGTCCCAGACCGGTCAGTCCGGTCGCGTACACGTGCCGTTCGATCGGACGCCATTTTCGTTTCCTCGGGAGGAATCGCCAGAGGACGCATTCGATGCGTTCGTCCGCTCCGAACACGTTGTAGTGATAGGTGCGGGAGAACGCGAACCCGACCGATTCATGCATGTCAGCCGCGTCAGTCACGATGTTTCTCCGGCCTGCTCTGTTATACGGTGGTCGTGTGCGTCAAGCCAACGGTGGAATGCCCGGCGGGCGTCGAGTAGGCTCGGGTTTGCGGTCAATGAGTATTCCTCTTCGACTCCGCGTACGAAGTATTCTTCGATTTCCTTATCGTCGGGTATCCATTCTTTATGGTTCATTGGCGCTTCTCCAGTGGCTTGCAAAACTCTGCTTTCGTGTAGACACTGACAATGTATCTCGTAATGAGTTGCGATAACCACGCACGTAAAATGGCCTACGCCTTTTTCTTTTTCCTTTTCACTTTTGGCTGCACTCCGGTCAGATGCTCGCGCACCAGTCCAGTTGTATCGACGATAACGAGGCGGTCAAGCAGGCTCATGTCCTTGCGGATAGCGCGCCGCAGGACGACGGCCACGTTTAGGACGGCGCGGGAATCATGTTCCAAACCGGATAGGTCTACTGTGAACCGTTCCATGTGATGTCGTTCCAAAGCAACCCGGACCGCGTGGGCCAGATCATTCGATGCGATTCTCGTGCCAAGCTTTTCCGCGATGCCTTTAGCGTTTAACGGGAGGAACGCCGGGTAGAGTGCCGCACGCTCCAAGAGTTGCAGTCGTTCCGCCATGGCGTATCGTTCCAAGGATGGAGCGAAACCGACTCGCGGCAGGTCGCACCATTCGTTGGAGGTGCCGTTCGGCAGATACAGTTTCTCCAGGAAGTTCATGCTCAGATCGTCCAATCCGACGGCGCCGATGGTGCAAGTTGGATGTTCGCGAATGACCTGGCGTAGCTTGCGGGCGGTTCTGTCGCCGATCTTGTTCGGAGCGGGAACCACGAGGATTCGGTCTTCGAGTTCAATCATGAGCGCGGACATGCCGTTGACCAGCATTATCGGCTTAGTAAATATGGACGGTTCCACGGTTTTCCGGCGACTCAAGTCGAAACCTCCATCGTCAACTCGCCTAGTTCTGCTCATTCCCTGTTCTTCCTATCCTTGATGATTTCCGCGCAGATACGACACAAGCCGTTCTCATCCAAGGTCGCGGCCTCACCGCAGTTGCGGCACAACCCGTATCCGGGAGTCAGACGACTCCCGTAACGGTCGAATACATAGTCGGCCATGCGGCGAGGGTTGATGATGGCGATGCTGCCGTTGCTGGCGAAGTAGGTGCTTAAAGCCTCCCGCAGTTCTTCCCTGCTGAAGGTTTTCCGTTGCTCAGACATATTCCTCTTCCTCATTCAGGATGAAGGGAACCTCACTCCACGAGTCGAACGCGACGGTTCCCTTGATGTCCTTGCAATACTCGTGGTTCGGATGCAGGATCAGCGCATCATACGTGTTGAAAACGGTTTCCAACACGTCGGGCTTGTCGTCGATGAGCACGTTGAAGCGAATGTCGGTTTTGTCGCCGAAGTGCAGACCGTCGTAGGGGATGTTGTTGGCTTTCAGCCAACGGGCGGTGGTGCCGCGCGTATCGTCTTTGCGACTGGTGGAGATGATGATGCGCCAACCGGTTTCGTGCAGGGTTTGGATGGCTTCGACGGCACCCTCGTAGGGTTGTTCGTTGTAGTAGAGACCGTCTCCGACTGCGCGCTTGTGCCACCAGAGGAAGCTTTTCAGGTCTCCGGTGAACGGCCAGCCTGCGGTTTTGCTGAAGTCGTAGGCGATGGGGTTGGGGCACGGGTAGTCGTTGGCGTCGCGTCCGCATTGGCGGATGAACATGCGGAGTGCGTCGGTGTAGTCGGCGATGGTGTTGTCGATGTCGATGCAGACGACGGGCTGGTTGTTAATGGTCATGTTGGTTTCTCTCTGTTTAACCTCTGTTTGTGTGGACAGTTACAGTATATCCCACTAGAGGTTGCGACATGCCGAAACCAACAAAAACAGGTCAGGAACGCCCCAACTCCTCCAACCGATCCGCCAACCCATCAAGCCACTCATCGACCTCATCCGTCGCATAACCCGAATAACGGCACGGCAGATTCAGATGACGCACCTCGTCAGCGGTCAGGCCGGACACATCGTCAGGATGATGGACGGTCATCTCCGCGAGACGCACCAGCAGGTCCACCGCATACGGTTCATAACAAGCCGACTGCTGCACCAGCTTGAACTCAGGCGCATCAATCGACATAATCCAACCCCGTCCAATCACGCAACATGTCACCCAGACTAGTACCCTTCAACAGGACGACGAACGGTTCGCCGCCATCAGTGGACAAGGTGATCAGCGAGCAGGCGCACCGGTCGGGCTGTTGATCCGTCGGATCGGTGATATCCTCCCAGGCGATCAACTGGCAATCATCCAAACTGATACTCGACGGGTCGATAGGCGAATAATCATAATAGCCGCCCGCGTCGTCCACATAATTGCGGACCAGGACGGGATCGCCGTTGCTGAAATGCGAGGCGAGCTGCTCCCTGATGTGGGCGAGGATCAGGTCTTTGAAGATGGCTTCGTTGTCGGTCAAACTGTTACCTCCAGTCCGGTGGTTTCGCCGATGAAATCGGCGAGACTCCAATTGTTGATATATAGGGAAATCTTGTTCGGATGATCCGCGTCGATGGCGTACTTGGTGGGATGCAGGGTTTCGAGTTCGATCCGCATGCCGATGATCCGTTGCGGGAAGTCGCCGGTCTCGTCGTAGCCCATGTAGCTTCCGACGCTAGTGAGTTCGGCGCCATCCAGCATGACCGCGTCCTTTTTGGAGAGTTCGTCGCAGACCACCGTGTCAACTTGCTGGTGTGCGTAACTGATTTGCAGTTTTCCGGCGCTCCATTTCTTATGGAGCAGGTGCATCAGCTTGAGTGTGAGAAGGTCTCGAAAATCAGGCTTGTTCATGGTGTCCTCGTTTCCAAATGGTTTCGCTGGTTTCGACGTCGATGACTTTGGCGTCGCTGTCCGTGAGGTCGATGTTCTGGCTGAGCCGGTATTCGTCGGCGTGGTCGAGGAGCTCGTGGAGCGCGTCTTCTTCGGTGGCGTCTTCACCGAGTTCCACGGTGAACTCTCCGACGTAGGTCTCGTAATACTTGATTTTGAAGCGCTTCATATTTGTCGACAATCTCGGTTCAGCGGTCGATGGAGACGGACTCGCGGTCGATCTTCAGATCATCGAGCGCACGATCGAGCGCGTAGTCGAGATTGTCCTCGTCGTTGGCGGTTTCGCCGCTGTAGTAGGCCCATCGGCAGGCCAGTTTCTCGGGGTCTTCGATCTTACTCACGTCGATGTCGAATCCTTGGAGCATGGTTTTGTCAATCATGACGGTCGGATACTGGTTGTCGGATTCCGCGTACGTCCAGGCGTCGGGCTCTTCGACGGCGTTTTCAATGGTTTCGGGATGATAGGTGTCAAGGAATTCAAGGAACAGTCGGATGGCCTGGTCTTCGTCGTCGTTGACCATGTAGTGGTCGAGCGCGTCTTGCAGGTAAGCCTTGTATGCCTTGTTCATGTTGGTCTCTCTCCGTTGTTTGGCTCTGTTTTGTGGGGTTGTTTCCAACCCTTTCTCGTGTGGATGTATTCAGTATATCTCATTAGGGAGAACGACACGCCAAAAACAAGAAAACCCGGCCGCAAACGGTCGGGCCAAGGGCAAAACAAAACTCAGTAGGAACTCGCGGCGGACGCGGCGATCAGCATGATCACGAAAATCAAGGCATAGAAGACAATAGCGACGATGACCGAGACAAGAGCACCCATACCGGCTTTCTTGGCGCTCAACGGCTTCTCGGTCTTCCAAACGAGATAAAGAATCAAGCCGACCAATGGGACGAAGAAACCGAGCACGGCCCAGCCGAACGAACCGGTGTCGGCCGGGTTCGTGGCCGGGTATTGCGGTTGGTATCCGGCGGCGGGTTGCGGCACGGGCGGTGCCTGCTGATACTGCGGCTGTTGGTATTGGTTGGGTTGTTGGTATTGCGGTGGCTGCTGCGGGTTTGGATTTTGGTATGGCGACGACATATGTGGAACCTTCCTGTTGTTTTGTTGAAGCGGTTCCAGCTTATAGGTTGCGGAAGGCGCATTGTTCGCAGCTGTTTTCGAGGGTTTGTGCGAGCTGTGGTTTGGCTTGTTTTTGCGGCTCGGCGTGTCTTAATTCCCGGTGTTCTATACTGTAATTGTCCACACAAAAAGGGTTGAAACAAACCCACAAGACAGAGAGAGACAACATGCAGAACGCCACCTACATCGGCAATATCGACGACATCAGCACCCAGGAAGTACTCGAAACCGCAAAGAACGAAACCGGAAACCTCGATCAACCCATGACCGCACAGCGCGTCATAGCCCTCGCCGCCCTCGGCTTCGCGTATCTCAAAACCAACGACGCCCATAGGTTCATGGAATATTTGTCCGCAAACGATGAATATCAGGAAAAGTATCAGGGTTACATTGGCAATATCGTCGGACTCCCCGCAACCGATGTCCTCGACGCCATGCATTCCAGCGGTATCGCCATTGTCCCCGAATGCGAGATGGACGATTTCAGCTGCGGCTCGGAGGCTTACACGCAGGACCTCGTGTGGGATAACGACGGCGTCTCAATCGACTTTTCCCAAATGCTGAACGATCCGACCGAAGAGGATAGCCGCCCGGATGAGAACCGAATCCCGTTCGCGCGCGCCGGCGTCGGCCTGATGGGCCTTGACAGGGTGCCGGACCTTGCCAATCGTGTCACCGCGTCTGACGTTTCTCAGGCGGTTGATGAGTTCCGGGATGAGTACAACGGTTCGTATATCGCGTTCAAGCTTTGATTGACTGGCCGCCGTCAGCCTGTATCGGCGGCCCTTGCCGTTGAAAACAAAAGAAAATGGCGGTTTTTCAACGTTTCGGCGTGTCGAAAATCCCTATGTTATATACTGTAATTGTCCACACAGAGAGCAGGTTTTTGAAAGGAGAAAACCATGGACACCTTCGAAATCATCAGCCACGAGGACAACACCACACGCAAGGTCATCGGATACGAAACCCTCGAAAAGGCCCTCCTCGACATGTTCGAACCCGACTCCTACCAAGGTGAAAACGACGAGACCGGTGAGACCTACACTACGCGCGACATCGTCCACAAGCTCGTCCTGAAGCTTGCAGACGGTCAGGAAACCGACGATCTGGAAGCCGCGCTGGACTTGGAAATCAAGCGGCTCTAACCGATATCGCGGGTTGGAAGCAACAGCTTCCAACCCCTACTCCATCTACGACAAAAGCGAAGCGCGACCAATCATCATCTGATTGAGATAGGATACGTCGCGCTTTAAACTCGGTTGACTTGTGCGCATATTGCTTAAATAGCTGAGCCCATTCTCCGATAGACCACGCACGTCAAGATGTACTGCTTATGACCGTAGCCCTTTTATCGATATGTTTATGCAACCACTATTGTGTAGACATATTCAGTATGTAAGATTTTATCGAGTAGAAAGTGGTCTTCCATCTTTAATGAGATCGCATTTCCTTTCTAGGAATCTAAGTTCACGCCGGTATTGCTGTTCCATGATGGAATGGACGTAATTTTCCATGTAATCATAGTCAGGCTCACCTTCATCGTTCATAGGAAGCATGACCTGTAAACGCTCGGCCCGCTTGGTGCCAAGTTTGCGACTGTAACTGAAGCAAGCACTCTGCATCGAAATAGCAACAGTGACAAACATGCCTACGAACTCGTTGTTGTCTGCTTCCTTCAGATGTAGTTTCCGGCAATCATTGCCCATGAGAGACGGGTAGGGATGATAAAAAGCCTTGCCGACAGCACCGTTACGATTAAGGGCGATGTATCCGCTATCAATCTTGTCGTTCATGTTATTCACGAAATATCCGATACCGTTATTCGCGCTCCCTGATGTGATGTAAGGAGTTCGACCGGCTTCTCGTTCCTGCGCATAGATGTCTCGCCCTGAAGAAATCCGGCCAATGGATGCCAGAGGGAACGGCATCCAAACCTTCTCATCAAGCGGAATAACCGGCTCAGTTACTCTCTCTATTTCCTCAAGTCGGCGTGCCAGGAATTCACGGCATCGCTCGACCTGCACGGCCTCGCGTTCACGGATGTAGTCCTCCATGAACTGCCAGTCCGGCTCACCGGCATCGTCGATTGGAAGCATAACTTTAGGCTCTGTTAAACCAAGATTGACATGAATCCATGTCTGGCTACCCCTCAGTCGGCTTCGCCGACAGCTCCCCTGACAAGGGGAGCCGAGAATAAGGGCCATGTCAATCTTGGTTTAACAGAGCCTAACTTTAAGAGCCCTTAGACGTTTACTGCTGATGGAATGACCATGACCGAATGGGGCTCGCTGCTCCGACATCGCTGCGGCGACGAATTGCATTACTTGACGAGACAGAGGATTACGTGGACTTAGCGCCGTTACATGTGTATCGAGAGCAAAACTCATAGGCTGATAGTAGGCAAGCCCCGCACCGCCGTCACCGTCGTTGTTCAGAGTTACAACATGACCATTGTGCAATCGCTCACGAGAAACGTCGACAAATGCCTTAACTCCGTTCCCTGTGTTACGCGCAGAAATAAGCGGCACGTCACCAGAACCAAGTGACGCCATATTTTTCTCGGTACCGCGCTCCGGCTTGAACAAGTCTACGATTCTGAAATCAGCCCACTCCCTATCGTCTAGACTAAGCATTCTCACCTTCCTCGAATAGATATCCGCGTCCGTGGCTAACCATGTCGAGTTGGAACGTCAGGTAGTCGGCGATTGCTTTTTCGAAATCGGCGTCTGTTGGGATTTCGTCGTTGAAGTAGTAGAAGCTGTGGAGCCATTCGTCGTCTGGTTTGACGGTGGATTTCACGCAGAACTTCGATGGTGCTTCCACTGTGTTATTCCAAACGTCGAGCAGGTGTGCGCGCTTGTCTTTTGCGGAGTCTCCTTCAACGAGACCTACATGTGCGCGGACTTCGTAACCGTCGTTGCGGAAGTCGATGAACTTGGCCACATGGCTCGGATCGTGTGGTTCTCCTGCGGTGAATACTGCGATGACGGGATTGGTTCCGACACCGTAGAACGTGTCCGGATTGCAGGTGATGACGCCTTCAAGCGTATGCTTCCGCATGATTGATTCCTTGAATCGGGCCTCATCCTTCGTTTTCCCGGTCATGGAGGATTGCGGGACGATGACGGCTACACGTGCTCCCTCGACGCAGGAGTCCAGGAGATGTTCCACGAACGAAATCTCATACTGTTCCGGGTCGGCTTTCGAACCTTGACTGTATGGCGGGTTCATCAATCCGACGGTGGCGCCCTTGAGCTGCACTTGTGCGGGGTTTTCCTTGAGGAAGTCGCAGCAGGCAAGATTGCTGTTGCCGTCACGTCGGAGGATCATGTTCGCGCAGGCTACGGCGAACATGTTCGACTGGAGTTCGAACCCGTGGAGCTGCTTTTTCTTGATGTTTCGACGCTGGTTCTCGGTTTTTGCGTTCGCTAGCATGCGGTGCATCGCTGATAGGAGATACCCTCCGGTGCCACATGTTGGGTCCAGCACGATATCGTCCGGTGTGACGTTGACGAGATCGCACATGAGGTCACAGATGTGTCTTGGCGTGAGGACGATGCCGAGGGATTGTCCGTCGCCTCCTGAGTAGCTCATGAATTCGCCGTAGAATCGTCCGATGAAATCTTCGGACGTTTTCTGGTATTTGATGCTGCGGAACACCTTGTCGTACAGGAACTCCGTATACGCTTTCAACGGCGTCTTTTTCAGGGTCTCATTGATTTCGTTGAGACGGAAGCTTGTTTGGAGGATAGAGAATTCGGAAAGAAGCTTGTCCTTTTTTGCGTCCGGGCCAACATTGGAGCGTGTCAGACGGGCTCTGACGGCATTCATCAGCTTATCGCCGTCTCGCGCGTCTTTGGTCTGATCGCCGGTCAATGAGTCGATGGAGAAATTGCCGTATTCGATTTCATCGAGTGCGAGCAGAATACCTGCGACGACCAGCGGCTTGTCCTGATCCTTGATGGTGCCGTAAGTGCGTAACGCCTCATGCAGTTCGGCGGCATCCTTGAGGATTTCTGCCGTCGTCTTTTCAACATCGGTCGCTTCTTCGAGCACATATCGCGTGTAGTACTCGAATATATTGTCCGGTGAGAACGAAACGAACGATTCCAGGTCAGGAAGCTGCTTGTATCCTTCGCGGTCATCAACATACAGCGGAGTGATCCGGTGATGTTTTTCGTCACCGGAAACCCCTAGTGCGAAGACCTTTTTGAACGAACTGTTTACGGCAATGTGCTTGGCGTAGAAGTATGCGCCGTTGACGGCATAATCGGTGACGGCTTTCACGGACATGTCGAGCACATCATTGTCGTCAAGGCGTATCTGCTTATCCAGATCGGCCTTGTCTTCTATGACCAGCACGAACTGACCTATAACCGCCACATACTCCGGATAACCGGCTTTTCCGGTTCCTCTTTTCGAGGCTGTCTTCAATGCTTCATCGATTTCCTTGACGTTGCTGCCTTGCGCGTCGTATTTTATGCCGCACTCGTCCAGTTGCTTAGCAACCCATAAGTCCGTTCGTACTTCCTTTTTCGCCATTAAGCACCTTTCTTTTCGTTGGAAACCTGTTCTGCTGAATCGAGCGCGTCCAGGATCAGCCCGACTTTCGTCATATCCACGTCCCTGCTGAATCCTTGCGGCTGCCATGTCAGGTCGATTCCGTGCCTGTTCGCGTAGTCGAGTACTTTGCGAGCATCACCCTGAACCGGCTTACCTCGTAGGAGAGCACGTTGCAGCATGGGGCGTAGGGACTTGATACGCCGGTACCGGTTGGACTTCACCTTCACCATCCACCCGTCGTTGAAGTAGAGGACCACGCCTTCGCGTTCGCTGTTAAACGCTTGGTCGATGGCATGCTCCAGTTCCTCGCGAGAGTTGCAGACGTAGGCGGACGGTCGATGGAATCCACCGATTTCAGCGAACCGCTCCTGTACCTGCTGGTCTGCGATCTGGAATTTCTCCTGATTACGGACCAAGTGGATGAAGCAAAGTTCCGGCTCATCGTAATGGATGATGTGCCGGTCTGAATCCGGGACGATGGCTTCGAACAATGCGGTGACATTGTTGTCGTGGAGGATGTTCCACAAGCCTTCTCGCACAGCCGGTTCCTTCGGGAAAAAGTGTTCCACCAGCTTTGAATAGTCGGTTGCGCCGCTCTTCGAAAAGAAACGGAACTCCCCCGGCTTATCGGCTGCACCGACCAGGCCGAGAAAACCGTTCTCCTTGGATTCAACCCGCACCGGATACGCATTGTGATTCAGCACGTTCTCGCGGCTGGTTTCCCCCTTCTCGTCAACGGCGAAGAACTTCTCGAAACCACGCATAATCACACGCCCAGTGTGGTCGAGGAACAGGCCGCGCGCGTTCAACGTTCGATGCGTCCAACGTCCACCGGCGAAAGCGTCGCGCGTGAAGTTACAAGCGAACAGGTCGGTTTCACCGGCGACGGCGTTGACTCGCACGTCCGGATCGGCTTGCATGCGTTCCAACAGGTTGCCGTTCGGGTTCGGCAGACTAACCGGCTGGAACATGTTGGCATGGCAACGCTCGTACTGGCTGCGAATATATTCGGGGTCAACGTAGGCACCGCCGGTGCGCTGCGCGTTGCGTTCCAACAGGGTTTCCAACGGTTGGTCGAAATCCTTGGTTTCCCAAACCGCATGATGCTTCACGGCAAGCAGGGCGAGTTCGGATGCGAACTCCGGTTGCGCGTGCTGCGCGTCCGCGATCACGTTCCATCCGGCGTCGAGCAGGTCGGCGATGGTGTGGCGGGAGGTTTTCACTACGAGTTGGGTGAATTCCTTGCGCCGCTTGGACGCGAGGATTCGATCCCGGTTCTCCCATGTGCCGGCGAACATGAGCCGCAGGTCGTCCAGTGAGACGATGGTCCACGGGTGGCCGGTTGACTGGGCGGCGACATACTGTTTCGCCCACGTGGTTTTACCACTTCCCGGTAGTCCTCTGAGGATAATGAGCTTGACCATTATTAGTAGACTTTCTTCAGGACGTGATTCCAGTCGCAGGAAATCGACTGGAATGTGGTGTCGGCGTCTACGACGAGGCATTTAATTCGGCTACCATCATCCAACCGGTAATACCGGGTGATGGCGTCTTCGGTTCGCGGCGAATCCAATGTTCCATCGGACTGGAAATAGTGTTCTGTAAAGGCGAAGAGTCCGACGAGGAGCGTCAGGGCCAGAATCGAGATTCCGACCATGACGCTCCTCAGAGTCCAATCCTTCATCGAAGGTTCCTTCGGGTTGCGGAGTCGATGGCTTCGCGGTCGATGGTGAAGGTGCTGTCGACCGAGTCGCAGGTGACGATGAACTTGTTGTGTCGCTTGCCGACCTTGACGACCGTGTACCGGTTGCCGTCGAACGTGGTGACGGTGTCGCCGGTCTGGATGTCGTCGAGGTTCTGAATCAAGTCGATGTCGGAGTCTGCGAACGGGATGATCGGTTCGATCGGCTGGGTTTCCTCACTGTTTGGCTCGTCTACGAGTTCCAGTTTGACGACGGTTGCGATCGGCTTGTTGTGGGTGATGACGGGCTGAATCCAACCGCGTCGCGTATCGCTGTATCGGATGCCGACGAATTCGAAGCCGACGATGGTGGGGCCGGTGATGACTGCGCCGGTTTCGAAGGTTGCGCGGATGGTGCTGCCGAATGCCTGTTCAGGGGTAATCATGTTGATGCTTCTCTTTTGCTCTGTTTTGGGTTGTTACCAACCCTTTTTGTGTGGACGGTTACAGTATATATCATTGGCGGAAACAACACGCCGAAAACCGCAAAGCAAAGCACCAGACGCAAGAACTACAAGAACCGCTTCCGCGACTCCAGCCCGCGTTCAAACTCGTAACGGATAGGAGCCAGAACGCCGGACGCCTCCAGCAGACAACCGAACAGACAGAAACGAAGAAAGACTTCCCTATCGGTTCGGGACAACGGCGGATCATCATACTGGGCGCGACTATTCGTCCAGCACCCGTGCAGATGCCAGTCTGGACAGTAGAACCAGCGGCCGCACGTGCACATGGTTTTGCCGGTTCCGATCGGATCATCGATACCGGTGCCACGGTGGAGGATGTACGTCGAGAGTTCAGTCGAAGACATAGGACTCCTTACAGAACGTTCTTGGCGGTAAACCAGTCCACAACCTGCTGCTTCGAAACCGGTTGCAGATTCCAAGCATCCAAACCGACATTCACCTGCAAATCATCCGGCCCGTCAGGAGTCAACTGGTGCGTATGTCCATACAGTAAAGGCGTATCGACATCATACGGTGCGCGGGATAGAGCATCATTCGAGAACCGCTCATCCCCCGGCCAACCGAAACTCAACGTCTCCCGATACGGAAAATGACTCAGGTTCACAACACCGATACCGCTGATAGTCGTAGCATCATTCGCCGTCACGGACAGGAACCTGTCCCGCACCTTCGAATCGTTCTTCCACCAGCCGTCATGGTTGCCGAGCACTACGCGAATATTCTGACAGTTGAGCGCGTTCACACATTCGGCCAAGTGGTCGATGCTTGTACGGAATCCCAGATCACCAAGAATCCAAAGCACATCATCCGCCTGCACGCTGCTGTTGAGATTGTTGATGATCGCCTCATCATGTGCGTCGGTATCGGCGGCCTTACCGTAGGATAGGCGGCGATCATCCTGAACCGTCTGTTCAACCCACTCATGTGCCGCCTGTAAACCCTGCGATTCGAGCAGCTCGCAGTAGTGTTGACGGCCGGGGTCGAATTTCGTATAACCGCGTAAAGCGGAGACAAGCGGATGCCCGAAATGAGTATCTGTTGTAAACCATGTCGTCATGTGTCTTCTCCTGAGTATCTAGTTTTTCGCCGCAGTCCGAATGGCTTCGGTTAGTTGTGTATAAGCAGTCCGCAGCTCCTCGTATCGGGCGTTGAGAACCGTGTTCTTCATGCGAAGCTTGTCCAATTCGGTTTCCTGGAATCCATATCCCTTGTTCTTTAACCGGACAACATAGTTCCTTTGATCGGTTAAGTCCCGGTTAAGTTTCGAGTTAATGGCTTCCAATTCGGCTATACGTTCAGTCATCGCTGTTGCATCATTGAAGGCGACGATGCTTTTCGTGGCGTTCACGATCATCTCCGGCAGTTCGCAAACCTGCTCCTGCTCCAACAGTTGGAACCAGCTGCGCATCATAAACGCGGTCAACGGTGGAACGTCTTCACGCGGTACGATTATCGGCTGCTTGCTTTCCAATGTTTTCGTTGTAAAAGCGCAGTCAAACATCCATTGGGCCATGGTCGTATAACTGAGCGGAAACCATTCCTTATACCGTAAGGTGTATTTCTTCTCTACCTTGCGACCGCTAGGCGTCAGGAACACATGAGCCTTGCGATAGGTCGGATATACCGCCCTCAGATGGTCGTAATATTTGTCCAACTGGTCGGCGGAGAGTTTGGCGAACACCTTATTCTCGATGCAGATAACAGCCTTGTTGCCCATGTCTACGATAAGCAGGTCAATGTCCGCTTTCTCCCGGTATACCTTGATATCCATGCTGGGTTTCAGACCGGGGAGGCAGAATGCGTACAGTTTCTTCAGCAGGCCGCGTCTTAACCCGTGGTTGTTGTGCGGGTTCAGGAGATATGCGAGATAGTTGGAATGTTTGATTTCCTGATGTCCCATGCCGATGATTGAGAACACATTGTCCTCGTGGTTGATGATGGGTTTGCTGGAATGCTGGGCCTGGTTTTTCAGTTGTCGGCGGGTCACGACTTCGGACATGTATACTTCTTCTCCGTTTTACAGTATTAACGTGTGGACATTTTCAGTATACGTGTATTGAAGTTAAGACGCGCCGACAACATTACAGGGAAAACGACTCCGCCAACGCTCCCACAGCCAACGAAACAATCCGACTCTGCGTCTTGCACTGCTCATAGGCTCGTGTCAGTCCGCACATCACGGCATAGGTGGCAGCCGGCTCGGCGCTGCTGAACATCACTGTCTGACCGTACTCCTTCTCCGCTTGCGAAATGAGACGTTGCATGGTTTTCTGCGGCCATTGTCCGATACCCAAGGCAATCGGGAATACTCGGTTGATGAGCTTCAGCGCATAGTCGTTCTTTTCATGGGCCGGTATGTTGCTGACTTGTTTGAAAATCAGGCTCCAATTGTCCGTCATGGATTGGGCTAGAACCTTAACGGATGACTTGCTGATATTGGCAAGATTCTTGTCGCTGTCGGACCTTGAGTCGCAAGTCTTGGCGGCGTTCCCGGAAATCTTGCTCCATATGGTCGAATCCGGTTCCTGATATTCCTGATTCAGGTTTTCGCATATGGTCTTCACGATGGCCAGGAATTTTTCCCGCCTTAGGTGTCCGGAACTAATCTCATAGGAGACCCATATGATGTCCGGATTATTCGGACATCGCGTTATCTTCGACGCAATGGAGTCGGAACCGTTGTCCTTGTCTTTCCTACCGGTGAAGACGCTGATGAGTCGAATGCCTTTGGCTTTCGCCAGACGACGCTTCTTCTTATCCTTGTCCTCACTCTTTTGATGGACGAACCAGGAGCCGATTTCGATTGCTACATGTCGTTCAGGAAACCATAGGTCGAGTTCCTTCCCGTTAAGCTGCTTGTGATCGCATTGGATGATCTGCTCGTCGGGCAGTAGCCAGCGGAAATACTCATAGAACGCGGCTTCCTCCAGTGAGACCGTCATAACCCGAATCCCTTCGACCGGGCATGAATCCACCATGCGTCAGCTAGAGCGGCTGGTGTGGTGAAGTACCAGCCTTTCCAGATGATGCCGAGGATTTCACCGTCCGGCGTTGTGTCGGTTTCGGCGTCTGAGCCGAAGATTCTGGTGGGTTTCCCGTTGTCGAGATGGTTCAGCCAGAGGTCGTGTCCGTTGTGTTGGATGGACCAGTCTTTGCCGAATATCATTCCGGTTCGTTTGGCCCATTCTTCGATTGTCAACGTGGGCGGTACGCCTCTGCCACGTAATCCCAAATAGGTCATGCGATTACAGCCCGTACTTCGTCAGATACTTGTTATTGATGATCTTGAAGCACCGGTTATCGCCAAGCATGGCGGCGAGCTTCGGACTGATCTGCTGGTCGGTGCGAACGTGCCAGACGATACCCTCATCCAACAGGTTCGGCGTAACGTTCCCGCGTAGACCGTCGACTTTGCGGATCATGTCGTCCATGCTGCCGGTCAACGCCCATTCGGTTTCATCCAACTGTGGGGCAGCCCAGGCGAGCAGGCCGGGGTTCCAATCCTCTCGGTCGATTTTGTGGTGATTCTTCCAGACGGCGAAAACGAACGGCTGGAGTTTCGCCAGTTTTAGACGGTTTGACTGGATGCCTGGACCGCACATTTCGAACTGGCAGACCATGCCGGGTTCCAGCATGGTGTCCAATCCGGCTCTTAATGCGACCTGCATGTTGGTGCTGTCCGCCGCCAACTCCCAGTTACGCGAGTAGACGTGCAGATTATTGTCGCCATCCTTGTAGAGGGTGGTGCTGGTACCATCGACCTTCACAGTCGGCACAGCCTTCAGAGACTTGAGTTCTTCCCACCCGGCGTTGGCGGGTTTGCCGGAAACCGTATTCCAAATCTCATCCTGCACTGCGGCGATCGACTGGACTCGTGGAGCGTCGGACTTGTCGCAGGGCGCGTTGAATCGGCCGATCTGATTGCCGCCGACCGGAATCGGCTCCTCGTATTTGACTACGCCCGTCTGCATGGTGATATCAGTGCCGACCGGCGTATCCGAGGCGATGCCCAGCTCGTTCAAGCTCATGATGAGCCCTTGTGAGTAGACGCCGCGGAGTTTCATGGTGCGCAACACGTGTCCACGGACTTCCTTACCGCCTTCGATAAGCATGGTTTTCTGACCACGCGACTGGAATGGGGCATAGACTGGGTTGATTTCAGGTAGGAGGCTGTCAGTTTCGAAGTAAGCGACCTTATCCCCCGGCTTGAGGTGCATGTCCTTGTTGACGACGATCTTCCAGCCGAGAACACGGGCGACTTCGATTCGGTCGGCTCCTTCGATGGGGTCGATGCCGATAATTTGCTGGACGCTGACGAGTTTTCTGCTGCTCATGTTGTTTTCCTTACGATATTATGCAAACGTTTTCAGAGTGTGACCGTTTTCGGCAAGGTAATTCCGTGGACAGAACGGTCTTAAACAGGACTGCCGGTCACATGTCCTTCGAGGTGCGTTCGTCTTCCAGTTTCCGCAGCAGGTCCAGCTGTCGGTCGGCCAGCAGTCGCAGGAACTCCTTCAGGGATTCCTCTTCCGAATAGGATTCCGCCTCATCGGCTGTCATGAACTCGGTCTCAACGGTTGCATTAATCTTCTCGACGGGATGGACTTCTGGAAAATCACCGGAGTAATACTCGTTCTCCTGCATTTCCGTATTACCGCGATACCACGTGATTCGATAATACTTGCCATCGTCGTCCATCTTGACGACGCCTTCCATCCTGGTCTGCCATCGGCTCTCGCCCACGGGTTTGCTTCTGACGATCTTGCCGGTGTCTTCGTAGACCGCGGATTCGAGTTCCTCATCGGTAAAATGTCTGGCGTTGTCGGTCAATGTCTTTCTCCTGCTGTTTTAACTTCTTAACGTGTGGACGTTTACAGTATATGACAACAGGCGGAAAGACTCGCCCGAAACCAACCAAACATCAAACAGCAACCAGCGCCTTAATCGAAGGATGATGCCGGTATCCCATGATGGTGAAGTCGTCGTAGTCGTAGTCGAACAGCGAATCGGCCTTGCGGATCTCGATCTGCGGGTACGGGTACGGCTCACGTGAGAGCTGTTCGAGCACCTGGTCGATGTGGTTGTCGTACACGTGGCAGTCGCCGCCGGTCCACACGAACTCTCCGGGCTCCAGACCGGCCTGCTGGGCCATCATCAGCGTGAGCAGCGAATAGGACGCGATGTTGAACGGCACGCCGAGGAACATGTCGCACGAACGCTGGTACAGCTGGCAGGAGAGCCGGCCGTCCGCCACGTAGAACTGGAACAGCGCATGGCAGGGCGGCAGGGCCATCTGCTCCACTTCGGCCGGATTCCATGCGGAGACCACCATGCGGCGGGAATCCGGGTGGTTTTTGATGAGATCCATCACATTGGCGATCTGGTCGATGGTGCGGTTCGGGTCCTCCGGCGTGGGGGCCGGCCAAGAACGCCACTGGGCTCCGTACACGGGGCCCAAGTCTCCCTGGTCATTCAGCTGCCATTCATCCCAGATATGGACTCCGCGCTCTTGGAGCCAGCGCACGTTCGTGGAACCCTGTAGGAACCATAGCAGCTCATAGGCGACGCCTTTGAAGAACACGGTTTTCGTGGTCAGCAATGGGAAGTACTGCGAGAGATCGAATCGCATCTGCTGGCCGAACAGGCTGATGGTGCCGGTGCCGGTGCGGTCGGACTTCAGGGTGCCTTCGGTCAGGATCTTGCGCACCAGGTCCTCGTACGGCATCGGGATAACCGTTTCGGGGCGCGCGGGGATACGGGTACGAATGTCTGCGAGCTGTTCTTCGGTCAAAGCCATATTCTCTCGTGCCTTTCTTTAATCTTGAGTTTCTGCTGTCAGATCGGCTACAACAACCCCGAGTTTCCGCGGCTTATGATTGGCGATATACGCCCACTTCGGATCGAACACAAGATGCATTATCTCCGGATAATCAACATCGGTCAGATGCTTCGCATCGTACCGGCAACGGTCCCCCATGTGTTCTCGCGCTTGGTTTCCTATCTGCGCATACCACAGATTCATACGACGCTCGAAATTATTCAACTTCTGCTGGCTATCGCCGCGCTTGAGAGGATTACAGGGCGGAGAATCGACAACCAGTCCTTGGTTGGTTATGAGAGGCCCGCTATCCAGCGGGATGATCGCGATTTCGCGTTCCTCATCGAACTTAGGACGATATGGTTCGCGGCCGCTACCCGTTGTCTTATCTGCGGACGACTTATCTTGATTTCGCTGGTTTCTACGCACTCACTCACTCCTCTTGCCGTGTTTTTACTTCAGGCACATCCTCTGACGGAGGCTCGTCCGGCGCTTCGAAAGCCTCGTAACCGAGAGTGATAAGCGCATCCTCCAAATCCAAGGACTCCTCTACAAGAGGCCGCATTGAATCAGCATCGTGCAGTCGCCCGTTCTGCCAAACAACGCAACCGACACCCTCGTAAGGCGGTGTGAGGTCCGCGAACCGGAACGCGCCGATCGTATATGTTTCCGCCCGACCGGGTCCACGCTGATGCAGGATAACCTCCATATGCGGGTCGATTGCGGTTTCGAACAAGCCAATCCAACGGGAGCCGACATGCAGGGAGGGAAGTCCAGTACGAGGTTCGACAGACACTGTGAATTCCTCGGCGTCGAGTCCGTGGCATAAGGCGCCTTGGTCTCCGACTCTTGGCGAGTCCGGCCCCCAACCGTCGTCGGTTCGGTCCGCGTAATGGAAGTGATTGAGGTAGGCGTGTTGGAATCGTTCGTCTTCAGCGTTCATCGATTCTCCTTCGCGGCCATGCGTTCGACGCGACGGTATTTCGCATCCGAATCATGTTCAATCCACTTCCGCCACGTCGGATAGTCGGACAGGTTTACGGTCTTCAACGTGCGGGCGGCAAGCACAGTCGCATCATGCCGGTTCGCCCAGTCGACTGGTTCGAACGTGTTCGAGGAGACAATCGCATATGTGGGCGAGTCCTTTCGCTCCTTGACCAGCCAGTCACAGGAGTCAAGGAACACACTAATCTCGTGAGCGTCCAGCCCGGAGTCGAGCGCATCCACGGCAAGCAGGAACGGCCCGTCGCCCGCTTCAGACAAAGGTCGGGATAAGGCGCGGGATTCCATGCCGAGAATATACGCAATCTGCTGGCCTTCAGAAGACAGTTTCGCCCCGAACGCCCGATTGAACGAGTCAACATTACCGCTCCATGCGGCGCGGCCGATCAGATCGTTCGCGGTCGTGGCACGCGCATCAATCGCATGAGTAACCCACCCCATGTCCTGAGCTGTTTCCTGGAGCCGATTCAGCAGCGTCGTTTTGCCGGCACCGTTCGCTCCAATGAGAATCGTCACGCCCGGCTCCAATGAAATCGTGGCGTGCGGGTAGAGCGGCAGCTGCTCGTGGTTCGGGTTCGTCCCGATACGAAAGTCCGTCACGTTCGCTCCTTCAAAGGTTGCAGGGTTGTCGTCCACGCCGTTTCATGGGCTGCGATGATGGAACGCAGCTCGTCAGCTAATTGGTCTCCATTAACCAGCCCATCCAAGCTTGGAACGTTCTTGTATGGTTTGTCGTTGATAAGAATGACGGCCGTACCGTCTGACGCGGGGATGACGGATATCCAATTGAAGCCATGTTCGATACGGCCTAATCCATCAGGCCCGTTCGTTCGCTCCCAATCACTGTTATCCGCAGCCCAAGCAAGGGTTGAATCTGCTATCTCCGCGTTAGTGCGTTGTACGGCTGAAATCACAATGCGCTTGGATTCGGTTTCCAACCATGCTGCGACAATACCCGGGTCAGGGTTCGAGCAGGCGACTGGGGTTGAAAGAGCGTCCCAACCGAGCGAAGTCGGCCCTGATGAGTCGAGCACAGGCAGGCCGTTGATGAGACGAAAACGCACTCGGCAGATGTTGTATGGTGCGAATCCTCTGGCGATGTTCTCATGATGGTCGACGAACTTGAACAAGCCCGTGCTTTTCAGAACCATTGCGGCGTCCGCCGTCGTGAAGCTGCTATACTCCATGTTTTCGGCTCCTGTTAGGCGATGTTCCAAGTGATGTCCTTTGCCTCATCGTTGGTCTTATGTCCACGGAATCGCAGCGCATGCCCGGCGCAGGATTCGCAGAGGTTGAGTTTCTGGATGCGTACGATGGTGCGGGTCTGCTGGGTGTGGTGTTCCTCGTCATAGTGGTTTTCGTCGATGAGAATCGGGTAGTCGAGCTCCCAGTATTGGGGGTTGCCTGCATTGTTTCCGCAGATGCTGCACTTGTGCGGGTTCTTTTTGACGATTGCGAGTCGCTCTTCGAGGGTGAGGTTGTCGTATGCGGTGTTGTTCATTTTTTCTCTCCGTTTTTGTTTTACTCTATTTTGTGTGGACAATTACAGTATACAGTGAAGAGAGAAACAACACGCCGGAAACAACTAAGCCACAGCATCCTTCGCAACAAACAACGGAGCCTGACTCCATGAAGTATCGGTACCCTTCCGACTCTTCTTACCGGTGGGCTTCCGCTGAGTCATGCCAACAACCTCATCATCCGAGACGCTTTCCATCAAACGCCTAGCGGCTTCGAGACGCAGATACCATTCCTGGAACTCATCGAAACGGACGGAGGAATCCTTATCCTCTACTGCAGCAAGAGCCGGTTCGGCTGTGGGTTCAGCTGCCGTCTGGCTACCTGCGACGATAACAATCAAATGAGTCGAATACATGAGCGCAATCGGCGGAATCGCCATAACCATAGGACCAGCCCAAGCAGGCAACAGGCCGCCATCCTGAATCCAAGCATGCAGCGCGTTACCGAGAATACTCAGCAGGCCGGCGACAATGAAACCAGCCCACGGATACCACCTGTAATGGATGCCATTGCGTTCGAAGCCCCAAACAGCCCAAGTTGAAAGCAAGATAGTTCCGTCGATGCAAATCGGTCCACCCCACGCCAACCACGGCGACGCACCGCACTCGACGAATAGGCTTTGCAGGGCGTCGAAGCTGAGCAGGAATGCGATCAGGCCGATGAGTGTTCCCGCGAGGAAACCGGGCCAGAGGCGGATTTTGGTTTTGTCTTTCATGATTCTTTTGCCCTTTGGTTGTTTAGGATAGCGACATTTATCTGAGTCCGACGAAGTGGGGCGGACTCAGATTTTCGCGCAATCTCACTGCTGATTATTCGAGTTACTTCATGGCTTTCCACGCCACGCCTTCTCCACGCCATCCGCGAGAAGTCACCGTTCTGTATTCGGTTTCGCTGGTTGTGTAAAGGTGTTCGCCGTTGCGCGGATTATAGGCACGCCAGACGTTTACAGAGCCAGCCCCAGACGTATACCAGCCGACGCCTTCTCCACGCCAACCACGCTTCCAAGTCAGTACCTGGTATTCGCGTTGGCTGGCGGTCCAGTGGTGATTGCCGGTTCGCGGATCATAAGCACGGTAAACCGGGGTTCCGGTTTTCGACTGAGTAAAGCTGACGCCCTCATATCGCCAGCCGGAATTGATTAACGATACGGTTTCCGTATCGCTGGCCGTGTAATGGTGCAGGCCGTGGTTTGGATTGTAGAGTCGGTGGACTGGTTGGCTGTTTGGGTCCTGCTGACTATCGTCGGCTGGACCCATGTTTTCCGCTTTGCTGATGATTGTGTTCTGGGTGTTAACCCAGTTCGTCAAGTCTGCGCGGAACGCGGTGGCAGTCATTGTCCTGCCGAGATTCAGGTTTGCACCGTTGCTGTTGGAACGAACCTGAAGCTGGTTATGCATGTTGAGCGCCATGACGTAAGGATATTGTCGGCCGAGATGACTGATGGCTGTCCCGGCGTACTGTATTGTCGAATCGGACATGGTCACGTAATGACCGGTCTGCGTTTCCTGTTCCTGTCCGGCTACACCGTAGTAGACGGTCGGCCAGCCCTTGGCAACCTCGTAAGCGTCATGACGTATCGATTGGAGTCTTGCGTCTTTTGTCGCATGCTGTTCAAATCGGACCTTTTCTTTATCCCACCAACGGTAAACGACGTTATCGGTGATATCCCACGCCCAACCGAGGTTTTCCGCGGAATTGTACTGTTTCGAATGCTTGATGTGATTGGCGCTCCAGTCGGCATCAACGATGCTGATGGCCGTGATTGTGTCGGACATTTGCAGTGGCGGCAGGCCTTCGGTTGCGCGCTTCGCGTTGGCTTCGTCGAGGATGTTGATGCTTCGCAGAAGCAGGCTGATGTTGGTTGCACTGTTCTGACTGCCGGCTTGTACCGAGTCGAGGTATTTGGTTGAGCTGCGATCGGTGAGGACTTTCACCGCCGCCACGGCTCCCTTGTCCCGGAAGTAGGCGATGGCACCTTGGTTGAGTTTCGCTCGTGCGGTTTCGGCTTGTTTTTGTGCGGCTAGGATTTCGATGGATGTTGCGGCTTGCGCGACTGGGGTCAGTGTGAGCGCAAGTGCGGCCAGGATGATCGCCGCGGTGAGTTTGGTTGCGTTTTTGGGCATGGTTGCTCCGAATACTTTTAACGTGTGGACGTTATCAGTATATCTTTAATGCGTTAATAGGGGCGCCCTCCTGATTTAGGAAGGCGCCCCGAACTTGAATCAGGCGAACCGGACGTCGTGGGCGCTATCGGCCACCCACATGTAGTCATGCTTGATTTCCGGCGCATAGCGCATGGAAGCGGTGCCGGTCACGACGTTCTTGCTGTTGAGGTACTTGCGGACAATCGCTTCGGGCAGCTTCTCGGTGAGCATGTACATGGTTCCCGGCTTGTCGCCGCGGTTCATGCTGGTGGCTTGGAAGAATGCGGGGATGGTGATAGTCATTGTTCTTCTCCTTTTGTTTTGTGGAACCGGTTTGGTTCCCGCTCTATTCTGTGTGGACATATTCAGTATAACAACATATGCGAGAAGACACGCCGACAAACAAAAACGGCGGACGCAAAAGCATCCGCCGCACAACACCCAGATCAGAAAACGCTACTGCAACACCCGATAAAACGCCATACCCGGAAACACAGCAGTCACCTTCGTCCCATCAACCGGATTCATGGCATGAATCATCATCCCATTCCCGATATAAATACCAGCATGCCCCGGCCCGACCATCAGATCACCCGGCATCGGATTCGAAACCAACGTACCCATCGACGGTTGAGCATACGAGGAATGCGGCATATTAATCCCGAAATGCGTATACACGTACTGGGTGAAACCACTGCAATCCCAGCCCGCAGGCGTATTCCCACCAGCCACATACGGGTAGCCTTGGAATTGGAGGGCGAACTTCACCAGACTCTCCGCATCCTTCGACGCAGGCATTTCAATCGGCTTCGCCGCCAGCTCGGCCTGCTGTTGCGCTTGCGCCGCCGCCTGAGCCTCCGCCTGCTGTTTGGCCACCGCTGCAGCCTGCTGTTCTGCCGGGGACTGGGTTTCCGGCACGTTCAACGTTTCGATTCCACCCCAATCGCCGGTCACGTCGGTGGTCGTCGCTTCGGCGGTCAACCGGCGTATGGCGATGTTCTGTTTGGGGAACTTGCGTGCCGATGATACGGTGGCCGCCGTTTCAGTGGTCGTGTCGGCGGCGTATACGTTCGGCGTGACCATGACCGAACCTAAGAGGATGATCGATATGCCGGCTGAAATGCCTGCGATCAGGTTCTTGCGATTCTCCAACTCCAACAGAACTCACTTCTCTACAGAAATCAAGGAAACAGCCGCCAGACGGTAATGGTCTGACGGCATTATTCGACAACCAGAAAAAATGATAACGGTTCCCAACAAGAAAACCATCAGCCCAACAGTGGAACCTTGCGATACTTGCCCTTGTTCGACTTGAACAGGAGCGTACCGTCACCGATATTCCGTCCATCCTGCGTCGTGGAGAACGTGTCGCAGAACCAGAACCCGTTCGACTCAGTCACAGTCTCAACCGGGGAGTGGCCGACGATCTGAATGAAATTATGGTCACCATCCCGCAACAGTTCCGTCAGATCAGCCCATACGGGTGACGGCGTCTTCGACGTGCCGCCACGCGCCGCACCGATCTCCATATACAGGTTCGCCAATGAAGCGGAATGCTCCATCTGCTTGTTCAACCATGCGGCGATATTCAACGGCGACTGGTTCCGCAGATCATGTTTGATCTCCCACATGTCCGTCACACCAGCATGAGTGGCCAGCAGACTCCCGTCCGACCATGCGACTCGGAACGGGATGTGTTGCATGAGTTCGTTCACGCGACGGTGTGCGCCCGGCCTGAATCCGGGGGCGATGTTGCGGACACGGTCGAATGCTTGGGAACCGTTGTTCAACATGTAGGGGATGTCATGGTTTCCAAGCAAGGGGATCAGGTCCCTACGGCGTCCTTCGGAGCGGCTCCAGTCAGCGAATGTTTTGAACCAGGCGCTCATCATATTGTTCGATAGACCCCAGTCGTCGCAGACGTCCCCCAGTAGGACGATCCGGTCGGCGTTCTCCCGGTCGGCTACCCGTGAAATCAGTGGTAACAGGTCGGGTTTGCCGTGGAGGTCTCCTACGAATAAGGTGCTCACCAGTTACTGTTTCCTTCCTTATCATTGAAATCCGTACCCATATATTCGCGCGAGGTGACACGGTTCACTGATCGTGCTCCGTCCACTGTACGGTCGATCAACCGTTTCGCGTTGAACACGTGGCGAATGTTCTTGATCTCCAAGTGACCGCCTGTGGACTGGTCGAATCCTTCCACGATGATCGTGCCCAATCCGAAGATACGCTGCAATAGTCCGCGTGTGACGGTCAGGTCGGTGATGCGGAAGAGTTTGACCGTATCGTATTTCTGGCGGAGGAAACCGCTTTTGACAATCAGACTGTCGTCGGTCAGCGTATACGTGGTGAACGTGAACGGGGTACCGCACCAGTTGCGCTTCCGTTCACTCCACATGACCTCTTCCGGGTCGATGCTCGCGTTCACTTCACTGTCTCCTGTCCTGCGGACGGGATCACCAGATCATTACTGGTGGCCATCAGCGTGATACGACCGTCAGTGATCAGCAGGTTCGCAGCCTTGATCTCCGGATTACCGGGCACGGAATACCAGATGATGTAACGGCCCAACGTGTGGATGAGTTTGACCGGTTCGGTCACATCCGTGTCCTGAATGACCTTCAACACGTGGAACCCGTATCCGTCTTCGATGGACCGCACCAGGGTGGTGACGGGCGTCCAGTCGAACACGCAGATACGCCAGCCGATCAAACCGATGACGGACAGGCCGAGGATGATGGCCAACGCGAACTGGTTGCAGACGAGACTCACGACGGTCAGCAATACGAGACCGGCCGCACCGAGAATGGTCGGTAGGGCGACGAGGCTCATCTCCTTGAACGTGGCCGGTTCCAACGGTTTCGGACCATACGGGTCGTCAACCAACGTCGGATTCTTCACCGGCTCCGGCTTAACCTCCTCGGTCTTCTCCGCAACCGGAAGCTCCGGCTTCTTCGCCTGACGCGGCTTGCGCTTGCGCACGCCGGACGGCTGGAAGCTTTGCGGCGTCGGCTTCTTCCCCGTAGCCTTCATGGCGACGGTCTCCGTCTCATCCGGATTCTGATTCTCTCCGGGGGTGCGCACGCTGTCGTCCAGTTCCTTCTCCAAATGCTGGATGCTGCTGTTCATCGTTTCCTATTCTCCATTGCGTCGAGCACGGCTTGAAGCTGCTCGACCTTCACTTTCAACATGACGTTTTCGAGTTTCATTTTCTGGACTTGCTTCTTCAAATCCTGATATGTGGGGCGGCTGCTTTTGGTTTTCACCCTGCGAACCGTCTTGCGGGTCAATCCTTCGGTCCACCGGCTCATGCATCGTTCGATGCGTTTACGGCCGATGAGCGCCGGATCCAATCCTTTGCTACGGAAGATTTCCTGCGGGGTTTCACCGTTCTGCCATCGTTGGACGGCTTCGGCGCGGAATTCAGGCGAGTAGCTGATTCGACCGTTGATGATGTCGTCTACTACATCGAGTCTGAGGAGTTGTTTGACGTCTGAATCCGTTAATGGTTTGCTCAATGGTCATGTCCTTCTGCATTGGCAGACTCGTTTCCGGCTTGCTGGACTCTCCGTTTATCATTGTTCGGTTATTCTCCGTCTCGGATTCGCCTGTATTCGCTGTTCATGCTGGCGATGCGGCATCGTAGGCATTGCGTGTCGATCGGCGGGTTTTTGATGAGGTTGTGGGGCCTGTTGTCTCCGAGCATGGTTTGTCCGCAGGCGGTGTGGAGGAAGGTGCCTTTGAGGTCTACGGCTTCGAGGATGTGGTAGAGCTTGTCTGGCTGGTTTGCGGGTATGCCCCACATGCCTGGGATGGAGTCTTCTGGTCGGGCTGGGTCTTTTGCTTGTTGCCAGTCTTGGTGGTTGATGGTTTGTAGGGTGATGATGGGGTCGGTGACGGCTGTGTCGTCTATGTTTTGGGGTGTTGGCAAGTTCTTTTCTCCTGGTTTTACCCTGTTCTTATCGTGTGGACAGAATCAGTATATAACCTTTTAGGGGAAAAATAAACCGCGAACACCCCCTACGGCATGTTTCGGTTAACGAATCACCCTCAACGTGATCAGACGGGCAGGCCAACCATGCGCACGACCAGCATCTCGAATCAGACCAACCGCACGCTGCGTGATCGCATTCTGCACGCCGAAATACCCCGCATCGGGAAACACGGTGAACGCGCAACCAGCCTCCAACGCTTCCACGCCACCCTCGGGTTCACCCGACTTCGGATAGAACCGGTTCACCATATCCAAATACGCTTTCTGACTGGAGAAGAACCGGACCGTCAACGTCGCATCCAAACCATCAATCATCGACGGCGGGGCAGGCGCACCCGAACCATTCTCAGTCAAATCACCCAACTGTTTCACCAATTCGCACACATCATGCCACTCCCCCGGTTTCACCACGGCACGATACGCGGTACGCTCCACATACTCATCCAAACCATCCAACCACTTCCACGCCTCATGGCTCGGCGCATACGGTTGATCCGGATCCTCCCAACGCCGCACCGTACTCAGACTGACGCCAAGTGAGTCGGCGGCCCACTGTTGGGCGACACCACACCGGTTCCGCAGGAACATGAACTCACTGCCGGTGCGGTTGATGAGACGCTTGGTTTCCTGTGCTGTCAATGTGGTCATAGCGAAATCCAATAGTGTCCTGTATTCCCTGTCGTTCAGTTCCGCGAATGTCAATGCGGCCACGATGTCACGCAGTTGGAGACGTTGGAGGCGGGCGAAACTTGCGTCGGGTCGAATTTCCGGGTCTGTGCTGGTGACGAATCGTTGGATGTTTCTGATGTCCGAGACTATTTGCGCGCTTTGGTCTGGTCTTTGCATGTTCACTCCTTGAAGCTACTTCGCCAGTCATGACTTATCGGCAATCATTATATGAACACATTATGCTCACATTGTGTTGTACCTTATATTACAGGTAATCCGAACAAGGAAAGCAGGGACGGGAAATGCCGATAGAACAACAGCTCAGACCCATATGGAAGAGATGGAATGGGGTCATACCCATTTGGGAAGCGGAGCAGGCAGGCGTCGACCGCGAAACCCTCCTCACTTGGGCGCAAAACAATCCCGACACCGATATCGTCACCACCGAAGCGATAGCCTGGTATCCTGACTATCCGGAAACGGAATCCATCAATTGGGAAATCATCCCCCACGTGTTTTCCCTCGCCAGCGCGGGACCCGGCGCATACCTGTGGGGTCCATCAGTCCTGGAATTCGCGGAACTAGGCACCTGGGGAAGCGGCATAACATTCATCGCCACACCCAGAGAACAACCCGAGAACACAGGCATCCACTGGACCGTCACCGATAAGAAAGCCGACAGCAGCATTTTAGGTTTTCTCTCCCAGAACATCAGAGACGCCATACTGTCCTCAATGAGATTCTTGGACGGCGACAAATACGTTGAGGCGCTAGAAGATGCAAACAGTCGGGGCATTATCACGGACGTTGAACGCTTGCGTCTTGAGAAAGCCAAATACAGGCAATGAGTAAATCACCTCTCAGATTGAAAAACCGGCTCCGGACAAGGGAAACGAAACGACATCGCCCACATGTTGCAGGTTCCGCCTCCTTCTTGACAAAACCTGCAACACATATCAACCTTCGAACGGGTTCTCATCCAACGCATCCAAAATCCGCTGGCGTTGTTTAATCTTGTAATTTCTGTTTTCGGCTTCATCTTCAAGTATTTGCCGAAGCTTGTAATTCGTTCGAGACTGCGGATTCCTTGCTACGGCCGCTGTGATTTCTGATCGTTTCGCCCATGCTTGTTTACGTCTCTTGATTAGAGCTACCAGCATTTTCGGATGAACATTCGGATTGACAGCGAGCCTACAGTCATCCTCAGAGGAATACGAATCAGGCAATAGTGCATAGCAGCGGTTAATAAACTCCTGGTCATCCGATAATTCTCGAGTGTATCTTCGAGCCTCTGCCACCTGTCGTCTGCAGTCATCGTCGAGCGTAGGGTTTTCCTCTAACTTGGTAATGACCTGTGCTTGATATTTGGACTCTATCGATAGAAGTGCCTTGACCCGATCGCTATTCAAATCCGCTCTATCGGCCAATTCCACGTTTTCGTCGGATCTCACGATAGCTGCAAAAGCACCGTCACTTAATGGTTTCTCCTGCCGTGCCATATCACATAGCAGCTGCTTTTCCTCATCGTTGATTTGTTTTAATCGCTCAGCTCGGACGAGAGTAACCGCTACGTCCGTCTCATCATCGTGTGGATAGTAATCTCGCCGAATCCAACGGTTTCCCATTATTCCCGCACTAACATTTGACGATTCCCGTTGATAATCCGAGAGCTCTGACCAAGGTATTTCTTGGAGATTCAGAGCTCTCGCGGAAACCCGGTTATGCCTTTCATAAAAAGACTCAACCTTTGGAAGTTCATAATTAGGATCTTCCGGATCTAATTGAGACACTTCCTCGGTTGTTAAATCTTCTTCAGGAAGAACTGAAGGCAGAGCCCCCCCCCGCGGATTTCCGCATATCTGCCTCTAGGGTCACGTGGCTGTTGGTTTGGATCGTACATTGGTTTTGCCTCCGTTATTTACGGTTACTTCCAGTTCTTGTCGCCGGTGCGTTTGCCGCCGACACCGGTCATCGGATACTTCGGGTTCCATGGGCCGAGCTGGTTTTCGTGCAGCCAGGACATATGGTTTTTCATGGCGACTAGCATTCCGTCCGTGTCTTCGAGGCCGCGATGTACTTCTTTGCTGGTTGCAGGAATCGCATTCCATTGCTTCATGTACGTGTCAAGTTTGAATCCTTTGAGTGCTTTGGCGGATTCCGGCTTAGGCAAGGATCGACTCATTTGCATGGTGTCCATGAGCCGTACTTTGCCTTTTCGATAGGCTTCAGCGTAACCATCCACGTTGGCCATCAGATGATGATGTTCGAATAGGGCGTTGTGGGCGACGAGTGGGGCACTTGTCGCGAAGTCCAGAAGTTGCTTCTGAGCGGCCGGGTTCTCATCCAATGGTTTGTACTGGGTGAATTCGCGAGGATCGATGTGGTTTGTGTCTTCTGCTGGATTACCGGCGAGCGATCGGACGTTGTCGGTTCCGTATTGGAAGCTGCGAATACCGTAGGCGCCGTTATCGCTGGAGTAGCAGTCTTCGCGGTACTTATAGTTTCGATCGGCTTCGGAACGCTTGTCCTCGTGCTGAATGGTCGGATTGATATCCATGTATTCCATGCCGGCATCAACGATGAAATCCGTGTCTGGATTCAAGCCGGTTGTTTCGAAGTCCAGACCAGCGACAGTGTTGGCGTCCTGTCCGGGCATCCACCGGTAGGCTTTCGACCGTTGTTCCAGTCTTGCCTGTCGTGTTTCCTTGTTTTGGGCTTTTATTTCTTCTGGAGTGAGCAGGGCTTTCGCTGCTTCGGCGTCTTTCTTGTTTTTGTCAGTAACGTCGTCCCTGTATTTCTGCAGGAGCTTTTCGACTGGCTGGCCGCCAGTTTCGTCTTGGATGCGCTGGTTAAGCAAATCAATTTCGCCGTCCAGGCGCCGGTTGGCATAGGCGATGGTTCGCGCGGTTCGATAGGATTCGATGTTGAAGCCGTCACCGTATAGGAAGTCGCGGGACATTTGATCATAAGCGGCGTGGAGTTCTTCCTGCAGTTGAACGTCCTTGGTGGCGCCTTCAACCGGGTCTGGGTAGTCGATTCCGACTCCGACACCGTTACGCAGGTCAAGGTCAGCGATCTTATCCCAGTCGATTTCTCGACCTAAAGCGTCGGTTTTGGTGACTTGGCTCCACTGTTCGATGTCCTCTTTGGCATCATCAACCCAAGCGTTGCCTTCTTCACCATATGAGTCGTCGTCATATGTATCGAAGTCATTGTCTTCTGGCGGGAGACCGCCTGGCGTATTGCCATTGTTGGCATCCTTCCATCGTCCGGTTTTGGCTTCGCGTGGATGTTCGCTCGGATCGAATGCCTTGTTTCCCATATTCGCCTCCTATCAGTCCATCGGATGCATGAAACGACTGGTACGCATGACCAACGGTTTCCCGTTCTCCCCCAAAACGGGAGTGCCATCCCGATGTACCAGGCCAAGGGTTTTGATATCCGGCGTGTAACCAAGTTCGGAGTATTCGGCGTTCCGGTCACTGTGATGTTCCAGCAGGAACGTCTGCCGGTCGGCGCTCACCCCTCGGAGATCGCATTTGACGCTGTCATGCAACTGGGGCATATTCTCCACCAGTTGCCGGTCGCTATCGTTGCCGGGACGGATCATGGTCATGTCTTTGGTTTGACGGTAGAAGGCGAGACAGGTTCTGGCCTCATCGCGTTTCATATTGACGTGTTTTCTTGATTCCTCATTGGCTCTCCGAGTTTTCTCGGTTTTGAAGATCTTCTCCTCGAGCTCATTACGCTTGCTATTGAGCTCATTGACCTTCACACTCAACGGACCGGACTCATCGAACGGGAGTTTCCGATCATCCGTATACCGGTAGTCAGGCCACCCATGCCCCGGATACATGAAATCAGGATCATCCAAACCACGCTGCAGACACCTATCAGCCCACGTCATGGTTAGGAGTTCCTTCGCATGCTGGGCTCTATCCTGCTGCTCACCGGTCAAATCCATGGCGTCGGCCGGGAAAGTGACTTTCCCTTTCAACCCTTTACTCGTGGTGTAGTTGACCCGATATCGTGTGGAACCCCGGTATTTGTAGGGTTCGACCTTGTCGATCTTGGTGTCGAACGCGGTGATGGCCCAATACTGTTCGGGCTTGTATTCGTGGATGCTGTTCAGATAGCGTTGGCTTCGGATGAAACGTCGAGGATTATCCTGTCCAGCAAGGTTATCCAATTGCTGTTGGATGGGTTGGCTGGTTTTCTCCCAGTAGCGTTTGTCGCATTCGTCGAGTTTGGTTTGTTCTTCCTGCCGGTATTCGGCTAGGCGTTCGCGTGATTGTTTGACGAGTTCGATGGTTGCCGCGCGTTGTTCTTCGATGGTTTTGGCGAGTTCGGTCTGGACGGTGTCGTCGACGGGGTATCTGTTGTTGATTTCCTCATCGGTGAGGTTTGATATTTGTTCGAGCCGGTTAACAGTGTATTCGTCGTAGAGACGTAATAGGTCGTCTTCTCCACCGACTTGGGCTTCCTCGCATTGGTCGAGCAGGTCGTCCATTTCATCCCGAGCCTTGGCTGGCAGGGATACGGGCTTGCGTTTGGCGTCCTCATTGTCGAATTCGCCGTTGCGCTTGCGTCGGCGTTGGGAGACATCTGGACCCTTGTGTTCGACCATGCGGAACCACTCCTTATATATAAGGAATCATTTTCTGCGGTTGACGCTAATGGTTCGGACTGTGCTTGGTTGCACAGTCCGTAATATGTCCACTTTCTGTCCGTATTATGAAATCAGTTGAAGAGTCGTCCAAACAAGCGATCAATCCGCTCCTCCTCGCCTTTGAACGGCGCATAATCGAAACGGGTCTGATAGGTTTCCTTCGACTCCAGGAAACTGGAGCCATCGCCACCATGTCGGCTCATCCAGGTCTCCGCGCAGCGTGCGAACACTTCAGTCGGAGCGAGATACCGGTCCGGGTTAGTGCCCGTCATCTGCTCCCGGTCGACTGTCGCCCGGTAGTGGTCGAGAATCGGCTTGAAATCAGGGTCCAACGACAGTTCATGATCGGACTTCGTGAAGTCCATGTGATGGAAATACTCATGGGTGAATGACGCCGGGTGGCGAGGGTCCACCGCGATGTTGACGAAACCCGGATGGTAGACGCCGGTCGCATTATGTCGGCCGGTGTACCGGAAGCGGAGGTTCGCCGTCTCAGTTTGTGCGGGTAGAAGATGCTTGTATTTAGAGTATTCGGAGCCTAGTGATTTGAAGCGTTCGAGGTCAACGTCATTGTCGATTTCTATATGGCCGAAGTCACGGGCGAACGGACTGGTTCGGCCTGCTTCCACGTGCGCTGGATCCTGGTTCTTCTTATCCATGAACACGGTTGCGTTCGTTTCGGAGGATTGTTTCTTCTGCCAATCCCGGTTGGCTCGAACATTGCCTTCCGTATTTAGAATGTTGCTGACTGAGTTGCGGAAGGATTTTGCAGGCCCGACCATGTCAAGTTGCGGTATCGCCCGTTCGACGGTGGTTTGGATGATGCGCATCTCGTCATAGGGGCGGTCTTTATTGTCCTCCTCATACTTATCAACGATGCTTTTCGCGTGAGCCCACCATTGTTTAGCCTCATCCAAATCATCGGATGGAGAGTCGAGTTTGATGCCGGTCTTTTTCTCTATGACGGCAATGGTTTGATCGGCATTGGGCATGCCTTTGATGTTGAGTTTATAATGCGACCAGCTTTTACGGTTATCATCAAGGATCGTCCGAATGGTGTCGGATGGGTTTGGGCCAAGCTCATCCATTCCGTTGACGATTTCCCGAGTTGCAAGCATGTCCGCCAGGTTGGTCGTATCCAAGTCGCGGCCGCTTTTACGGAATCGGTAGTTGAATTTGTTGACCGCCGCCTTATGTGGTCCGAGGTTAACGAACAGGTATCGTCCGTCCGGCAGCTCGTAGGCGATATCCTGACTGCCAGTTTTTTCCTCATCCAATCTCATATGTAGGGCAACATCGGAATCGTCACCATCATATCTGACGACACCGGGCCACAAATCGTATACGGTTTCGTCAGCCAAGGCTTCCCGGTCTGCGTTCTCATCCAGAGAGTTGTACAAATATCGGCCAAGTTTGGTGCGTGCTTTAACCGAATCATCATCAGGGTCGAGCGTCGGGACCTTCATTCGACGGTTGAAGTCCAATGGTAGGCGTTCTTCCAGCAGCGTCGAAAGCCGCTCTTCCTCATCGAAACCGGTCTCCTCGTCGGGCAGTTGTCCCGGTAGGTTCCCGTTCTTGTCGCGGAAGGTACCGTCAGTGCGGCGCGGATGTTCTTTCTCGAACTGCTGGTTGACCATCTTCTACCCGCTTACTGTTGATCCGACTCGATGTCATCGAGGAAATCGGAGTAGTTGCCGAATGTGTGGTACATGGCCTGCCCGTCGCCCATGCGTCCGAAGTCCTCGATGGTGGTTCGCTGTGACTGATGGTAGACGCGGTCCAACGCGCTATCAGGGTACTGGTTGAGGTTGAATCCGCGTGCACAGGAGTTGGCGAAGGCGCGGCGTCCCTGTTCTCCGTGGTCGATGATGAAATCGTCTATCTCATCCCATGCATCATCGTCATCCAAACGGTTGGCTTGCTCGTAGAGTTTGTCGGACTGGTTTTGAAGTTCCGGATCGGTCACCGGCCAAGGATTATGCGCGGATTGGGCTCGTGGTGTGACGACGGCCGGTTTCGTTGGAGTGGGTGTAGTGTTCTGGCCCATGACCTGCAGTAGGGATTGGGTGTCGATGAACGATTGTTCGATATCACCGGCGTATGCGGCGGAGTCATTGTCTCCGGCACGATTGCAGGCGTTCGTGTAGATGTTATCCACGAGGGCCTTGTCGAAGATTCCGTATTTGGATGCCAGTGCATTCGCATACTCGTCGTCGTAGGAGCCATCCTCGATCATTTCGCCGATCGCTTCGTAATCGTCCTCATCCAACAGGTCGTTGACACGCATCTGTTCGTTCGGGTCAGTGTCGTATGGGCCGTATGGTTCCATACTGGCGATCTGCGAGTTCACATGCGGTCCCTCAGCGTCACGTCGCCAAACCATTTCCTGATGCTGGTTATAGTAGGTGTCGCCTTCCCGATGGAGATACATTTCCATCGGCTTGCCGTCCATGTCCAGGACGAGAACCTTCATCCCATCCCACTGGTTCTCGTCTTCTGGCATGGAGGGGCGCAGCCGGTTGAGTGCGGCTTCACCCGAGTATTCATCGACTTCGCCAGGCAACGGGTTGGGATTGTTGCCATCCTTGTCCTTGAATTCGCCTTTGCCGTTACGCGGATGCTCTTTGGGATCAAACGCCATGGTTTAGTGCTCCTGCTTGTATTCGTTTAGTTTGCTGTTGATGAAGTCGCCGGCATTCTGGTCGGCCGGGAACGTGGTTCGCCCTTCGACCAGCCAATCCTTGTGGTAGAGACGCCGTTCGCGGGTCAATGTGGCCTGCCCGTTATCGTCGAGGCTGACATGGAATCGTTCGTCGTTCGCCTTACCTGCTTCTCCTATATATATGGAGCCATCATCGGAATCAGGCCATGCGGTCATGCCATGATGCGTGTTCAGATTGTTCTGGACCGCTTCGACCAGATCATTCCCGCCTTGCATGTCTTGGAATTGGCTATGCCATTCAGGATTCTCGCCCTTGTTGGCGCAGAGGACGGTCAGGTAGGAGGCGTCCACGTAATCGTCTTCATCCTCCTCGGCATCCTGCAGGTAGCCGGCTGGCATGATGGAGTACATGTTGACCGTATCGGTTTTCCCGTTGAGGAAATCCTGGACGGGTTGCAGGTTCTCCCATTGGTGTGAGTTCATGTTGTCGATGATCCTGTAATCGTCCGGCGTATCCATGCCGAAATCGATATCCGCATAATTGGCGTTCCCATCGTTATCGTATGGGAGGTCACAGGACCGGTAGCCGCTTTCATCCAATGAGGTCAAACCCCAGCCGTCACCTTTACGACTGATACCGATACCACCCTCGTAGGTTTCCAGATAGTCGGCGGCCTCCAAAGCGTCCGACCGGTTGTCGTACACTTTGTCCATTTTCTCCCGCAGCTCATCCTCGAACACTGCAGCAGGGTCGGCTACGGTTTCCGTTTCCACTGGCAACGGTTCCGGAATACCAGGCTTGTTCTTATCAACGAACTTTCCTTTTTTACGAGGATGCTCGCTTTCCTTGAATTGAGCCATTGTATGCTCGCTTTCTCACGTTAATCTCGTAATCGACAGGCGTCTTGGATTGTCGTCTATCACCATTCGTCATCGGAGTAATCCAGGAGCTGAACCTTGCTTCGGAACTGTTCCGATAGGCCTTTATTGTTTAGTATTTCCACGCATACAGTTGACTTGGATTCGGCACGATTAAGAATCTTCCGGGCTCTCGCATCCCCGATACTTGGATTGCTGACCAACAGTTGGTCCACATACGGGTCGTTCTGGGACATCATCTCATCCAGAATCCTGTCAGGGGTGGCAGGATTCGCAGCAAGTTGGTCTCGGATCACACCTGAATGCTGGTAATTGCTCCGATACAGTTCTTCGGCCATTTCCGGCGTGATGCTCGGATTCATGGAAGCACCAAGGGCCGCGTCACTGTTGTTGTAGGAGCAATAGGACTTGTAGTCTTCGAGGGTTTCCTTGTCCAATGCCGGATGTGAGAACACTCCTATGGTTCGACCCATGTCGTATGGTTTCTTGGCGAGCATCGCATGTAATGCTCGTGGCCCGCATTGCGGGTTGTGTTCGACGTCATAGTATGCATCCGAGTTTGGTTTCAAATGTTCGACGGCCAGGGCGAGGGTCATGTCGTTGCTGTTGGGGTTTCGGACTGCATGTTCGGCTATTTCGCTGCTTGGATATTGTTGGAGTATCCGGTTGATGGTTTCCGAACGCATGGTTGGATTGTCGAGCATGTTGACGGCGATGCGGCGTCGTGATTCGGAGGGGATCTGACTGTCCGGTTGTATCCAGGTCTCACACTGATTGGTCAGGTCGTCACTAATCCCGTATCGGCTGGCGACACCTTCCCGAACCGTCTGCATGGATTCGTCATCGGGTTGCCGGTAGAGAATATCATCAACCTGATAGTCGCTGATATTCTCATTACTGATGATGTAGCCGTCCAACGTCGGATTATTCGCCTCAAACAAGCGTTGGCAAACCTGTTCAGGCGCCTGACGGGACAAGTACTCAACCTCACCGGGAGTCAAATCCTCACCAGACTCAGCCTTCTCAACCGCCCGAGCATTCAACCGCCGCACCCATTCAGGCGTGGAATCCTCCGGCAACTGGTTAGGCGTACGACTCTTATCCTTATCCCGATACTTACCGAACGGGTCACGCGGATGATCCGCCTCGTTATAGTTCGCCATGATCAGTATGCCTTCCCGTGCTCAACAATGCTTACGTCCACGTATCCGTCTGTGTCGAAGTAGTCGACCATGGCGTTGTTGTTGCTGTACGTGTATTGGTGGCCGACTTGTTCGCAGAGTTTGCGGACTTTGCGAACTTGCGGGGTTTCGACGCGGCAATCCCATTCGGAGCCTTCGAGTTCTTCCCCATTCTTCATTTTCTGGTTGATGCGGTTGGCTTGTTCACGCCATTCGTCGTCCGTGAGACTGCCGCCGTTCGCTTCGAGTAGACCGCGGATGGCTTTCTTGTCTGGATTGTCGTAGCGGTCGTTTTCCGCGATGGATTTCCAATATTGTTCGGGTGTGGGCACGTAGTAGCGTGGCACGCCTTCGGGGAGTGTCACTTTGATTCGTGCGGTCCAGTTCATCGAGTATTCGCTTTTACGGACGCTGATCTTCCAGTCTTTTGGAATGTCACCGTTCTTCTTCAACTGTTTGAAGTCCTCGCGCATGAGCTTGGTTTTCTCGGTGGATGTGAGATTCGGATCGTATTTGCCGCCGACTCGTTTGGTTCCGCCCAGATAGCCTTCGGATACGGTTGATTCGGTGATAACAGGATTGTCCTTGGAGCGGGATTCCGGATTGCAGGCTTGATCGTATGCGGTGCGAATGTTCGCGCCCATTTCGTCTTCGAGCCTGCCGGGCGTGCTGGAGACTCCCCATCCGGTGTCCTCCCAGTCGCCGTCCTTGTTGATTTTCTGTTGGGTGGCGGTGAGCATCATCCCGTCCGGGTCTTCGTCCATTTTCAGTTCGGATCGGAGGTTCGGGTATTTGTCGCTGGTTATGTAGACGCGCCCGTGGTCGCCCATGATGATGGTCGAGTCGGGGTGTTTTTCCGCTTGTTCTTTGACGGCCGCCGCCGTCTCGTGGCATGCGTTGAGGCGCGGGTCGTCATTGTCGAGCCATTCGTCGCTGAAATCAGTGAATGCGTATTCGGTGAAGTCGGCTTCGCGTTCCTGATCGGTGGTTTCCGGTATTGTCCCGGGATGGCTGCTTTCGTCCTTTTTCCGGTATTCCCCGAACCGGTTGCGTGGATGATCGGCTTCGTTGTATCCGGCCATTGGTGACGCCCCTTAAGAGAAGAATTGGGAGAAACCTTGTTGTGTTAGGTTTCTCCCAAAAAGCTAAAGGTGTGTTCTGTTTCTGTCCGCACGGTTCACATTGAGTCCACGAACCGTCCGCATATTGGACTACCAGTCGAATGCATCCCTATCCTGCAACTCCGCAGCAGCATTCTCACGCACGTTCGTATTATCATCCCACAACATTTCACGCACCCTATCAGTCGGCAGACTATGACTGCTGATGGCCGCGCTGCGAATCATCCAATTCTCGTCACGACTCTCATACAAGCATCGTTCCGGACTCAACTGGCCCGACTGCAAGGCTGCGATACGAACACACTGCCGGTTATCCAAACTCGCGTCACCAATATCCCAACTCATCTGCTCCACACGCTCATCAGACAGTTGACCACTGTTGATGGCGGCAGCACGCAGCATGGCGGTATCCCCGTCAATCGGACTGCACCGGCTCAACCAGTCGGCATCATCAGCCGAAACGTTCCCATTCTCCACGTAATCCAACGCCGACTGCAACGACCGTTTACCGGTCATATGCCGCAAATCGCTCATACTGCATGGATGGTCGAGGGTCATTTCGTAAGCCATATGCTTGCCAATGACCTCCTCCCTATAGGAGCGGTCCTGCACGCATGGTGGCACAATATCGTATCCGACGCCGGATCGAGCGTCCAATGATTCCACGTCCGGAGTGTATTCGGGGAGCGTGCCGGGTAGTCCTCTGCCGTTCTTTTCGCGATATTTGCCGAACCGATCCCGTGGATGTTCGGCTTCGACGAAGCCTTTGTTGACCATGCGTAGACTCCTATAGGATTGTACGATTCTGGGGTTTGGTTATTAACTTATTGGAATGTTGTTGGCTTATAGTGCGCGACGCTAATACGGTTGATTCGCGAGCCTTCGCGGATCGGTGGGAATCGTCGGAAGCGTCCCGTACACGTTCCGCTGTGCCGTCCTGTTCTTGTATTCCGCGTATTCCGCGTATCGTTGCTCATGTTTCCGCAACCTGGCCTTGGTCGTCTCATCGATGTCGTCACGGTCGGAAAGCAGCGCACCCATCTCCGGGTCACGGAATTCCCTGAAGGATGCCCGATCAGTTTCGGTTTGCAGAGCATCGTTCTTCTCCAACCACTGGTCGGCGAACTCCTGCGCGTGCGGCCACGCCGGGTTCTTGGCTAGACTGTGGATGAGTCTTGGCGAATACTGCTCCTCATAAGCACGCCAGACATCCTCATCCGTATGCTCATTAAGCGAATCGCAGGTCAATTCCGCCATATCGCTACCGCCATAGAGGTCACGGTTGCGTTCGAAAATGGCCCTCGCCCTATCGCCGGTCAAATCCTTGCGAAGCAACACTGCACGATTGACCTCCCGCTCGTTCGCGGCACAGAGCATGCCGAACTGAACCGGCGTAATCCTTTCGGCGGTCTTGGCGAACGTTTCGACCGAACCCCACTCCTCGTCCTTCACGCTTCCGCGCCTGTTGGCTCGGAGACGACGCATCAGCTTTCTGGTCGTATCATCCAGGTCAGCGGTATCGGCTTTGAGGATACGCCCCTGCCGTTTGACGAGCTCCTCGCCACGTTCGATTCCAGCGGCTTCCTCATCCGGGTCGTATTCGCTGCTCTCCACAGTTGGCAAAGTGCTTGGTAACTGTTTCTTGTTCTTGTTTGCATACTTGCCGGAAGAATCCCTGACATGCTTGCTTTCGTCGTAGACTGCCATTAGTTACCTCGCTTGAAGAGCCGGGAGAACCATCCGCGTATGCCAGAACGTTTACTTGCCGGCTGTGCGGGTTGTTGTTGCTTCGGTTTGATGGACTGTTTCCACGCTTTCTGAAGCTGGTCGCGTACGTCGTCACTGAAGTCCATTCGTTGGGCGAACAATGCTCCGGCGTTCCGATCGTTGACAAGATACTTTCCCGTACTACCGGAGATAGGACGAGGTTGAGCGCCGGATTGCTGCAGCATCCAGTTCTTCGCATACGCATAGGCGCGCCCGGTAGGCCACGCATGGTTCAGGATCATTTTGTTGCGGACGACGGCGGCATCTTTACCGGGAGTGGACCATGCAATTTTTTCGAACTCGTCCCATTTATCCATTGAAGTACGCCGGTCAAGCCGTTCGACCGTGTGCATCGCCAAACCGGACGGGTTTCCGGATCGTGCGAACAATGTGCGGGCGCGTGGCCCGGTGGTGTCGGCTCGAACCATGAGATCCTGGTTCATGCCGGCTTGTTCAAGGAATGCGAAGCGGGTTCCGTTCATGGGTTTGGGGCTGAGGGCGAGGCGTTTCAACGCGCTTTTATCACGCTCGTTCAACGGGCCTTGTTGGGCGCGTTTGGCGATATCCAATGCGAGCTTGTCGTCATCATCCAATCCGGTGAGACTATCCAAGTATTCCGGAGTAGGCTCCTCCCCATCCTGAAGAAGCTTGTATCCTCGGATCATCGCCTTGTCATGCGGGTCGACTCCCAGCATCGGATCAGCGGCTTTCGGAGGCAATGGCACGGATGGTCTGCCGCTTTTATCGACTTTCCGCCATCGACCGTACTTGTCTTTCGGATGCTTATTCGGATCATAATCGGAACCGGACATCACGCCCTCCCCTCTTCAACCCACCTGATACCAGCCGCCATTGCGTCACGCGCGTTCGCGAACGCTTGACGGTAGGCGGTTGGATCATCGTTGAAATCCTTGGCTTCTGGCGCGTTCGGCCCCTGGTAGATGAGCCGATAACCGTCGCCTTCCCTGCCGAGGTTCGCGGTTCGTTCCTTATTGGTTTTGCTGACGATACGCCCATACCCGTTCGGGCCTTCCTCCATGTCGATGTCAGGATGGTGGGCGAGGGCTTCGTTGGCTCCGTCGTTGAAGTCGTATCCGATTTTGTCGTCGAATTCGGGAGTGTAGGAGAGGTCGTCCGCGTAGGTGACTTCCGCTTCGGTGTAGTAGACATTCGCATCATCGTCTTCGACGCTGTTCGCCGCGAGGTCTCGTATGGCGTCCTGATCGTTCCATGCTTCCTTGAGTTCGTCGGCATCATCGTAGAGGTCCATGTTGCCCCATGCGATGTAACGGTTGCGGTCGATTTCGGGGAGTTGTTCGAATTCCTTGGCGCTCACATAGAGTCCGTTGTCTATCCGGTAGCAGTCTTCCCCGGGTGCTAGTGCGCGTTGATCGTATTCGTCCTGGGCTTTTTTGATGAGCGTCTGGTCGAGGAAGCTCATGCGTTCCCTGCCACGTTTGGCGAAATCTTCGTTGATGTTGACTTGGTTCATATCGGGCATGGGGAGTGCGCCGGGCTGGTTTTTGCCTGTTTCTTTGAAGGTGCCGTCGGTGTTGCGTGGATGTTCGCTAGGGTCGAATTCGTTTGATGCCATGGTTTCTGGGCTTTCGGTTCTTGTGGTTTTGAGCTGGTTTCAGGGTATTGGTGGATTCTGTTGTTGGTTGCACGGTTCGCATGATGTCCGCGTTTTGTCCGTAGTGTGGACGTTTTCAATGGTGGTGCGACATGCCGGTTCCCGTGAAAACATCCCACTATCATGATATTCTGATATCGTCCACACGATATAACTGAAAACAACGGAGAGGAACAAACAAACAAATGACCCAAGCAAACATCGGCAAACGCATCGGATTCACCCACGTCGACGGAACCACAACCATCCCCGACGAAAAAACCATGCACAACCTAGGATTCCGCGCCACCAACGGAATCTGGTACTACAGCCGACCCGTGGGCCCTCTCCAATACAACACCAGCTTCAACATCGAAATCGACCCCGAAACCGGCGAATACGGGGAACTCACTTTGGACGAGGATTTCGGCCAACCCTACTATTACAACGGCATGCAGGATGAAATCCGCAACCAGTACGTGCAGGACATCGACCGGACCGTGGAACGCTTCCACCGGAACGGGTTGACCGGCATCAACGTGGATCACTCCATGTACGGGTATCACCGGGAGGTGGCCCATGCCTAAACTCACCCCCACCTCCAAGGCGATGGACATGCTGCGTGCCGGCGACGATCCGACATGGGTCCGCCAATGCACCGGCGTCTCCTACGAGCAGCTGCGAATGCTGCAGAACCTACTGTCGCAGGAACACGAGCCACAGGATGAAGCCGATACCCGGGAACCCGACGCTCCCGGCGAGGAGGCGATCGGATTATGGTAGCCGTCGCCAGTCTCAAGCCACAGGAAATCCCCACCGACCAGCAGGAACGTGAGGATTACTTCCGTATGCTCCGAGCCATCCCATTGGACAGGGTGCTCGTGTTCGATACGGAAACCACCGGCACCGGTAGTAGGGATGAGGTCATCCAGGCATCCTTCTGCGACGGCAACGGTGACATCCTGTTGAATGAGCTGGTCAAACCGTGGAATCATTACAAGTGGCCGGACGCGCAGCGCGTGCATGGGATCAGTCCCATGGATGTGATTCATAAGCCGTTCATGAGCGAGCTTGCGCCCACTATCACCCGCCTGTTGGATGAGTGCGAGGCTGTAGTCACTTATAACGGTGTGTTCGATATTCGTGCTCTACTGCAGTCCGGGGTGGAGATTCCGGACTTGGCGCATAAGCCGTGGGTGGATGTGATGAAACTGTTCGCCCCAATCTACGGGCAATGGGATTCCCGATATGACGACTGGAAGTGGCAGCATCTGGGAGTCGCCGCAGATTACTACGGTTTCAAATTCCACGCGCATGATGCGGCCGAGGATATTCGCGCCACTGCAGCCGTATACAGGGGTGTGATCGGACTGCCGGTCTGACACCACTACCACTGGATTTCGTTATTTCCTAATGTAACCGACACCTATATATAGGAGTACCAATCTTGTCATCCAAGAAAACCAGTAAGAAAACAACCACTACCGACAACGTCTTCGAACAACCTTTCACCGAAAAAGAACGCCGACAGCAAACCGTAATCGGCGCAGTCGTCGTCGCAATCATCGCCATCATCGTGTTCGTAGGAGGATTCTTCCTCTACCAGAACCTGAACGCCGACAAAATCGCCCAAGCGAAAGTGGCAGAGGAATCCGAACTCGCATACCAGAAGCTACAAAACGATCCGAAACCCAAGTATGCAACCAAAGACGGGGCTTTCATCATCAGCAACCGCGGCTACAACCAGCCAATCAAGAATGTACCGACAGTAGGGGTATATCTGGAGCCTTTATGTCCCGGCTGCGCGAATGTTGAACGTACACTCGGCTCTACATTCCAGAGCCTTGTCAAGAACGGACAAATCAACCTGGAAGTTCATTTCATGACCTTCCAAGACAACAAAAGCTCCGACGACTACTCAACCCGCGCGATGAACGGGGCCATCAACCTCACCCAATACGACAAGAACCCCCAGCATTTGTTGAAGTACCTGTCGAATATCTTCGCGGAGAACTTCCAACCCGGAGAACTCTCCTCATACAAGAGCGTATCCACAGAGCGATTGAAGCAACAGGCCATTGACGCCGGCGTAAAGAAACAAGTCGCAGACCGTGCCTTCAAAGATGATTCCAACTGGCAGACTTGGCTCAAAACGGCCGACACCTACACTTTCGGCCGAACCGAACTCTATGCAAAGGGAAACGATAGCTTCAGCACTCCAACTATCACTATCGATGGCAAGCGTTGGAATGCAGAGAATATGACGACCGAGAGCCTGCTGTCAAAACTTGGTATTCCATCAATGAATACAACCACAGAAGCAAGATGACTCTTTGACTTCAGGTAATTAGTTCCGGTGCTATCCACGACAATCATTGGTAGCACCGTTTTTTATGTTCTAAGTTAGGAACTCTCCATGAAGCTCTATTACAAACTCATCAGTCTTTATCAAAAATACCAGCTTATTTGTTGGGTAACGGGACTTGCCACTGGTCTAATGACTCCGGCTCTTGGTTACGGTGTCTACATAGTACAGTTCATTAAGAAGAACCGCGGATTAGAAGCTGATAATCCCGAATTGGTATCGGAGCGCGTCATGGCTAATCCTGTTGAGTTTCTAACGACCAGCCTAGGTGGCATCTTAGGGATACTTGCAAAATGGATTCTCATCATTGGGCTTGTGATTATCCTTCTGAATATCTTGTTTTACGTTTTGAGTCTTGCCTCTAACCTAGCTACCTCAAAACCCCAGAAGTCAGAAGAAACGGAATCCGAATCAGACGACACCGATCAAACGGAGGCAGACAGTGAAGAGCCTCCCGTTGATTTGGACTCCGAAGAATTCCTTGATGATCCGGAAGAACTAGATGATTACGGTCAGGACTGATTCGAGCTCGTCAAGAGGTCCAATCAGTCCTGACATATCCGAGTCATGGAATCACCAATACGTCAAGACCAGCCTGATACATCAGACCAGTTGAAGCTTCCTACCATCCGGCATCAAAGCCGTGATTTGCAGTTTTCCACCAATAGCTTCCAGGTAGCGTCGGAGAGTGCTGACTTCCGTCTTATCCACGTCACCGGATTCGAGGGTGCTGATTCGTTTTTGGCTCACCCCCATACGTTCCGCAATGGTCTTCTGGGTAAGATCCTGAGCCTTCCGAGCTTCCTTTAGCTCGTAAAGACGGATCTCGTCAAGCATGCGCTCTTGCGCCCGGGCGATTTCCTGTTCGTCAAGGTTGTGATCCGCCTTGAATTGTTCCAGTGTGTAGCTCATTTTTCGATTCCTTTCGCCTGTTTCATTAGATTGAGTGTTTTTGTTTTGGATTCTTATCACTCACTGTGGTCTGATAACCATTTCTCGTAACGGGCTTCTGCTTCATCTATGGCTTTTCTATACCACTTGTTCCACTTGTTCTGCTTGTCACCTCCTACCAGCATTACGGCCTGTCTGCTTGGATCGAATACAAACAAGATTCTGACTTCGCTTCGACCGGATGATCCCGGTCTGAGCTCTTTTAGGTTTTGTATATGAGAGCCTTCAATCTTTCCGACAATAGGTCTTCTCAGTTGCGGCCCGTACTGCTGCAGCAGCCGGAGGGCTGCGTAGACTTGAGTGGCACTGTCTTTATCCAGATCCTTCAGCCAGTCCTTTATTAGTTCAAGTTCTACTTTAAACATAACACAAATATACCTCTAGGGGTATATTTTGTCAATCATTTCCATCACCCCATTCATCGACCGCCACCTATTACCTGGGCGTACCACGACAAGACCAAGTCTTGAATATACGTAAGTATTCGAGCAGATGAAGCCGGGATCCCAGCAACCAATAGGGCTGTTTAACAACGACTGAAGTATGCCACACTTACAAGGGAATCGGATTTTGCATATCTCCAAAAGGGTGATATACTGTCAATTACTACACGAAAAACGAGGTTTCAATGAAAATACGGCCACATAAACGAAAACACTCCCTCGGGATCTGAACTTGAAGCATAAGGCAGTATTCCCGAGTCTAAAGAAAGTTTCCACCGATGTGACTGAGTGGATCCTATAATCCGGTTTCTGCTTCATTCCCCACGTCAGTGGGGTTGACCCTGTACGCCGGATACAGGGATGACAGGGAGCCTCTTTAAGTAGAGAAAACAGGAAATCTGCTGTCGCTCAACGGAAAAACACACATTTTCCAGAGAAACGACCGTTGGAATTCCGCCGTTTCTCTGCCTTGTCCCCACGTACGTGGGGTTGAATCCCATCACCATCGACGGCAAACGCCGGAACAGCGCTTGTCCCCACTTACGTGGGGTTGAATCCGCTGGTCAAGCCATCGCCACTGGTGACTGTGCCTTGTCCCCACGTATGTGGGGTTGAATCCATCGGCATCATGAAAAATTTCAAGACCGTCTTCTTGTCCCCACGTACGTGGGGTTGAATCACGTCTCCTCTTTCACATCTCCTGACGGCAAAATAGAATCATCTTCATGACCGAAAACATGGGAGATGCCACGCAGGAGGCTTTTGACGCGGAGATCGTAGGCAACGAGTTGGATCTGCGCAAGGCTGACTTGTTGAACGATATCAACAACCGGCAACCGAACAGTGCCGAAATCTGGTATGGCCACAGTATTCTGACCTCGACGCTTTTCCCTGCATCTCCACCTAAGCCTGGCGTGGATTTCGTTGCCAAGAGCAACGGAACCTTGGAGTACCTGTTGGAAGCCGGCGTGGATTCTAACCGCCAGCGTAAGTTTCCTTACGGGAAGTATCCTCGTCTGCTTATGGCGTGGATGGCAAAGCAGATTAGGGCTGCCGGGAAAACCAAGACTGCTACGGTCGACCCATCCACGCATACGATTACCATTCCCAGCATTTACAAGCTATGTGATGAAATGGGCCTGTCACAGGGGGGTAGAACCTCTCATGATGTACAGGAACAGCTAAGGCTTCTGCTGGCTTGCCGTATTTCGGTGCGTCGTTCCACTGGTTTTGCCGGACGTTCGATTGACGATATAGTCTATCTTCCATTGGTAAAGGCAGTCAGGAATGTCAATGACAAGAATGACGCCGGTTATTCAGGGGCCATCTTTGAGCTAACCGAAGAAGTCTATAACCGGTTAGCACGGGAGTCTGCTCCGTTCGACACACGCGCGAGCTCCTACCTCCTAAATGGGAGGAGTGTCCTTCCGTACGATGTGTACGTCTGGTTGACTGGGTCCATGAAGGAACTCAAACATGATCTGCCTATCTCATGGGAATGGTTGCATGAAAGATTCGGCGACACAATCGGCACTTTGAAAAACTTCAAAGCGGGCTTTCGGCGTGCCGTGGAGAAAGTTCGTCAGGTATACCCATCCGTGAATGTGGATTTCGACAAGAACGGAATCGTGCTCCACCCCTCGCCTACCGCTATTTCGGCACGGCCATCGAAGGCTGAGAAGTGGCTGTCTGAAGATTGATCGGATGCGATACTCCAATGTGATTTGGATACGATGGCCCATTAGCACTGGTTCAGCCTACATGGAGTATCGTATCCTTTTTGCTGTGCTCCGGTTTAGGAATGGACTATCGAAGTATTTTCGCGGAGTATCGTATCCAGCTGAGCGGCATCATGCCAATCTGAGGGTTGGAAGGCATGGAATCTAACGGTTTCCGGGATTATCGAATCCGTTTTCCTCTCGAATTCTGCCGAAAGGGGACTAGCATATCCTGCTCCCTGGTTTTCCGTGGAGTATCGCATCCTTTTTGTTGAGATGAGACACTGCGAAGCGTGGAGTATCGTATCTTTTCCTTTGACAGGTCATGGAGTATCGAATCCGATTAGTGGAGTAACGTATCCTTTTTGCGCAATGAGCTTCGATACTCCATTAATCAGGAGGCTCACTCCGGCAAGAATCGCCGCGACACGCCGATCATCCTACACATGGAGCATCGTATTCATCCGTAATGGAGTATCGAATCTATCATGCAGTATGAGAAAAATGCGGTTTGGAGTATCGAAGCCGGCTGATTGGAGTATCGTAGCCTCAAACATGGAGTATCGTAGCCTAAATCGTGGAGTATCGTATCTTCCAATGTTGAATAAGCCTTACTCCCGTAAGGGTTGAGAGACTCCACTTATAGTGTTATAGAATCATATTTACTTATAGTTAACCGAATCCGGAAGGACTGTAAAAACCGGATAGGATACTCCATTACGAAAGTGGCTTGCACCCAAACCAAATCGGGTGCAAGCCACTTTTCGCTCAACCTAATGCCGGTTGATTAGTCCTTCTTTTCCTCACTATCCTGAGCCGGCTTACCGTCGTCGTCTAGAGCGATGTCGGCGGCGTTGATGTCCGTTCCGTTCTTGCGACGTAGCAGTTTGTTGATGCCCATGACGATGGCGGCAATCACTGCGAGGATCACGGCGCTGATGCCTACGATTGCTCCGTTGACGCCGGTGGCGGCCAGAGCTGGGTTCTCGTACACGTGCACCTTGTATTGGACGCTGGTCAACCCGTCACCACTGGTGACTGTGATGACTGCGTCGGCACCGTTTTTGTCGGTGTTGACGCTCATGCCGGTGAGCTTGTCGTACTGGGGGCTGACCATCCACTGGTCGGCACGGTTGACAGGCACCTTGTACTCGTGCTTGTCGGGGTTGAAGCCTTCGATCTTCTTGCCGTTGACGAGAATGCCGGTCAGGCTCGCGTAGTTGGTTTTCGCAGTGATGTAGGTGACTGTGAAAACATGCTGTTGCGGGAAGCTCATGTCCTTAGGTAGGACGGTGACCGTGTACTGGTAGGTCATGCCGGTGGTGAGCTGGCTGACGACACCAATGGATTGGCCGGTCTTGCCTTCGTAGGAGAAGGTTGCGCCTTCGGGAATCTGGTAGTCGTCTTTGTCGACTGCCACGTAGGTTCCGTCCTTGGTGACGTAACCGTGGGAGACCAGGCTGGCGTCGGAGTCGTTCTCCGGGTCGACGGTCGTCTTCTGGGCGATCGGATCGGCCGGTTTGAATTCCTCGACGGCGGTCTTCCAGGAGTGTTCGCGGACGACGGTCAGAGAGTAGGTGCGGGATGCGCCGCTGGCCTTGTCCACGACGACCCACTCCTGTTTCACGCTGTCTGCGGTCTGGGTGACCTTGCCCGGGTGGACGTCGACAGCATCCTTGTCGAAGGTGGGGAGCACGTACGGGCTCGGATCGTTTTCGCCGACCGTAATCGTGTAGTCGAGGCGGTTCGGATTCCAACCGTCAACCAGTTGGCCTTGCACGTTTTCACCGGTCTTGTTCACGTAGATGCCGGTCAACTTGGCCGGACTGTCGGCTTTGATGTCGGCGGATGCGAACTTGACGGTCACCGTGTAGGTGGCTTCCGTGTCCTTGCCCTTGTTCAGGGTCATGGTCAGGATACGAGTGCCGTTTGCACCGACGCTCACGCTGACCGGGGTGACGGTGGCGTCCGCACCCAGCTTGTAGCCGAGCGTGAACCCGTTGTTCGTGGACTCGTAGGGGCGTTCCACCGTGTAGTCGTGGGTTTGCGCGTCGAACTTGATGTCGACCGGAATGTTCTCCTTCGGGTTCTCCGGGTTGCGTTCCAACACGTTGAGGCTCAGGAGACTGTCGTTCCAGGTTCGGGTTGCCGTGGCGTCGACCTTGTAGCGTTGCGTGACGTACAGGTTGGAGGCCGGGTCGGTGACCTTGTATTCGCCTTCGATGCTGCCAGTGCGGACGGCGTGACGGGTCTTGTCCTCGTCAACGGTCTGCTGCTTCTCCCCCAGTGGGACGGTGATCTTGGTTTTCTCACTGTCGTTGAGGGTGATGCTCACATCGTCCGGCTTGTCCTGATCATCCAAGGTTGCGGTCGGTGCGGTCGTGGTGAACAGGCCGCTGTCCTTGTCTTGGGTGAATTCGCCTGGCTTGTCGCCATCCTGATCGTATGTGACGAGTTTGCCGTAATCGTAGTTGACGGGCACGTCCAGCTTGAACTTCTGCTCGTCGTTCTTGTAGTTGGCGGTGCCGTTGATGTTGATGACGCCAAACTTGCTGGTGCTGGAAGCAGTGCCGAGCACGCCGTCATAATTGAGGGTGACCTTGGTTTCACCATCGGTGGCGGTCAACGTCTTGTCCGGGCTGGCCTTGTGAGTGTCCTTCACGGAAGCCGTCCAGGCGCCATCCTTGTAGGTGAACTGGATGGTCTTCCCATCGACCTTGGCCGTCCACTTGTAATTGGCGACGGTCACGTTGACGGTGATGGTACGGCCATCATTGGTAGTGCCATTGTAGGTGGCGACCTGCTGGCCCTTGTCGTTGATGGTCTTTCCACCGAGCTTCAACGTGACGTTTTCGGTGCCGTCAACGGTTGCAGCGGTGAAGCTTTTGGCTGCGTTACTCCATGGCATGTCCGTGCTGGCGGTCATGTCACCGTTCTCATCAGGGGTGAGTTCGATGTTCTTGTCCTTGCTGACCGCGGCGAACCATTTCGTTTCAGTTCGGGAGGCGGTCAGTTGCGCGGAGTATTTGAATGTGGCCTTGAAGTCCTTGGCGTTGTCCGTGGTTTCCTCGACCAGGCTGAATCCGCCGGACGCGCTGCCGGTCATGCTGAAGATGTGATCCTTGCCGACCTGGCTGCTGGATAGGCTACCCCAGTTGATGCTGACACTGTTGCCGTTGGACAGTTCAAGCTGCTTGACCAGTGGCGTGTTGAGCGAATTGCCTTTCACGCCGGACAGGGCGGTGACGATCGGGGATGCTGGTTTGAAGCTGCCGTCCGCCTGCTTGACGAACTGGACGGTGTATTTGCCGGCCTGATCCTTGGCCTTGATTTCATCCCCGGACTGGTAGTCGGCCGGCTGGGTGATGTGGAACTTGTTGGACGCATCCTTCTGACCGGAGTAGTCGGCCGTGCCAACGACGTGGAAGACGCCGAACACGTCTGTCGTGTCGATGCTCTTGGCGGTCAGACTGTCACGGGTGAGGTTGATAGGCGCATCCGTCTTGTACGAGTAGACGGTGTAGGTCTTGCCCGGTGCGCTTGTCGCCGCTGGCGCAGTGCCGTTCCATGTTTTGGAGGCCGCGTCATAGGTGAGCGGAATCTGCTTGCCGTCCGAATCCTTCAGGTAGAAGGTTTCCGGGGCGATGTAGGAAACGGTGACGTTCGCGCTTTTCACTCCCCCCAGGTCTTTGAGACCGGAGTCCGGTACGGTGTAGGTGACGGTACCGTCCTTGCGTTCGTTGATTTCACTGTAACGGTATGCGTTCGCGGTCTTGGTGGTGCCGTCCGCCGCCGTATAGGTGATGGTGATGTACTGGCCTGGGATGCCCTGGTAGCCGGTGATGGTTCCCAACAGGTTGCCATCCTTGTCCTTCACAAGATCAGCGGTCTGATCGCCGGCCTTGACGGTCCAGGTTTCCTTCTTTTCCGGGGCAGTGGTGCCACTGTCACCGGTGCCGCCGTCGACTGCGGACGCGGTGATTGCAGTGCCGCCCATGGTTCCCAGTAGGGCCGCGGTCGCGGCCATTCCGGCGACCGTTTTCCGGAAAACGGTCTGCTTTGTTTCTGACATGTATTGTCTCCTTCTTCGTCCCCGCATGCGGACGGGTTTGAGAGAGATTTTCGATGCCGGGATTCCTGAGTGTCCTGTGAGGATAGGGTCTCGGCATCCGACAGTCAGTCAGACTAGTGGTAATTCGGTTGGGGTTATGACTCGGTTCTTGATTGGGTTCTTGCATGGAAAAGCCCGGTGGTTCACGTCACGTTTTGCGACGCTCCCCTACCGGGCTTTCCCTTAATTGTTCCGTTCCGTACTATGCCTGTCGGCCGAAAGCATCGAAGGCGGCAGACAGCTTGTCTCTGATCTGCGCGAACTGAGCCATGGCATCAGCCGCGATCTTCTTCTGACGTTCCGCTTCGGCCGTCGCATCATCCATCAGCTTCTTCGCGGCCGCAGCAGCATCCTGCTTCGTCTTCTCGGCATTATCCGTAGCCTCATTCAGCAACTGTTGAGCCGCATTCTCCGACTGCGTCTTCAACGATGCCGCGGTCTGCTTCGCACTGGTCACCAGATCGTTCGCGCTCTTCTGCGCGGCGGACACAATCCCGGAACCCTTCTCCGTCGCCTGACGGACGATACCTTCGGCCTTCGTCTTCGCATCCGCCACGGTCTTCGCGCCGTCAGCATTCGCCTTGTCCACAACCGCCTGGGCGACCTCCCCCAACGACAGGTACGCCTTACTGGAGCGTTGCAGCTTCTCATTCTCCGCTTCCAACTGCTCATTACGGGCGGACAGCTGCTCGATCTGCTTCAACAGGGCCTCATGTTCCGTCTGCAACCCCTCATGCTGGTTGGCCAACTGTTCATACTGGGCGTTCGCCTCGTTGAGCTTGCCGTTCAACTGCTGGTTGGTTTGATGATCCTCATCCAACTGATGCTGCAGGTCGGTGACCTGCTGGTTCAGATCGTTGACAGCGGCATCGACCTGAACGGGATCGTAGCCTCGGAAAATCGTGGTGAATTGTTCCGCCATATGATGTTGGCTCCTTACTTGTTGCGGCGTTTGCCTTGTTTACGGGTCTTCTTGGAGGTTTTCTTCTGCGCCGCCTTTTCAAGATATTGGTCTTGTCGGGCTTGTTCTGACGCGGCCTGTTTCGCTTGTCTGCGTTTCTCCCTGTGGAGCATGATCTTGTTCCAGATGAGACTCCACCATGCGTGGATGAGAACCAGGAGGGCGAACAGGAGGCTGAGGACGGTGACGAGGCTTTCACGCAAGTCGATTTGACCGTCTTTGGGGACGATGACGCTCATGTAGATGATGCTCGCGATGAAGATACCCACGGCCAATAGAGTGCGTAATAGGGCTGTCCGGAGGTTCATCGGCGTCTCCGATCGTACTCATTCCAACCGTTTTCAACGCTCAACGCGGTCGCCAATGACAGGTAGAACGAGTCAGGTACCGGAATGACGCGCAATGTCACGTAATGGTATCCGCCGATGGAGGGGATGCTGTCTCGATGGAAGACGACGCCGCGACAATACTGGTATTGGGTTCCCCGCCAGGCGTGCGCGGCCACCCCTGATTGGAGTAGCGCGTTCACGGTTTCGGCTGAATTGTCCGGGTCGGCTTCCATCGGGCCGACGTTGCCCGTATAGCTGATGCCTGCGAGGATCAGGTATTTCTCGCAACCCCAATAGGTTTGCTTTCCCCATTGGTCGAGCGCACAGTCGATGAGTTTCCGAGTGGTTTTCTCCCGCTGGCCGAAAGCGTCTCCCCTCCCCCATGTGGTTGACTTGTGGGCGCCGTGCTGGCGGGCTTTCAGATCGGAGTCGGTTAGGTTGCTGCTGATCCACAGGTTGTTGGGGATTCGGAATTTGACGACGTAACCACCCCACCCGTCCGGTTTGAGCGGGGTTGAGGCCCATTCGCGTTCGATTTCACCGGACAGTCCGCCGACCGGTTGGAATACGGGGTTGCTGTCGGGTACTGGCAGGATGAACAGTCGGAGGTGGTAGGTGCCGCGGCTGGCGGGTTCGGATAGTTGGAAGTAGATGGTTGCGCAGCGATGCCAGGCGTCGTCGTCGGGCCAGAGTTTGCAGTCGCTTCCGGCGTCGATGATGGGTTTGACTGTTTCGGCGGCGCGACTGGGGGTGACGTTGTTCATTCGCGGGTAGGCGACGCCGACGAGTGCGATGAACCTGTTGACTTTCCATGCGCGTCCCTGTTGTTTGGCTTGGCGGATGACCTTGCGTGCGATGTTGCGGACTTCGTGGCGTTTGCTGGCACGGCTTCGTTCGGTTTGGAGCGTGTCTGTTCCGCTCCAGTACACGTCGGGTATGGTGAAGTCGAGCTGGTAGCCGTCGCGTTTGTTGGGTATCAATGTCCGCCTCCGAAAGGTGTTCGGGAAGTCGTATGAAGAGTGGTTGGAAGAAAGATTAAAGGTAGGGGGAAGTCGTTAAGAACATTCCCCCTACCTTGGGTTTCACTACAGCAGGTTCTCGGCGGCCTTCACGATCCAATCCGGGAACTCCGCCTCATGCGGGGTCTTGGAGTAGCCGTTGCGGATGCACCATTCGGCGGCCGCATCGATGCCCTTGCCGTATCCGGCGTCCTCGCCCTTCTCGACGCATTCGGCCATACGGGTCAGACCGTTGCGGATGCTGGTGCGGGCAGCTTCGGCCATTGGATTGTCGGCGCTGATGGTGATCGGGCTCCAATCGCAGGCTTCGGTCTTCTCGAAAGCCCAGAACTGCATGCCGGATGCGAGGCGCTCCTCACGGCCGATTTCCTTGGGGTCGACCTGTGCGACGGCGGCACGGTAGAACTCGGCTTGGATGTGGTACCCGTAGTTCCATGCTTCCTTGGCGAACTCCATGTCGTTGGCGCTGCGCGTGCTCTTCAGATCGATGATGTAGTCGACGCCGACCGGCACGCAGTCGGGCTTGGCCTTCAGGGTGAGACCACTCTTCTTGTCGACCCATTCGATGACGTGCTCGCAGTAGCCGGATGCGAGGATGTCCATGAAGTCGATGGGGCCTTCGAGGCTGGAGCGTTCGATGTTCTGCTTCATGAGTTTGAGGGTCTGCATGTCGTCGTAGCTGACGACGATTTCGCCGGTGCCTTCGTGTTCGGCTTTCCAGGCTTTGCCGTCCTTGGTGGTGAATTTCATGCCTTCCGGGGGTGCGATGACGTCGCCGGTGTTCATGAGGTAGGCGTGGAATGCGGTGCCGAAGCTGAGGGCTGCGGTTTTCTTGACGGTGCCGTGGAGGCGGCTGTAGCCCCAGTTGGCGGGGTTGTTGAGGAATGCTTTGAGTTGGCTTTGGTCGAGGGATGGGAGGGCGAAGTATTCTTCGTCGGTCATGTCGATGAGGTGGCTCATGGTGTCTTCTCCTTTTTTGTTCCACCGTTTTGGTGGTGCGGTGGTTCCGCTTTTTGCTCTTTCTGTGTGGACGTATTCAGTATATTACATGTGGCGGGCATGACACGCCGATACTGATATTTTTCACACGTTTTTATTGGCGGGCATCTAGCGGGCCTTATATTCGCGACGGTTTTACGTGCGTACGCATGTAAAAGGTGTGGATTCGATACTCCAGTTGGGCTTGCGTCGGGCTGTACGCTTGTTTCGGCGTGTCGGAAAACCGATAACGCTATACTGATAACGTCCACACAAAGAGCAGGGTAAACAACCACTCAAAAATAAAGGAGAAGAGATGCCTACCATCTACCAGACCCACGTCAAAACCATCCTCCCTGTCCGCCTCGGCTACTCCAACCTCTACGAGCCCCGAGCCTTCAAAGCCCAGAAGGAAACCGACGACAACAAGCCGCAGGCCGCACCCAAGTACTCCCTCAACGCCCTCATGGACAAGATGAAGGACGCCAAGAACATCAAGCGCTTCACCGCCGCCCAGCAGGCCGCCATCCAGCGTGCCGTAGACCGCGGCAATTGGAGCAAGCGCATGGTCAACTCCGCCAGCCTCTCCTTCCGAGACTGCGACGAATACGAGATCAGCGTCAAGGTTGGCACCGAGGACAAGGTCATGACCCTCGCCGAACAGAACCCCAAGAAGGAAGGCAAGTACGAGCTACGCGCCTCTAGCAAGGCCAACGCTCGCCCGCAGGTCTACTACATGGACAAGAAGGGCAAGATCATCCCTATGCCCAAGCCCATCACCGACCCGGATCCGGACGACCCTCGCGCCATGGCTGAGGCCGACCGTATCCACGTGTTCTGGGATGAGCAGGTGTACGCCGGACAGAACGCGCTCGTGTCCGTGACCTTCGGCACTTGGAACACTCCTGCAGGTAACGGTGTGCGCGCCAGCATCGACTGGGTGCTTATCGTCGGCGGTGGCACCCCGGAGGGTCAGGTCGAATTCAAGGACGACTTCAACGAGGACGACATGAGCCAGCTGCTGGCTTGGCGTAACGCCAACGCCGCCTCCACCCCGTCGTTCTCCTTCGAGGATGAGGATACGGTGGATGAGACCACTGGTGAAGTGGTCGATGAGCCGAAGCCTCGCAAACGCAAGCCCGTCGACGATGAGGATGAGGAGGAGACTCCCGCCCCGCGTCGTCGCACTCGTAAGCCGGTTGAGGTTGATGAGGATGAGGCTGATGATGAGGAGCCCGTCACTCCGCGTCGTCGCAAGGCCCAGCCTGTCGAACTCGATGACGATGAGGAGGAGACGCCGGTTGTCAAGCGTCGCTCCCGTCGCCCGGTGGTTGAGGAAGAGGAGGATTTCGACGAGCCCGATGTCTTCTAATCTCTAATCGATTCTCGCACTCATAAAGCCGTTGGTATCACATGTCTCGGGGTCACGGTTCCCGAGACATGAACGGTTATGAATTAGGTCCACTCCCCTGCAATTGGTGAGTGGACCTAATTGTTTATCAGCCGATGTTGCCGCCCGTGGTTCCAGGCGAAGGCGTCGGTGTCGTCGGCGTTGTCGGTTTCGACGGTTGGGTTGGTGTCGTCGGCGTGACCGGCGTATATGAGGGTGTGTATGAAGGCGTGTAGCTCGGAGTGTAGCTGGGCGTGTACTGCGGCGTCGACTGCTGTTGCTGTTGCTGCTGCTGGGCTTGCTGTTGAGCCTCCTCCTCGGCCTTCTTCTTCGCTTCCTCCTCCGCTTTCTTCTTATCCTCCTCGGCCTTCTTGGAATCCGCGTCAGACTTGGACTTGCTCAACGAGTCCACGAGCTTCGTCATGGCCTTGATGTCCGTCGAAGCATCCTTATAGTTACTGGAATCAATCTGCACTCCATCCCATTTCGACTCGTAGGATGCGATCGTCTTCTTCTGCGCTGCGGTCGCGGCTTCCTTATAGGTGGCGAGTTTCTTCAACAGGTCATCCAACTGGCTATTCATCTTCTCCGCTACCCCACCCATTTGTTGCGCGTAGGCTTTACGGAGATTGTTCGTCGCCGTGGTCAACTGTTTGGTGGTTTTCTGCATCGTCTTCAAGGATGGTTCCTTGGCTTTGACGAGCGTCTGGAGATCCTTCAATGGTGTGGCGACTTCCTTCTCGTCGGCGACGGGACTGTCTTTCACTTCGTTGACGAGGTTGTTCGCGTTTTCCAATGCTGTCGCATAGTTGGCTTTGATCTTGTCTTGCTGCTTCTGTTGCGCGACCTGGGCCTGTTGTTGTTCCTTTTCCAATTGTTTGACCTGGTATACGCGGATGCCCGCACCGATGCCGATGACGATGAGCGCGGCGACGAGGAAACCTACGCCGATGAAGAGGATTTTCTTCAGGTCGAGGCCTGACCCGGATTCGTCTTCGTCGTCTTCACTTGTATTAGGGTTGTCGGTTTGAGCGTTTGCGGGGTATGGGGGTCTTTTGATTGAGGACTTGTTGCCTCTACGATTTGAGACATTGTTTGCTTGTGGTTGTGTGGTGTCTTGGGTTTGTCCCCAATCGTCTTCTGTATCTGTAGTGTTGTCGTAGTCTTCTCCCCAAGGGTTAGAGGAGTCTACCGTTTTCCGGTTCGTTTGTCGTGGGCTTGTATTGTTCTGTGGGTTGCGGAGTCTGCGGTTTGTATTCCTATTAGGCTCTACGTTTTGTTGGGCGGAATCGTCTTGTCTTGTATCGGTATCGAAGTCTGAACCCCAAATATCATCGGAGTCTACGTTTCGAGTATCAGAGGACTGTGGAGCATTGTTGGACGGAGCATTATCGGCGTATGGGCCTAGAGGGTCGCTTTGCTTGCGGGATTCATCGTCCAGAGGATTGTAATATCCGGAGTCCTCTCCCCATATATCCCCCGAATCATCTTGGACGGTAGGGGTATTGGACACGTTCCTATTGGAACTATTGTTGTCTAGTCCTGTATTGCTCTGTCCGTCTGTATCCCAATCACCCCAATCATCTTGCCCTGTAGACATAGATGATTGTGTGGCATTGAAGGAATCATCTCCACGATTATTGGAGACGCTGTTTCCTCGGCTGTTATTGCCATACAACCCTATAGTGTTGTGTGAGTCTTTGCCTTGTCCCCCATAAATGTTGGATGCACTGAAAGTGGGTTCCTCTACGTCCTGTGGACTGTCGTCGTCTGCACCCCAAAAGTCATCGGCGTCGTCGGTTGGAGGTGTCGCCGGGTCTTGCTGTGTCCGGTTTGATGCTTGTGGGGTATCGAATTGGTCGTCGAAAGGATTATCGAAGTCGTCAGAGGCCCGCTGCGCGGGTTTGACCGGTTGACCCGACTCGTTGTGTGGGTCGGGTTGAGTTCGCCTGTTAGAAGCCGGTTCTGCGGCTGGGGGATTCGACGGCTTTATGTTCCAATCATCAAAGCCGTCATCGTACTGATTGCCAGAGTCGTACAATCCTATAGAGTTGTCCGACTCTGGTTCCGTACGCTGATTGGATTGTACGTTGCTGGCCGGCAACGCCTCTATCATCCAATCATCAGAATCATCATCCCCCATATCAGACGGAGGTTCTTCGACAGCGTTCGTCTCCGGTTCTCGCCCTTCAGATGTTGCCGGTTCTTCCACTGGAGCCTTGATGGGGTCTTCGAGCGTAGACCAATCATCCTCATCATCCAGAGGCATGACGTTGTCAGGAGTATTCGCCTTTGCTCTTACTGCAGGAGAAGATTCCTCCTGCACAGTATTGGAAGGCTCCTGTCCTGTATCATTCGGGACGTAGAGGCTTGGAATGCTTATATCCTCATACTCGTCTTGGTCCATATCGTTCAATGGCACATCTTCGGAGAGAGGACTGGGAGTATCCGGTTCTATGTCTCGCTGGTTTGAAGCATCCGGACTTTGTGCTGAGTAATCGTCTGCACCACGACGGTTCTGTTCTTCAACACTTATTGGATTAGGGGACTCTGCCTGTCGGGGAGTCTCGAACGGTAAGGCTTCGATTACAGACTGCTCTGGTTTCTCAAGCGTATGAGGTTCGAGGGCTTCAACATTATTACCCTCTGACCTCGTAACATCATGGGCTTCAACAGGCGTAGCCTTATCACTCTTGTGCCCTGAAGTCACGGAGGGTTTAATCCCAAGAGGACTCCTGCGTTTGCGGGCTGCTGAATCAGAGGACACTACTCCATCGGTATTATGGGACGCTTCGTTTATGCGACTCTTAGCCACTGAACGCATTGCATTAGAAGCCTCTGACGTTTTAACACCAGAAGACTTTGCTGTTAGAGGAGCCTTCTTCGATACTTCACTAGTCTTCTTAGCCTTTGAAGACTGAGTGTTAGAAGACTGTTTGTCTTGCGGTTTGGAAGCCATCACACCAGTAGGCCTAGACGACTTGGTGGCAGTAGTGGCAGAAGCCTTCTTTCTTGTAGTCGTAGAAGACTTCACTGCGTGAGATTTAGAAGACGATTGGCCTCTCGACTTAGAATCATTCAACCCTATAGGATTGTGTGACTCTCCCGAACGATGACTCTTCGGGTCATCATCCACGACATTATTGCCGAGAAGCCAATCTTCAGCCATCCCGTACTCCTAACAAATCTACTCGGAGTTCCGATTCCTAAGCGACGAAAAGAGTACTGGACGAAACCATGCGGTTAGGACGCACTCCGGGTTCACATGCCCTTCGCCGCAGCGTTCCTCGCCTCCAACTTCGCCGACTCGATCGCACTCATATGCGCGGCACGAGCAGCACCCTTCAACGGCGCATCATGCTCCGCGACATCACGACCGTCGATACCGAAACCGCCTTCGTCATGCAACCGGTCGGATGCTTCGTCGAGTGGATCGTCGTCGCTGGTGAGACCGTCGTCGGGTTTGCCTGCGGCGGTCGGGAACAGGTTGACGATGACATCCCAGGTGAGTCGTCCGGAGTTCATGTCGCCCTGTGGCGGGTTGATTTGGCGGACTCGTTCGGCGAGGATGTCCACCCAATCCTGGTTCTTGTTCGCTTCGAAGTAGCCCTTGTAGACGCAGGCTTCCTGGCCGACGAGTTCGGCCACGCCGGTTCCCTTGCCCATGCCTTCCTTGATGACGTTGAGCGGGACGACGGGAGCGTGCTTCGGGTCCTTCAATACGCTTTTGCGGGTGGCGTCGGGGACTTTTTCGCCGACGATGATCTTCGACTGGAGGTTGGTTCGCATGATGGGTGGGATGCCGGCTTCCTGTGTGGCGGATTGGCTGGCGTAGATGCCGGTGACGCCGACGTATCGTGCTTTCTGGACGATTTGGAGCATGCTTTCCTGGATGCTGAACTTGACAGCATTCTCATATTTTTTCCTGAGTACATCGGGGTTATCTTTGTCCAGACCAGCCGGAAGACGAGCCGGAACATCAAGCTGGCTGATCTCATCCATGACCAGAAGAATCGGCGGATACTTCTTCTTCATCTCCGGAGGAATATCCCACCAGTTCACCCAACCATGCTCATGCCAGACCTTCGCACGCTCATCAACCTTGAGCAGCACCTGCAGGAGCATCGCCGCAGTGGATTCCAAACCGTCGCAACCCCAGCCGTTGAACGCCACGTAAGGGCGGCACCAGTTGTAATCAGTGCTCTTCCCCTGCTCGTCGCCGATATACAGTTCCGCGCCGGCAATCAATCGTCCGTAGATCAGCGAGTCGATGACGACGGACTTACCGCCACCAGCCTCACCGCACACCAGGACGAAGCTGGCGTTCTTCCAATCATTCGACAACGGTTCGCCGGTCTCGCGTCCCTTGTCCGGCAGTTTCATGCCGAAGTAGCTGCGACGCACGTCCGGTTTCGACCAGATGCTTTTCGGCATGCTGATCGACGGTTTGAATGTCGGAGGATTACCCGGGTAGACGATGACGACGCCGCTTTCCGGGTCGGCTTTGAAGAACCAGCCTTCCTTGCCGACGGTTTCCACGGCCTCCTGCATCTTGTTGTCGTATTTGGACGCCTGGTAGATGGTGGCGTCCTTCTTGATGCGGATACGCCAACCGTTCTCCGGGGTGCGGGTGACTCGAATCTGCCATGGTTTGACACTCAACGCGGCGGCGAAGATACGACGAGTGGACAGGGTCTTCTCATCCAACTGTTCCAAACGGACCATGCACTTGGTCGGCTCGGGTCGCATGAATTCGGTGACATAGAATCCCGGATTCTGGGATTCAAGCAAGGCGACGGTTTTCTTCTGCGCGCCGATGTCCGCACCTTGGTTGACGTCGAGGCTGATGAATTTCGACCCCGCGTTGTCATCCTGACTGTAGTTCATCGGTGCGATGTATGCGTAAGTGCCGTCATCGTCCACGTTCCAAACCGAATAGCCTTTGATGGCCGGGTCTTTTGCGGCTTTCTCCTGGATGAGCGTGGTCAGTTTGATCATGTCGTCCGGATTGGTTTTATCGAATGCGCCGAAGATTTTCTTCAACGGGATTTTCTTGACTGGGTTTTCCTTGGTCATAGGAGAAGTGTTCCTTTTGTTTAGAGGACTGTGATTTCCGTATGCTTGCCGGAACTGGGGGAGAGATAGTCGGCGTGGCCTTGCGTATCCTCCAAGGTGAGGCTGGCGAACGAGTACGGGTTGCCGGTCTTGTGGGAGGAGAGCAGCAGGTGTACGTCGTTTTCGGTGTTTTCGATCAGGGCGCGCAAGTGTTGTGCGATGCGGGCGACGAGCAGACTGGCCTTGATGTTTTCCGGTGTCCGGTCCAAGCGTGCCTGCACTTCGGGTAGGCCTTCGACGGTGACGAGCAATGGCAGGGGAGTGGCGTCGTTGAATGTGCGACGCAAGTAGTCGAGGGCTTGTTCGGTGTGGTGGAGGACTTGGAGTTCCTGCTGGTCATCGTCGGTGACGAGGTTGAATCGGACGGTCATCCATCCTTTGGCTTGCGCGTAGGAGCAGATGTTGCTGGTGGTTGCTGTCTCGTAGACTCCGCGCACCCAGAGGTGTCGGTCTTGGAGCGTGTTCCAGTGGATGGTCTGATTGTTTTCGTCTATGCCGATGCGGAGCCTATGGGTGGTGTCTTCGTATTGGGTTTCGCTGTCGATGTCGTCGGTTTCGTCCGTGTCGTCGTAGTCGTCCGACTCGTCTGTCTCATCGTCTTCGCACTGGCTGTCGCACGGTTCGTCGCCGGTCTCGTCTTCATCCGATTCATCCCAATCTGATGGACTATCGAAGTAGTCGAACAGGTTGCGGACATCCCCATTCAGATCAGGGATAGGCGGGAACAACGGCAGTCCCGGCTCATCATCTTCACGCTTCTCACTAGTGCAAGCAGGATGCTTCTCCCCGTCACCCGGATAATCATCCAAATCCAACCGGTACGTAAGCCGCTTATCCTTGAACAACTCCCACGCCAGATCATCATCCTCACGCAACTGCGTGATCACATGAATATTCACACTCCCGCCCGCACGGACGATACGAGTCAACGTGCGACGCAAATACCCGCTACCCGGGCCAGTCGCCAACAAATATTCGACGTTATCCACCAGGAGAAGAATCGGATTCAAACGAGGACGATACGAAAACCTCGGGTCAGCTTTCTCAACAGCACGCTGACGAAACTCAAAAGTCTTCAACACGTCATCGAGAACATGAGTAGCCTCCTCATGATCCCAACCATTCAACGTCGCCAACCGCCAGCCAGCTGACGCAGCCTGCAACATGATCCGACTGAGCATACGATTGCACGCATCATCCTCCCCCGTAACAGTCAGGTTCGGAACCCAACCGGCATCCCAATACACGGGGAACCCTTCCGAATCGGTTCCGATGGGAATGATGTATGGGCTGAGCCGATGCTCAGGAGTATTGGGGATTGATTGCATAAACGCTCCCTAAATCGTGGGGATTGAGATTCTGGAAGCATTGTGATGGTTTACAGATGAGCGTAACTACGCGGGGTAGGGGGAAAGAAAAGGGCTGAAGCCGGATGAAACCATGCTTCAGCCCTTCATGCGATTACGTCTACTTCACTTCAGGCGGCAAGTATTCGTCAAAATTGATCTTCTCGGCCGACTGGACACCGGATAGAACATCACTGATGTCGTCGGAAGTTCCAGGCCACCAAGTTTGGACCACCGACAACATGCCTTCGGCGGACTCATAAATTCCACGGCCAATCGTCTTCCCGTCATTGATCTCATAATCCTTTTGCAGACGGTGGGCCTCGGACAGATTCATCATGCAGACGACGTCAGCTAGGCTTTCTGCTCCCAAGACCAGTTTTCCTACCGTCTTGTAAAAGGCCCGACCTCCGGGGAAAACATCACAATCGCGACTGGTCAGGCGGTGTGCTCCAATGAGAATGCTGATACCTGTCGTGCGTCCTTGGATTGCAATGCGTGATAGGGCTCCGCCGGTTCTTCTGATAGAAGCGTTTCTCGAATTGATTCGCCTGTTTAGCTTAGCGATCTCTTGATCGTCGGCTGGGTTTGCGGTCGGCTTCATAATCCCCTTTAAATAGGATTCGAATTCATCAAAGACCAGAAGAATCCGTTTCGGCCTATCCGCTTCCGGGAGATCGTCAATGTGCGTGCACCCGGTCTTGGCCAGGAGCTTTACTCTACGATCTAGCTCCGCTTCAACCCACAGGACACAAGCTTCGGTCTGACGGTAATTACCTTGTCCGATGAATGCAATGGACCTTGATTCGCCCCATGGTTTGAAATCGGATGCACCCTTCGAGGGGTCGATGACAATCAGGTCGTACCCGTAGAGGAGTGCTTCGATTGCTGGAGTCACCATCGCATAGTATTTGCCGCTTCCGCTTTTACCGGCGACCAATAGGTTCGGAGTAGATCGAGTGTTCCATGAGACGAGCCGTCCGTGCTCATCAACCCCTAATGGGAATGTCCGCTTGTCTGACTGTTTAACGATCTCCCAATCTGCATCTTCCTGATATTTCACGAGACCCCTTACGTCTGGAGAACCGAATGGGTTACGGGAATAAGTGTGATGGTGGTTCTTGTGCCGCATATGCTCGGGAAAAGATAGATGCGGCACAAGAACGTCACCAGTCGAGTTCCTCAGCGTCCTCGATCTGTTCGTCGGAGATTGTCTGATCGGATTCGGAGAGGACCTGTTCGGCCTGCTGTTGGTCGACTTCACCGAACGTGTCTGCTTCAGGAGGCAGGTATTCGCTGATGTCCACTTTTTCAACCGGTGGCACGTCGGCGAGGATTTCCTCGATCGCCTGATTACCGCCGCTATACCATGTTTGGACAGCGGACAGTCGACCGTCGGCGGACTCGTAGATGCCGCGACCCATCGGCATGCCTTCACCATCCTTGATGCTGCGTTGCAGACGGTTCGCTTCACTCAGGTTCTGTGCTGCGACCACGCCCGCCAACGAGTCGGAGCCGAGCATGATTCGACCCAAGGTCTTGAAGAAAGCTCGACCGCCTTGAATCTTATCCATGTCGTCGCCGCTGATACGCTGCGCACCCAATAGCATGTTGATGCCGGCGGTACGGCCTTGGACGGCAATACGGGCCATGGCTCCACCGGTTCGACGGATTGAAGCGTTCCTGTTGTTGATGCGACTGTTGAAGTTGGCTATCGTCGTATCACCGGTCGGGTTCGAGGCTGGTTTTTCGATGCCGTTCAAATAGGAGTTGAACTCATCGAAAATGATGAGGATACGTGGCGGGCGTTCCTCGTCGGGCATGTCCACGATATTCTGATACCCCTGTTCGGCCATGAGACGTACGCGACGACCCATTTCGGCCTCAGCCCAGAGGATTGCGGCTTCGGTTCCACGGAAGTCGCCTTGGCCGATGAACGCGAGCGAACGCGGGTCGCCCCACATTTTGAAGTCGTTCGCACCCTTCGACGGGTCGATGATGATCAACTGGTATCCGTGCAGTAGGGCTTCGACGGCTGGTATCTGTGCGAGCGAGGATTTACCTGTACCGGATTTGCCCATGACCGCCAAGTGCGGGGTCTGTCGCACATCCCAGACGACGGGTTCGCCCATATCGTCGACGCCCAATGGGAATCGACGGTCGTCGAATTTCATGGCTTCCAACCAGTCGGCGTTGACGATCTTCGGGAACGGACTGTGTTTGGATAGGAGCATGTCCCACTGGTCGGAGCCGTTTTCGTCGCCACGTTCGAGGATTCGACCGTATGAGTAGTCGGCGGCGGTGAGGAATTTACCGAGGTTCGCCTGCGGCTTGTCCAAGGATAGGCCGGCGGGGATGCGGAATCGGGCTTTGATGACGCTGTGGTTTCTGGGTAGGACGGATAGGTCCATGACTTTTGGCGTGTTGCCGCTTCTGTCGGCGACGCCTGCGATACCCCACGAGTTCGATAACGCGACCTTGATGAGCTGTTTCTGGGTGGCGGGTTTCTTGAAGTGGCTGATATCCTCCGGAGCCAAATACGGTCGGTTCATGGCCCAGATGGTCGCTTCGCTGGCGCTCTGCCAATCCCAGTAGATCGTGCTGATACCGGCCGCAGCCCGGATACGCTCGTCCTTGTTGCGGAAGTCGGCGACCGTCGCACCCCCGCCCAGTCGGATTTGGATACGCCACAGTGGTACGTCGCGGGATTCGAGCAGACAGGAGGAGATCGTCACGGTCTTCGACCCCGACAACTCGTTCAACAATGCCTTGTAGATGAGGCATTTCGCATACACTGCGGTCGCAGGTGACGGGCCTTTCAACTGGTCGAGACGACGGGGAACGCGCATACCGTAGATGCGGATGACCTTGGCGAAATTGTTGCTGGATTCGCACATGCCGATATATGCGGCACTCGGGTCCAATGCAGACATGTCCAGTCGCGCGTAATCGGCTACGGTGCGCGTGCTTGCGATGATGTATTGCATGGTCACCGCGCGCACATCCATGACACGACCTTCGGCTTCGGAATCAAAATAGGGTTCCGGGGCTTTGATCTTGCTGTTGCCGATGATGCTGGTCCAAGTGTCAACTTCCTGCTTATACCTGCGTTCCATGTCGATATACGCTTGGAATGATGGTTCCCTCGTAACCACATTGGGCTTGCCGTTCTCATCAAAACCTCGACAGTAAACCCCGCTCGGCGTCTTGCACTTGTTGCCTTTATCCGACAGTGGTGTGCTCGGGTCTGCTGCCAGATGGAATTTGTCGAACAGGTCGCGGTGTATCGGCAGGTGGATGATGTCTCCGGGGGAGGGTTCGTTGACCAGCCAGCTTAAGCCGATGTTGCTGAGTTCGTCGCCGCCGACTGGCGGGTCGGTGAAGGTGATGAGCCATGCGGCTTCCGTGTCGTCGTCGCTTACGTCGGTGACGGTCGTCAATGGTGGCTGCTTGTTGAACAAATGGCCGACCTGCGCGTATGCGATATCACACATGAGGGTTGCGAGTTTTTCACCGGCGGAACGTTGCGTGATATCCGGCAGCGCGCTCTCATCCTTCGCCAAGATGAGACGCACACTGTTCGGACTGAACGTGTCAACACCCTGCTTACGCTGCTTGGCGCGCAACAGTTCCACGAAATTGTAGTCGGCGTCGAACGCGGCCGGTTTGATGGCTTCAATGCCGGCTTTCATGACGCTCATCACATCCCCTTGGATGCGGACGCGGAGCACGATCAACGGATTCTGCCGGTCGCCCAACGTGCTTACCTGCGTCAAATAAGCGTTGTTCCACGGTTTATGCATCGGCGAGTTCTCGTCGGCAATCCACCCATCCAACGTCTTCTGCCATTGGACTTGTTCCTTCCAAGCGGCCGTCTGACGTTTCCCATCCAGCAAACAGATCATCCATAGCATGACCGACGCGGGCACGGCCCAGATCGCCGCGAACCCGGTGAACTCCAGATACCAGGCGAGGAAGAACACGAACACGAGCACGCCGGTCGTTACTCCGACCGCGATACGCTTGCCCATGGGCGCTTTTGTCCAGAACGAGCTGATACTCACACCCTGATACGGGTGACGCCTGTCGACTTTCCTGTCCTTGTACTGCATCCAACACATTCCGGTCCAGAACGAGAACAGCATGTTCAACGGGCCAACCCACGGGTAGGGGCTGTTGAGGCTGACCATCATGCCGAGCAGCATCCACCCCCAGAAACCTACTCGCCAGACAGTGGTCCACTGCTTGTTCGGACGTGCCTTGCCACCATCCTGACCAGCCTGGAACGGGAGCAGTCCGGCGAGCATATCCTTCCACTTCCGATACGCGGCCATCTGCCGAGGGTCCGGCTCATCGGATTTCTTCGTCTGCATCGGGGGTTTCGCAGCCAAACCGGCTATGACTATCCCCAGCCAGACGATTGGCATTGCAGGCCAACGCAGCCACCAGAACAGGAGCGCCACCGCCATGAACATGGAGAACCATAAGCCCGCCGGCACGGGTTGCGGTGGCTGATTGGATTTGCCGCGTTGTCGTGGATACGCCATCAGATGCCTCCGAATAGGGGAGAGGGGATGAAGAAGTCTGATGGGAAGGATATTGGTTTGCGCATGCATACGAGAACGCGCACCTGCAATGGGTGCGCGTTCGGAGTTTAGAAAATCATTCTGTTGTCAGCGGTGCCAGTCCGGGTCGAGTGGAGCGAAATGCTTCCGTTCCACGCCGCAGGCACGATAGGCTTCGATGATCGGACGGCCTTTGACCCAGTTGCGGACGATGCTCGGATGCTTGTCGAGCTCGTCGGCCAAGGTCGTGAAGTCAAGCGGCAGGTCACCGGACACGGGGATATCGCCGTTGATGACGAAGCGAAGACCGTTGGAGACGACGACGCACAGTTCCACGCCGGAGTATTCGAGCTTGTCGACGACGGTCCAGTCGCCTTCCAGTCCTTGCGGGTGAACGATGATCGGTTCCGGCTCTTCGAGGCGACCGTCTTCGATGTGGGTGTCGAGCCACCAGCTGAAGGTGCCGCGATCTTCGGATTCGCAGTCGTTTTCCTGTTCAGCCCAGAGTTCGGCGAGTTCGCGGAGCGTGGTTCGTTCGCCGTTGAGTATCCAACCCTGGTTGCTGCGGGAGTTGAGGCGGGTCTGGTTGTTGATTTCGCTTGCGATGTCGTGTTCGGTGATGGTGCCGATGTGCATATAGTCGCGGTACATGTCTTCTCCTTTTGCTTTTTTTGGGTTTTCCAACCCATTCTGTGTGGACAGTTACAGTATACCGCAGTAAGGCGGCGAACACGCCCGAAAACCCGGTTCCGTGCGACGGAATATCGGCAAGCAGAAAACGAACATGCCGAATGTTCGTTTATATCGAAAAACGATATACGTAACAGCGCGTAACACCGTGCCACACCGCTGCCACACCGGGTGTGGCACCTCTCAGCCCTACTCCCGTAAGGGCTGAGGGGGTGTTGCCACACCGCCACACCGCTATACCCTATAACCCCACTCCCAAACCCACCCCCCAAACCCCTAATAACACTTCTATATACATC
>NZ_QFFM01000013.1 GCF_003129905.1 Bifidobacterium callitrichidarum
GAAGATGAAGAACACCCAGGTGAAGCGGGTGATCAGGGCCGCACCGATGAGAATGAAGATGCCGCGGAAGATCAAGGCGATGGTGATACCCACCGACAGCACGTACTTCTGGATCTGCTTGGGCACGGCGAAGTTCGACATGATGATGACGAACACGAAGAGGTTATCGATGGACAGCGAGTATTCGGTGAGCCAGCCCGAGTAGAACTCGATGGCCGGCTTCGATCCGGCGAAGAACCAGATGCATCCGCCGAAGATCAACGCCATCACCACGAAGAAGGCGATGTGCTGCACGCACTCCTTGGTGGAGGGCACGTGGGGCCTGCGTCCGATGATGAACAGGTCCACGATGAAGAACAGCGCGAGCACTACAAAGGTAATGATTTCAAATGCAAGAGGGGTTTCTGCCATGCTTCACTACCCTAATTTATGGAGTTGACGGAGAATTACTTGTTTGCTTCGGTCATTTGGCGGAGTTCTTTTTTGAGGTCGCGGATCTCGTCGCGCAGGCGGGCGGCGAGCTCGAACTGGAGCTGTTCGGCGGCGGTGTGCATCTGTTCGGAGAGCTGACGGATGAGGTCGGCCAGGTCCTGGGCCGGAAGTCCTGCCTTGAGGATCTCCTCGTGGCGCTTGTCCGCCTCCGCGGGATCGAGCGTGGGCACGCCCAGGTGCGTGTTGCCGGCCTTGCCCGCGTTGCGGTAGCCGCCTTCGAGCAGGGTTTGGGTGTCCACGTCCTCCTTGGCGAGCATGTCGTTGACGTCGCTGATCTTCTTGATCAGGGGCTTGGGGTCGATATGGTGTTCCTGGTTGTACGCCATCTGCTTGGCGCGGCGGCGGTCGGTCTCGTCGATGGCCTTGCGCATGGCCTCGGTGGTCTCGTCGGCATACATGATCACCATGCCGGATACGTTGCGGGCCGCGCGGCCGATGGTCTGGATAAGTGAACGATACGAACGCAGGAAGCCTTCCTTGTCCGCGTCAAGGATAGCCACCAGCGAGACCTCGGGCAGGTCGAGGCCCTCGCGCAGCAGGTTGATGCCCACGATCACGTCGATCTTGCCCTCGCGCAGCATGCGCAGCAGCTCCACGCGGCGCAACGTGTCCACGTCGGAGTGGAGGTATTCCACCTTGATGCCGCGTTCCAGCAGGTAGTCGGTCAGGTCCTCGGCCATCTTCTTGGTGAGCGTGGTCACCAGCGTGCGTTCGTTGCGGGCCACACGCTCCTTGATCTCACCCAAGAGGTCGTCGATCTGGCCTTCGACCGGGCGCACGTCGATCTTCGGATCGAGCAGACCGGTCGGGCGGATGATCTGCTCCACCACGCCGTCCGAAAGTCCCAGCTCGTAGTCGCCGGGAGTCGCGGACAGATATACGGTCTGGCCCACGCGCTGCAGGAATTCGGGCCATTTGAGCGGTCGGTTGTCCATCGCGGAGGGCAGACGGAAGCCGTGCTCCACGAGCGTGCGCTTGCGGGAGGCGTCGCCCTCGTACATCGCGCCAATCTGCGGCACCGTGACGTGCGATTCGTCGATGACGAGCAGGAAGTCGTCGGGGAAGAAGTCCAGCAGGGTGTGCGGCGGGGTGCCGGGCGCGCGGCCGTCGAAGTGCCTCGAATAGTTCTCCACGCCGGAGCACACGCCCACCTGGGTGAGCATTTCAAGGTCGTACGTGGTGCGCATGTTGAGGCGCTGGGCTTCGAGTTCCTTGCCTTGCTTGCGCAGTTCGGCCACGCGCTCGTCCAGCTCTTCGCGGATGGTTTTGAGCGCGCGTTCCATGCGTGCCGGGCCGGCCACGTAATGGGAGGCCGGGAAGATATGGACTTCTGTTTCGTGGGCGATCTCGTCGCCGGTCAGTGGGTGGAGGGTGGAGATGCGGTCGATCTCGTCGCCGAAGAACTCGATGCGTACGGCCAGTTCCTCGTATACGGGGATGATCTCGACCGTGTCGCCGCGCACGCGGAAGGTGCCGCGGGTGAAGGCGATGTCGTTGCGTTTGTATTGCATGGCCACGAACTGGCGCAGCAGGTCGTCGCGGTTAATCTCCTGGCCTTCCTTGAGGAAGAGCATACGGCCGGCGTATTCCTCCGGGGTGCCGAGGCCGTAGATGCAGGAGACGGTGGCCACCACCACGCAGTCGCGTCGGGTGAGCAGGTTCGCAGTGGCCTGATGGCGCAGACGCTCCACATCGTCGTTGATGTTGGAGTCCTTCTCGATGTACGTGTCCGTCTGCGGGATGTACGCCTCGGGCTGGTAGTAGTCGTAGTAGGAGACGAAGTAGCTCACGGCGTTGTCCGGCATGAGCTCGCGGAATTCGGCGCACAGCTGGGCGGCGAGCGTCTTGTTGGGTTCGATGATGAGGGTCGGGCGCTGCAGTTTCTCGATAAGCCAGGCGGTGGTGGCCGTCTTGCCGGTACCGGTGGCGCCCATGAGGACCACGTCGTTCTCGCCGTTTTCAATACGTTCGGCGAGTTCGGCGATGGCCTGGGGCTGGTCGCCGGACGGCTTATACGGTGATTTGACGACGAATGGCTTGTCGGCGCGCTCGATATTGAATCCCATGGGTTCCATTTTACGCAGGGCTTCGCACATTTGTTCGCCTGGTGGATACCGTTAGGCTCTGTTAACGGATCCGGCGCGACGACGATCAGTCATCACTACATGGACAAAGCCCACTGCCGGTAGAGGGCATCCGCCTGAGCCAGCATGTCCTGCAAGGGGCGCGTGGAGTCGACGACGACATCGGCGATGGCAAGGCGCTCCTCCTCGTTCGACTGGTGGAGGATGCGGGCCTCTGCCTGGTCACTGGTCATGCCGCGATCGGCGATCATGCGTTCGACGCGCACGTCGATGGGCGCTTCGACGGTGACGATGTGGTCGAAGTCGAAGGGAATCGTATTGATGACCTCCGCGAGCAGCGGCACGTCATGCACCACGATCAGCGGCCTAGTCGTATCCGTCTCGCTGCGTTCCGCCGCGGCGGCGGCATTCGCCTCGATCCACCGCGCCTCGTCATAGATCAGCGGGTGTTCGATGGCGTCGAGCCGCTCGCGGGCACCCGGTTCCGCATCGCGCCCGAAGATATGGCCGGCGACCCATGCGCGGTTCAGGGTGCCGTCCGGGTTCAGGGACTCCGGGCCGAACGCTTCGGCGATGCGAGGCAACGCTTCTCCCCCGGGCTCCACCACCTGCCGGGCCAACGCATCGTAATCGATATGCACCGCTCCCAGTTCGCGCCATCGCGCCGCCACCGTGCTCTTGCCCGCGGCGATGCCGCCCGTCAATCCGATTCTCAGCATAAGTGCCATGCTAATACGGCCGATACGAAGAAACCCGGCCCATAAGGACCGGGTTTCATTCACAGGCTAGGCGTTATGCCAGCGGCAACTCACTTGCCGAGCAGCTGGTCGCGCAGGGCGGCGAGCTGATCGGAGTCGGCGAGGGTACCGGTGGTCGGCGCAGCGGAAGAGTAGTTGGAGGTCTCCTCGACCGGCTTCTCTTCCTTCGGGCCCTGGCCGTCGGCGGCTGCGGACTCGGCAGCGTTCTCCAGCTCCTTGGCCACGAACTCCTTGTGCTCCTCCCACAGCTCGTGAGCGGCGGCGTACTGGGCCTCCCACTCCTCGCGCTGCTTCTCGTAACCAGCGATCCACTCGTTGGTGTTCGGGTCGAAGCCTTCGGGGTACTTGTAGTTGCCCTGCTCGTCGTACTCGGCCGGCATGCCGTACAGAGCCGGATCGAAGTCCTCGGAAGCCGGGTCAACGGAGTCGTTGGCCTGCTTGAGGGACAGGGAGATGCGGCGACGATCGAGATCGACGTCGATCACCTTGACGAACACGGTCTCGCCCGGCTTGACTACGGTCTCCGGGTTCTCGACATGACGGTTGGCGAGCTCGGAGATGTGCACCAGGCCCTCGATGCCGTCCTCGACGGAGATGAAGACACCGAACTGGACGATCTTGGTGACCTTGCCCTTGACGATCTGGCCGGGGACGTGGGTGCGAGCGAAGCGCTGCCACGGATCCTCCTGGGTGGCCTTCAGGGACAGGGAGATGCGCTCACGATCGAGATCGACGTCGAGCACCTCGACGGTGACCTTGTCGCCGACCTTGACGACCTCGGACGGGTGATCGATGTGCTTCCAAGACAGCTCGGAGACGTGGATCAGGCCGTCAACACCGCCCAGATCGACGAAGGCGCCGAAGTTGACGATGGAGGACACCACGCCCTCACGGATCTGGCCCTTCTTGAGCTGGGACAGGAAGGTCTCGCGGACCTCGGACTGGGTCTCCTCGAGGTACTGGCGGCGGGACAGGACCACGTTGTTGCGGTTCTTGTCGAGCTCAAGGATCTTGGCCTTGATCTTCTGGCCGATGTACGGGGAGAGGTCGCGGACGCGACGCATCTCAACCAGGGAAGCAGGCAGGAAGCCACGCAGACCGATGTCCACGATGAGGCCGCCCTTGACGGCTTCGATGACGGTGCCCTCAACAACGCCGTCAGCTTCCTTGATCTTCTCGATGTCGCCCCAGGCACGCTCGTACTGAGCACGCTTCTTGGACAGAATCAGACGGCCTTCCTTGTCTTCCTTGGTGACGACAAGGGCCTCAATCGGATCGCCAACCTTGACGACCTCGTCGGGATCGACGTCCTTCTTGATGGAAAGCTCGCGGGAGGGAATCACACCCTCGGTCTTGTAGCCGATGTCGACCAGGACCTCGTCGTGATCAATCTTGACGACGGTACCCTCGACCAGATCACCATCATCGAAGTTCTTGATGGTGGAATCGACTGCCTTGATGAAGTCCTCTTCGGTGCCGATGTCGTTGATGGCGACCTTGGCGACTTCAGTGTTGTTCTCTGCCATGTAAATATATGGTTTCTAATAGTGGATGGATAATTGCTCGTTATTAAGTTATCTGCACACCTTTCGGGCGCACAAATATCCAGAATACAGGCATCTATGGCCAAATTCCTTAGAGGAATCCGGGCGTGTCGCCCGGATTCTGCCTCTTTACCTCGGGGCCCCACCCCCGCGGCGTCGCCTACCGGCAGTCCACCGGACTGCCGCCTTAACGGCTCCGCGGGTGTGTCGCGGCGGTTCGGATCCGTTGACCGCCGCGATGTTTCACAGCGAGCGCTCGGCCATCTCCACGACGTTGGCCAGGAGCATGGCACGGGTCATCGGGCCCACGCCGCCGGGGTTCGGGGTGTAGGCGGAGGCCTTCTCGTAGCAGGCCTTGTCCACGTCGCCCTTGATGCGGTAGCGGCCGGCCTCCTCGTCGAAGACGCGGCTGACGCCCACGTCCACCAACACGGCACCGTCCTTGATCTTGTCCGGCGTCACGAATCCGGCGGAACCCATGGCAGCCACGATCACGTCCGCACGACGCATGTGGTCGACCACGTCCCTGGTACCGGTGTGGCACAGGGTCACGGTGGCGTTCACGGCGTTGCGCGTGAGCATCAGGCCGATGGTGCGGCCGATGGTGATGCCGCGACCGAGCACGCACACCTCCTTGCCGTTCAGGTCGATGTCGTAGGCGTTGAGCAGCTCGATGACGCCGCGCGGGGTGCACGGCAGCGGCGTGCTGATGTCGCCGCGCACGTGGAGCACCAGCTCGCCGAGGTTGTACGGGTGCATGCCATCGGCGTCCTTGGCCGGGTCGATGAGATCGATGATGGCGTTCTGATCGATGCCCTTGGGCAACGGCAGCTGCACGATGAAACCGTTGCACGCCGGATCCTCGTTGAGCTCCCTGACCGCCTGCGCGATGTCCTCGAACGTGGCGGTGGCGGGCAGCTCCTTCTTGACGGAGTTGATGCCCACCTCAGCGCAATCCGCGTGCTTGCCGGCGACGTACTTGACCGAGCCGGGGTCCTCCCCCACCAGCAGCGTGCCGAGGCCCGGCGTCACGCCCTGGGCCTTGAGCTTGGCCACACGCTCGGCGAGATTCGCCTTGATATCGGCCGCGACCTGCTTGCCGTCGATTTTTGTGGACATCGGTACCCTTCCTGTAGGTTTTCGGTGATTGTTCGCAACGATAGGCTACTGTTGGAACAAGTCCGTTTTGTTTCGCAGCTCAACGAAGAAGGCACGCCATGGGTATTCGAATCACTCGACTTACGCGGCTTGCGGCCGTCGCCGCGAGTGCGGCACTGCTGTTCGCCACCGCCGCATGCGGTTCCCAGAACACCGCCGAAACCGAGACCGAAACCGACCAGAACACGTCTTCCAAGGCCACCGGTCCGATCACCGTGGTGGCCTCCATCAACCAGTGGGGTTCGTTGGCGGCCGAACTGGGCGGCGACGACGTGGACGTCACGTCCATCATGAGCTCCACCAATGTGGACGCCCACGATTTCGAGCCGAAGACCTCGGACGTGGCCAAGCTGTCCAAAGCCCAGATCGTGGTGGCCAATGGCGCCGGCTACGATTCCTGGGCCACGAAGTCGCTCACCAAGTCCACCACCATCGTCTCCGCCGCATCCGTGGTGGGCGCGATGGAGGGCGACAACCCGCACCTGTGGTTCTCCAAGGACGCCCGCTCCGGCATGGCCACGGAGATCACCGAGGCCTACATCAAGGCCCTTCCGAGCAAGAAGGCCGATTTCCAGAAGCGACTCAAGGAATGGCAGGCCGGCGAGAAGCAGCTGGAGTCCTGGGCCGAGGACTTCACCAAGACGCACGAGAATCTGACCTACGCGGCCACCGAGCCCGTGGCCTATTACCTTATGTCCGACCTCGGCTTCGAGGACTCCACCCCCAAGGGTTATGCGCAGTCGCAGGCCTCAGGCGGCGAGGTGGCTCCGGCCGACCTGCAGTCGTTCCAGAAGATCATCGAGGGACGCAAGGTGGACGTACTGCTCAACAACACGCAGGAGACCAGCGACGCGACCAACATGATCACGGGCACAGCCGGCCGCTCCGACGTGCCGGTGGTGGATGTCAGCGAGCAGATGCCCGCGGACTCCGAAACGCTGGACGACTGGATCAACCAGCTCGTCAACACAATCATCGACGCCGTGGACCCGAGCTATGGTTGCGAGGACACCTCGGATAACGAGTCGGATTCCTCCGACGGCGATTCCACAGACACCTCAGCGGACGGCGACGGCGAATCGAGCGACGGCACCGATAGCGACGGCCAGTCCGCCAACGCCAGCGATGGCACCGATTCCTCTTCCTCCGATTCGACCGATTCGGATTCCTCCGACAGCTCCTCCGGCACCGCCTCCAAGACCCGCACCTACATCCGCGAATGCAAGGCTACGAAGTCCGACACCTCCAAGGACAACCAGTCCACGGACGGCACGCAGGACAACACGGACTCCTTCACCGACTCGCAGGTGCCCTCCAACGAAGGCCAAACCGATCCGGGCAAGTAGCCTGTCCGACCCAACCTGTTCCCCTGGCTCCCCTCGACTCAACGAGGGGAGCTTTTTTGTTTGGCCCCGTTAATCCCCCCATTCTTGGCTCCCTTTGTCAGGGGAGCTGTCGGCACAGCCGACTGAGGGGTAGTCAAACCGTTTATACCGATTTCGGTTCAATAGAACCCGTTTATTCCCTCCCTCGTCACACCAAACCGATATTGAGAACGATTGTCAGCATCATTTGCCACAATCGGCCTTATGAGTGAATCATCCGATTGCATCGTCTTCCGCGATGCCGCCGTGCGCCGCGGCGACCGCATCATCTGGCAGCATGGCAGCTTCGCCATCCCCACCGGATCGGTCACCGCCATCGTGGGCACCAACGGCACCGGCAAAACCACCATGATGAAGGCCGAGCTGGGCCTGCTGCCATTGGCCGCCGGTTCGCTGACCGTGCTGGGCCGCCCGGCCGGCGAGCGGAACGCGCAGATCGGCTATGTGCCGCAGAGCTACACCTCGGACATCGATTCCAACCTCACCGCCGAGCAGTCGGTGCTCCTGGGTCTAACCGGCACGCGCTTCGGCATCCATCTGGTCACCAAGGCGCAGAAAGCCAAAGTGCGCGAGGCCATGGAGTTCACCGGCATCGCGGACAAGGCCAAATACCGCCTGTCCGAACTGTCCGGCGGCCTGCGTCAGCGTGTGGCCATCGCCCAGGCGCTGGTGTGCGATCCCAAGCTGCTCATGCTGGACGAACCGCTCGCGAACCTTGATCTGGCCAGCCAGCGCGCCGCCGTGCATGTGCTCGCCAAGCTCAACCGCGAGCTCGGCATGACCATCCAGGTGGTGGCGCATGACCTCAACATGCTGCTGCCGATCCTGACCGGAGCCGTCTACCTGCTGGATGGGCACCCGCATTACGCGGACATGGGCAAGGTGCTCGATTCCGACCTGCTCACGCACCTGTACGGCACGCAGGTGCAGGTGGTCACCACCCCGCAGGGCGATATGTTCGTGACCCCCACCCCGGACGAGCCGCTCGACCAGGTGCAGGACATGCATTCGGCCGCCGAGGTGGCGCAGATGCATCATCATTCCCATGATTCCGCGGTATCCGCGCCCGGCGCGGGAAAGGCAGGCGCGCGATGAGCACCATCGATTTCTCGTTCGATCCCGAATGGATGGGCACGCTCACCGCCCCGTTCATGACCAACGCCTTCGTGGCCGGCCTGTTCATCGCCCTGGCCGCGGGCGTCATGGGCTATTTCACCATCGCGCGTCATTCCACGTTCGCCGCGCATGCCTTGGCCCACATCGGTCTGCCGGGCGCCACCGGCGCGGTGCTGCTGGGGTTGCCGGTCTCATTGGGCATGGGCGTGTTCGCATTGGGCGGCGCACTGGTCATCGGCGCTTTGGGCAAGCGCGTCTCCGAACGCGAGATCGCCACCGGCACCGTGCTGGCCTTCGCCACCGGTCTGGGCCTGTTCTTCGCGCGACTGTCCAGTTCCGCGTCCCAGCAGATGCAGTCGATCCTATTCGGCTCGATCCTGACCATCACCACCGACCAGATCATCGGATTCGCCATCTTCGACGTGCTGCTGCTGGTGCTGCTTGCCGTCATCTACCGTCCGCTGTTGTTCAGCTCGCTGGACGAGCAGGTGGCGCAGGCCAAGGGCGTGCCAATCGGCGTGATGAACGTGGCGTTCATGGCCATCATGGCCGGCGTGATCACCATCGCCGTACCGGCCGTGGGCACGTTGCTGATCTTCGCGCTGGTCATCACCCCGGCCGCCACCGCCAATATCCTGGCGGGCTCGCCGTTCAAGGCCATGGTCATCGCCAGCGTGCTGTGCCTTGCCTCGATCTGGATTGGATTGGTGCTGTCCGCGATGTTCCCCGCTCCCCCGAGCTTCATCATCGTGACGCTGTCCACCTTGTTCTGGGCCATCGCCAAGGCCGTCTCCGCCCTGAAGGCGCGCTGACGGACCATTCCGAACCGATACGTCATACGAAGGTGCCCTCCGCTGAACCGATGTCAGCGGAGGGCACCTTCGTATGACGTATGTTTCAAATCAATCCCGGACGACCAAGGCGTTGGCGATGGCGGCGACGCCTTCGCCCCGGCCGGTGAAGCCCATCCGGTCGGTGGTCGTGGCGGTCACGGATACGCGGCACCCGACGGCCTCCGACAAGGCCGTCTCCGCCTCGGCACGTCGGGTACCGATCTTCGGACGGTTGCCGATCACCGCCACGGACGCCGATACCGGCGTGAATCCATGCTCCGTCAGATGCGCCACCGTCTCCCGTAGCATGTCGGTGCCATGCATGCCGGCGCCATGGGCATCGGCGCCCACGCCGAACAACGAACCGATATCCCCCAGTCCGGCCGCGGACAGCAACGCATCGATGAGGGCATGGGCCGCCACATCGCCGTCCGAATCGCCCTCGATGCCTTCGTAACGCGCGGCCTGCACGGCGTCGGCCCCTTCCGGCACTGGCCAGAACAGACCGGCCAGCCACAGCGGACGCCCCGAACCGGGCTCGGCGAAACGATGGGCATCGAATCCCTGGCCGATCATCGGGGTCGCCGGAATCATCGGGCTGTCATTCATGGGCATCCTCCTCTCGACGGCACAGCCCCCGAAAAAGCGAAAGCCCGGCCCGCAAGGTGCGGAACCGGGCCGAAGCGATCACTTCTTCTTCGACTTCTTCTGGGACTCGATGCGGGCCAGCGTATCGGCGGCGGCTTCCTCGGGCTCCTCGGTGTGGTGCTTCTCGTCACCGGGCTGGGCGGGTTCGTAGCCGAGGTTCACGTCCAGCAGGCGCTGCGCCTCGGTCTCGTCGATCTTCTCGGACAGCGCGATCTCGGAGGTCAGGATGGAGCGGGCCTTGGTGAGCATGCGCTTCTCGCCGGCGGACAGGCCGTGCTCGTCCACGTCGCGCTGGGCGAGGTCACGCACCACTTCGGCGATCTTGTTGACGTCACCGGTGGCGATCTTCTCGACGTTCAGCTTGTACCGGCGGGACCAGTTCATCTCCTTCTCGACGATCGGGGTGCGCAGGATCTCGAAGACCTTGGCAACCTCGGAGGCGGAGACGATATCTCGCACGCCGACCTTCTTGGCGTTGTCGACCGGAACGTTGATGACCAGGCCGTCCGAGGACAGCACGGACAGCTGCAGGTACTGCCGGGTGATTCCCTTGACAGTCCGTTCGGTGATGGCCTCCACCTTGGCTGCACCATGACGCGGATAGACGACCATATCGCCGACTTTGTAAGACATGTATCCTCCGAGAACTGATCGGCTTACACACAAAAACTCGAATAATTTTGCCAGATGCCCTGGACCTCGCCTTTGAGAACGTTCACATTAGGGGAAAAACGAAAAAACGGCGGCAACACGCCATTCCTCGACGCGCCAATGTAGCGTTTCCTTCGTTAACACAAGTACACTTTGGGGCATGGCTAAAGAAACGATCAACGAAGATACCATCACCGTGCCTGTCCCCTCCGGCGAACTGGACTCGGTGAGCAATGCTGAATTCTACAACCCCCATGCGGTGCTCGGCGGGCACCTCGGCATCGGCAAGCATGCCGACACCGTCACCATCCGCGTGCTGCGTCCCCTCGCCAAGGCAGTGACCATCCTGACCCAGGACGGCGAGTACCCCATGAGCCATGAGCATAACGGCGTGTTCGTGACCACCGTGCCCGCCGCCGGCACCCCCGACGAGCCCGGCATCCCGGACTATCGCGTGCGCACCGAATGGGAGGACGGCGAGACCATCGTCGAGGACGACCCGTACCGCTACCTGCCCACCCTCGGCGACATGGACACCTACCTGTTCGGCGAAGGCCGCCACGAGAAGCTGTGGGAGGTGCTCGGCGCCCATGTGCTGCGCTATGACGACCCGATGGGCGGCGCCGACGGCACCCCCGGCGAGCAGGTGGTGGGCACCGCGTTCTCCGTGTGGGCCCCGAACGCCCACGCCGTGCGCGTGGTGGGTGACTTCAACGGCTGGGACGGCCGCCGCCACGCCATGCGCGCGCTCGGCTCCTCCGGCGTGTGGGAGATCTTCATCCCGGGCATCGGCGCCGGCGAACACTACAAGTTCCACATCCTCAACGCCAACTCCCAGTGGGAGATGAAGGCCGATCCGATGGAGCGCCAGCACGAGATCCCGCCGAACACGGCCTCCATCGTGACCGACTCGCACTACGAGTGGCAGGACGACGACTGGATGAACCACCGCCGTGCTAGCGACCCGAGCAACGGCCCTGTCTCCATCTACGAGGTCCACGCCGGCAGCTGGCGCAAGGGCCTGACCTACCGTGAACTGGCCGACGAACTGGTGGACTACGTCAAGCAGGAGGGCTTCACGCACGTGGAGTTCATGCCGCTGGCCCAGCACCCGTTCTCCGGTTCCTGGGGTTACCAGGTCACCGGCTACTACGCCGTGGACTCCCGTCTCGGCTCCCCGGACGACTTCCGTTACCTCGTAGACAAGTTCCATCAGGCCGGCATCGGCGTGATCATGGACTGGGTGCCCGCCCACTTCCCCAAGGACGGCTTCGCGCTCGGCCGCTTCGACGGCACGCCGCTGTACGAGGATCCGGATCCGCTGCGCGGCGAGCACCCGGACTGGGGCACCTACGTGTTCAACTTCGGACGCCACGAGGTGCGCAACTTCCTGGTGGCCAACGCCCTGTTCTGGCTTGAGGACCTGCACATCGACGCCCTGCGCGTGGATGCCGTCAGCTCCATGCTCTACCTCGACTACAGCCGCGAGCCCGGCCAGTGGAGGCCGAATATCTACGGCGGCCGCGAGAACCTGGAGGCCATCGACTTCCTCAAGGAGGCCACGGCCACGGCGTACAAGAACAACCCCGGCATCATGATGATCGCCGAGGAGTCCACCGCATGGCCGGGCATCACCGCCCCCACCTCCGCCGGCGGCATCGGCTTCGGCCTCAAGTGGAACATGGGCTGGATGCACGACACCCTCCAGTACCTGCATGAGGAGCCCATCAACCGCAAGTGGCACCACAACGAGATCACCTTCTCCATGGTGTATGCCTACTCCGAGCACTACGTGCTGCCGATCAGCCACGACGAGGTCGTGTACGGCAAGGGCTCCGTGTACGGCAAGATGCCGGGCGACGGCTGGCAGAAGATGGCCGGCGTGCGATCCCTGTTCGCCTATCAGTGGGCCCACCCGGGCAAGAAGCTGTCCTTCATGGGCAACGAGCTGGCCCAGTGGGGCGAGTGGAACCACGACGCCTCCATCGATTGGGACTGCCTCGACTGGGAGGAGCACCGTCAGATCCAGCATTTCGTGGGCGACCTCAACGCCTTCTACAAGGCCAATCCGGCCCTGTGGAGCCAGGACTTCGACCCGGCGGGATTCCAGTGGCTCACCAGCGACGACGCCGACCACAACACGCTGAGCTTCCTCAGAATCGGCTCCAAGGGCGAGACCCTGGCCGTGGTGGTCAACTTCTCCGGCGAGGCCTGGTCCGACTACAAGGTGGCCCTGCCCTCCGGCGGCAAGTGGACCGAGGTGTTCACCACCGACGACGCCCAGTACGGCGGCTCCGACATCCACAACGGCACGCTGGAGGCGGTCGAGGGCGAGTACCACTCCCGTCCGTTCTCCGTGAACATCACCGTGCCGGCCCTCGGAGTTGTATTCTTGAAGCCGGAAGAGGACTGATAGGGGCAACACCGAAAGGACAAAGGTAACCGGTTTTATGCTCAATACCACAGCGCGTCAGAATTCGGCACCGCACACGGTGCTGGTGGTCGAGGACGAGCCCACGCTCGCCACGGCCATCGCCCAGCGCATCACCGCCGAGGGATGGACGGCCCGCGTGGCCGGCGACGGTGCGTCCGCCGTGCAGGCGGCGAACCAGCTGCGTCCCGACCTGGTGATCATGGACATCATGCTGCCGGTGATGGACGGTCTGGAGGCCACCAAGCGCATCGTGGCCGAACGTCCGGTGCCGGTGCTGATTCTGACCGCCCGTGACGACGAGGCGGACAAGGTCATCGGCCTTGGCGCCGGTGCGGACGACTACATGACCAAGCCGTTCTCCATGCGCGAGCTCATCGCCCGCTGCAAGGCGCTGCTGCGCCGCGTGGAGCGCGCCAAGGTCATCGCCAAGAACTCCGAGAACGAGAAGATCCTCGATTTCGGGTCCATGGTGATCGATCCCGCCCAGCGCATCGTGACCGTCAACGGCCAGCAGGTGCACCTGACCCCCACGGAATTCGATCTGTTGGCCACGCTGGCCCGCCGCCCGAAGTCCGTACTCACCCGCGAGAAGCTGCTCGAGGAAGTGTGGGATTGGGTGGATGCCTCCGGCACCCGCACGGTGGACAGCCACGTCAAGGCGCTGCGCCACAAGCTCGGCGCGGACACCATCCGCACCGTGCACGGCGTGGGGTACGCCTTCGAGCCGCCCGCAGCGTGAACGACGGCGCATACCTTCCTATTGTGATTCGATGATGCACCGGGTCCGTCCCTACCGACGGGCCCGGTGCATTCTGTTGTACGACGAAACGGCTGGTTCGATCTATCCATGGCAAAGCAAACACCGAAATCCCGGTTTGGCGCGTTGAAGCGGTACACCAAGCCGGTTGACTTCTTCTCCTCCCTCAAACTCGAGCTCAGCGCGCTGATCGTGGTGGCCACCGCCATCGCCTTCGCGATGTGCTGGATCCTGCTCAAATACGGCTGGTCCGGCTGGATCGCCATGCCGCTGACCCTGGTGGTGGCCCTGAGCATCACCTACGTGTTCTCCCGCGGCATCACCGCTCCCCTGCGCCAGATGCGCGACGTCGCCGAAGCCATGGCCGACGGCGACTACAGCGTGCGCGTGGACATCGACCAGGTCCGCCATGACGAGGTAGGTCAGCTCGCCCGCTCGTTCAACGAAATGGCCGGCGAACTCGAACACGCCAACCAGATGCGCATGGACATGATCGCCAACGTGAGCCATGAACTGCGCACGCCCGTCTCCGCCTTGCAGGCGATGGTGGAGAACATGGCCGACGGCGTCACCGAGCCGACACCAGCCAATCTCGAAAGCATCCTCACCCAAACTAAGCGCCTGTCCGACCTCATCGCGTTCCTGCTCGACCTGAGCCGCATGGAGGCCGGTGCCGCGAGCCTCAACGTGGAACGGTTCAACTTCGCCGACTTCCTGGACGAGACCATCGAACCATTGGAGATCGCAGACGGGGGCCACGCGCACGACATCCTGGTCCAAGTGCCCGACGATATCGCCATGGAGGGCGATCAGGATCGCCTGCGCCAGCTGTTCACCAATATCATCGCCAACGCACTCAAGCACTCGGCGGACGGCACCACCGTGCTGGTCGAGGCCCATGAGGACACGACGATGGGCACCATCGTGACCAATGTGGTCAACTTCGGCTCGCAGATCGCCCCCGCCGACCGTTCCGCCATCTTCCGCCGGTTCGTCAAGGGCAAGACCGGCCCCGGCACGGAATCCGGAGGCACCGGCTTGGGCCTGTCCATCGCGCGCTGGGCGGCGCAGCTCCACGGCGGCACCGTCAAGGTGGTGGATGATGTGCGCGGTGCCGATTTCGAGATCACCCTGCCGAAATACCACATCGCCGAAGGCTGAAATCCCCGTTGCCGGCATTCCGGCATCACATCTGTGGCTCTGTCAATGTACTTGGCGGAGCCACTGATGTTATACACGCCTTCCGATAGAATCGAACAAACGTTCGATTTTGGGGGTGTGTGGTGGCAGGGGCGGCCGATGCGCGAGATTCGCTGTTCGTGGTGCAGATGGCGGGCGATTCCATGTGCATTCCCGAGCGCGTTGGTGTCATCGTTGACACCAACGTTGACACCAACGATGGCAAGGACCTAAGCGACGGCGGTATACGGGATGGCGACCTGCTCATTGTGAACCGGTCGCGCGCTCCCCGACCCGGTGATGTGGTGGTGGCCGTACTGGACGGCGAGCTGGCCGTCAAACGGCTGCTGGTACGCGGTTCGCGCACCATCCTACATGCCGATAACCCGCGCTTCCCCGATTACATGACCCCGGACGGGGTTCGCCCGCTCATCTGGGGTGTGGTGCTCGAGGTGCTTCCCATACGGGAGCCTCTGGATGTTCCGGGAACGGGAGTATATGAATCGTCTTCCTCTTCGGATCCGTAGCGGACCACCGCATGGGCCAGGGCAAGCGCGCCGACCGGTATGGCGCCGGCCCCGCGCAATGCGGCCACGCACTGGCGCAATGTGGAACCTGTGGTGATGATGTCGTCCACCAATACCGTCACCGCGCCCTTCAGCGGCATGTCTGGGAGGGAAACGGCCTCGATGTGCCCGCCGATGCGCTGGGCCCGCTGGGCGGAGGAAACCTGCTGCACCGATCGCCCGCCGCCCGCGGTGCTTGCCAGCACCCGCGCTGGTATGGCGTCGATTCCCATGTCGCACAGGGCATCGGCGAGTGCCATGGCCAACGGCATCAGGTGGCGTCTGCCGCGCCGCCGCGTGGATTGGCGGGAGGACGGTGCGGGAACCACCAGTACGGGACCGCGGGCGGTGTCCTCCTTCAACGTTGCGGCCAGTGATTCCGGCAGATTGGATCTTCGCAGCACGTCCGTGACGATTTCGGCGAACGGGCCATCCAGTTCCACGTCGTCGTGGTCTTTCCAGTCGAGGATGGCGTGACGGGCGAATCCCTGGTAGATGGCGGCGGCGTAGGCCGAACCGGATATGCAGCCCTGCAGTTCCCGTTCATGGCAGCCGCCGAACAACGCACGACAATCGGGGCAGAGCACCTCATCGGGCCTGTCGCATCCGGCGCATCCGCGGGGCAGGAGCACGTCCCGTATCGCGGGCCAGACATGAGGCAGCAGACCGCCGCTCCCCTGCGTCCGGCGATGGTGACCTCTGCCCGCCCGCGTGACCATGATCCTGACCCGGCGCTGCTATTTCGACGATGACGGGGACGGGCCGGCGGTGCCCAATCCCAGACGGGCAAGCAGCGCGTCCATCAGTCCCAAGGCATCCTGGGGATCGTTCACGCGCATACCCATGGCTCCAGCCTCGACGGCGGGATAGTCGTTGCCGCCCGGACCCATGCGGTCGCCGGTGAACAGTATCCGGCCGGGCTCGATGCCCAGGGCGGCGGCAAGCGAGCGCACGGCATAGGCCTTGTCCATGCCGTGCTTGCTGACGTCCACGCTGGAATAGCCGCCCGCGCGGATCTTCAGGTCGGGCAGGTCGGCGCGCACGGCTTCGGCGAGCGCGTGCTTGCGGGTGTTGTCCGGATCCCAAGCCTGCTTGACCTCGACCGGCGCGTATTGGCCGCATGCGGAGAAGGTGATCTGGCTGCCGCGGTTTTCGATGCGCGGGCCCCATGTCTCGGCTTCCCATAGTCCGAGTTCCCGGGCGTGCCGTTCGAGGCTGGATTCGATGACGGCCACGGTTTCGGGGTCAAGGTCATGCGAATAGACCAGCCCCCACCGGGATTCGGCCTCATCCCACCGGTAGTAGCGCGAACCCGAGGTGGGCATGACGTGGAGATTAGCGCGGTTCGCGGTGGGGGCGAGCACGTCGAGCACCTGGGAGGCGACCACGGCCATGCTGCCTCCGGAGATGAGTGCCACCGTGGCGCATGAGGTCAGGGCGCTGAACCGTTCGATCATCGGCGGTTTCATGGGCTGCTTGGAGCTGGCGAGCGTGTTGTCCAGGTCGAAGCCGAACACCTTGGCCCGCGAGCACAGTTCGTCGAGATTGCATTCGGTCCAGGAGCGCACCATCATCCCCGTGTCCTCCTCACGCGAGTATCCAATGCACCGATTCTAACGCATATTGCCGTCGCCTTGGCCTATGGTGGGAACCATGCTTCAACCGCCTTGGAACGCCCGCGTGTACCGGAACCGGCACGGACGCGGCACACGCACCCCAATGTTCGGCACTCGCTTGCCCCGTTACCGCACCCGCACCGGCATGTTCGACGACATGGTGGCCGCGCAGGTACGCCGTCTCGGTGAGGCGTGGCCCCAGTTGGTGCGCCCGTTGCAGTTCGCGGTGGAGGATGTGCCGCCTTCCGATCCGACGCCTTGGCAGACGGAGCCGAATTTCACGTCGCAGTGCTTCCCTGCCAGCCATGGCATTCCGGCACGCATCGTGCTGTACCGCATGCCGTTGCAGACGGAGGCGCCGACCAAGATGGAACTCCAGTTGGCGATCCGCGACGAACTGGTTTCGCGTCTGGCGGAACTGTACGGGCGCCGTCCCGAGGAGATCGACCCCGACTGGGGCCTGTGATCCGCCTGTTACCACACGATTACCGCACGATGGTGGAATCGTTGCGGGCCCAGACGTGGGCGATGGACGGTACGAGCGCGGTCGGGCCGATGGCGGCCAGGCCGGCGACCTTGCCGTCGCCCAGATTATCGTGGCTTAACCGCACGTTCCACCCCACCTGCTTGTCCTGATCCTCGACCATCAGCACGACCGCGGCGTTGTCGCCGTCGGCCAGATCGGCGGCCTTGACGGCTTGCGCGGCGTTCGCCCCAAGCGTCACGTCGCGGCTCTTGACCGCATGCCCCTTGGCGTCGTAGGCGTGGATCGTCACCTTCGCTTCCTTGTTCGACAGATTGGCCAGCGTGATGGTTCCGGTCACGTCGTCCGGCAATGCCAGACCGGCGTATGCCGCGGGCTGCGCGGCGTTGATGAGCGCGAAATCGGCCTGATCGCCGTCACCGGAGCGGGAGGCCTTCACGGTGAGGAACAACTTGTCCTCGGCGGTGGACATCACGCCCAGCGCGCCCTTGGGGGCATCGCCCAGATCCACGACGGACACCTGGCCCGCCTTGACCGTGACGTCCTGGGCATGCACCAGACCGCTTGCGGTGATCCAGGACAGTTCGGTGCGCGTATCGACGTGCGCGAACAGGTAGGCGGTGGCTTTGTCCCCTTCGTTCACCGAGGAGGCCACCGCCGCGTTGGAGGCGGCTCCCAACGGCATGGCGAAATCGGAGCCCTTGGAGGTCAGGCCGTCCATGCTCACCACGCGCACCACGGCGGCGATCGGCGTCTCCTTGCTGGAGACCGTCGCGTACAGGCCGTCCTGGGCGGTGGCGGCTGCGGAGAGTTCCAGCGTGCTTTCGCCGCCGGCAGGCACGGTCAGCGTGGATTGGGTGGACATGGTGAGTTTGCCGGCGGATTTGGAGCCCCACACGGATACGTCCACGGTGGTGGGCTTGGTGGAGGGGTTGGCCACGATGAGCTGTTGCGTGGTGCCGGTTGCGGTGGAAGGCAGGAGGAACGACTGGCGCAGGGCCGTGGCCACGCAAGAGGCCGCGGAGACGCCCTTGAGGTCGCCGTCGCTGGCCCAGGAGGCGATGGAGCCGGCGGTGCCAGTGCCGGCCTCGGCCGTGAGCATGTGGGTGTCGATGAGGCGGGAGCCCTGGCTGATCTTCTCGGAACCGGTCTTCACCTGGTCCTCGTCGGTGGCATCGTCGTCCTTGAGCGTCACGGCGCTGGATGCGGACGCCGAATCATCCCCAAACGCGGCGACGGATGCGCTGTACACCGAGCCGAACGCCGCGTAGCGGGCCTGGGTGGCGAGGTTGCCCACGGTGGCCTGGAATTCGCTGTCACCGTAGGTGCCGGAATCGGCGAGCGCCATGGGCGCCGGGCAGTATGTCTCGGATTGGGTGGGGCTGACCGTCTGGTCGATGGCGTCGGTGGTGGCCTGGACCCGGTCGATCAGCGACTTCGGGCCGGGCAGGATCATCAGGGCCGCGAACAGGGCGATGAGCACGATCATGGTGATGATGCCGGTCACCACGCGCATGACGCGCCTGGGGACGGACGACGTTGATTTCCTTGCTTTGCGGCTCATGCTTCCTCCTCCAAGCCGTCCATGATGCGTCGGCGCGGCAGGGCCACCAGGCAGTACAGGACGAGCACCACCGCGAGGCAGATGAGCCAGGCGCGCCGCCAGCCGCTGTTCTGGGTGCGCTGCTGCCATGAGGTGTCCACGTTCTGCGAGGCGGCGGAGCGCAGGGTCAGGCGGTAGTAGGTGCCGGCGTCGGTGCTGACCAGCGCCTGGGTGCCGTTGGATGCGGCGATGTTGGCGCTCAACTGTTCGTAGGGCGTGGCCGTGGTGGCCGATTCGCCGTCCGAGACCACGTAGATGCCGCCGAAGCCGAGTTGGCTGATGGTGGCGATGGCGTCCTCGTCCGGATTGGACAGCAGTGTGGCGCATGCCTTGGCGAGCGTCTGGTCGATCTCATCGTGTTCGCCGTCCAGCAGACGTACGCGCTGGGCCGGGGAGCTGTCGATGAGGTCGCCGCGGGAGGTGCGCATCACGGAATAATCGACCACATTGCGGGTCTGGGCGCTGATGGCCAGTACGCGATGGTCCTCGCCGGAAGCCAGGTAATCGGTGGTGACCATGGGCAGGCCGGAGCGGGAGATACCCAGTCCCCCATCCTGCTGGCGTTCGAGGCCATACCAGCATTGGATGGCCACGCAGCCGGCGAGCACCACGGCAAGCACCATGCGGCCGGATACGATCAGCGGGCGAAGACGGTCACGGGCCGGTGCCTCGATCTCGCCTTGCGCGTTCGAATGCAGGGGGTGGAAGCGCTTCACCGCACCGCCGGCCACCAAGCATACGCAGGACAGGAAGCCCATCATCATCAGGAGCATGCCGGGTTCGGCCGAGCCGGCCACCGGACCTGCGGCGTCCACGTCGATGGCCACGCGCGAGGAGACGAGCGAGAGCGCCGCGCCGCAGACGATGACCACCCACATGAGTCGGGAGGCGCGCAGGGCGAACGGCAGCACGAGCGAGGCGATGGCGAGCACGGTCACGATGAGGAACAGGAGCGCCACAGCCAGGTCAAGCATGTGCGTGGACAGAAGATTCCAGCCGAGTGCGCGTTGGGCCACCTGCAGCAGGCTCAACGCCTCAGGAGAACCGTTGGACGCCGTGGAAGGAACCATGATGTCGCCGAACAGCTGACGCCATGAGCCCAAATGCGCGTACCGAATCGAGTTGACGAGGGTGGGGGCCACGGCGAACGCGGCAGGCACCGGGATGAGCAGGAGCGTGGCGCGTTTGCGGCGTACGAACATGAGGAAGGCCACGAACGCCACGACGAGAGCCAGCAGGAGCTGCGGCTCGGCGGCCACCACCGGGATGAAGCACAGGGCGGACAATGCCGCCGCCTGCACGGAGGGGCGGGGCTTCAACGGGTCCTCGGTGTGGTACATGCCCACGGCGCGGAACACGAATGCGAACGCGGCGGGCAGGAAGACCAGCACGGTGAGCATCGGCAGGTCAGCGCCGGCGTACCAGCCGAACATGATGCCGGAGGAGGCCCACAGGAGGCCGCCGAGCACACGGACCACGTCCGAACGGGTGAAGATGCCGGCAAGCGCCCAGAAGGACAACGCGGCGAGCGGTGCGGCGGCGAACAACATGAGCGATAGGGCCGCGCCGACGTGGCCGATGGTGAACAGGGAGGCCACCATCAATACGAGCAGCCATGGTGTGGGAGGCGCTGGGATGCCGATGCCCGAGCCGAACACCCACGGCGTGGTGGCGGCCTGCGCCAGTTGGCGGAAGCTCGCGCCGGTGGGCAGCAGCGCGTTCGAATACAGCGAGCCGTCCGAGAACGCGGCGCGGAACACCGGCCAGTGGATGGCCATGATGCCCAGGAACGAGACGAGCGCCATGACCATGGCCCACGACCATCGGCGGATGATGCGGCTTCTCAGATGCGCGCGTTCGAGCGGGCTCAGCAGCACCACGCCCTGCTGGGCGATGAAGGCGTCGCGCCGGTCGTGGAACTGGGCGATCTGCCGGCGGTCGGCGGTGAGCACCTGCAATGAGGACATCGGCACCTTCGATTGGCGGGCCACCAGCCTGCGCGAGCGCATGGCTCCGGGGATGGAGGTCAGAGCCAGCCACGGCAGGCACAGTTCGATCCATGCGCCGTAGGGTTTCTTGCCGAACAGCATGGCAAGGGCCATGCCGAAGCTGCGGATGAAACGCCACAGCCATACCGGGATCCACGAGGACATGGCCATGTCCGTGTACAGGTAGCGCTGTTGGGCGCGGGCCACGGTCATGGCGTGGCTGATGGTGTGGTGGGAGTTGAGCGCTTCGCCGCCACGGGTGCGTACGCCCTCGTACCGGGCGCGGCGGTGGGCGATCTGCGCCTGAGGCACGATCACCACACGCCCGCCGCTCTGGCAGACGCGACGGCAGAAGTCCAAGGATTCGCCGTAGGTGGTGAACCAGGGATTGATGCCTTTGAGCCGTTTGAACGTGCTCAGCGAGACGAGCGCGCCGGCCAGGGAGACGGCGTACACGTCCTGACGGCCGTCGTACTGCTCCTGATCGGGTTCACCGTCCACCACAAGGGAATGCACGGTGTGGCGGCCCGCATACATGCCCACGTTGTGCAGTTGCTTGCCGTCCCAGTCGCACTGCTTGCAGCCGAGCACGTTGGCACCCGGCGTGTTGCGCCAGGATTCCAGCAAGCGTTCCAGACAGGTGTCGTCCGATGGACGCGAGTCGTCGTGCAACAGCCACAGCGCGCGGGTCGAGGGGTCGAGTTCGGCATAATCAAGGGCCTTGTCCACGGCGTCGCCGAATGAACGGGCTCCCTTGGCCCGAACGACCTGCACGCTGACCTCCTTGGCCTGCGGCATGGCCATGACCGGACCGGCCGGCGAGGGGATCACCTCGAAGGATGTCCTGACGGGCTGCCCGGTGGCACCGGTGGCGTCGGCGATGATGATGACGCCCGGCAACACGTTCTGGGTGAGCAGGGCCCGCAGCGTGGCCGCAAGGAAACGGGTGTCCTCCTCGACGGTGATCACGGCCGCTATGCCGGCGTCGACATCCTGCCGGTGCGTGTACGGCCTGGATGCCATGGCTTCGGCCAAGGCCTGCTGAATATCGCTGTTACCTGTCGGACTCATAAACCCCCAGAGTAATAGGCACCACCGCCGAGTATCCGTGAATGGCGGCAAATACCTTCATATTCCTTGATTTGCTTACATTCGGTGCCGGGGACGCCGAAACCTGACCGACACGGCCGATCATGGGATACGGCATTGCCGTGAAGTCCATCAGGGACGAATCGGGGGATGGACGGATACCGTGCCGAGCACGCAACCGCGGCGCCCGCCCCGCGTTTCACGCTTGTTCGCGATGGCTTTTCTTGTACCGACGGCGTTCGCGTTCGCTCATGCCGCCCCAGATGCCGAAGCGTTCGTCATGGTCGATGGCCCACTTGAGGCACTGCTCGCGCACCTCGCACTTGGCGCACACGCGCTTGGCGTCACGGGTGGAGCCGCCTTTTTCGGGGAAGAACGCCTCGGGATCGGTCTGCGCGCAGAGCGCCTTGTGCTGCCATGAGACGTCGCCGTCCGGCTTGAACAGGCCCCACAGTTCGTTCCACTGCTCTTCGGCGGAATCGTCGACCACACCCCACATGCGACTCTCCTTGCCTTCGAGCATTTCAAAATTTGACGGTTACATTACACTCATGCCGCCGTGTTTTTGTCAAATGGTGTCTCGTGTCATTACGCCTGTTTATGAGAAATTGTGCTATAAGCGTGTGACTGTCTGCACTGTGCCGGCGAGCTTGGATTCGATTGCGTCCAGGCCCTAGCTGCGGCATACGGCGGGGCTAATTCCATGGCTCTGTTAAACCAGGATTGACATGCCCCTTATTCTTGGCTCCCCTTGCCAGGGGAGCTGGCGGCGAAGCCGACTGAGGGGTAGTCCAAGGGTATTCATGTCAATCCTGGTTTAACAGAGCGAATTCCATGCCGGGTATGCGTGAGATATGCGCCGGGTATGTGCCGGTCATGCGAAGGAACCGCACCCGTCTGGCCTGTTCGCCGGGCACTGTGTCAAAGTGGCTTTCAGACATTTTCGACGGTATGTGGAGGATTGCATGACGCAGGAAACAAGTGGAGCGGACCAGAATATCAATCCGCCGAGCTTCGTTCCCTCCGCCGGTCGCCGTCAGCGTCCCTCCGCCTCCGCACCGCAGTCCTTTGCTCCGGCGCGTTCTCGTGCGACCGGTGCCGCCGACGCACGTCGAAGCGATGATGCCGCCGAGGCTTCCCCCGCACGTTCCGTCGCCCCCGGAGACGGCAGTTCCGCCGATTCCGTGACATCTTCCTCACAGCACGCCGTGGGTGCCGCGACCCCACCACCGAGCTTCTCCCCCAACGCGCGTCGTGCGGCCCGCCGCAGCACGCCGGGCGACGCCATGCCACAGAGCATCGCCCCCACCCGAGCGCGACGCTCCTCCGGATCCTCCCGTAACGCCGTGCGCCCGGCGTCCGCTCCGGCCGCTCCCCAGATGAGCCGTCCCGCCGCAGCCTCCCTTCGCGCCGGACGCGGTTCCGTCTCCCCCGGCGCCGGTGTGGTTCGGGCCGCGCGCCCCCGCCACCGTGCAGGGCGGATCGCGGCCATCGCCGTGGCCGTACTCCTTGCGGCGCTCGTGGTTTCCGTGTTCGGCGCCTGGACGTGGGTCAACGGCCGGTTGAACAGGGCCGATTGGCTGACCGATTCCGCTGACACGCCCGCCTCCACGTGGCTGATCCTCGGTTCGGACGAACGTGACGGCTCCACCGATTACGGCGGCGTGGACGATGTCTCCGGTTACCGTACGGACACGATTCTGGTGCTCACCAAGCCCAAAAGCGGCGCGAGTTCGCTAATCTCCATCCCCCGTGACTCGCTGATGAACGTGGACGGCCAGTACATGAAGATCAATTCCGTGGCCCAGTTCGCCGGTAACAAGGCACTGGTAGGCGAAATCGAGACCCTGACCGGGCAGCGCATCGATCATGTGGCGCAGATCAAGTTCGGCGGACTGCAGGAAGTGGTCAACGCGCTGGGCGGCATCGAACTGTGCTACGACCAGGACGTTCAGGACGCCTATTCCGGTCTCAATTGGAAGGCTGGCTGCCATACGGCGGACGGTGCCACCGCACTGTCCTTCTCCCGCATGCGCTATGCGGACGCGCAGGGCGACTTCGGGCGCAACGCACGCCAGCGCCAGGTGATCGCGGCCATCATCAAGAAGGCCTCCAGCGCACAGACGCTGACGAATCCCGCAAAAGTCTCCAAGCTGGCCAACGCCGGACTGGATTCACTGACCGTGGATAATAAGACCACGCCGTTCACCCTGCTGTCCATGGCGTTGGCATTCAAGGACGCCACCGGCAGCAACGGCATCTCCGGCAGCGTGTACTGGTCCGATCCCGATTACTACGTGGACGGCGTGGGCTCCTCCGTGCTGTTGGACGACGCGAAGAACACCGAACTGTTCAGCGAACTCGCAGCCGGCACACATGCCGCTGGCACCGTGGGCACCCTCGCCGAAAGCTAATCCACGGCTTTTTGACAGTAAGACGCATTCCAAGTGTTTTCTGGCTCCCCTCTCCGAGGAGAGCTTCCGAACGCCGTGAAGCCGAGGAAACCCTTTTGGCTCTTAAACCAAGATTGATTCGCCCCCATTCGGGCTCCCCTCTCTGAGGGGAGCTGTCGCCGTAGGCGACTGAGGGGAGCCCACGATCTATTCCATAAGCCTCCCCATCAGTCCGCTTCGCGGCCCAGCTCCTCTCGGAGAAGGGAGCCAGAACAGCAACATGGAAGCTGGAACCACATAGGCCGGTTCGGCTTGCGTGGGGCGCATGGACCGGTTCACGCTGGAGGCATGTCCAGACATGCACAGCAACGACGCACCTCCTCCCCACGTCACGAACGGCGCAACCGTCATGGTTCCGACCGCTCCCCTTCCGGCCGACGTTCCAATCGGGTCGGCTCATCCGCACGCAACGGCACCGCTTCCGACCCGCGTGCCAAACTCATGGTCTTCGCCATGGCGGCACCACTGTTCGCCCAGATCATGATGATCGTGGTGATGATCGTCCAAGGTCAGTGGATGTTCGCCATGATGGTGGTGCCCGGTGCCATCGGCTGCCTGGCCTCGGTGCTCATCGCCCTGCCCTGGGGCTCGCAGGCAGCAGCCGAAGCCACGCCATCGGCCTCGTCCACGGCCTCATCACGCCCCATCACCGTCGATGATGACACCGGCGACGCCGTGGCCTTCCATACGATGGCCTCGCAGTCCATCGAGGCGATGCTCGGTTTCGACCGGCTGCCTTGGCGCACCATCGTCGGTCATTGGATAGGCCCGGCTGATCTGAACGTGCCGCTTGGCACTGGCGCGCAAGGCCGCTTCGACCTCGACCTGGTCCGTCAAGGTCCGCATGCGCTGGTGGCGGGTACCACCGGTTCCGGAAAGTCGGTGCTCCTGCAAAGCTGGTGCTTGGCATTGGCCGCGTGCAACGGTCCGGACCGGCTCAATTTCGTGTTCCTTGATTTCAAGGGCGGTTCCGCGTTCCGCGCGCTCGAACAGCTGCCGCATACCGTGGGCAACGTGTGCGATCTCGACCTGGCGCACGCGGCCCGCGCCCTGCGCGCGTTGGAGGCGGAACTGACCCGGCGCGAGCGACTGGCCGCCGAGCATCACGCCGCCCATATCGAGGACATGCCGTTGCCGCCGCCACGACTGATGGTGGTCATCGACGAGTTCCACGCATTGAAGGACCAGCTGCCGGACTATATCGGCCGTCTGGTGCGCATCGCCTCGCTGGGCCGCTCGCTCGGCATGCATCTCATCGCCTGCACGCAGAACCCGCTCGGCCAGGTTAACGCCGACATGAAGGCGAACATGGCCATCAACATCTGCCTGCGCGTGCGCGATACGATGCAGTCCACGGAACTGCTGGGCGACGGCAGGGCCGCCTCCATCCCGCCCGCATTGCCCGGCTCGGCGTACTGCAATGACGGCGAACAGGTCACGGCATTGCGTTGCGCCCCGGTGGAGAACATCGCCCGTTGTTGCAGGCAGGTGACGTTGGCGCACCGGTTCATGGGATTCGCTCCTACCCCGCCCCTGTTCACCGCTCCTCTGCCTACGCAGGTGCCGGCTCCCATCCGTGCGGGGCATGCGCGTAACCGGTTCCCTGACCGGCTGTGGTTCGGTCTTGCGGATGACGGCATCGCCCTGCACGACGCCACCGTTCCGATTACGACAGGCAACATCGGCGTCATCGGCGCGCACGGTCGGGGGAAAACCACGGTGCTGACCATGCTCGCCCGTTCCGCCGCCGGCATGGACGGCCTGATGGTGCGATACAGCAGGGTGCAGCGCGGCGAGCGCACCGCCGAACTGCTGCGGGGCGGCGAGGGATCCGGCGCAAGGACGACCACGGAGACTCCGGACGTGCCGCATCCGCCGCGGCTGGTGTGGGTGGTCGATGACGCCGATGAACTGTTCGACCCGTTCAACGTCAGCGATGAGGCCGACGAATTCCGCAAGGCGCTGGCGGATACCGCCGTCACCGTGGTGTTCGCGGTGACGACCGCCCGTCATGTACGGGTGCCCGAACACTGCGTGACGCGCATCGCGTTCCCCTGCGGCGAGCGGACGGCCGATCTGATGACGGGCATCCCCTCGAACCTGTTGGCCACGCTCAGCCAGCGCGATCTGGACACGCCGGGCAGGGCGGTGCTGGTTGCGGGTGCCACGGCCTGTCTGGTGCAGTGCGCCGCCTGATGTGCCGATGCCGTCGACCGCCGGCCCAAGGCTTGGCGTGTCGTCACTTTCTGGGCGAAAACTCTTGAAAAACGGTATGGTTCGTGGTTACCTTGTATCTGGGCTTACAGAAACAACAACAGCCAGAGGCTTTAAACAAGGAGGCAAGCATTGAGCAGCGCTTTTGATTGGCGAGCCAAGGCCGCATGTCGTGACAAGGATCCGGAGCTTTTCTTCCCGGTGGGCAACACCGGGGCCGCCTACCAGCAGATCGAAGAGGCCAAGGCCGTGTGCCGTACCTGCAAGGTGATTGACGCATGCCTGAAGTGCGCGCTGGACACCAATCAGGATTACGGTGTGTGGGGCGGCCTGAGCGAGGATGAGCGCCGCGCCCTGAAGCGCCGCGCCATGCGTGCACGCCGTTCCCAGGCCATGCAGATGCAGATCTGATTCGGCGAACGTATTCCAAGGTTTTATATGCGAAGACCCTCCCCTGATCGGGAGGGTCTTCGCATATGTGGAGTGTCGGTCGTTTCCGACTCCCAGTGGCACATCACACGACGTGTCACTCCCCTCGAGTCGCCCGGATGCGCCGGCTCCCCTCTCTTAGCGAGGGGAGCCGCGATGGAATGACTACTCGTCCTGGGCGGCGCGCAGCTTCATGTCAAGGACCACGCGGGTGCCGCCTTCGCGGCGCGGTTCCCAATGCACGGAACCGCCGAAATCGTTGGTCACGAACGTGTTGATGATCTGCGTGCCCAGGCCCGAGCCGGAGGAACGGGCCATGCCGCCCTGTTCCTCGGAGCCGAGACCGGTGCCGTCATCCTCCACCACCACGTTGAGGTTGGAGCCGGAGCGGCCCACGGAGATGACGATGTGGCCCTCCTTGCGTCCCTCGAAACCGTGTTCCACCGAATTGGTGATGAGCTCGGTGAGCACCAGCGAGAGCGGCGTGGCGTCCTGGGCGGGCATCATGCCGAACTTGCCCATGAAGTTGATGTCGATCTGCTGGTCCTTCATGGTGGCCAGATCCACGGCCATGCGCAGCAGGTTGGAGATCACCTTGTCGAAGTCCACGATCTCGTCCGCGGTCTGGCTCAGGCCCTCGTGCACCATGGCGATGGTCTGCACGCGGCGCTGCGCTTCCTGCAGCTCCTTCTTGACCTCCTCGGACTTGGTCTTGCGCGCCTGGAGTCGCAGCAGCGCGGAGACGGCCTGCAGGTTGTTCTTCACACGGTGGTGGATCTCGGAGATCGTGGCGTTCTTGGTCTGCAGCTCCTGCTCGCGGCGGCGCAGCTCGGTCACGTCGCGGCACAGGACGATGGCGCCCACACGGCCGTTGTTGTCGAACAGCGGCAGCGAACGCATGGACACGGCGGAACGGTTCGCGCTGAGTTCGGAATCGACCGCGGCCTTGCCGGAGAGCACCAGCGGCAGCGTCTCGGGCACGGAATCGTTCTCCTTGATGAGCTGGGTGCCAAGCTCGCTCAGATACTGGCCGGGCATAGTGGTCAGCAGGCCCAGTCGGCGGAAGCAGCTGATGGCGTTGGGCGAGGCGTAACGCACCACGCCGTCGAGGGTCAGGACGATGAAGCCGTCCGCCACGCGCGCGATGTGGCGCTGGCTCATCACGGAATCCTGGTACGGGAACTGGCCGCGCGGGATCATCTCGTAGAGCTGCTTGCCGGCGTTGATGCTTTCGGACTCGTAGCGGCCGTTGGATTCCCGGGTGGCCATGTTGGTCTCGCGCACCACCAGGCCCAGGGTCTTGCCGTTGTGACGCACCGGCGCGTACACGTTGCAGACGGTGGCCTTGCCCACGGTCCTGAGCACGGTGGAGCGGAACACCACGGTGGACTGCATGGCGGCGTCCAGTTCGCCGGCCATGTCCTCAGGCATGACCTCGCCCACCACGTCCTCTCCACGGAGCGTCATCACGGTGGAGGGACGGCACTGTTCGGCCACCACGTACCGGCCGGAACCATCCTGCACGAGCAGCAGCAGGTCGGCGAAGCTGAGGTCGGCGATCACCTGCCAGTCGGCCACCAGATGGTGGAGCCATTCGCGGTCTTCGTCATCGAAATCGGGGCGCGTTGCGAGGATATGTGAGAAATCTGCCATGCGCACCATAATACGCAGGATTCGGCCGTTGGACGCGCGTCAGGAGGTCATCCCCGCGTAGACCGCGGAGGAGGCCCCGACGATGGCCTGTTGCGCGGTCGCCGAGTCCACGCCGGAGGTCATGACCACGAGCACGTAGTCGCGCGCGGACCCGTCCGCGGCCTTGCCCCAGACGATGGCGGCGTCGTTCTCCACGCCGGCCAGTTCGCCGGTCTTGTTAGCCACCTGGATGCCGGCCGGGACACCGGAGGGGATCTTGTTGCGCCGGGTCTGGCCTTCGAGCAGCCCGAGCATGGCTTGGCTCGCCTCGGGCGAAACCAACTTGCCCCGATAGATGGCGGCGAGGAGTTTGCCGCAGTCGGCCGCGGAGGTCCAGTTCTCGGTGCCGGTTCCATCCGTGCCCGCGTCCGAAAGCGCACGTAGCTGCTTTGAGGAGGCGTATCCGTATTTCGCGGCCGTTTCGGTCACGCGCTTGATACCGGTGGCCATGTCGCCGTCACCGATCATCTGCACGAGCTGGTTGGTGGCCGCGTTCGAGCTGACCGTGATCATCTGGTTCAGAAGCGCGTCCGTGCTTTGCCCGCCGGTGTTCAGGGTGCCGGAAGCAAGCCGGTCGTATACGGTGAGCATCACGTACAGTTTGATTTCCGAGGCGGCCACCATCGGCTGTTCGTTGAGGCTCACGGTCTTACCGGTGTCGAGGTCCTCGACGTATGCGGACCAGGTGCCGCCGCTCGCCGGCATCGTCGATTCAAGGGCGGACTTGACGTTGGTGATGCGGGTTTCGGCCGCGAGGTCGCGAGTATCCGGCCGGGGCGTGGACTTGCGGTCGAGCGTGTCGTGGGTGGGTTTGTCCGCAGTCGCATTCGTCGCGGCGTCCGCGGTCGCGGATGTGTCGGACGATGCGGACGGATTCCCCGCGCCCTGCGATGACCGCGCTCCCCCGTCGCCGCCGGCCGTCTGCCTGTTCGGCAGCCACCATCCGAAGGTGACGGCGAGCGCGACGATGACGGCGATGACCGCCACGGCGGCGCCGATTGTCACGGCTTTGGCCCGCGCCGGACGTGGCGCGCGGTGGCGTTGATGGCGTGCCATGCCGGTCACTGCTTCAGGGTGGCGTCGACGCTGGCGAGCACCTTGCTCATCAGCTCGGCGGCCACGGCCTTGCCTTGATATTGGGTGGTGACGGCCACGGCGGCCTTGCGCCCGTTGGCCTCCACGATGGCGAAGTAGTTCCATGTGTCCTGGATGCCCTGGCCGCGGTGGGCGTGCACGGTCATGCCGGACGGGATGGTCACGCCTTCGGAGGCGATGTCCACGTTCATGAGCGAAGCACCACCCTTGGCGTCCACGGAGGCGAGCATGAGTGCGGCGTCGCGTGAGGAGCTGTAGTTTTCGTAGCCGTTGTTGCTGGCGGCCACGTCGCCGTAGTTGCGGGAGAACGTGGTGCCGCTGTAGCCGTGGGAGGATGCCCACGAGTTGACGGCGTCCCATCCGCCGAGTGCGGCGGCGGCGTTGTTGCCGGAGGCGTTGTCCATCGTGCTCATCATGGTGGCGGCCTGCGCCTTGGCGTCGTCGTTGCCGCTGTCCATGGCGGCCAGGTAGACGGGCAGGTAGAGGCCGGCGGCCACGAACTGCTTGCCGGACTGTGCGGTGGTGGCGATGACCGCGTCCGAGGAGGATTTGGCGTTGGTGACCTTGCTGTCGATCACCACGGCGGAGACGGCCACGTCCGAGGAGGAGTAGGAGTCGGCGATTGCGGAAAGCTGGCTGGAGGTGATGACCGGGCCGGTTTCCTCCGTTTCTTCGCTCTTCGTGTCCTTCTTGTCCTCGCTGTCCTTGGTCTTGTCCGATTCGCTTTCGGACTGCTTCTTGTCCTTGGCTGAGGTGCCGTCCTTGGATTGATCCGTATCGGTTCCGCTCGCGCTCTGGGTGGTCTGCGTGGACTGGCCCGCGCCCCATAGACCCATGCTGTGGGTGACGAACAGGCCGATGACCAGCGACACCACGCAGATCAGGGCGATGAGGATGACGATGATGGCCGTGGAACGTTTGCGTTGAGGTTGGCCCGATATGCCGTTTGCGGGCGGAACCGGTGTACCGGGTACGGCGCCGGCCGGCACGGTGGGTGCGGTGGTGCCGCTGATGGGTCCGGCGGGCGCAGGCGCGCCGGCCACGGGCGGGACGGGGACCATGCCGGGCGCCGGGGCAGCCGGTGTCGCAGGAGCGGCATATTGCGGTGCTGCGGCGGGTTCCACCAGCGTGCGATCCGGCGCGGCCGCCGCGGATGGTGCCGCAGCAGCGTCCGGATGCTCCAGCGGCGTGCCGCATTGCGTGCAGAAGGCGTCGCCGTCGTTGTTGGCGAAGCCACATTCGGTGCAATACACCATGTCAAAACCCCTTGGTTCTTCTCCGATGCTCTCTTGGCTCCATCGTATCGCCACCGCTGGCGGGCACGACCGAAGTGTTCACGGAGGTGATAGGGTTCACGTGAGTCGCTATTGACAAACGAGTAAGTTACGTTAACGTAGGTTACGGTAGCGTAAGCAACGCTCCGCGAGTCCTGATGAATGGGGGAACAATGGCATCAACGAACGATGACGAACGGACCGCGACAGACGGACGCCCCCACTGGTCCGATCCGGAAATCGAGGCGAAACGCCAGGCGGCCATCGAAGCGCGCGAGCAGGCGCTCAAGGCCAAGGCGGACGCGATCCGGGCCAAGGGCCAGTTCAAGGCCGAGGCTATCCGCGCCAAGGCCGAGGTGAAGGCCCGGCACGCATTGGCCAAGGCGGAGAACCATGCGCTGAAGGTGGAGGGCATCGCCCCTGCCGAGGTGGAGCGTAAGATTCGTCTGGACGTGCACGGCCGCCCGAAGCCGCTGATGCGCGGCTGGATTCACGCGATAGCCTCTCCCCTGTCCCTGGCAGCCGGCATCGTGCTTATCTGCCTGGCGCAGGGTGCAGGCCTCAAGTGGGCGTGCGCGGTCTTCATGACCGCCTCGCTGGTGCTGTTCACCAATTCCGCGGCCTATCATCTGGGTGATTGGAGCCCGCGTGTGACGGATGTGCTGCGCCGCATCGACCATGTGAACATCTTCCTGCTCATCGCGGGAACGTACACGCCGGTTTCGTTCGCGTTGGAACCGTTCTGGCGTAATTTCATCATCATTTCGATGTGGGCATGCACGCTGGTGGCGCTCATCATCCATGTGATCTGGATCAATGCGCCGCGATGGCTGTACACGGTGGTCTACATCGTATTCGGCATCTATGGCCTGGCGTTCATGATGCTGTTCTGGAACTCCCCGTATGCCGGCCCTGCCGTGGTAATCCTGCTGTGCTCGGGCGGGGCGTGCTACATCCTTGGGGCCATCGTCTACGCGCTGCGCAAGCCCGACCCCTGGCCGCGGATCTTCGGATTCCATGAGATCTTCCATTGTGGCACCGTTGCCGGATACGCCTGCCATATGGTGGCGATCTATATGGTGATCGTCTCGTTGTGGAGTTGACGGTTTTGGATAGTTGACGCTGTTGGCGGGGTGTGGGGGGGGCTCTACCCACTAAAGGCCGTTCGGCCAAGCCTACGGGCGAGACCCACCAACTCCCCGCCAACCAGCTTCCGATAAAAACTCGGCTCCCCTCAGAGAGGGGAGCCGATATTTGTGCGCTATCGATATATGCTCAGGCCAGCGGCTTGGCGGCCTTGACGGTCACGGACAGCTGGCGGCCGTTGGGGGCGGTGTAGGAGACCACGTCGCCCACCTTGGCGCCCTGGATGGCCTGGCCGATCGGGGAATCCGGGGTCATGATGTCGTAGTCGGTGCCGGAGACGATGTCGCGGGTGCCGAGCACGTAGGTCATCTCGTTGCCGTTGAGGTCGATGGTGACCACGGAACCGTTGCCCACGGTGCCTTCCGGCGCGTTCTCGATGATCTTGGAATCGCGCAGCTTGACGGTGAGCTCGGCGATGCGGCCCTCGTTCTTGCTCTGGGCCTCGCGGGCGGCCTGGTAGCCGCCGTTCTCGGACAGATCGCCCTCGGCGCGGGCCACGGCGATCTTGTGCGCGATCTCCTCGCGCAGCTCGCCCTCGCGGTGGGCCAGCTCTTCCTTCATCTTGTTGTACGCTTCCTGCGTGAGCAGGTAAACCTTATCCTCAGCCATGTTGTCCTCCTCTGATAAGTATTCGGCGAATATTCAACGTTTCAGTGCGCATATAACAAAACGCCGGCTTCTACCCCGGCGTTCGTCACTGCTGATCCGCTTGACGCGGAAGGTCAGCGGGTGGAGATGATGTCGATGACGAACACCAGCGTGTCGCCGCCGCCGATGCCGGCCTGCGGAACGCCACGGGAGCCGTAGCCGTACTCCGGCGGAATGGACACCACGAGACGGGAGCCCACGTTGTGGCCCGGCACGGTCTGGTCCCAGCCCTTGATGACCTGGCCCACGCCGATACCGAAGCTGGCCGGCTGATGGCGCTCGAAGCTGGAATCGAAGGCGGTGTCCTTGCCCCACACCACGCCGTGGTAGTTCACGGTCACGGTATCGCCGCGACGGACGATCGGGCCGTCGCCCTCGGTCAGCTCCACGGCCTTGAGACCCTTCGGGGCCTCCTCGGTCGGGAATTCGATGACGGGCGTGGTACCGAATTCGGCGTTTACCTTGGGCATCTGATCTGCCATTGGTCCTCCTTTACGACACAATGCGCCCTACAATAGCACTTCCGCGCGATTGCCGTCGAGCCTTTCGCACCTGTCGACACGCCGAAGCGGAAACCCCGGATTCCTCCGACGATCCCTCAGCCGGTTTCACCGACGCCTCCCCTGACTGGGGACGCCAAAGGGAGCTGCGGCACCGATCCGAATCTCAGCACTCCACGACGTTGACGGCCAAACCGCCCTTGGAGGTCTCCTTGTATTTGGCCATCATGTCCTCGCCGGTCTGCTTCATGGTGGCGATGGCCTGGTCGAGGGTCACGATGTGCGAGCCGTCGCCGAGCATGGCCATGCGCACCGCGTTGATGGCGGTGTTGGCGGCCATGGCGTTGCGCTCGATGCACGGGATCTGCACCAGTCCGCCCACCGGGTCGCAGGTCAGGCCCAGGTTGTGTTCGATGCCGATCTCCGCCGCGTTCTCCACCTGCTCCGGCGTGCCTCCCATCACCGCGGCGAGACCCGCGGCCGCCATCGAACAGGCCGAACCGACCTCGCCCTGGCAGCCGACCTCCGCTCCGGAAATCGAGGCGTTGCGCTTGAACAGGTATCCGATGGCCCCGGCCGTCAGCAGGAAGGTGACGACGCCCTGTTCGTTGGCGTCGTCCACGAAATGCCAGTAGTAGTGGAGCACCGCGGGGATGATGCCGGCCGATCCGTTGGTGGGGGCGGTGACGATGCGGCCGCCGCCGGCGTTCTCCTCGGAAACGGCGAGCGCAAACAGGTCCACCCATGCGGCGTCCGAGGATTCCAGCACGGCGTCCTTGCGCCGGCTGTCGCGGCGCAGCACGTCCGAATTCGAGGCGAGACGCTGGTACATGCGCGGGGCACGGCGAGGCACCTCGAGGCCGCCCGGCAATGTTTTCTCCTCGGAGGTGCAGCCGTGGTTGACGCATTCGCGCATCACGCGCCACACGTTGTCGATGGTGGAGCGCACCTGGATGGCCGACCGAGTGGCGGTCTCGTTGGCCCAGACCAGTTCGGCGATGCTCATGTGGTGCTCGCGGCACAGGGCCACGAGTTCGGCGCAGGAGGAGAACGGGTAGGGTGTTTCCGGGCCGAAGTCGGTGGAGGCCGATTCGTCCTCGTCGGCGAAGGAGGTGCCCGCCGGCGGACGGTCGTGGATGCCGATCATGAGGTCGTCGGGACTGCCCTGGCGGATGAAGCCGCCGCCGATGGAGTACCAGACCTGCTCGTCCACGAGGCTGCCGGCGGCGTCGAAGGCCTGGAACCGCATGCCGTTGGGGTGGGCGGCCATGCGCTTCCACATCTCGAAGACCATGTCCCGGTCATAGTCGAAGCCGATGCGCGTGGTGCCGGCCAGGTTGATGGTGTTGTCCAGCGCGGCGGTCTCGCGGATGTGCAGCATGTGCTGCGTGTCCACGGTGGCGGGCACGTTGCCCTCGAGCCCGGCCATGACGGCGCGGTCGGTGCCGTGGCCCAGTCCGGTCAGGGCCAGCGAGCCGTAGAGCGTGACCTTGACGCGGGCGGTGCGTGCGGTCAGGCCGTCGCGTTCCAACGCGGCGACGAAGGCATGTGCGGCAACCATCGGTCCCACGGTGTGCGAGGAGGACGGTCCCACGCCGATGGTGAACATGTCAAGCACACTGAACATGGCGTACCTACTTCGTGGACGGAATCTGGCCGAAGATCATGAACAGCACGATGCCGCCGAGCACGGCGAGCACGATCTGGACGACGAGCAGCACAATGACGGCGGTCTTGCGGGTGGCGAGCTTGGCACCATACGCCTGGGCCAGCAAGAAGGCGATGAAGCCGAAAACGGCGTAGTTGGCGGTCACGGCGAGGATGTCCTGGTTGGCGAGCACCACACCGTTGACGGCCTGGTCGAGCGAATTCATGGTGGTGCCCATCACGAACATGCCCCAGATGGCGTACCCGATGAGTCCCACCACGGCGTACGCCCATGGCTTGAACGTGTCCTTCATGCGGTTGGTGAAGGATTCGGCGCACCAGAGCAGCGCGAAGCCGACCACGTAGGAGAACACGACGGCGATGAACACGGTCACAACCATCCACGGCACCAAGGCCACCACGGGGCCGCCGGTCTTCGGATCGGCGATCATATTGAGGTAGAAGCCGGAGCAGGCGATGGCACCGACCGTCAGCGCGGTGCCTACGATGACCGCCTGTGCGAGCATGGTGGGCAGCGCGCCTTGTTCGACTCGTTCGACTTCGGTCCAGCGTGACGCCATGGGATTTGCCTCGTTTCGGGTTCGGATGCGATTACGACGAAGAACAGGGTAACGGGGTTATGTTTCGGGAATTTGCCCACATCTTGCCCACACTATTCCGGATGAGGCAGCGATTCGCGGAACATGGGGGCGTCCGATCCCACTCGTATAAGGCTTCCGGCCATTCCGCGCGCCTTGTGAAAGTGCCTCCAGCGGGACTCGAACCCGCAAGCCGAAGCGATCGATTTTAAGTCGACTGCGTATACCAATTTCGCCATGGAGGCGTTGGCCCGTGGGCCAACCGTTTCATTGTACGCTATCGCGCGAGCAGGCGGCGTCCGTAGTCGAGGACGATGCCGTCGAGCAGGCCGTGCTCGCTGGCCACGTACGAGTCGATGGGCTCGCCGTGGTCGGCCGCGGCGGCCTCGCTCACCTTGGCGAGCACGCGGTTCCACACCACGGCGCCGCCGCCCACCACGTCCACACGGCCGGGGTGGATGGTCTTGTACTCGCGACGTTCCGCGCGGGACATGTTGAGGAATTTGTCGTCCACCGCGTACGCCTCCTCAAGGCTCAGGCGGTGGCCGTCCACCACGGTGTGGTCGTATTCGGTCAGGCCGAGGGCGAGCGCGGTCATGGTGGTCACCGTGCCGGACACGCCGATGATGGTGCGCGCCTTGCCGGCGTCCACCGTACGGAACGCCTCGTCGATGTGCTCGTCCACGTCCTTGATGGCGGCGTCGATCTCCTCCTGGGTGGGCGGATCGGTCTTCAGGTGACGTTCGGTCATGCGCACGGAGCCGATGTTCATCGAGAAGGCGCTTTGGACCTGCGTGGCGGGCGCGTTCACGCCGTCGCCGCCGATGACGAGTTCGGTGGAGCCGCCGCCCAGATCGACCACCAGGTATGGGGCCTTGAGTTCGCCGCGGTTGACCACGGAGGTGGCGCCGAGGAAGCTCAGGTCGGCCTCCTCCGTGCCGGGGATCACTTCGGGGCGCACGCCGAGGATGGATTCGATGCCGTCCTCGAACTCCTCGCGGTTCTCGGCGTCGCGTGTGGCGGAGGTGGCCACGAAGCGCAGGCCGTCCACCGGGTGTTCGGCAAGCACACCGGCGAATTCGCGGGCGGCCACGTAGGCGCGTTCGAGCGCCTCGTCGGCGAATCGGTGGGTCTTGTCCACATCCTGGCCGAGCCGGATCACGCGCAAGATGCGCGGCACCACTTCATGCATGCCGTCGGCGTCCACACGGGCGATCTTCAGCCTGATCGAGTTGGTGCCGCAGTCGATGCCGGCTACGGTCACGGATTCCTTGCTCATTGCCTTCTCCTTCGGGTCCAGTCGATGGACGGTTTCAGTCTTCCAGCGTGCAGCGGCACACGGACGGGTCGAACTCATCCTTGACTCGTTCAAGCACCAGATCGCCGATCGGGTTCGCGCCCGGTCCCATGACCAGCGACTGGGCCAGCAGGGCGTGCAGGCACTTGACGCGCACGGGCATGCCGCCGGCCGACGTGCCTTCGATGTGCTCCTCACTATCGCCGAGCCTGGCGGCCAGTTCGTGGCGGAACGCCAGATACAGTTCGTGGGCCCGTGCGTAGGCGGCGCGAAGCTCCTCATCAGCGGCGAGCATGTCGTTGTACTGTTGCATCACGCCCGCGGCCTCCACATGGGAAGCGGCCTTGACGGCTTCCGGGCCGGTCAGGTAGCAGGTGGTGGGGAACGGGATACCACCGGGCAGCACCGGACGGGTGATCACCGCCAGTGGACGGCCGCACACGCATCGGGCGCCCACGGCAACCATGCCTCGCGGATAACGGCCGAGCTGGCGCTGGACCAGATCGATGTCATGGTCGTTCGCGGGTTCGGCGAGCACGGCGTCCACGAGGGACACGGCCTTGGCGGTGATGTCGGTGGTCACGGTTGGGTTTCCTCCCCTGATGGTCGATGATGGTTGATGCGATGGAAAGACTATGGGTGTCACTGTCCGCTTTGGTCCGCGCCGCCCGTGCCGGAATCGGCGGACCGTCCGGATGAATCGGACTTGGACTTGCTGGATTTGCCGGACTTGTCGGACGAAGACGAGTCGGATGCGGACGAATCGTCGGACGATGTGCCGGACTTGGCGTCGGTCACGGGCTCGTCGGCCTTTTTGAAGGCGTACGACAGTTCGCTGTACCACGGCAGGACGTTCTTGTCCGAGCTGGATGAGGAGTCGGACGAATCGGTGCCGGTTTCGGTGCCGGTCACTGCCTCCGGGTGCAGTACGCGGACCGCCTGCTCGCCGGGGAACACGAAGCCGAGTCGTTCGCGGGCTTGGGCGGTGATGTAGGCCTTGTCGTTCCAGCGTTTGATGTCGTTTTCCAGTTCCTGTTTCTTGGCGATCAGCGACGCCTCCTCACGCTTCAAACCGTTGAGTTCGGCGAGGTTAAGCGCGTAGGTGTGGAAGGTGGCGACCAGTTGGATGGTGCCGAGGGCCACGATGAACAGGGAGACGAAGAAGGCGATGGGTCCCGCACCGCTCTTCCTCTTTTTGGCTTTTGCTGTGCCGGACTTGCCGGCTCGGGACTGCTTGCTCATGACATACGAAAATACCCGTCGCATTCGACCGAACGGATGCGACGGGTATCAGGATTCACCGGAACCTCACGCCTTCACGGGCGTTTTCGGTTCCTCGTGCTCACTTGGCCAGGTACTTCTTGCAGGCCTTGAAGGCGCTGTAGCCGGCGTACTGAGCGGTGGAGCCGAGCTCCTCCTCGATCTCCAGCAGGCGGTTGTACTTGGCAACGCGCTCGCCACGGGCCGGGGCACCGGTCTTGATCTGGCGGGTGTTCTTGGCCACGGCCAGGTCGGAGATGGTGGTGTCCGGGGTCTCGCCGGAACGGTGGGAAACCATGGAGGTGTAGCCAGCGGAGGTGGCCAGCTCGATGGCGTCGAGGGTCTCGGTCACGGAGCCGATCTGGTTGAGCTTGACCAGCAGGGAGTTGGCGGCGCCCAGGTCGATGGCCTTCTGCAGGCGGGCCGGGTTGGTGACCAGGAGGTCATCGCCGACGAACTGCAGGCGGTCGCCGAGACGACGGGTGATCTCGGCCCAGTCCTCCCAGCCTTCCTCGTTGAACGGATCCTCGATGGAGACGATCGGGTACTCGTTGATGAGGTTCTCGTAGTAGTCCAGCATGTAGGCGGACTCGCGATCCTCACCATCGAAGTGGTACTTGCCGGTCTCCTTGTTGTAGAACTCGGAGGAGGCGACGTCCAGGCAGATGCCGATCTGCTTGCCGGGCTCGTAGCCGGCGGCGGAGATGGCGTCCATGATGTACTTCAGGGAGTCCTCGTTGGACTTCATCTTCGGAGCGAAGCCGCCCTCGTCGCCAAGGCCGGTGTTCAGGCCTTCCTTCTTGAGGACGTTCTTCAGGGTGTGGTAGACCTCGACGCCGGCGCGCAGGGCCTCGGAGTAGGTGTCGAAGCCGTACGGGGAGATCATGTACTCCTGAATGTCGGTGGCGAAATCAGCGTGGGCGCCACCGTTCATGATGTTCATGTTCGGAACCGGCAGGATGTGGCCGTTGGTGCCGCCGATGTAGCGGTACAGCGGCAGGCCGGCGGACTCGGCGGAGGCGTACAGAGCGGCCAGGGAGACGCCCAGGATGGCGTTGGCGCCCAGCTTGCCCTTGTTCGGGGTGCCGTCGAGCTCGATCATCAGGTCGTCAAGAGCGCGCTGGTCGGCGGCATCCATGCCGATGACCTTCGGAGCGATGACCTCGTTCACGGCCTTGACCGCGTTCAGAACGCCCTTGCCGCCGTAGACGGACTTGTCGCCATCGCGACGCTCCCAAGCCTCGGCCTCACCGGTGGAAGCACCGGACGGAACCAGGCCACGACCCTGGGCGCCGTCCTCGGTGTCGAGGATGACCTCGACGGTCGGGTTGCCACGGGAATCGAGAATCTGACGCGCGTACACGCTTTCAATTGCTGCCACAACTACTCCTTAAACGGTTGTGTATCTAATGACAGTCCTAAGAATAGTGCGATTTGTGGACGTTGTGAACGACACGCCCAAAAATGGTGTGAGCGCTCACATTCTTGTGATGCCACATTCGATAGCCGACCGGCCGTGCTTTACGCCACCCCGTTGAGGTAGTCGATTTCCTCCGTGCCGAGGTCCAACGCCGCTGCCTGGAAGGAATCACCGATCTCCTGCGGGTTGCGCGCCGAGGGAATCGTGAACAGGCGGGGGTACCGGGCAAGTTCCCAAGCCAACGTGACCCGCTGGTGCGAGCAACCGTGATGGGCGGCGACCTCACGGAAACGGTCGAAGCAATGCTCGTTGAACGGGTCGAGGAACCCGCCGAGCGGCGACCAGCAGACGAAGGCCAAGCCGAGTCGTTCGCAGGTGTCCATCGTGCCGTCCGGGTCGCGGTAGACCGGCGAGAACTGGTTCTGCACGGCCACTAGTCGGTCGCCGAGGATCTCGCGGGCGAGGGCAATCTCCTCGTTGCCCACGCGGGAGATGCCCACGGCCTTGGCCACGCCCGCGTCCACGAGTTCCTTCAGCGCGCCCATCTGGTCCTCGTAGGGCACCTGAGGGTCGTTGCAATGCGAGTAGAACAGGTCGAGGGCGTCCACGCCGAGGCGCTGGCAGGATTCCTTGGCGTTGGCGATCATGGTCTTGGGGCGCGCATCCGCCTGCCATCCGTAGTGGCCATGGTTATCCAGCGTGCGCAGCCAGCCGGTTTTGGTGGCCACGAGCACATCGTCCTTCGGACCGTCCCATGAATTCAGGGCGTCGCGGACGAGGTATTCGCCGTAGCCCATGTCTTCCGGCTCGCCGGTGCCGGGTTTGCTGGGCAGATAGTAGGACCATGCGGTGTCGAGATAGCGTACACCGGCGTCAAGGGCGGCATGGATGGTCTCGATGGCCTGATCACGGCTCTCGGGACGGCCTTCGATGGCGAGCGCCATGGTGCCCATACCGAGACGAGGAATGGTGAAACCGGCGAGGGTGCCGGTGTTGCGGGGCGCGACGGGCATTGCCTGCGCGCCGGTCGTTTCGGTTGCGTTGTTGGAAACGTCATCTGCGACGGTTGCGGAAACTTCGGTCATACCCGTCACTTAAACCCCGCCGCTGGACAGTGCCGTGCGCATTCACCGTATCGCCGATGCCACATCCAGCCGCCACTGTATAGGGCACGGACGTATGGTAGATGGCAAGCGGCATGAGAGGAGATATCGATGGCGGACGAGGACGGCGGACAAGCGGCGCGCTGCCCGCATTGCGGTGCAGAGGTGACCGGTCGAGGCAGGTTCTGCGCGAAATGCGGGCAGGCGTTGCCGCCGGAAGCATTGGCGGGCACCAATCCGAGTATGCAGGCCGGCGCGAGCGTTCAGGCGGATCGGCCCGCCGTCAATGGCGGTGAGTCCGTTCCGGGTCCCGTCCACTCCCCTACCCCTGTGCCGACGGTACCGCCCGTTCCGTTGCCGAATGTCGAGGATGCGCGGAACGCCAAGTATGCAAACAGCAAGGGCCCGAACCGGAAAATGGTCGTCATCGCCACGATCGTCACAGTGGTAATCGTGCTGGCGGCGATCGGCGGATTCGTGGCGTATCGCATGGCACACGATCATGCAGTGGCCTCCTGCCAGGAGTCGGTGTTGCAGCTGAAGGACAAGCAGGCGAAGCTGAGCAAGATCATCGGAGAGGCGCAGCAGACTGCGGATGCGGCCGGTGCCGATTCGTCCGCTTCATCGACGCTTTCGGATGCGCTGGGCAAGGCGAAGGAGAAGGCCGACGCGAGCGTCATGTCATGCTCGGCCGATCCGAAGACCGCGCAAGGCAGCGCCGAGACGCTGATCAGGGAGATCGGCGAGGTTGAAAAGACATTGACCGGGGCGGACACCGACCAGCAGAAGCAAACGCTGTCGGAGGCGAAAGACAAACTCAAGAGCGCCATCGACACGGCGACCTCGACGCTGAACTCCTCAGACGGCAAGGTGGACGACCAGGCCGTGCGCGACACATTGTCCAAGGCGTTGGAAAGCGCGAACACAACGCTCAATTCCGGCAAGACCGCCAAGGAGTTTTCTCAGGCCGCTACCACGCTCGATACCGCTCGCAGCGCGGTCGAGGCCGCCGTGACCAAATGGAATTCCGAGGACGGCAGCCGTTGTTCGGCATATGCAGCAGATCTTTATGCCGGAGACATGGGCGGGCACCCTATTTTGTTGGCTGACTGCACCGTGCAGACGGTGGCGGGCCCCACTCCGGATACCACCATCTACACCATCGAAGCCGCATATGTTCCCGGAACATTCCACAAGAATGCCGATGGTAGTGCGAGCTGGAGCGGAAGGGACCCTTCAGGCAACACCGGTACTTGGACGTATTACCCGACAGGTTCTATGGCTCCGGTACCTTCGGATATGGCTTCTTATTGGAGCGAACGCTTCAACTGGACAGCAGACCCCGTGCTAATCGGACCGAATGACGAGGTCTATTCCGGACACCAATTCTCATAGACCACCCCTCTTAGTCAGCTGCGCTGACTAAGAGGCGATAGAACAGCGGCATGCGAGCCTGCGAATACCCATTTCACTCTGCCCTTAGCCGCTTAATTCCCCCGTCCTTGAGGCTGCTCCCCTCAGTCCGCGTTCGCGGACAGCTCCCCTCAGAGAGGGGAGCCAACAAAATGTGACACTACTTGCGCGGCTGGGGGCGGTATGCCAGGTCGTCGAGGAGCTGGTTGGCCCACAGGACGATCTGGTCGGAGTTCATCGGGCCCTGGCCGAGCGAGCCGTTGAAGGGCGCGGGAACCAGCAGCTGGTGGGTGACCGGGCGGTACTGGGTGCCCTTGTAGATGCGGGCCATGCGCATCTGCACGGATTCGGGCGGGTCGATGCGGCCGATGCGCACGCGGTTGGACTGCGCCAGAATCTCCGAGACGCCGAGCTTGCGGGCTTTGAACTTCAGACGCGCCACGTCGAACAGGGTCTCGAATTCCACAGGCGGCTTGCCGTAACGGTCGGTGAGCTCCTCCTGAAGGTCCTTCAAGTCGGCCTCGTTGCGGGCGGAGGCGAGCTTGCGGTACGCCTCCAAACGCAGCTTGTCCGAGTCGATGTACTCCACCGGGATGGACGCCTCGATGGGCAGATCCACGGACACGGCGATTGGTTCGACGTTCTCCTCGGGCTCCTTGTACTTCTCCACGGCCTCGGAGACCATGCGCACGTACAGGTCGAAGCCCACGCCCTCGATGTGGCCGGACTGCTCGTCGCCGAGCAGGTTGCCGGTGCCACGCAGCTCCAGATCCTTCATGGCCACGTCAAAACCGGAGCCAAGCGCGGTGTTCTGTGCGATGGTGGCGAGTCGGTCGTGTGACTGCTGGGTCATCAGCTTGGCCGGATCGTACAGGAAGTAGGCGTACGCGCGTTCGCGGCCACGGCCCACGCGACCACGCAACTGGTGCAGCTGGGACAGGCCGAAGCGGTCGGCGTGGTCCACGATCAGCGTGTTGGCGTTGGAGATATCAAGGCCGGTCTCGATGATCGTGGTGCACACGAGCACGTCGATGTCGCGATGCCAGAAGTCGCGGATGATCTGGTCGAGCTGCTTCTCCCCCATCTTGCCGTGGGCGATGCCCACCTTGGCCTCGGGTACGAGCGTGTGAATCTTGTCCGCCACATGCGAGATGTCCTGCACGCGGTTGTGCACGTAGAACACCTGGCCGCCGCGCAGCAGCTCGCGGCGCACGGCCGCGGTGACCTGCGCGTCCTCGTAGGCGCCCACGTAGGTGAGCACCGGCAAACGGTCCTCGGGCGGGGTGGCCAGCGTGGACATCTCACGGATGCCGGTCACGGCCATCTCCAACGTGCGCGGGATAGGCGTGGCGGAGAGCGAGAGCACGTCCACATTGGTACGCAGCGCCTTCAGGGTCTCCTTGTGCTCCACGCCGAAGCGTTGCTCCTCGTCGATGATCACGAGGCCCAGATCCTTGAACTTGATCTTGGGGTTGAGGAGCTTGTGCGTGCCGATGACCACGTCCACCGTGCCCTCTTCAAGCCCGGTGATGGTCTCGTTGATCTCCTTGGTGGTCTGGAAGCGGCTCATGGCGGCCACGTTCACCGGGAAGCCCTCGAAGCGTTCGGTGAAGGTCTCGTAGTGCTGCTGCACGAGCAGCGTGGTGGGCACGAGCACAGCCACCTGCTTGCCGTCCTGCACGGCCTTGAAGGCGGCGCGCACGGCGATTTCGGTCTTGCCGAAGCCCACGTCGCCGCAGATGAGTCGGTCCATCGGCACGGGCTTCTCCATGTCCGCCTTGACTTCGTCGATGGTGGTGAGCTGGTCGGCGGTCTCCTGGTACGGGAAGGCGTCCTCCAATTCCTTCTGCCACGGGGTGTCCGGGCTGAAGGCGAATCCGCGGGCGCGCTGGCGGGCGGAGTAGAGCTTGATGAGGTCGTCCGCGATCTCGTGGACGTGCTTGCGGGCCTTGGCCTTGGTGGCGGCCCAGTCGGAGCCGCCGAGCTTGTTGAGCTTCGGTGCCTCGGCGCCGATGTACTTGCTGACCTGGTCGAGCTGGTCGGTGGGGATGAACAGCTTGTCCGCGGGGGCACCGCGCTTGGAGGGCGCGTATTCGATGACGAGGTATTCGCGGGTGGTGCGGTTCGCGCCGGTGCCGATGGTGCGTTGGCGCATCTCTACGAACCGGCCGATGCCATGCTGTTCGTGGACCACGTAGTCACCGGCCTTGAGCTCCATGAGGTCGATGGCCTTGCGACGGCGTTTCGGCGTCTTGGCCACGGCGACCGCCGAGGTGCGGCCCGTCAGGTCACGTTCGGTCAGCAGCGCGATTTTGGCGGCGTTGTCCACGAAGCCGTCGATGGCACGGGAGCGGACGGTGTCGAACGTGGCGATGCCGGTGGTGTTGATGGCGCGCTTGAGCCTGGCGAGCGTGCCGGCGGCGGCCGCGGTGATGGTCACGGCGAATCCGGCGCTGATGAGGCCTTCGATGCCGCGCGTGGCCTTGGCCTCGTCGCCGCGGAATTCGGCCGGGTTCTGCGCGTCGAGCTGCACATGACCGGGCAGGGTGGCGTCCACGCCGAAGCTGGTGAGACGGATTACGTCATGCTCGGAGTATTCGAGGGCGCTGATGGTCTCCTCGAAGTCCAGGAAGCTGGCCTCGTCGAAGCTGATGGGTGTGCCGGCGCCGTGGCCGGATGCGGCCACATGCCAGCTGGCGGCGAGGAACTCGTTGGCGGTCTTGGCCAGGTCCTCGGCGGAGCGGCGTAGTTTTTCGGGGTCGCTGAGCATGATGACGGCGTCCTTGGCCAGCATGGAGCTCACCGGTTCCAGATGGTCCACGAGCGCGGGCATCAGCGATTCCATGCCTTCCACCGGAATGGCGTTGGCGATGGATTCGAGCATGTCCTCGGCGTTGGGGATGGAGCCGATCAGGGCTTTGGCGCGTTTGCGTACGGCGTCCGTGAGCTGCAGTTCACGGCAGGCGGTGGCCCAGATGGTCTTGATGCCGTTGCCATAGGTGCGCTGGTCGGATGCGTGGAATTCCTTGATGGTGTCGATTTCGTCGCCGAAGAACTCGATGCGCACCGGATGCGGCGCGGTGGGCGGGAACACGTCGAGGATGCCGCCGCGCACGGCGAATTCGCCGCGGTCCATCACGAGGTCCACGCGCGTGTAGGCGTTCTCGATGAGGCGTTTGGCGGCTTCGTCCAGCGCCAGCTCCTCCCCTACCGTGAAGACGAGCGGCTCCACGTCGCCCAGTCCTTTGACCACGGGCTGGATGAGGGAGCGCACGGGCATGACGAGGATGCGGATCGGCCCGAACATCGGGTCGTCGGCGCTGGGGTGCTTGAGCCTGCGGAACACGGCCATGCGGCTGGCCACGGTGTCCGCGCGGGGGCTCAGTCGCTCGTGCGGCAGTGTTTCCCAGGCTTCGAGCTGGGCGATGTCGTTTGGGTCGCCGTCATACCAGGAGCGCAGCGCGCCCACGGTCTCCTCGGCTTCGCGACCGGAAGCCACGACGAGCACCACGGGCTTGCCTGCAGCGGCACGGCCACGATCGTTCTCATCGGCGGAATCCCGACCGCCGATTCCCTGGGCGATGGCGGCGGCGAGCGCCGGACGCAGGCCTTCGGGGATGCCGACCGTGATGGATGGGTCGGCGGCGGCCTCCTCGCCGGGCTGCACGTCGCCGGCCGCCACCCTGCGGAATGCGGGATCGCGCAGCACATCGTGCAGGATGCCGGTAAGCGAGCCGTTGATGGGTTCGCCGTTCAATGCCGCGGCCGAGACCACGGACTGTGCGGATGCGGCGGAGGTGGGGCCAGCCGGCGCGGTCCGGGAGCCGGCGGAAGCGTATGCAGATGCGGCGTCAGCGGCCATTGAACATCTCCTGGGTCTTGGCCAGACCCTTGAAGATGATATCCTCGGCGGCGTCGGCGCCGTCGGCCAGGAATTCGGGCAGCTGCTTGCGCTGGTCGGGGCCGAAGCCGCCGAGCACCCAGTTCACGGTGTTATCGTGCGCGTTGGGGCCGCGCTTGGCATGGCCCACGCCCATGCGTACGCGCGCGTACTTCGGCGTGCCCAGGGAGCGGTCGATGGACTTGATGCCGTTGTGGCCGCCCGCGGAGCCGCCGGCCTTGACCTTGATGCGGCCGAATTCCAAATCCATGTCGTCGTGGATCACCACGATGTGGTCCGGTTCGATCTGGTAGTAGGCAGAGATGGAGGCCACGGCGTTGCCGGAGTCGTTCATGTAGGTCAGCGGCTTGGCCAGGAAGAACTTGACGGTGCGACCCTCGAGGTTCATGGCGCCCTTGCCGAGCATGGCCAGGCCCTTATGGTCGGCGAAGTTCACCGACCAGCGTTCGGCCAGCAGGTCGGCGGTCATGAAGCCCATGTTGTGCCGGGTGTCCTCATACTTCTTGCCGGGGTTGCCCAGGCCCACGATCAGCCAGAAATCCGATGCCATATCCGCTCCTTTACTCGGTCAAACCGTACAGATTGTACTCAACGCCGCAGTCAAGGCCGTGTATGGTCACAGGTCCAGGTACCAGTAGGACATGTCACGCATGGTGCCGGTGGAGTCGGTGGCGGCAGCGGGCATGAGGCCGAAGCGGGTGAAGCCGAAACGTTTCATCAGGGCGATGGAGCCGGCGTTGTCCGCGAAGATGATGCCGCAGGCCTTGCGCATGCGGCGGGCGCGCGCCTCGTCCAGCAGCTTGTCCAGCAGGAACGTGCCCGCTCCCCGGCCCTGCCATGCGGGGTCGATGTAGTAGGCCAGATCGGTGACACCGTCGTAGCCGGCGCGGTCGTAGAAGACGGAGAGCGCGCCGAAGCCGACGACCTGCGGGGCGGCGTCCGTCTCTTCGCCCGTTTCTCCGGTTGATTCCACCACGAAGACGCCGTACGGGGGCTTGTGTGATTCCACCCAGTCGCGGCGCTGGTCGAGGGTGCGTGGCGTGAGGTCGGCGGTGGAGCCGCCGGCGATGACGGAAGCGTTGTAGATGTCGGTGATGGGCTGGACGTCCCGCGGCTCGGCGGGACGGAATACGAATGGCATGGAAATCCTTGGTGATATGCGTGTGGCCCGTCCTCAGATGCGAGGACGGGCCACACGGTCGTTGGGCTACTTGTCGAGTTCGAGGGCCCTGTTGAGGGCGTCCTCAAGCTCCTGCTGCGCCTTGCCGTAGGCGGTCCAGTCGCCGTTCTTCATGGCGGACTGGCTGTCCTTCATGGCCTGCGCGGCGTCTTCAAGCGCCTGCTGGAGTTCGGGGCTGGCCGTCGTGCCGGAGGAACCAGACGAAGTGCCGGAGTCGCCACCGTTCTGGTCGGACTTGCCCTGGTCGCCGGACTGGCCGGACGAATCGGACTTATCCGACTTGTCGCCGTCGGACGAACCAGTCGAACCGGAACCGTTCTGGCCGGACGAATCCGAGCCTCCCGCGTTCTGCGCGTCGCCCGCGGCCGCGCCGGAGTCGCCGCCGAACACCTGATCCAGCGCCTCGTCGAGCGTGTCCGCGAAGCCCACCTGGTCACCGAAGGCCACCAGCGTCTTCTTGAGCAGCGGGAAGGACGTGGCACCCGAGGACTTCACGTACACGGGCTGCACGTACACCAGGCCGCCGCCGAGCGGCAGGGTCAGGAGGTTGCCTCGCACCACCTGCGTGTCGCCGGACTGCAGGAGGTTGAGCTCCTTGGACACGTCCGCGTTGGCGTTGAAGTTGTTCTGCGCCTGGCCGGGGCCGGGCACGTTGGAGTCCTTGGGCAGCTCTTGCAATCTCAGGGTGCCGTAGTTCGGCCCGATCTTGCCTTTCTCGCTGCCCGCGTCCGAATCGACCGAGAGGAATCCTGTGAGGATCTCACGGGTGGACTGGCCGGCCGGGATGTACGTGGAGGTCAGCGAGAAGATAGGCTCCTCGGTGCCGCCGGTCTGCAAGGTCAGGTAGTAGGGCGGCTGCAGGATGTCCTGATCCTGCTGGGCCTGGGATTCGGTGGGATCCACTGGCGTCTGCCAGAAGTCCTCGCCGGAGTAGTACTGGTTGGCGGAGGTGACGTGGTACTTGGACAGCAGGTTGCGCTGCACCTTGAACAGGCCCTCCGGGTAGCGCAGGTGGCTCATGAGGTCGCCGGAGATCTCACTCAGCTGGTGGTACTGGCCGGGGAAGATCTGCTCCCAGGCCTTGATCACCGGGTCGGAAGTGTCCCACACGTACAGATCCACGGAACCGTCGTAGGCATCCACGGTGGCCTTGACCGAGTTGCGGATGTAGTTGGCCTGCTGCGAGCCCAAGGAGGAGACCGTGTCCGAGGAGACGGTGGTGGAATCCTGGGTGGAGGTGCCGAGGTTGGTCATCTGCGAGTACGGGTAGGCGTCGGAGGTGGTGTAGCCGTCCACGATCCACTTGACGCGGCCGTCCACCACCGCCGGGTAGACACGGCCGTCGAGCGTGAGGTACGGCGCGACCTTGGCCACGCGCTCCTTCGGGGAGCGGTCGTAGAGAATCTGCGAGGCGCTGGTCACACGGTCGGAGAAGAGGATCTGGTCCGAGCCGAAGCGAATCGCGTAGAGGATGCGGGCGAACAGGTTGCCCACGGACGGACCGCCGTTGCCCTTGAAGGTGGTCAGGGCACCTTCGGAACCGGTCGGATAGTCGAACTCCCAGGCCTGCGTGCCCTCGGGCGCGCCGACGATGGAGTATTCGGTGGTGTTCGGGGAGAAGTAGATGCGCGGCTCGTACTTCTCGGAGTCGGTGAGCTTGCCCTGGGTGGGGATGCCGGATTCGAAGAACTCCGGCTGGCCGTCCGCGGTCACCTTGTTGCCGTAGGCGGCCACGATGCCGTAGCCGTGCGTGTAGACGGTATGGTCGTTGACCCAGTTGCGGTTGTCGTTGCCGTCGAGGTCCAGCTCGCGGGCGGCGATCACGGTGTCCTGGGAGACGCCGTCGATGTCGTACTTGTCCACGGCGAGCGTGTCCGCGAAGGTGTAGTACTGCTTGGACTGCTGGAGCTGCTTGAACGTGGGGCTGACCACCTGCGGGTCGAGCAGTCGGATCTGCGCGGTGGTGTCCGCCTCCTTGGCCAGGGCCCCCTGCTCGCCCTTGTTGGTCACCTTGTACTGCTCGGTCTTGAGCTTGTCGAGGCCGTAGGCGGCGCGGGTGGCGTCGATGTTGCGCTGGATGTAGGTGGATTCCATCTCCTGCGCGTTCGGGTTCACGCGGAAGCGCTGGAGCAGCACCGGCCATGCCACGGTGAGCACCATGCCCACCACCACGGTGGCGGCGATGGCCACCACCGGCACACGCCAGGCCCTGAGGGCGGCGGAGGCGCGCACGCCGAGCGGCGCCTGGCCTTCGAGCGCATGCGAGCGCATGAGCCACACACCCAGCACCACACCGAGGATGGCGGTCAGGGCGGCCATGATGAAGGTGACCGGGATGTTGGCGTGCACGGCGGTGTAGGAGGCGCCGGTGATGCGCGAACCCTGCACGGTGAGCTGATCGAACACGCCGATGACCTGGCGCACCGCCCAGGCGAACATGTTGAGCATCAGCCAGATGCCGAGCTGGCGGCGGCAACGCTTGGTGATGGCGAAGAGGCCCCGGCCGTTGACCGGCATGGTGATACGGATGCCGCCCATGAGCACATGCGTGATGAGCGAGAAGATGAGGCCCACGCCCAGCAGCATGGACACTGCGGCGAGCACGAGCTTCAAGCCCGGCAATACGAATACGTAGAAGCCGTTGTCCAAGCCGAACTGCGGGTCGGTGGTGCCGAAGCTCTGCGCGTTGAACATGAGCAGGATCTCGCTCCAGTTGGCGTTGAACTGCGCGCCGAACACCACGCCCACGATGAGCGAGACGCCGGCGGCCACACGGCGCGCGGTCTTGGAGCTGAAGGATTTGGCCACTTCGATGACGTCGCCGTTGATGCGGATGGTGGAGCCGTCCGCCGCGTCCGGACGGGCGCGGATTGCCAGCCACGCGGACACGAAGCCGGTCAGCGCCATGAGCAGCGCGTACGCCACCCACAGGCCCACCTTGACGCCGAGCTGGGTCCAGACCACGGACTGGAAGCCGAGCTGGCCATACCACATGAGGTCGGTGATGAAGCGGGACAGGGCGAAGAACAGGCTCACGGCGATGACCAGCGCGAGCACTATGCCGAGCATGATCTTGGTGCCGCGAGAGCTCTGGGTGTTGCGCGGGCGCCCGCCGGACGGCCGGTTGGTCAGGCGCGGGTTCGCGGGTCCGTGCGGCGGCCGGCCGGAGCCGGACTGGCTGGAAGCATTGGCGTTGCCGCCGTTTGCGGGGCCGTCCCCATCGGCCTCGACATTGAGAATGATCGGATCGTCATCGCCGGACTTGCCGCGGTGGCCGTCGCCGTCACCGTTGCCGAACAGTATTGAGAAAGGATCGTTGAAAGACATGTTCCCAGCCTACCGGCAGCCAAGGAAGGGTGATTATGCCGCCAGCGCACAGGTGATTCGCAGGAAACACAATATCGGAACATACCCTGTCATAGGCTTGGAGGCATGAGAAGAGAACGTCCGCAACATCTGCATGCCTCCCACGCCGCGTCCAAGGCCTCCCATATCGGCACGGTGGTCGTGGCCGTGATCTGCGTGCTGGTCCTGGCCCTGGCCGGCACGGTGGCCTATGGATGGCATACCGGCGCGTTCGATTTCCTGCACGGCTCCGGCGCGGCCGGTGGCGGCAACGGCACGCAGCAGTCCGCCACGGGCACGCAAAAGCAATCGCAGACGCTCAATCGCAAGGACTCCCCCAAGCCCGACGATTCCGCCGCCGCCCGGGCCCGGAAGCTGGTCTCCTCGATGTCGCTCGGCGAGCGCGTGGGCCAGCTGGTGATGGTGCCGTTGTTCGCCGGCACCGACCCGTCCTCGCTGGCCTCGACCATTCAGAACGACCATGCCGGTTCCGTGCTCATCATCGGCAACTGGACCGGCGGCACCGCGAACGTTAAGGCTGCGGTCGACCAGTTGCAGGGATACGCGCCGGACGGCAACGGACTCATCATCGCCACCGATCAGGAGGGCGGTCAGGTACAGCATCTGACCGGCACCGGGTTCGATACGATGCCCTCGGCCGTCGAACAGGGCGCGATGACCACCGATCAGCTGCGCGCCTCCGCCAAGGTGTGGGGTTCGCAGCTGGCGTCCGCCGGCGTGAACGTCAATCTGGCGCCGGTGCTGGGCACGGTGACGGTGAATCGCGCCTCGAACGCCCCGATCGGCGCGCTGAACCGTGATTTCGGTCTGGACGCCGCCGGCAACGCCGCTCATGGCGTGGCGTTCATCCAAGGTATGAAGGACGCCTCTGTGCAGACGTCGGTCAAGCATTATCCCGGTCTGGGCGCGGTGACCGGCAACACCGATTTCACCTCGCAGGGCATCCTCGACACCACCACCGCGTTGGGCGGCGATGAGATCGGCGCGTTCGACACGGCCATCAAGCAGGCCGACCCGGCGATGGTGATGATGTCGCTGGCCACGTATCAGGCCATCGATCCGAACAATCCCGCGGTGTTCTCGTCCGCGCTCATCACCGACCACCTGCGCGGCGAACTGGGCTATGACGGCGTGGTGGCCTCCGATTCGCTGTCCGCCGAGGCGCTGAGCGGCTACGCTGCCACGCAGTTGGGCGTGAAGATGATTGATGCGGGTGCCGACCTGGCCTGCATCGGTCAGGTGGAGTATGTGGAGCCGATTTTGCAAGGTCTCAACACGCAGGCCTCGGCAGATGAGGCGTTCGCCAAGAAGGTCACGGAATCCGCGGTGCGCGTGATGACGTTGAAGATCGAAATGGGATTGGTGAAGTAGCGGCAATAGCGGCGGAAGAACCGGAACGCGACAGCCTCACGCTTTTCCGCAAGCCCTGATTACGTAATCCGTTGCGCGGAGGCCGGGGCGGGGCGCACCCCGCCCCCCCCCCCCGGCCCCCGCGCAACTTATTCCGTTTGAATCCACTACTCCCCCTGCGCGTACAGGCCGTGCTTGCCGATGTACTGCACCACACCGTCGGGCACCAGATACCAGACGGGCTCGTTGTGTTCGGCGCGGCGGCGCACGTCGGTCGAGGAGATGGCCAGAGCCGGGATCTCCAGCGTGTCCACCTTGCCTTCGGGCAGCTTCACGCCGGTCGGGCTGGAGTATCCGGGCCGGGTCACTGCCACGAAGTGCGCCAGATCCCACATCTTCTCGGCGTCCTTCCACTGCATGATCTCAGCCACGGCGTCCGCACCGGTGATGAAGAACAGCTCCGCATCCGGGTGCTGGGCGCGGATGTCGCGCAGCGTGTCGATGGTGTAGGTGACGCCCGGACGGTCGATATCCACTCGGGAGACCGTGAACTTGGGATTAGAGGCCGTGGCGATCACGGTCATGAGGTACCGGTCCTCGGCGTTGGTCACATGCTTGTCCAGCTTGAACACCGGCCGGCCGGTGGGCACGAAGATGACCTCGTCCAGATCGTAGACCCACGCCACCTCCGAAGCGGCGACCAGGTGACCGTTGTGGATCGGGTCGAACGTGCCGCCCATGATGCCGATGCGCAGTCGCGTATGCCAGTTGCCGCGCGCCGAAAGCCGTCCGCGGCCGTGACCGGAGTGCTCGTCCTGACCGGACAGATCGGACATGCGACGCATGGGTTCCGCCGCACCCGCCGCCTGCTGCAGGGCCGCGAGTTCGGTAGGTTCGGCGGCGCTCATGCCTGGCCGCCTTCGTCCGCCACCTGCGTCTCCTGCTCGATCTCGTCGGCGGTGGGGTCGGCCTCCTGCGGATCAATCTTGCCCATGTCCTCATCCCATTCGTCCTGCACCACACGGCGGATCTCGGCGAAGGTGGGCAGCGGGAATCCGGGCTGGTAGAGTCGACGCACCTCGGCCACGCGCTCGGTGATGCGGATGAGCGTGTCCGTCATACCGTCGATGTCGCCGTCACGCTCCATCTGGGAGAACTTGCCGATGTAGCCTTCCATGAGCTCCATGTGCTCGCGCACGGTGTGCAGCCGGGCCTCGTCCAGATCCACCACGTCGGGCGAATCGGTTTCGGGCCAGCCGATGAGCACGGCGTCCGCGTATTCCAACGAGGCGCGCTGGGCGGCGGAGGCGATGCCGTCCTCGATTTGCACGAGGAAGACATAGCGTACGATGCTCAGGCGCTCGGCCGCGATCTTGAGCCCAAGTTTGGGATCGTTCAGGTCGATGTCGTTGCGCAGGTCGGTCACCTGGCCGCCCTCCTTGGTCGTGCCGTTGACGACGTTGCCGTTGTTCTCGCTCATGCGCGCACCTGTCCTGTTCCGTATCCGATCCACTTGGTGGTGGTCATTTCACGCAGTCCCATGGGTCCGCGCGCGTGCATCTTCTGGGTGGAGATGCCGAGTTCGGCGCCGAAGCCGAACACGCCGCCGTCCGTGAAGCGTGTGGAGGCGTTGACCATGACCACTGCCGAGTCTATACGCTTGGTGAACGTTTCGATGGCTTCGTAATCCTCGGCGATGATGGATTCGGTATGGCCGGTGGAGTGCTCGTTGATGTGCGCGATGGCCTCGTCCAGATCATCGACCACCTTGACGCCCATCTTGAGGGCCAGGTATTCGGTGTCCCAGTCCTCCTCGGTGGCGTGGTTGAGCGTCAGCCCCTCGATCGAGGCGCCCTGGATGATGTCGTAGGAGATGGCGTCCGCCTGCAGCACCACGTCCGCCTGGCCCAGGGCCGTGGCGATGGCGGGCAGGAAGTCGGCGGCGACATCCTTGTGGACCAGCAGCTTTTCGGCGGCGTTGCACACGCCCACGCGCTGGGTCTTGGCGTTGAGGATGATCGGGATGGCCTTGTCGAGGTCGCCGGAACGGTCCACGTAGATGTGCACGTTGCCGGCTCCGGTTTCGATGACCGGCACCTTGGAGTTGCGCACCACGGCCTGGATGAGTCCCGCGCCGCCTCGCGGCACGAGCACGTCGATGTGGCCGCGCGCTTCCATCATGGCGGTGGCGCCGGCGCGTCCGAACTGATCCACGGACTGCACGAGGGCCGGGTCGAAGCCATAGGCCTCAAGCACGGGGGCGATCACGGACAGCGTGGCGGCGTTGGTGCGTTCGGCGGCGTGGCCTCCTCGAAGCAGCGCAGCGTTGCCGGATTTGAGGCACAGGCTGGCCACGTCCACGGTGACGTTCGGGCGGGCCTCGTAGATCATGCCGATCACGCCCATCGGCACGCGCGTCTGCGTCAGGCGCAGGCCGTTGGGCAGGTTGTATCCGCGCACGATCTTCCCTACCGGGTCGGGCAGGGTGGCCACGTGACGCACGCCGTTGGCTGCGGCGGCCACGCGCGGGATGTCGAAGAGCAGACGGTCGAGTTTGCCCGCGTCCATGCCGTTTTCCTTGGATTCGAGCATGTCGAGGGCGTTGGCGGCTTCGATCTCGCCGGCGTGCGCGTCCAGTGCGTCCGCGATGGCGAGCAGCAGCTCGTTCTTGGATTCGGTGTTTGCCCGGGCGAGGCGCTCCTGTGCGCGGGCGGCCCGATCGGCCTGGCCGCACACCGCGCTGAACACCTCGGGACTCAATGCTTCGCTCATAGAAGACAAGGGTAACGCACAATGCGGCATGGCGCTTGTTTCGGGCCAGATACGCGCTTGGCTCCCTCTGACGAGGGAGCTGGCAGCGAAGCTGACTGAGGGAGAGAAGCCGAGGCGATACCATCGCCGTGGAATCGTATCGACTGTAAGCCAATGCCTTTCCCAAACGGCTGACGCCGTACTTCTCTCCCTCAGTCTTGCTTCGCAAGCCAGCTCCCTCATCAGAGGGAGCCAAGATGCTTACGATCAGTGAATCTGGTCGAGGCCCGGGTAGAGCGGGAAGTCCTCGACGAGCTTGTCCACGCGGGCCTTGAGGGTCTCCACGTCGGCGGACGGGCCGGCGGCGAGCGCGGTGCCGATGATGTCGGCCACCTCCTCGTATTCCTTCGGTCCGAAGCCGCGGGTGGCCAGGGCGGAGGTGCCGATGCGCAGGCCGGAGGCCACGGAGGCCGGACGCGGATCGAACGGCACGGTGTTGCGGTTGATGGTGATGCCGCAGGCGGCGAGCAGGTCCTCGCCCTGCTTGCCGTCCATCTCGGAGTTGCGCAGATCCACCATGACCAGGTGCACGTCGGTGCCGCCGGTCAGCACGGAGATGCCGTTGGCCTTGACGTCGTCCGCCATAAGGCGGTCGGCCAGGATCTTGGCGCCGTCGAGGGTGCGCTGCATGCGGTCCTTGAACTCCGGGGTGCCGGCCACCTTGAAGCTGACGGCCTTGCCGGCCACCACGTGCATGAGCGGGCCGCCCTGCTGGCCCGGGAACACGGAGGAGTTGAGCTTCTTGGCGTACTCCTCCTTGGCCAGGATGAAGCCGGAACGCGGACCGCCGAGCGTCTTGTGTGCCGTGGAGGAGACCACGTCGGCGTACGGCACCGGGCTCGGGTGCAGGCCGGCGGCCACAAGGCCGGCGAAGTGGGCCATGTCGACCCAGAACTTGGCGCCCACCTCGTCGGCGATCTCCTTGATGGCCTTGAAGTCCTCGATGCGCGGGTAGGCGGACCAGCCGCCGATGATCATGGCCGGGTGCACCTCGAGGGCGCGCTGGCGGATAATCTCCGGGTCGATGCGGAAGGTCTCGGGGTTCACGCCGTAGGCTTCGGCGTGGTAGAACTTGCCGGAGAAGTTGATCTTCATGCCGTGGGTCAGGTGGCCGCCGTGGTCGAGGGCCAGACCGAGCACGGTGTCGCCGGGCTTGACGAGCGCCTGGTAGACGGCGGCGTTGGCCTGGGCGCCGGAGTGCGGCTGGACGTTGGCGTATTCGGCGCCGAACAGCTTCTTGGCGCGTTCGCGGGCGATGGTCTCGATCTGGTCCACGAACTCGCAGCCACCGTAGTAGCGGCGTCCCGGATAGCCTTCGGCGTACTTGTTGGTGAGCACGGAACCCTGGCACTGCAGCACGGCGCGCGGTACGAAGTTTTCGGAGGCGATCATCTCCAGGCCGCCCTGCTGGCGGTGCAGCTCGGAGTCGAGCAGCTGGGCGATCTCGGGATCGGTCTCGCTGATGGGCGCGTTGAAGGCGTCGGTTGCGGTCTGTGCGAGGGGTGAAGCGGTCATGGGTGCTCCTTAGTGGTGTGGATAACGACTGGTTTGCCGTTCGGGGCTACTGTACGTTCCGTTTGTGGCCGTTCTGTTTCCGTACGACGATTCCGCCGGTGTTTCACAGGTCGTTTCACGACCGGTGCGCACATCATGCGCCATCGCCGGCCTTGCGTCCGGCAGACCCGCACGCGGCCCGTATACCGGCCATCATGGCCCGGATCGCACATGACGGGAAGGCAAAGTCCCATATCCCGGACATCGCGACGCGCCGTCTCACCATGCGGACGCGCAGCTCCCTCGCGTCACACATCCGGCGGCTTTCCTCCATCATGCGGGAACCCCCGCTCCCCTGACCGAGGCCCACGGTAGACTTAAGAGGATTCAATCATCCCTTAAGGCTTCAAGGATTAAGGATTCACCGTGGCTACCACCTTCCATTCCACCCGCAGCACCACCGACTCGCTGACCGCCAAGCAGGCCATCCGCAAGGGCATCGCCGACGACGGCGGCCTGTTCGTCTCGGATGACCTGGGCAAGACCAAGGTGGACATCGCCTCCCTGCCCGGCAAGACGTATCAGGAGATCGCCGCGGAGGTGCTCGGCGTGCTGCTGCCGGACTTCACGGCCGAGGAGCTGGGCCAGTGCATCGTGGACGCCTACGGCGACCAGTGGTCGGACGAGCGCATCACGCCGCTCAAGCCCCTGGGCGACGACTACATCCTCGAGCTGTTCAACGGCCCGACCTCCGCATTCAAGGACGTGGCCCTGCAGATCCTTCCGCGCTTCATGGCGCACACCACCCCGGCCGACGGCGACCCGGACGAGAAGATCATGATCCTCACCGCCACCTCCGGCGACACGGGTAAGGCCGCGCTGGCCGGTTTCGCGGACGCCCCGGGCACCGCCATCACCGTCTTCTACCCGGAAGGCAAGGTGAGCCAGGTCCAGGAGCTGCAGATGACCACGCAGACCGGCGCGAACGTGAACGTGGCGGCCGTGCAGGGCAACTTCGACGACGCACAGTCCGCGGTCAAGCGCATCTTCGGCGACCGCGTGCTGGCGGACAAGCTCGCCGCCGAATCGCATGTGGTGCTTTCCTCCGCCAACTCCATCAATGTGGGCCGCCTGGTGCCGCAGGTGGTCTACTACTTCTCCGCGTACGCGCAGCTGCTCGCCGACCAGGTGATCAACGTGGGCGACGAGGTGGAGTTCGTGGTGCCCACCGGCAACTTCGGCGACATCCTGGCCGGCTACTACGCCAAGCTGCTGGGCCTGCCGGTCAAGCACCTCGTGGTGGCATCCGACAAGAACAACGTGCTGTTCGACTTCCTGACCACCGGCACGTACAACCGCCAGCGCCCGTTCTTCCAGACCATCTCCCCCTCGATGGATATCCTCATCTCCTCCAACCTGGAGCGCATGCTCTACTACTTCTCCGAGGGCGACACCCGTCTGATCTCCATGCTCATGAACGACCTCAACAAGTGGGGCGCTTATGAGGTGCCGGAGCCGCTGCTGGCCCAGATCCGCCAGATCTTCGGCACCGGCTGGGCCGACGAGGACCAGGTGCGCGAGGCCATCAAGCACTGCTGGGACGAGAACCACTACGTCATCGACCCGCACACCGCCTGCGGCTACTACCTGCTGGAGCAGATGCCGCGCGACCCGCTGACCCCGCGCGTGCTGCTATCCACCGCGAGCCCGTACAAGTTCCCGCGCGTGGTGAACGAGGCCCTGGGCTTCGACGCCACCGGCACCGACTTCGAATGCATGGACGTGCTCTCCCGCGAGACCGGCACCACCGCCCCCGCCGCGCTGCGCGGTCTGGAGCATGCCGAGGTGCGTTTCGACACGGTCGTGCCGATCGACGGCATGGAGCGTTTCGTGGCCAACGCCGCCGAAGCGCTGTAAACGGCACGAAACGCAAGTTCCGAACGTCGTCGACTTGCGTTTCGTGCCATATCGAGACACCGAAACGGGGCGAAACGCAACATCGCATCGTCGCGAACTTGCGTTTCGCCCCGTTTCCATTGGACGGAGGCCCCTGCGGACCATGAGACCTACAGTTCCTTGGCGCTCCAGATGCGCAGGGAGATGCGGTAGGACACCGTGATGGCCAGAATGGCTACGGCGGTGATCACGACCCATCCGACCGGGGACACCGTGACGGACGTGGACAATATCTGCAGGCGCAGACCGTCAGGCAGAAGCAGCATGATGATCTGCGCGGCGAAGAACACGGTGATGGCACCGACGAACAGCCTCGAATAGGCCTTGACGAAATCGCCGCAGGAGTAGAACACCGGAATCACTATGGATGCCAGCACCACGAATGCGGCCATGGCAAGCGGCACGACCGTGGCGAGCGCGCTCAGGCCGATGCCGAACCACAGTCTGGACAGTGCGATTTCGATGCCGAGCTCCGTAAAGCAAATCACAAACAGCACGCCCGCGGAGCAGTAGCGCATATTGACCTGCGTGCGGCGGGACACCGGCATCACGCCGATCATCCGGGCCGAGGCCAGCTGATTGTCGCTGTTGAACTGGAACATCACGGCGATGGACGCCACCCAGTACATGACGGTCAGATACGACATGACCGTGAGCGGCAGTCCCGATTCCTCCGGCCCCGATTGCCAGGTGAACGCGGTGAATACCAGTGGGGCCAGGAATGCGATGACGTTCATCACCATGGAGTTGCCGGTGATGGCGGCGAAATCCATGCGCATGGCGATGCGCTCGGCATGCGCATGAATGTTGTTATCCGCTATGAATGCCATCAGAACTCCTTAGCGAGATAAATGTGCAACGACACGGCGAGCGAGGAAGCCACGGCGACCGCCGCCAAAACCACTCCACCCAAAGCCGGCCAGATTACGTCCGCGCCCGACATGACCTCGGTCGACGACACCACCCATGAAATCAGGGCGTCAATCACCGCAGGAACTAGTTTGGCGAGCAGTGCGAATGCAGCGGCCACCACCGCACCGAACCCTATGCAGATGAGCATCATCGTCAGCAACGCCTTCTGATAGGTGAACCGGTAGCACAATGGGAGCATCACCGCTTCCAGCAATGCATACGCCACGACCGCAATCAGCACGGACACCGCCAACTCGGGCAGCAGCAGCGTTCCGGATTCGAACCACATGCCGGCTCCAGCGCAGAGCGCGACCTCCAACGCCAATATCAGCATGCACACGGCCATCACAAGATACCGGCCGATCACCTGATGGACACGACGAACCGGAATCACGCCGTTCATCCAATTGTTCCGCCCCTGCTGCTCAAAGGTGAATGTATTGAGCGGCAACAAGGCGAGCATCGCGGAGACACCACCAACGGCGGCTCCAGGCATATAGCTGACACCGCCCGAGATGCTCCCGAGCAGTATCATCGCAGCCGGAAACCCTATGAGCAGGACCACTATCGAGAACATGCCCTGTGAAGCAACTCGCCGCACATCCAATACGAACGCGCGCAGTACCCCGGTCATCATGCCACCTCCATGGCGCGCGCGGCGTCGTCCGTATTGGTCAGTCGGATGATGTCGTCGATGGAGGCGGGTTCGGCGGTGAGCGGAGCCGCCCAATGCTGTCCGCCCTCGGCCTTGAGACCCCCGATTTTGCCGAGATCCTCGGTGCGCACGAGTGCGTCGAAGCCGGTTTCGTATCGGTGGACGCCGACCGCGACACCTTTGACGTCGGGCGCCAGGTCGTCCGGCCCGCCCTTGACCAGGCGGAAGGATTCCTCGAATTCGTCCTTGGGGCCGGTGAAGTAGAGCTTGCCGCGCGTGATGTAGGTGATGAAGTCGGCGGCGCGTTCGAGGTCGGCGGTGATGTGCGTGGAGAACAGCACGCTGCGCTCGCCGTCCGTGATGTAGTTCTGGAGGATGTCCATGAGTTCGTCGCGGGCAAGCACGTCAAGGCCGCTGGTGGGTTCGTCCAACACCAGCAGTTTGGCGTCGTGGCTCAGCGCCACGGCGAGCATGAGCTTCATCTGCATGCCGCGGGAGAGTTCCTTCACGCGCTTCTTGCGGTCCAGGCCGAAGCGCTTGAGGTAATTGTCGAAAGTCTCATGGTTCCATGCGAGATACATCGCCGCCATGGTCTGTTCGACCTTGTTCACCGTCCACGTCTCGATGAAGTAGCTGGAGTCGAAGACCACGCCGAGGTTTTCCTTGACGGTTTCCTCGTCGGCGAGGTTGTCGAGGCCGAACACGTGGATTTCGCCGGCATCTCGGCGAATCATGTTCAAGATGAGCTTGATGAGCGTGGACTTGCCGGCGCCGTTCGGGCCGATGAGGCCCATGATGTAGCCGGCCGGCAGGTCGAAGGTGACGTCGTCCAGCGTGAAGCCGGAATCGTAATGCTTGGTTGCGCCGGTGATGGACAGCGCCATCGGCGATTGGTCAATGGTCATAACAATGCCTTGCCTTTCATCGGATGATAAGCAATGCCAAATGCATGTCATCCATGTGACTACCCCTCAGTCGTGCTTCGCACGCCAGCTCCTCTGACAAGGGGAGCCCTAGGAGGGGAGTTTTTCGTATTCCTCGGCGAGCATCCGGGTCAGATCGGTCAGCGGCATGTCCGCGGCCTTGGCGGCGCGGACGGCTTCGGCGAGGCTCGTGCGGGCCTGGGCCTCGAGCTGATTGCGCATCAGCTCGTTGCCCTTGTCCATCACGAAGGTGCCCTTGCCTTGGATGTTCTGCACCACGCCCTCATCGGCCAGTTCGTTGTATGCCCTGGTGACGGTGAGCACGGAGATGCGCAGTTCCTTGGCGAGCTTCCTCAGGGAAGGCAGAGCTTCCCCCGCCTTGAGCTCGCCGTTCAGGACGCTAGCGCGAATCTGATTCTTGATCTGCTCGTAGATGGGTTCGCCGGACACGGATGAGATGATCAGTTTCATCTATGCCCCTTTCGGTTGGTTTCGTTATAGCGCTCGCAGCTGTTCAGCTGTTATATATCACAGTATAACTGTTATGGTTCACTGTCAAGGTGTGTTGTATAACAGTAGAACAGCACGGGTGCCACGCAGGGTCGATGATGGGCAACGAAGAGACCGACAATGAACAGTTAGCGAACAATCCCGGGAGAGCCCCGACCGACCACGAGTCGAAACATTCGTCATGCCTACAATGGCCCCGGAAAGGGGCCTGATATGCCAAACAACGTTGTTACCTTGCGCGCAACAGAGCCAAGTGATTATCCCTATCTTGAAGCCTGGTGGAACGACGTGTCCGTCGCGGACGGATGCCGTGCCACATTGGACGATCTTCCCCGCGAACGGGTGGACGCATTGTTCCACGGCTGGAGCGACATCAACGACGAGCATCGCTTCGGACGCACCGTGCTCGACCCGGGCGGCATGCCCATCGGCCATATCGCCGCATGGGACTGCGAAGATCCGGACCGCGACGCCACAATGGGCATTCTCATCGGACCGTACTTCCAGGGCCTCGGCTACGGCAATCAGGCCATGAAACTCGGCATCCGCATCGCCGCCGACCAGCTCAAGGCCAAAACCATCACCGTGAAGGTGTGGTCATTCAACCTGCGTGCGCGGCATATGTACGAATCACTGGGATTCAAGGAGGTGGACCGCACAGCCAAGGCCGTGGAGCGCAACGGCACCTCGTTCGACGAAGTGGTGTACCGCGCGCCGATCGACGTACTGCTGGAGCGTATCGCCGCCGAGCAGACGGAACGCACCGAAGGCGAGGAGATGGAACGTCAGCGTTTCGCCGCGCAACGTCCGGGAGACAAGCTGCCGTTGCGGTGATGTATTCGGTATCAGCCTCACGGCTGATACCGTATCCCCCGCAGGCTTTCGCCTGCTGACTACTACCCTTCAGTCGGCTTCGCCATCAGCTCGTCCAGCAATTAATGACGGGCTATGCCCGCACTTTGTTAGCTCGACTGTCGTCTCGCACATCGCCTACAAACAGCTCTGCTGTTTGCTTCACGGCAATGTCCCACAGAGGGGAGCCAAGCTAAAGCTGCGGGGCGGTGCGGAAGTCGCGGAGGGTGCCGTCGGCGATGCGGGTGATTTCGGGCCAGTCGGTGGCCGAGGAGTCGTCGTACATGGCCCAGACCCGCATGCCGGCGGACTTGGCCGAGCGGATGCCGGCCAGCAGGTCCTCGAACACGGTGCAGTCGGCCGGCGCCGCGCCAAGACGCGAGGCGGCCAGCAGATAGACGTCCGGCTGATCCTTGCCCACGCCATGTGCGTCGTCCACGGAGACGATGGTGTCGAAGAGGTCGCGCATACTGAGATGGCCGAGCGCGGCCTCGCGCAATTCCGGCAACAGGGTGGTGGCCACACCGAGCTTCACGCCGGCGGCTTTGAGCTCATGCAGGTATTCGATTGCCCCGGGCTTGGCTTTGACGGTGGTGGCGTAGGCTTCACGGGCCATCTCATTCCATTCGGCCATCAGCGCCTCGGGCGTGTCCTTGAGGCCGAACCGGTCGATGGTGTATTCGGCGATCTGCCGGAATTGCATCGAGGCCACGGTGGCCATGTAATCGTCCGGTACGGCGAGGCCTCGCTTACCAAGGAAGTCGATGTCGATCTGGTTCCAGACGCCCATCGAGTCGAGCAGCGTGCCATCGAGATCGAAGATGGCGGCTTTGGTGTGCTGGACCATTGCAAAATCCTTCCCTCTGACTTCCCTCAGACAGGGGAGCCGAGATTACATCCCGTTAATCATGATGCATCTGAACCGGAATCATAACGTTGACGAGGAGAGCAGTTCGCGGGCGTGGTCGAGGGATGCCTCGGATTCACTGCCAGAGAGCATGCGGGCCACCTCGTGCACGCGCGCGTCGTCCTGCACTTCGGCCACGGTGGTGACGACGCCCACCGCATCGTCGTCCGCATCCGGCGGCTCCTTGGTCACCACGAACTGCGCGTCCGCCCAGGAAGCCACCTGTGCCAGGTGCGTGACGACGATGACCTGCGAGGTGCGGGCCAGCCGGGCGAGACGACGGCCGAGCTCCGCGGCCGCCTTGCCGCCCACGCCGGCGTCGACCTCGTCGAAGATGAACGTCATATCGGACGGTGCGGCATCGGCGGATCCGGCATTGTCACCGGCATCACCAGCTTCGGAAGCGGGCTGGCGACTCTCCCCCGCACCGCCATCCGCACCGGCGTGCATATCCGCGGCGGACAGCTCCAAAGCAAGCATCAGTCGGCTCAGCTCACCGCCGGATGCGCTCTTGCCCATCGGCAGTTGCGGCGATCCCTCGTATGGGGTGAACAGGAATGCGATGTCGTCTCCGCCGTTCTGGTCGAGCCCGCGCTCCCCCGCCGCGCCCGGTTTGCCGTCACCTGTCGCCCCCGAGGTCTTGCGCGGCGTGACGCGAATCTCCAGGGACGCACCGGCCATGGCCAGCGATTCCAATTCGGCGGTGACGCGCGCGGCCAGACGCGAGGCCGCATCCGTGCGTGCCGAACTCAGCGCATCGGCGGCCGAGACGGCAACCCGATACAGCTGTTCGCGTTCCGCCTCCAGCTCGGCCAGTTTCTCCGGCGAGGCGTCCAGGTCCTCGATTTCGAACGCGGCCTTGTCTCGCCATGCCACCACGTCGGCCAAGGTCGGTCCCCAGCGGCGCATGAGCTCGCCGAGCTCGTGGATGCGCGCGTTCAACGTGTCCAGATCGGCGTCGCCGAAGTCTTCGTCCAGATGTCCGGAGAGTGCGAACACCACATCCTGCAGTTCCGCGTTCAACGATTCCAGACGGTCCGCAAGCTCGCCGAAGTCGCCGGAGGCATGGATGCCGCGCAACGCCTGGGCCGCCTGCAACAGCAGGTCGGAGGCGCTGGCGCTATCCGAGGACGAGTCGTAGTCAAGCTGCGAGGAATCCAATGCACCAAGCGCACGGGAGACGCCCTCGGCGATCTCGGCCGCGTTCTCAATGCGATCGCGCTTGGCCTTGAGTTCCTCGTCTTCGCCGGGATGCGGGTCCACTTCGTTGATGTGCTCCACGGATTCGCGCAGGTAGTCGGCGCGCTGGCGTGCGGAGGATTCCTGCGAGCGCAGCCGGGCCAGACGCTCGTCCATGGCCGAAAGCGCGCGCCATGCCTCGCGGTAGGCGTCCAGCTCCCGCTCGTCGCCCGCGGCACGGTCCAGGAAGTCCCGCTGACGTGAGGGCGAGGCGATTTTGAGCTGTTCGGCCTGGCCATGGATGGTGATGAGCTCACCGGCGACCGCGACGAGCACGGATTTGGGCAGGCTCTTGCCGCCCAGCACGGCACGGGAACGGCCCGCGGCGCGCACGGTGCGCGAAAGGAACAGTTCGCCGTCCTCGGGCTCCACGCCGGCTTCCCGCGCGATGGTCGCCGCCGCCGCATCCTCGCTGACCGCGAAGATGCCCTGCGCCCACGCCTCGCTGGCGCCGGTGGAGACACGACCGGCATCGGCCGGGCCTCCGGAAATAAGGTTCAACGCGGACAACAGCATGGACTTGCCCGCACCGGTTTCGCCGGTGATGGCGGTCATGCCCGCCGCCGGCGTGATGGTGGCCTCACGAATCGGGCCGAGATTGCGGATATCGAGTTCCTCAAGCATCAGGCGGCCGCCTTGCCGGACGTTTCGCCGGCATCACCCGCTCCGGCGGCGGCCCGAACGTCATCGCCCGGAGCCCCGTCGCCGGACGCCCCCGCCGGGAACACATGGCCATGCCGCATCGCACCGGACTTGCCGGCCTCCGCACGGGCGTGCTCACGCCAGCCGACCACGGGCAGGTCGAACTTGGAGACCAGACGGTTGGTGAACGGCACACCGGACAGGCGGGCGAGCTGCAGCGTATCGCGCGATTCGCGCACGATGATGCGCGTGCCCTTCGGTAGCGCGCGCTGGCGACGGCCGTCGCAGCAGATCCACCCGTCGGACATGGAATCGTCCAGGATGTCGATGGTGAACGTGGATCCCGAACCGATGATGAGCGGACGGGCGAACAGGGCGTGCGCGGCGAGCGGGATGAGCTGCAGTGCCTTGACGTTCGGCCAGATGACCGGTCCGCCCGCAGAGAAGGCGTAGGCGGTGGAGCCGGTGGGCGTGGAGACGATCACGCCGTCCGCGCCGAACGAATTCATCTCCACATCGTCCACGCGGATGGACAATTCGACCATCTTGCCGCGGTCGGCGCGCTCCAGCGTAATGTCGTTCAGGGCCCAGTCCTCGATGGGCTTGGAGGCACCGGGCAGCCACACGTCCACGTGGGCGATCATGCGCTCATCAATGGAATAGTCATGGTCGGCGATGCGTCGGATCGCCTCGTCGATCTGGAAGCTTTCGAATTCGGCCAGGAAGCCCACGTGCCCCATGTTCACGCCGAGAATCGGCACCTGGGTGCAATGCACCAATTCGGCCGCGCGCAGGATGGTGCCGTCGCCGCCGAGGACCACCACGATCTCCGTGTCCTCGGGCACGCATGCCGGCTGCACGCCGAAATCAGGGGCCTCGGTGTTGTCGATGATTGTGACGTCGAACCCGGCCACGCGCAACTGGCTCACCGCCTCGGACACCACGGTGCCGGACTGCCTGAGCCTGGTATGCGTCACCACCACAGCATTGCGCTTGGCCATTGGACCTCCTGTGTTCCGGGGATGCGTTCCACTGACCATCCTAACCGGCGTTGCCGCCATAGGCCCGGACCTTCTCCCCGATTCGTCCGAATCCGGCATGGCCAATCGGCGGACCTCTCGGCCGGCAAGTTCCACGGAGTCGATTATTCTGGTTTGCCGGCATACAATGGCAGACGTGCGGCGGCGAGTACCGGCACCCGTCCGCAAGGCATCGCGTACGGCGAAACGACGTCGCGCGCACGGCATGCCGGAGAGCAAGAAGAACAGTCCCAAGCAGAAGAAGCTGAGGAAGCGCAGGAACCATGTCCGACGACTTCGACGAATCCTCCCTCAATGAGGAGGCCTCGAAGGGGCTGTCATGGTGGTATTCGTCCGACGACCCCAACCGCAGTCATGAGGAGCGGACCTCCCGCCGTATCCGCCGTATCGGCCTGACCGACCGGCTGCTCAGCCATCCCGGACGTCTTTCCATCCTGTATTTCGTGGTGCTCATCGTACTGGTCACGGCCCTGCTGTTGCTGCCGTTCTCCACGCACGACTGGGTGTTCACCAACTTCCCCGTGGCATTCTTCACCGCCGTCTCGGCGTTGTCCACCTGCGGCATCCCGGTGGTGAACACGGCCGAATACTGGTCCACGTTCGGACAGGTCGTCATCCTGTTCTCCATCCAGTTCGGCGGCCTCGGCGTCATGACCTTCGCCTCGATGGTGGCGCTCGGCGTCTCCCGCCGTCTGAAGGTCTCCCAGCGCATGCTCACCGCCAGCGAGCTTGGCACCACCAAGCTTTCCGAGATCAAGAGCGTGCTCACCGTGGTGTTCGGCACCTTCGTGATTGCCGAGGGACTGACTTTCGCGCTGCTGCTGCCGGAACTGTTCCGCGTGAACCACGGCCAGCTCGGCCGCACGCTCTGGCAGGCGCTGTTCTACGCCGTTTCCGCCTACAACAACACCGGCTTCACGCCCGATGCCACCGGCCTGCACATCAACCGCTGGGGCGTGGGCCTGCCGATTCTCATCAGCGCCTTCGTGGGCACGCTCGGCTTCCCGGTGGTGCTCAACCTGGTGCAGTGCGCGCGTAAGCACCAGAGCCCGAAGCGTTGGACGTTGCACACCAAGCTCACGCTGGTGACCACGGGCCTGTTGGTGCTCGCCTCGCTCGCCTGGTTCCTGCTGGTCGAATGGGGCAACGTCGGCCTGTTCCCGGCCGATGATCCCGGCATGAAGCTCAGGCGCGCGCTTTCGGCCGCCGTGATGCCGCGCTCGGCCGGCTTCGACATCTCCTGGGTACCCGAGGTGACCAACGAGACGAAGGTGTTCATGAGCGTGCTCATGTTCATTGGTGCCGGTTCATCCTCCACCGCAGGCGGCATCCGAGTGACCACGTTCGCGGTGATCATCCTCATCTGCGGCGCGTCCTTCACCGGCCACCGCGACGTGACCGCATTCCACCGGCGCATCCCCCGCCGTATCCAGATGACGTCCGTTTCCGTATGCACCGCCTGCTTCGCGCTGGTGATGGTAGGTGCGGTGGCTCTGATGTTCGTGACCGGCTGCGCGTTCGTGGATGCCGTGTTCGAGGCCTGTTCGGCGTTCTCGCTGGGCGGCTACTCCGTGGGGGTGGCCAGCGCCGGCAACGCCGCATCCATGTTCATCCTCGCCGGCGAGATGATCGTGGGCCGCCTTGGCCCGCTCACCATCGCCTACGCCATCAGTAGGCCGATGGCGCCCGAGCCCATCCGCTATCCGCAGGAAAACATCATCGTCGGCTGATCGCCGGCCCGGTTCTTTGGTTCGATGCATATGTTCGGCAAGCATTCGTTTGAGGAGGTTATTCGCATGGCAGTCAAGCCTCGTGACACCAAGAGCAGCAACAAGAGCGTGCTGGTCATCGGTCTGGGCCGTTTCGGCGGTTCCGTGGCCTCAACCCTCGACCAGATGGGCCAGGACGTGCTCGCCGTGGACAAGAACCCGGAGATCGTGGCCCGCTGGTCCGCGCACCTGCCCACGATTCAGGCGGACATGACCGATGTGATGGCCATCGAACAGATCGACGCCTCCCAGTTCGACACGGCCGTGGTAGCCATCGGCGACAGCATCGAGGCGTCCGTGATCATCACCGGCAACCTGCTGGACGCCGGTATCTCGGATCTGTGGGCCAAGTCCGTCTCCCAGGAACACGCGCGCATCCTGCAGCGTATCGGCGCACGTCACATCATCAACGCCGAGACGGATGCCGGCAAGCGCGTGGGTCATCTCGTGGCCGGCAACTACCTCGACTACATCGAGATCGACGGCCCGTACACCGTGGTCAAGATCCATACGCCGCTATACGCGGTGGGCCGCACCATCGAGAACGTGCAGGTCCATGACAAGTACGGCGTGACCGTGGTGGGCATCAAGGCCCCCGGCAAGGAATTCCAGTACGGCTCCAGGGAGCTGGTCATGCACCGTAACGACGAGCTCATCATCATGGGCAAGCAGGATCAGATCGACCACTTCATCCAAGGCTGACAGGGACGAACGCGCGTTTTACGCGGATTACCTCACGCGGATCTCAGATGCTTCGCGCGATGGCATGTGCCGCTGAGCATGACCACGGCGGAGCTGGCGTCCATACTCAGCGAGGTGTCGCAGACCGCATGCTCCACCATTGTGCCGTCGCGCAGGACGGCCGTATCCGCTTTGAGCAGTTTGCATTGCAGGTTGCCCGCATCCAGATCGATCACGGTCACCTGATCCGCCTCGGACCGGCCCTCGTACTGGGTCATGCCGAACCGTGAGAATATGGCGCTGTGCAGCGGTCGGATGGTCAGTGCGTTGCCGCTGACGGTTTTGGTGGTCAGTGTGCCTTTGAGCGTGATGTTGCCGCCGCTGACGTGTTGCCGGCTCAGGAGTTTGCCGTTCACAAGGATGTCTCCGCTGCAGTGGATGCTGCCGGAGCAGCGTAATTCGCCGGTCATGTCGATGGCATCGCAGAACAGGTCGCCGGAGATTTCGATGATGCCGCGGCCCGTGAGACGTCCTATGCGGGTGACGCCCTTGCACCGCACTTTGCCGCCTTCCAGTTCCAGGACCTCACCGTCGAGCGATTCGGCCTCCAGCAGCGACTTGACGGTGGTACATCGGAAACGGACGCCTCTGACGAACCGTGTCCGTGCGGTGACATCTATCGCATCGTGGTCTCCCGGCATCACGTGGATCATTCCTGTCGATTCGCCATTCATGGCGTGCTCTTCTCTCTTGTCCCGTATGCATGGCTCATCATGCATACGTTATCAACGCTACTAGCAAGGAACCCTCTGTATGTAAACGCATGAAAGGCAAGCAGCTAATGAAATCGTATGCATTGTCACATGCTGGAAGGATGCCGTTTGCGGAAAAATAGACTGCGATTGCACACCATTGTGCAACGATATGTTGCCGTGCCGCGCGGGTCGTTTTCAGCGAACGACGTGCGCGGGAACGCACACCCTATGCGCGCGCGTACAGCAGATACTCCGCGTTGCCGTGGGTGCCGGTGATCGGGCTGTCGGCAGTGGCGGCCACCGTAAGACCGTGGCGTTCGGCGCAGGCGACCACGGTGTCCAACGCCTGTCTGCGCAACGTCTCATCCTCCACGATGCCGTTCTTGCCGAGGCCTTCGCGTCCCACTTCGAACTGCGGCTTGACCAGCAGCACGATCTGTGCACCCGGTGCGGCGATGCGAGCGATCACCGGAATCACGTAGGTCAGGGAGATGAAAGAGACGTCCGACACGATCATCTGAGGGCGGTACGGCAGATCGTCGGCCTCGACCTCGCGGATGTTCACGCCGCTCATTTCGATGACGCGGTCGTCCCCGGCGATACGCGGGTCGAGCTGTCCGTGCCCCACATCGAGAGCGATGACCTTGGCCGCGCCCCGGCGCAGCAGCACGTCGGTGAAGCCGCCGGTGGAAGCACCGATGTCAAGGCATTCCAGGCCTTCTGGGCCGAGCAGACCGTCATCGGCGAAAGCGGAGAAAGCTCCCAACAGCTTGTAGGCGCCGCGGGAGACGTAGTCGTCGCCCTTGTCCACGGCGAGCTCGCTGTGGCCGGCCTTGACCATGAAGGAGGGTTTGGTGACGGTTTCGCCGTCCACGCGCACATGCCCGGCCTTGATGAGTCGTTGCGCCTTGGCCCGCGACTCCACCAGTCCGGATGCCACCAGCATCATGTCGAGACGGTCCAGTGGCGTGGACGGATCAAGATTCTGCTCGGTCATATGGCTTTCTCTCGGTGGTGGGTAATGGATTGGCTCCCCTCACAAGGAATCAGCGTGATTCGTCAAGCCGCTGCTGGAGGGACTTGAGGACGGCCTGATAGGTCTCGATCTGGTCGTCGATGGGCTTCGATTCGATGTCGGCGAGTTCAGGGTACCGCTGTTCGATCGGCGTGTCGGTTGGCGGCGTGCCGGTTCCGGAAGCGTCAGCAGACACCTCCGGAACCTGACCTCTATCCGACTGCACGGCCTCGGTCATAATCCGTTCTCAGTCCTTCAGATCGAAGGTCGGGACCGTGGTCTCGTCCAGCTGTGCGCCCTTGTCCGCGGCCTCCCATGCGGCGCAAATGGCCGCACGCAGACCGTCGATGCTGGTGGCGTCGCTGACGTGCACGCTACCGTTTTCGAACCATGCGCAGGCGTCGCGGCACTCCCAGGTGCCGTCCTCGGCGCGCACCGGCTCGGGCTGCACGCAGCCCAATTCACGCAGGTCACGCGCCACGTACGTGGGGCGCAGGTGCGCGGGGGCGAGCATGAGTTCGGTCGGATTGGTCACGCCGGTCAGTACGGCCAGCGAATCGTATCCGCCGCGGTTGCCCGCCTCGATATCCGTGTCCAGACGGTCGCCGATGGCGATGGACGCCTCCTTGGGCACCAGGTCGTGGCCTTCGGCGGCGTTGAGTTCGCGGGCCTCGTCGTACATGTATGATTCGGGCTTGCCTGCGGAGGCCACCGGTTCCACGCCGGTGGCGGCGATCACGGCCCGGATCATCGAACCGCAGCCGGGGGCGATGCCCAGCTCACGCGGAATGGTGAGATCACGGTTGGTCACGAAGTATTCGGCACCGGCTTCCACGGCGAAGGCCACGTTGGCCATCATCTGCCAGGTCATCTCCGGATACCAGCCCTGGATGACGGCCTGGGGATGGTCTTCGGGGCCCTCCACGATGGTCAGACCGTTGCGCGAGACCTCCTCGCGGAGGTGTTCGGCGCCCAGCACCTGCACCTTGGCACCGGCCGGCACGGCCTTGGCCACCATGCGGGCGGCCACCACGGAGGAAGTGATCACCTGCCACGGCTCCACGTCAAGGCCGAAGCCTTTGAGCTGATCGGCCACCACGTGCTGGAAGCGCGAGGAGTTGTTCGTGGTGTATTCGATGGTCATGCCGGCTCGCTCGGCGGCGCGAATGGAGTCGGCGGCGTGTTCCACCGGGTTCTTGCCACGGTAGACCACGCCGTCAAGGTCCAGCAACGCCAGCTGGTAGGCCTCGGCCAGGGTGCGGTCGGTTCCTTTGAGGAAACGGGTCATTACTCCGCGGTCTCCTCGGACTGTTCGGCGTCCTGAGCGGCCTCGGTGGACTCCTCGGAAACCTCGGAGGATTCGGCGGTTTCAGCGGACTCGTCGGACTCGGAAGCCGGTTCCTCGGACTCGCCTTCGGACGGCTCCTCGGCGGTCTGCTCGTCCGTATCCTCCTTGGATTCGGCGGCCGGAGCGGACTCGTCGTCGTCCTTATCCTCGGACTTCTCGTTCTCGGAATCCTCGGACTCCTCGGATTCACCCTCGCCGTCCTCATCGGAGCCCTCCGGCTCCAGTTCGGGCGCGTACTCGGCTTCGGACGGGTCGATGCCCAGCTTCTCCAGCACTTCGGAATCGTCGGTCAGACCGGCCAGATCGTGGTCAATCACCACGTCCTCGCTGTCCTCATCGATGTCCTCGTCCGCGAACTGGTCCTCGAGACGGTCCAGCAGGCCGTCGAGCGCGGCAGCCTCCTCGTCACGGCCGGCCTGCTCCAGGAAGTACTGCTCGGCCTGCACCGCACGCATGCGGTACTCGCCCGGCAGGCCCTGGGAACGGCCCACGGTGTGCACCACGTTGATGGCCTTGTCCCACAGCTTCAGATCGCCCAGCGCACCGGCGTACACCAGGAACATCTCCACCTTGGCGGCACCGACCAGGCTCTTGCCCTCGTCGGAGAGCGCCAGTTCCACGGCCTTGTCCGGGTTGCCCACGCCACGCTCGCAGTCGGCGATGAACGGCAGATAATCCGGGAAGCCGTTCATGCGGTAGGCGGTACGGAACTCACGCAGGGCCAGCTTGTACTCGCCCTGACGGTAGGCCACGAAGGCCAGCGTCTCACGAGCGAAGTCGATGCGGGAGGCCTGGCGGGCCACCCACTTGGCGTGCTCCAGCGCGGCGGCCGGGTCACTCTCCTCCAGTGCGTAGGCGGCCAGGATGTGCAGGCCGATGTTCTCGGCGTGCTCCTTGGACAGGCCACGCAGACGCTCGCGCTCGTCGCTGGAGAGCATGCGCCATTCCATGCCCTTGGGCATCTTCGGCTCGTCCGGGCGACGGTCGGTGTACGGGTTCTGCGAGGGGAAGCTCATGGTGCCGTCGGAGTTGCGGCGCGGCTTCCTCATGTATTCGGAACGCTTCTGCTCGCGGTACTCGCGCTTCTCCTGCGGGGTGAACTCGCGACGCTCGCCATCGTTGCGGTTGTCGCGGCGATCATTGCGGCGGTCGTCGTCGCGGCGCTGGTAGCGCGGGTTCTCGCCGTGTTCGCGGCGCGGCTTGAAGCCCTCGCCATCCTCATGACGACGCGGCTTGAAACCGTCACCGTCACTCTCATGACGGCGCGGACGGAAGCCCTCGCCATCGCGACGGTCGTTGCCGCGGTAACCGCCCTTGTGGAAGCCACCGGACTTGCCGTACGACTTGTTGCCGTAGGACTTGTGGAAGCCACCGGAACGGCCGGACTCGCCTTCGCCGTCACGACGCTGGTAGCCTTCGCCGTCCTCACGGCGACGCGGCTTGAAGCCCTCGCCATCGTCGCGGCGCGGACGGAAGCCCTCGCCATCGCGACGCGGGCCGTTGCCGCGGTAGCCACCCTTATGGAAGCCACCGGACTTGCCGTAGGACTTGCGGAAACCGCCGGAATGGCCTTCGCCGTCGCCTTCGCGGCGTGGCTTGTAGCCTTCGCCCTCACCATCGCGACGACGCGGCTTGAAACCGTCACCGTCCTCGTGGCGGCGCGGACGGAAGCCTTCGCCGTTACGGCGGAAACCGCCCTTGCCACGCGGCTTGAAGCCCTTGCCGCCGCGGTTGCCGGGGCGACGGTCGCCGTAGGACTTGCGACCGCCGTAGGACTTGCCGGAATGCTCGTTACCTTCTGCCATCTACGATTCCTTTACTGCTTATTGCTGAACTGATTAACGGTTTTCCACGGCGCCGAGCGCTTTCTTGCCGCGACGGATGAGCGCGAAGCGGCCGGCGAGGAAGTCGCCTTCGGCCAGCACCTGCTCGTCATCCTCCACGCGGTTGTTGTTGAGGTACACGCCGCCGGACTTGATGGCGCGACGGGCCTCGGAACCGGACTTGAACAGGCCGGCTGCCTGGGCGGCGTCGATCACGCGGTCGCCCGGCTTGGCGGCAGGGAACACGTGCCCACCGTTCTCGTCGGCCACCTTGAAGCCATCCAGTACGGATTCGAGCGTGTCCTCATCGATGTCCTCAAGGTTGCCGCCGCGGCCGAACAGCGCGGAGGAGGCGTCGATGGCGGCCTGGGTAGCGGCCTCGCCATGCACGAAGCTGGTGACCTCCCACGCCAGCGTCTTCTGGGCCTCGCGGGCGCCCGGGTTGGTCTTGGACTCCTCCACCAGACGTTCGATCTCCGCCTTGGGCAGGAAGGTGAAGGCCTTGAGCAGGCTCTCCATCTCCACGTCCGGTCGGTTGATCCAGAACTGGTAGAACTTGTACGGCGAGAGCATGGTGGCGTCGAGCCAGACGGCGTTGCCCTCGGACTTGCCGAACTTCTTGCCCTGCGCATCCGTGATAATCGGGCTGGTGAACACGTTGACGTCCACGCCGCGCACCTTGTGGATGAGGTCGAGGCCGGAGGTCAGGTTGCCCCACTGGTCGGAGCCACCGAGCTCCAGCGTGCAGTGGTACTCGTCGAACAGGTGCAGGAAGTCGTTGCCCTGCAGCACCTGGTAGCTGAACTCGGTGAAGGAGATGCCCTCCTCGGAGTTGAGGCGGCGGGCCACGGTGTCCTTGGCGAGCATGGTGCCCAGGCGGAAGTTCTTGCCGACGTCGCGCAGGAAGTCGATGACGGACATGGAGGCGGTCCAATCGTAGTTGGACACGAAACGCACCGGGTTGGCGCCTTCGGTCTCCAGGATGCCACCGATCTGGTTCTTGAGGCGCTCGGCCCAGCCGGCCACAACGTCCTTCGGGTTCAGGGTGCGTTCGCCGGACTGGCGCGGATCGCCGATCAGGCCGGTGGCGCCGCCCACAAGGGCAATCGGGTGATGACCCGCGAGCTGCAGGTGACGCATGTTGATGAGCTGCACCAAGTTGCCGATGTGCAGGGAGGCGGCGGTGGGATCGAAACCGCAATAATAGGTGATCGGCTCGCCGTTCAATGCGTGTGCGAGTCGATCGCGGTCCGTGGACTGCGAGATCAACCCGCGCCATTCCAGTTCATCGAGCAGGGTATCGAATCCCGCTTCTTTGAAGTCGATGACGTGAGCCATAACTGGTCGCTCTCCCTATCGAATTGTGTGATTTGGACGTGCTTTACTCCATTTTCAAGCGTCTCCAAGTCTCGCAGAACACACCGACAGTGGACGGGCCGCGGGTTGCCGGGTGGGGGCAGGATGCCGATCATCACTTCTCCGCGAACCGGTCATGAGCCGGCCGCGGCCTCAGCCGGGCATGGCGCACGGTTCAAGCTCGGTTCATACGCAGTTCAAGCTCGATTACCGTCATCTGCCGCCACGGTGCAACTTCTCCATCGTCTCGCGCAGTTCCTTCAGCGTCTCGTTGTTGCGGTTGGTCTTCAGGCGCGGGAACGAGGCGATCATACGGCGCTGCTGGCGGTTGAACATGGAGTCGGCCACGTCACGCACGCGCAGCATGAATTCGGCGGACATCTCCTTGCCGCTCTGCCACGACTCGCCGACCTTCTCCCCCACCTTGCCAGGCACGCCGCCGAACCGTTCGGAGGCGCCGTCCATCACGCCGGAAGCCATGTTCGCCGCGCTCGAGGCCATCGCGGAGGCGGCGGAAGCCACGCTGGAGGCAGCACCACCGGTGGCGCCGGAGACCATGCCCGCCGCACCGGAGACGGCGTCGCCAACCTTCTCGCGCATGGCGTCGCCATATTGGGCCGCCTTGGCCATGGCCACCTTGAACTGCTCGAGGCTCTGCTCGAAGTTCACAATGCCGCACACGGTGATCACGGTGTCGACGGCGGTGAGCACCACCAGCACAGCGAACAGTGCATGGACCATCTGCAGCGGAATCAAAGCCGTCACTCGTGCCACCTGCGGCTGCACCACATCCACGATCACCACGCCGCCGATGCCGAAGATCACGGCGCCGAGCAGGCATACGCGGCCCTGGATGTTGAAGCGGAAGTGGGAGTAGTCCCACCAGCGGGCGTGGAACAGCTGTTCCATGGCCCAGGAGGTGACGTATTCGAGAATCGAGGCGCCGATCATCGAAATGAGGAAGATGACCAACGGATCGCGCATATCACCGAACACCACCACGCCGGTCACCGCGCCGGTGCCGTAGATCGGGCACAGCGGTCCGTTGAGGAAGCCGCGGTTCACCCAGCGCCTCTCCTGGCAGGAGACGAGTATCGACTCGTAGACCCAGCCGGCGAAGCTGTAGAAGATGAACCACAGGAACAGGTATTCGACGATCAGCGGCATCGGCGGGCTCCGGTTCCGATTTCGGGCAGCGGCGCGCGGGCGGGCAGGGCCTTCTTGTGGAAGCGACCGCGGGAGAACGTCTCGCGGGTGGCGGAGATCTTGTCCGCGAGGGTGACCAAATAGCCCTCGATGTAGGCCGGCGGCACCGGTGTCATCGGGAACATGTGCTTTTCGATGCTGTCACGTTCGATGTCGTTGAGGGTGAAGTCCCGCAGGGCGTTGCGCAGAGCGGCGCGGCCGTGCGTGAAGCCGTGCCAGCGGTGTTCGCCGTTGTCCCAGTCGTGCCAGTCGTACAGGAAGTAGTCATGCAGGAGGGCGGCGCGGATGAGCGAACGCAGGTCAACACGATGCCACAGATGGGCGCGATCGGCCAGCCAGACGGCCAGGCACGCCACGCGCACGGAATGGGCAAAGGTGGTCACGTTGCCATGCTGGTAGCAGCAGCGTTCGATCTGCATGTGGTCATGTTCGATGACGTCGCGGCCGTGCTTGGCCACAAGTCGCTGAATCTGCGTGCGGGTGAGCAGACGTCCCACGATTCCGGACTCCTCACAATCGACTGTCGATGGTCGGCTCCGTGAAAGCATCGGGCATACCCTGTTTCTTGGCTCCCCTTGTCAGGGGAGCTGTCGTCGTAGACGACTGAGGGGTAGTCTTGCCGGAATTCATGCAATCTCGATGCAGCGGGAGCTTCATGGTTTCTACGGTGCCGATTGTAGGACGCATGCTGAACGCCCGGCCTCATCCGTGGGGATGATTGGGCATCGTCATATCGGCTCCCCTCTCTGGGGGAGCCAAGGCTGTTGCGCTACCGGGCGGACTGCCCGTCGAGATACTGCTGATAGGCGCGGAACCCGCCGATCAGGCTGGCCACGTCGTAGCCGCGGTCGGCGAGGATCTCCGCCACCTCCTCGCTCCACCAGCCTTCGGCGCAGTAGACCACGACCTTCCGGTCCTTCGGCACGGTCCTCAACACATGGGCCAGCGGGTCGAGCGGCGCGTTGATGGCACCTTCGACCGGGTGCACGGCCACGTCGGCCGGCTCACGCAGGTCCAACAGCGTGACCGAATCGGGATCCAGCGCCGCGAACTCCTCCGGCGTGATACGGCCGTACGACGGCTCGTCGTCCTCTTCCGTGTCCTTACCGATGTGCACGGCAATCGTCATAATCAATCCCCTTCATCATTTCCTGGACGTCCGTGGCTCAGGCTTAAACCCGCAACCACAGAACGCATGGCACAGTCCGCCTAAAGCAACCCCAAATCAAATCGCACAGGCCGGCTGCACGTAGTTGGCCGGGTCGAGGGCGGTGATGGTCGGACTATCGCCGCATACCGGACAATCCGGCACATGCTTCGGCAGCGGTACGCGGCGGATGTTCATGGTCAGCGCATCCACGGTGAGCATGCGGCCCACCAACGGCTCCCCCACGCCCACGATGAGCTTGACGGCCTCGGCGGCCTGAAGGCTTCCGATGACGCCCACCACCGCGCCGAGCACGCCGGCCTCCTTGCATGTCGGGATCTCGCCGGCGGCCGGCATGTCGCGGAAGATGCAGCGATAGCAGGGGCCGGCACCGGGCACCACGTCCATCACCTGTCCGGAGAAGCCCACCACGCCGGCGTGGATGAACGGTTTGCCGGCCAGCACGCAGGCGTCGTTGATGAGGAACTTCGCGGCGAAGTTGTCCGTGGCGTCCAGCACCAGGTCGTAGGGGGCGATGAGGTCGGCGATGTTGCTGACATCCACCAGTTCGTGATGGGTTTCCACGGTAACGTCCGGGTTGAGCTCGCGGATGGCGGTCGCGGCCGATTCCACCTTGGGCTCGCCCACGCGGGCCGTGGTGTGGATGATCTGGCGCTGCAGGTTGCTCAGGTCCACCACGTCGCCGTCCACCAGGCCGATGCGTCCCACACCGGCCGCCGCAAGATACAATGCCGCCGGCGAGCCGAGGCCTCCCGCGCCGATGATGAGCACGCTGGAGGCCAACAGCCGCTTTTGCCCCTTGACGCCGACTCCCTTGAGGATGAGGTGCCGCGCGTACCGCTCAAGCTGTTCGTCCGTAAATGCCATGTTCTCCGTTTCCTAACCGCTCGTCTGGAATCCGTCCGATCTCACGCGAATTCCGACTCCATTACGCCAAGGCTGCCGATAATCCCGTTTGGGTCCCCTCAGCCGGTTTCGCCGATGACTGCACTTTCACGGGGAGCCGGGAACAGCGGTCTTACCAGTCATGGTTCATCACAGACCGAATCCCGACTCCCTATCAGGCAAGTCGTCAGTGCAGGTAGCCGGTGGTCGGGCTGGACGGCACCGCCTGTCCCTCGGTCACCTTGCCGAGGCCGGACAGGTAGGCCGCGCGGCCGGCGTTGATGGCGTTCTTGAACGCCTCGGCCATGAGCGGGATGTTGCCGGCGGAGGCCACGGCGGTGTATGCCATGACGGCGTCCGCGCCCATCTCCATGGCGTCGCAGGCCTGGCTCGGGCGGCCGATGCCGGCGTCGATGATCACCGGCACGTGCGCGTTGGCGATGATGATCTCGATGAAGTCGCGCATCCTCAGGCCCATGTTGGAGCCGATGAGCGAGCCGAGCGGCATGACGGCCGCGGCGCCGGCCTCCTCGAGCTGGCGGGCCGCGATCGGGTCCGGGAACATGTAGGGCATGACCACGAAGCCTTCCTTGGCCAGCATCTCGGTGGCGCGGATGGTTTCGGCGTTGTCCGGCAGGAGGTACTTGGTCTCGTGCTCGATCTCCACCTTGACGAAGTCGGTGTGGCACACCTCGCGGGCCAGTCGGGCGATGCGCACGGCCTCCTCGGCGTTGCGTGCGCCGGACGTGTTCGGCAGCAGCGTGATGCCTTCGGGGATGTAGTCGAGCACGCTGTTCTCGGTGGTCTGGGCACGGCGCAGCGCCATCGTGACGATCTGCGTGCCGGCGTGCTCGACCGTGGCCTTGATGAGGTTCAGGTCGTAACGGCCAGAGCCCAGGATGAAGCGCGACTGGAATTCGTGGCCGCCGAGGTTGAGCGGTTTGTCCTCCACCGGCAGCATGGGGGCGGCGGTGCCCACGGGGTTCACGACGGCGGGCTGGGGCGGCAGCGGCGTCGCCTCGACGGATGCTTCGGTAACCGGATTGATGTTCATGGTTGTTTTCCTTTCACCCCATACCGCAGTTCCCCTTGTCAGGGGAGCCGGCTCGCGAAGCGAGACTGAGGGGTAGTCAAATTTGTTTTCCGGAGTACGGCATGATGCCGTGATATCGCTCAGCCGCCCTGGACGAACTGCACGATCTCCATCACGCACTGGTCGTCCAGCATGGCCTCAGCGCGCTTCTCGCGCGGGATAATCTCGCCGTTGAGTTCGATGGCCACGCGCTCGGCACGGAATCCGTGCGCTTCGAGGTAGTCGGCGACGCTGACCGGCGCTTCGAGCGTGACCTGCTCTCCGTTGACCTGCATGGTGAAAATCCCTCCGATACTAAAAAAGGGCGCACGAAACGAACCGTACCTTAAGTGGTGCGCCCATTCATGAACCCAGTCATGCGACCGTGCATGACCAGATGGCGCATTGGCTACACCACACAAGCCGCACACGGCTGAATTATGCGTACGAACTGCGGTGGAGAACCCAACAAATCTTCGGACAACGATTCCTTACGGCGGCATGACCCGCGTCAAGTTCCCCGGTCGAAGCTTCGCTTCCTCTCAGCCTTGCGGCTCCCGTTCGTTACAGTTACCCAGTGTAGGTGCGATGTATGACAAGAAAAACAAGAAAAACGGCTCCCCTCGTATGAGGAGAGCCGTCACACGTCAATCAGAACGTGCCGGGAGCCTTGTATGCGGAACCGTCCGAGGTGGAGGCCGGGAAGAGCTTCAGCTCCTCGACCTGGGCCTTGGCGCCGGAGATCTGCTCACGCACACGGCCGTAGGCGGTGCCGCCCTTGCCGTTGCGGGAGTCCACGGAGCCATGGCTGGAAAGCACCTCGCGCACGCCCGGGGCCACGTCGGCCGGCAGGAACGCGGCGAAGGTGTCGATGAAGTCCTGGTCGGTCAGGTCCCACAGTTCCTGGCCGCGGCCTTCGGCGATCTTGACGCAGGCGCCGGAGAGCTCGTGGGCGTGACGGAACGGCACGCCGTTCTTGACCAGCCATTCGGCGATATCGGTGGCCAGGGCGAAGCCGGTCGGGGCCTCGGCCTCAAGACGATCGGCGTCGAAGTGCATCGTGCGGACCATGCCGGTGAAGGCGGGCAGCAGCACCTCGAGCGTGTCGACCTGGTCGAACACGGCTTCCTTGTCCTCCTGCAGGTCGCGGGCGTAGGCGGTGGGCAGACCCTTGAGGGTGGCCAGCAGGCCGGTCAGGTCGCCGATGAGTCGGCCGGACTTGCCGCGGGCCAGCTCGGCGATGTCCGGGTTCTTCTTCTGCGGCATGATCGAGGAGCCGGTGGAGTAGGCGTCGTCCAGCTTGACGAAGGCGAACTCCTGCGTGTTCCAGATGATGATCTCCTCCGAGAGACGGGAGATGTCCACGCCGGTCATGGCAGCCACGAACGCAAACTCGGCCACAAGGTCGCGGGAGGCGGTGCCGTCGATGGAGTTGTCGGTCACGCGGGAGAAGCCGAGCTCACGGGCCACGGCCTCAGGATCGAGGCCAAGAGTGTTGCCGGCCAGTGCGCCGGAACCGTACGGGGAGGCGTTGATGCGCTTGTCCCAGTCGATGAGGCGCTGCACGTCGCGGATGAGCGGCCAGGCGTGGGCCATAAGCTGGTGGGCCAGCAGCACCGGCTGGGCGTGCTGCATGTGGGTACGGCCCGGCATCACGGTGCGGCCGGCCTTTTCGGACTGCTCGATCAGAGCGTTGACGAGGTCGAGCAAGAGGCCGGCGATCACGCGGGAGTGGCGGCGCAGCCACATGCGGATCAGGCAGGCGATCTGGTCGTTGCGGGAGCGGCCGGCCCGCAGCTTGCCGCCGAGCTCGTCGCCGGCGATGTCGATGAGGCCGCGTTCGAGCGCGGTGGCCTCATCCTCGTCGTCCTCGATGGGCGCGAAGGAGCCGTCGTCCACGTGACGCTGCAGGGTGTCGAGCGCGTCCTCCATGCGCTGGAGCTCGTCGGCGGTGAGCAGGCCGGCGCGGCCGAGCGCGCGGGCGTGGGCGCGGGATCCGGCGATGTCGTCGTCGGCCAGACGCCAGTCGAACTGGGTGGACTTGGACAGGCGGGCCAGCTCGGCGGACGGGCCGGACGTGAAGCGACCGCCCCACAGGGCCAGATGTTCGTTGTTTTCAGGCATGAATCACTCCTTTAATAAGCTCCAAGAAGCTCCGCAAAGCTCTATTATCAGCTGCAAGCAAGGCTATCAGCGCGCGGCTACATCATCATTCGCCGCGTCCGAGTCAATGTCATAGCCGCCTTTGAGAATAAAATCCTTCAGTAGCTTGGAAGCCAATATGTTCACCTTGAAGCGCTTTAGCGGCATGCCCTCTTTCGCTTCAAAGTAATGCTGCGCTCGCGCCGCGTCAATGGTGGCTTTCAGCTTGCCAAGTCTGTCGTATTCATTGATATTGGCTTCACTCAGTTTAAGCGCCAGCATCTCCTCCACCAGAGAACGATCAACCCCGGTAGCGTCAACAAGCTTATCGATTTGCTCGTCTTTTTCCCTTCGTGCATATCGGGTGATGTACTCTCGCAACGACATGCCTTCTTCTACGGTCATATCGCCGCGCTCCACATCGTGCAGGAACAGTTCGGCAAGACGTTGTTCGTCCGTCGAAAGCGCAGCAAAGGAACGATGCAGTTCCTCAGATGCGGACTGCAACTCGGGACTTTGCTCTTGCAGCGCCTTCAGCCATTTCACGAAGTTGGCATTCATGTAATCGGTATCAATCAGACCAGTGTCGATTTCGGTGAGATAACCCTCCAAGTCATACGGCGCTTCGGTATTATCATTGCCCTGATCATCGGGATCATCATCGAACAATTCCTTATAGCGCTGCGCAAGAATCAGATAGGAACGTTCATCGATCGACGGCTGCACAGTGGTGACCGCACCATCGTCATCGACGCATTCAAACGTCGGATGATCCCAAGTAAAGCCCTGTACTTTGGCGGCTTCCAGCGCCTTGTTCAGTTCCACGAATTCCTTGGCGAACTTGCGCTTCGATTCCACCGATTCCGGCAGTTGAGCCAAATCGCTCACACCGGATGAATTGAACACCTCTTGGATTTCCGCAAATCGTTCATCCATCGCCCGGACATTCTCCGGTAGCTTCTGCACGAACAAATCAAGCGGCCGGTCGCCCGAATACAGCTTAACCGCAGCTTTGATGTTCTCACGCATCGTATGCGGTTTACGGTAATAACGAATAGTACCGAACGGCTTATCCGGCCCGAACAGTCGGTTGGTGCGGCTGAACGCCTGAATAATGCTTTCGTATTCGATGACCTTATCCAGATACAGCGTGTTCACCCATTTGGAGTCGAAGCCGGTGAGCATCTGATCGACTACGATCAGCAGATCAAGACGCTGTTCCCGGTTCGAGTCGATGCCTCCATAAGGCTCTTTATGCGAAAGCCTCGAAGAAATATCTTTCTTCATGGCCGGCCAGTCCACGATGCCGAAATGCTTGCCATACGCGGCGTTGTAATCGGTCATGATTTCGGCGAGCGCATCGCCTTTCATGGTAGCGCCAGCGTTATTGTCGATGTTGGGGTCGAACAGTGCGGTTACGCGCATTTCGGGCGCCTGTTCCTTGAACAGGTGATAGTAGCTGATGGCCTCCGGTATGGAACTGGTGGCAAGCATCGCGTGGAATTTCCTCCCGTGGCTGAGCACAGGGAACTGTTCGAGAATGTCCTTGACCACCATGGCCTCATGCTCGGTTCCAATACCGTACTGTTCCCGGCCAAGGAATCCTTCGATGCTGGTGCCGCGGTTGCCATCAGCATCGATCTCGGAGCCCATGGGAATCTGCGACTTATCCATGTAGTGCTCGTACACCTTGGCCTTAACCGGGTCACCGAGCGCTTCTTCCACGCTCGAAGCCTTGGCTTGCTGCAATGCCACTGCGAGCCGAACGTCGGAGTCCTTGTAGGTGGTGACCATGTACGGGTCGAAGCCAAGCACGTTATGGTCGCGGATACCATCGGCGATGCTGTAGCGGTGCAGGCATCCGCCGAACACCATTGCGGTGGTGGAATGCTTCTTCTTGTTTTCGCCCAGAATCGGTGTACCGGTGAATCCGAAGAACAGCGCGTTCGGGAAGGCGCGGCGAATGTCTTGCAGCATGTCGCCGAACGTGGAGCGATGGCATTCGTCCACGATGAATACGATTCGTTTGTCGGCAAAGCGATCCAGCTCCGCTTGGGTAACGCCGTATTCACCGAGCTTGATGTTGCTCATCTTCTGGATGGAGGTGACGATCAGCGTATCTTTGGGATCCGTACTGGCGAGCTTATCTCGCAAGACACCGGTGTTCTCGGTGCCTTGCACATCGTCTTTGCTGTCCGCGAAGGATTGGTATTCCTTGAGCGACTGCGTGCCGAGTTCGATGCGATCCATAAGGAACACAACTTTGTCGGCATCTTTGGAATCGGCGATAAGCTGGGCGGACTTGAAGCTGGTCATAGTTTTGCCGGAACCGGTGGTGTGCCATACGTAACCGCCCGGCCTGCCCGGAATGGACGGGCGGACTTCCCAATCGCATTTGCGTACAGCATCGGAAATAGCGGAAGCTGCATAGTACTGGTAACTGCGCAGTACCTTGAGGCATCCGTCCGCCGAGTCGGCGACAGTGTAGAAGCCGATAAGCTGATGTGCCATTGGTATAGAGAGCAGTTTGGCGCAGAAGGTTTTCCACTCGTCCTTGCCGGGATGGTTGCCACCGCAGATGGGCTCATTGTTCCAATCAGCCCAATGGAAGTAATAGGTCGGATTGAACTTGTCGACACCGGGGTTGGCGAAGTACACGGCATCATCAGGGTTCATGGCCACGAAGACCTGCACAAGCCGGAATAGACCAGTGAATACGCCTTCGTGCGCATACTTTTCGATTTGGTTGGCAGCCTGACTGACCGGTATACCGCTTTTCTTCAACTCGATATGAATCAACGGCATGCCATTGATCAGCAGCATCAGATCGCCTCGACGGGCATGCACCATGCTGTTCTTTGCCGCATACACCGGCTGCTGTGCGATTTGATAGGTGCTTTTGCCGCCGGCGATCTCCTGACGGTCGTAGATATACAGGCTGATTTCCTTACCGAAATGCGCCTTGTCTTCCTTATTGTCTCGTGTGATGGAGACCGTACGGCCGTTGACGAATGAGTTCAACGCCAGCGGCATACGCGATGCTTCGATTTGCTCGATGATTTGAGCCATTTCGCCATCGGTAAGCGGGTATTGTCCCAACCGGTCCACACCGCAATTGTTGCGGTACAGTATGCTTTTCCAATTTTCCAGCAAATCATGCTCGGTTGGGTACCTGAGCACGCCATCTTTCCAACCATGCTGTTTGAGCACGGTGATGACGTTCTCTTCAAAGACCGATTCATCGTCGAATATCATTGATGGTCTCCTGCTTCAGCGATCATTGCTTGTTATTTCGCAAATGCCCGGATGCTAATGATTCTTGGTTGATTGGAGCTTGGGAATCACATGGCGTTGCGATTCGGTGGAATATCGTTTCCAGAGCTTCATAGTCCTGGTTTTCCGCAGCCAATCTACTGGCTTCATTGTTTTCCTCACCGCTTACGAGCCGCCAATCAAGATCGTACCCGGCATCATGACACAGCAAGGTCCAGAACAATCGTTGCACTCTTCCGTTGCCTTCACGAAACGGATGCACGAAATTATAATTGTCGTAATGGTAGGCCAGACGTTTCGCGAATTCCTGAGGGGCGAGATTTGCGAGCATATCGTCTTTTTTCAACTCGTTCTGCGCCCATCCAATGCCCATCGCGATATTCGTGGAGGGCAGGAAGAACTCCGCGCCTTCGATGTTTTTGCGAATCTCCACTGTACGAATTTGGCCGGCCCATGCATAGAGATCTTGGAAGAGCATGCGGTGCAGCATGCAATAATCGTCCAATGTACCACTGAGATGTGGAACCGGACGAGTAAAGAACTCATTCATGCGCAATGCGACGAATTCACCTTCCGCATTTTGCAACTCGTCATAGGTTGTCGCGCCAACGAGATTGCGGAGCACTCCACTGGCTGGATCGAGATATGGATCCACGAACCGGTCAGACATGAGCGGCCCCTGTGTCGGATTTATCGACCTTCCAACGGCGTTTGGTTCTAGTCATAAGCTCCTCTATCGTGAAGTCACCCTTTACGTACTGTTCGGCATCACTACGGAACTCGGCGGAGACGTATGCACCTTCCATTTCGCCGGAATGGATGGCCTCTTCCATGATGCGTTTACGATCCATGATTCCTCCAATCCTCAGACGAACATCTGTTCAAGCAGTGATTTCTTGATGTTTTGCAGCAATTCCAACTTACGCTGATGAAGGGTGATGAGGGAATCGAGACGGGAGAAGAAACTGCCGATGGCCTGCTGCTCAGTACAATTCGCAGGCAGTAACAAGTTCATGCCCAAAAAAGACTGTTTGGGCACATTATGCATTGACCCGCTTGTACCCGAAGCCATTCCTTTAATCCTTGTCTGGCTTGATTCAGACGCAAGAACCACATAAACACAATATGGGTCATAGTCAGAACGAAGAGACAGACGCCAAAGTCTGTCTGGCAGAAAAAGATTGTCATGACTAGCTTCACTAAGACCGCATGCTCCGACTCTGTCAGGCGTATTCATACGACTAACGATGATCGATCCTGCCACAACAGAACATTTCACGAGGTCTTTCTCAGACTCAATTACACGCTTACATTCAGCAGACTCAAAATAACCGTTAGACACACAGCTTGTTTTCAGCACCGCTATATCTGCAGTACTCACCGGATCATCAGTTGAATTAACACTTTTGCCGGCAGCAATTTCGGATATCAGCTCCCCCAACTTACGCTGTTCCCAAGGGTCAGTAAAACCAGCAAAACGAATCTTCGGAACCGACTCACCCTCTTGAGGGAACATCTGTTCGAGCATCGACTTCTTCAGCACCACGAGCTTGTCATACTTACGCTGATGAAGGGTGATGAGGGAATCGAGACGGGAGAAGAACCGGCCGATGGTCTGCTGCTCAGGTATGGATGGCAGCTCCACACTCAATCCTTCAAGATCACTTGCATGTATATGAACTACAGTTTTCCCTTGTGCTCGTTGCGCTAACAGTTTCCGGTTAGAACCATGGGACAAGCCATAAGCCAGAAACAATGGCTTAGCCATCTCTTGAGGATAAATCACATTGAGGTCCCCGCCTAATGCAATACCGGCCCTACAAATCGCTGATGCTCGCGCGATATCTTCAGCACTTTCACCTGAAGCCGGGACAACAAGCTCCTTACCCGTGCTATAAAGAGTTCCCTGTTTCGGCATAGCAAATGTGTCGACTGACTCGACCGCTGCCTCATACTGGGTATACATGCGCCCATACAAGAATAGAGGTACACCCGATTCGCGAATATCGGCTTTCGAGTAGCCGTTACCTTTCGTGAAAGAAGCAATGTTCCCCAACTTACGCTGTTCCCAAGGGTCAGTAAAACCAGTAAAACGAATCGAAGGTTTGTTCGAAGATTCAGTCATCTCACTCACCTCCCAACAGGCTCTTGAGCTCAGCGATGCCGGCCATGTCGAACTCATCACCAACCAACTGGTCGAGCATGGAGCTCAGCTCGCTCTCGGCGGTCTTGATCTGGCTGCATACGTCGGCATAGGTAGTCGCGTACTTCTCATCCAATGCCGTGACTTTGGCAATCAGCTCGTCCAATACAGCGGTTGGCAGTGCTTCGAGTTTACTTTGCAGCTGATCGACCCACTTACTGCTCAGCAAATCGGCAACCTGACCGGCATCAAGCCCCTCAATAACCGTCTTGGTCTTATCTTCAAGAGCAACGTTCAACTTCTTAATATCGCTTTTGACCTGTTTTTCTTCATCGAGCAAGCGCTGGGCTGCCACCAGCGTACGGTCAAAATCGGTCTCAGGATGCTTGCCGATGGCCTTTACCGTCTTCTTAAGAACGGCGGGCACGAATGCGTCGCCGTCTTCAGTAATCGCATCCGAGCTTTTATCATCCTCATCAACATTCTCCAGCAGGTCGTTGAGCTCCTGGCCAATTTCGGTCAGACGATGCTCTTGACTAGCGATTTGGGCCAAGTCCGCGCTCAACAGCTTCTCTTGCACCAGAGTGAATGGAAGCACATGGCCTTTCCAGCCTTCCTGCACTTCCACGTCTTTGCCGCTCTTCTTCTTGAGCACCATGTTGGCATCGACCTTGTGGACCGCATCCAGACCTTCGCTCTGGATTACTTCCAGATCGGTGGCGATGGTTTCCCAGCTGTCAACAAACACCTGGTATGCGGCATAGGAATCCACCAGCGGCACGTCATGCAAGCGACAGAATAGGTCGTTGGCAAGTTCTTCCTGCTTGCTGGCAATATCCACCTGTGCGCAATCTTCGATTAGCTCTTGGTTGAGGAAGTCACGATAATCGGCAAATTGCTGCTTGTACTGCTCAACATATGCCTTGACTTCGGCATTGCTATATACCGTATCCTTCACGGAGCTGGCATTAACGCGAGCGCTATGACCATCTTTCATGTCAAAGAGCTGGGATTTGAGACTCGGGAATACATCCCAGAAATCGTGGAGCGCGTTGACTTCCTGCACCGGTACGCCACCGAACATCGTGGCATAGATATCCCAGTTTTCAGCCGGTTCGGATGAGTCCACGTAGCGCGGAATGTTGAGATTGTAATCGTTCGCGCGAATCTCATCAAGGCTCACGAGACGGCTGAACTTGTCGACCGTTTTCGAACCGGTCACCACATCCACAATACGGCGAATATCGCAAGCGCGAAGCTTGTTGTTTTTGCCGTCCTTTTCAAAGCCCTTGGACGCATCCACGATGAGCACATGGTCATCGTCGCGATGCTTGCGCAGCACCATCACGATGGTGGGGATACCGGTGCCGAAGAAGATGTTTGCCGGCAAACCGATGATGGCTTGAATATGGTGATGTTCAATAAGATTCTTACGAATTGTTCCCTCCTCGCCACCGCGGAAGAGCACACCATGCGGCAAAACGATGCACATCATGCCGTCATCGCGCAAATGGTAGAGGTCATGCAGCAGGAAGGCATAATCAGCCTTGGATTTGGGCGCGAGTCCATACTCGAAACGCACATCCTCGCCGGGTGCCGGCGGCTCCCAATTCTGGGAGTATGGCGGATTGGAGACCACGGCATCCACGAACAGCGGATCGTAGGTTTCGTCCCTGTTCTCGTCGGTGTCGAACCACGGCCAGTCGCTTTTCAACGTATCACCGTTGCGAGCCACGATATTGTCTGGCAAAATGCCGCGCATCACGAGGTTCATGCGTGTGAGGTTGTAGGTGTTTTCCTTGAGTTCCTGTGCGTAATACTTAATATCATTCGGATTACCGTTACGGCGAGCCACCGCTTTGCCGATATGAATCAGCAACGAGCCGGAGCCGGACGTCGGATCGTAGATATTGATCTCACCACGGCCCTGCAAATGCCAAGCGATGATTTCACTCATCAGTTCGGAGACCTCACTCGGCGTATAGAATTCACCGGCCTTCTTACCGGCGTTGGACGCGAACTTGTCGATCAGATACTCATAGATGAAGCCGAGGGTGTCGTAGCCTTCTCGGCTATCCATCGGGATGTCTTTGATGAGGTAGATCAAATCTCGCGCGGCCTTGGAGCGGCTGCGCTCATCCGTGCCCAGCTTGGAAAGACCGGTCTGCAACGTATCGAAAATACCGGCAAACACGCGCTTGCGGGCAGGGTCGATATTGCGCTCGAATGCGGAAAGCGCGTCACGCACGTTCGAAATCTCGAAGCTGGAACCCTTATCAATCCATGTGGAAAACAGGTTCTCATAGGAGATGAAGTAGCCACATTCGCCACGTACATAGTCAACGGTGTCGGCATTATCCTCGACGAGCGATACGAGGTCGTCTTCTTCCATGCCGGCGGCTTTCAGGCGCGCAATCTCGGTTTCCGAGAGGAACTTATAGAAGATGAAGCCCAGAATGTAGTCCTTGTATTCGTTGGCTTCGATCTTGGAACGCATCTTATTGGCGGATTCCCAAATCTTCGCGGCCAACTGCTGCTTATTCATTCATATGCTCCTTGTTTCTATACACTTCATCGAGCGTTTTACCCTGGTCATCTACCCACTCAGTCCATCCGTTTTGACTGCCGCCGAGAACGAACACCGCAGCCGTTGATGGACTGGCAAATGTGATGTCACGATCAAGCTTCGCCTTGCCGGTTCGACCCTTGAAAAGATGCTCGCGCGCAGCAATGGCTCTCAGGTTCTTGATGATGCCATGTCCCAAATCCACATCAGAACCGGCAAAAACGGTAAACCGTCCGGTTTCCTTGTCATATTTCCCTGTTGCCGCGATTCCGTTCTTCTTAGTATGGAATCCTTCGCTCACATGCACTATGGATTCCAAACGATTGAGGTCATAGCCGAGAACCTTCATACGGAAGAGAATGCTCTTGTGCAATTCCTCAACCCGCTGTTCCTTATACGGGTTCACATGTGGACTAGGAAGGTATGTGTTATCCGTCTCATACGAGCCATTCCGTCGGACAAAGTCAATCGTCTTCGCTTCAAGTACATCCAATACATCACGATCTATGTTGATATCGCTATCGAGGAACATGACCGCTTTGTTCCAGAACTCTTTCTTGGCCTTATGAGCTTCGAGACGCGCAAGACCCTGCGTGGTCTGCCCGGCATATACGCGGCTAAGCACGCCATGGTCCTCATCCAGCAGGTAATACACACCTCGTTCCGGCATATCCGGGAGTTGCTTTGCTTCAGTCAACTTATCCCGGGGAACCACGATGGTAACCAACGACTCACCTTCCACCCAGCAAATGCGGATACCGTCAGGATCATTGTCGATGAGTCGCATGGTCATAGTTGTAAGTTGAATCGCCATTGCCCTCAACCACCTATCAAGACCACGCAATTGTGCAGATGCAGAAGTCGAGAAAACCGTTATACCCCGGAATCATCCTTGTTTCCTTTCCTTCCATTTGCGCGCTTTACAAATGATACGACAAGAACAACAGATAACCCGCCCGCTTGGGAACAGCGTAAGTTGGGGGAGATTGCCGATTCATTCGATTATGGTTTGAACGCAGCTGCCACTGCCTATGATGGTAAAAATGGGTATCTTCGTATTACAGATATCGATGACAGTACCCGTCGGTTTTCTAAGAATGATTTGACTTCGCCTGATGCCGATCTTAACCAGTGCGAGGATTACCGGCTGTCTGAAGGCGATATTGTTTTTGCTAGAACCGGCGCAAGCGTTGGGAAAACCTATATTTATCAGGCAAAAGATGGCATTACGTATTTTGCTGGTTTTCTGATTCGCGTGAGATTGAAGTCTGATGTTGATCCGTGTTTTGTATTCCAGTCAACGCTTGGTGAGCCTTATAAACGTTATGTGAGTATTACTTCGCAACGATCTGGGCAACCTGGAGTTAATGCTGAGGAATATGCTGAGTGCCCAGTTTTGATGCCGTCTCTCGCCGAGCAGCGAGCCATAGGACAGTTCTTCTCGCGTCTTGATTCCCTCATCACCCTTCATCAGCGTAAGCGATTTGGACTGGCTTACACGAGCGTGGACAACGCTCGCATTACGATATCAACGTCCTTATTCTCGAGCTCCCGAATCACATGCAGATACGTGTCCTGCGTCGTGTTCATACTGGCATGTCCTAGCCGCTTGGAAACGCTGGCAATCGACACTCCGGCGAATAGCAGCAGCGAAGCATGGGTATGTCTCAGACCATGAATGGAGATCACGGGTACTCCAACGTTTTTGCAATGCTTCGCCAAAATGCCGTTTACGGTTGAGTTGTAGACTTTGCCGTGAACGAATATGGGCTCGTTTTCCGGCAAGTCTTTAAGCAGTGCTGACAACTGCATGATAAGTTGCCAGTCGAGCTGCACTTTACGTACCGAGGATGCGTTCTTGGTCGGAACGAACCCGCCGCCATTCTTGTAGTCCCACGTCTTATCCACTGAAAGAGTCTGATGGACGAAATCGAAATCATTGGGAGTCAGCCCCAGGGCTTCGGAAAAGCGAAGCCCTGTCTTTGCGATCAACAGGATTAGCCAATCCCAGCTTGGTCCAGAACCGAGTGACAAATCGGCAAGCATTGCATGCAGTTCGAACTGATTGAGATATTTCGTCTTCTTTACTCGCGGTTGTTTGCCTTTGATAACGACTTTGCGTGTTGGATCCCGCTGGATAAGGCCTTCATCTACAGCATCCAAAATCGCTCCCTTCAGCTGATGATGAAAGTCCATCGTGGTTTGCCGTTCGTGATGTTCGGCATATCCGTTGATGAGTTGCTGATAATTCACTCGACTAAATTCCGCGAGTTTCAGGCTAGGTGCAAGCTTCCGTAACCAGGCTTGTGTCAGTCTGTACTTTTTCATCGTCACTTCACGGATTGCGCCTTCCTTATAGACACTGACCCATTGCTCGTAATAATCACAGAACAGTGGTTCTTGGCTTGTGTCGTTTTCGGTCATAGTATTTCTGTCTTCCTATTGTGTGGCCTACGCTGATGCCGGATGACGCAACTAGCCAATCAATCAGAGAAGACGCTTACGCTGATGAAGGGTGATGAGGGAATCGAGACGGGAGAAGAACCGGCCGATGGTCTGCTGCTCAGGTATGGATGGCAGCTCCACACTCAATCCTTCAAGATCACTTGCATGTATATGAACTACAGTTTTCCCTTGTGCTCGTTGCGCTAACAGTTTCCGGTTAGAACCATGGGACAAGCCATAAGCCAGAAACAATGGCTTAGCCATCTCTTGAGGATAAATCACATTGAGGTCCCCGCCTAATGCAATACCGGCCCTACAAATCGCTGATGCTCGCGCGATATCTTCAGCACTTTCACCTGAAGCCGGGACAACAAGCTCCTTACCCGTGCTATAAAGAGTTCCCTGTTTCGGCATAGCAAATGTGTCGACTGACTCGACCGCTGCCTCATACTGGGTATACATGCGCCCATACAAGAATAGAGGTACACCCGATTCGCGAATATCGGCTTTCGAGTAGCCGTTACCTTTCGTGAAAGAAGCAATGTTCCCCAACTTACGCTGTTCCCAAGCGGGCGGAATGACGGCCCAGCGGCGGAAGACATGGGTAAATGCCCGAATGGTAATGCCGAGATATGGTTTATCGAGGCTATTCGGGCAGAAAGTGGCGAATCGACTGCGATGAAAGTCTGTAAACGAAGACATATGGCCACTAAGTACCTGCCTTGCTGCGCTTAAACGCAGTAAGCGCAGCTATTCGAGCATGAACTGGAGAATCCGCTTCACTGAAATGATATGAGCGCGGTCAATCGGGCAGTAGATAACCACATCGCACCTCTGGAGACCGTCGGCATGGCTGCGGGGAAGCTTCTTAGCCGTCAAATCACAAGACTCAGGAAACTCGGAACCTCACGATCCGACAGGAGCGACAAGCACGCTCAAATACAGCTCAGGCAACAAAAAATCGGTCCTCGCTGCGTTTCGCAGGGAGGACCGATCGAGAAATCTGAAGGACTGCGCGGGACATCGCTTCCTTCAGCGGGTTATTCGGGTTACGCGGTTATGGGACTACTCCACGGTGTTGGTCGGCACCTCGATGCCGTTGCCGAACTTGACGTCGCGGGCGGCGGCCACGCGGGTCGGCAGGCCGTAGATGTCGATGAAGCCGTTGGAGGACTTGGAGTCGAAGCTGTCGCCGGAATCGTAGGTGGCGAGCTTGTAGTCGTACAGCGAGGTGTCGGAACGACGGCCGGTCACCACGGCGCGACCGCCGTGCAGGACCATGCGGATCTCGCCGGAAACGTACTTCTGGGTGTCCTCGATGAAGGCGTTCAGGGACTGGGTGGCCGGGGAGAACCACTGCGCATCGTAGACCAGCTCGGCCCAACGCTTGTCGATGTCGCGCTTGATGCGGTGCTGCTCGCGCTCGAGGCAGCAGTTCTCGAGCTCCTGGTGGGCGGTGATGAGGGCCACGGCACCCGGGGCCTCGTACAGCTCGCGGGACTTGATGCCGACCAGACGGTCCTCGATGAGGTCGATGCGGCCGATGCCCTGGGCGCCGGCGCGGCGGTTCATCTCTTCGATGGCCTGCAGCGGGGTGACGTCGCGGCCGTCGATCTTGACCGGGATGCCCTGCTTGAACTCGATGACCACCTCGTCCTCGACCGGCGGGAAGGCCGGATCGTCGGTGTAGGAGTAGCAGTCCTTGGTCGGGCCGTTCCACGGATCCTCCAGGAAACCGGTCTCGATGGCGCGGCCCCACACGTTCTGGTCGATGGAGTACGGGGACTTCTCAGTCTGGGTGATCGGCAGCTTGTGCTCCTTGGCGAACGCGATCTCCACGTCGCGGGTGAGGGCCAGGTCGCGGATCGGGCTGATGGCCTTCAGGGTCGGATCAATAGCGGCGATGGACACCTCGAAACGCACCTGATCGTTGCCCTTGCCGGTGCAGCCATGGGAGATGGTGTCGGCGCCGAACTGGTGGGCGGCGCGCACGAGGTGCTTGGAGATGAGCGGACGGGAGATGGCGGAGACCAGCGGGTAGACGCCTTCGTACATGGCGTTGGCCTTGAGGGCCTTCATGCAGTACTCATTGGCGAACTCGTCGCGGGCGTCAACCACGTAGGACTCGACGGCACCGCAGGCGAGGGCGCGCTGCTTGATGGTCTCCAAGCTTTCGCCGCCCTGGCCGACATCGAGGGAGACGGCCACGACATCCTTGCCGGTGCGCTCCTTCAGGTACGAGATGGCGACGGACGTGTCGAGACCGCCGGAATAGGCCAGAACAATGCGCTTGTTATCTGCCATGGGTCACCTTTCCTATAAGTCAAAAACAAACTGATGCAAGTATATACAGACCTATGCATATTTATGCATGGGCGTGTTGAGGCAACTGACAAAAGACGTATGTCCACGACTACCCCTCAGTCGCCTTCGGCGCCAGCTCCCCTGACAAGTGGAGCCGAAGCAGGAGAGTATGGGCCGCCTACTTGGAAACGAGGGCGAGGAGCCAGTCGCCGCGGGTGACGGCGGCCTCGTCATCAGCGCAGATCACCATAACGGTGTCGTCGCCGGCAATCGTGCCGAGCACACCGTCGAGCGGCTGCTTGTCGATCACCGAGGCCACGTACTGGGCCGCGCCGGACGGCGTATGCACCACCACGAGATTGCGGGCGGCGGCCACCGAGGTGACCAGGCCGGAGAGCACGCGGGCCATTTGCTGTTCACCGCGCTGGCCCACGTCCTCGCCGGTGTCCGCACCGGAGGAAGCCCCGCGGTCCACCGCATACGCCACCGTCCCGTCCCGCAGACGGGTCTTGACCGCATGCATCTCATCGAGGTCACGGCTGAGCGTGGCCTGCGTAACCACGATGCCCTCGTCGAGGAGGATCTTCGAGAGCTGTAACTGCGAGGTGATGACATGCGTGGCCAGTGCCTCTTCGATGGCGCTGAGCCGGGCCGCGCGCGTGGCGGGCCGCTGCAGGGACGGTGAGGTCTCGCTGACGCGAGCGGTCATGCGAGCAGGCTTTCGTCGCCGCGGGCCTTGCCGGTCAGCCACGTCAGCAGCGCCTTCTGGGCGTGCAGGCGGTTCTCGGCCTCATCCCACACCACGGACTGCGGGCCGTCGATCACCTCGGCGGTGACCTCCTTGCCACGGTAGGCGGGCAGGCAGTGCTGGAAGAGCGCGTCCGGCTTGGCCAGCGCCATGAGCTCGGCGTTGACCTGGTAGCCCCAGAACGGCTTGGAGCGGATGGCGTACTCGGCTTCCTCACCCATGGAAACCCACGTGTCGGTGAAGACGCAGTCGGCGCCTTCAACGGCGGCCTTGGCATCGGTGGTCACCGTGATGGAGCCGCCGGTCTGGGCCGCGATGCGCTTGGCGTCGGCCACGATGTCCGGACGGGGCAAGTAGCCGTAGGGGCCGGCCACGCGCACGTCCATGCCGGCCACCGCGCCGCCAAGCAGGTAGGAGTTGGCCATGTTGTTGGCCGCGTCGCCCAGGTAGGCGATGGTCTGGTTCTTGAGGTTGTCCACGCCGCCGCGGTGCTCCGCGATGGTCTGGAAATCGGCGAGGATCTGGCAGGGGTGGAAGTCGTCGGTCAGGGCGTTGACCACCGGGTGGGTGGAGTACTTGGCCATCTCCTCGACGCGGTCCTGGCCGAAGGTGCGCCAGACCACGCCGTAGGCCATGCGGTCGAGCACACGGGCGGTGTCCGCCACGGGTTCGCCGCGGCCCAGCTGGGAGCCGGACTTATCGATGACCAGCGGGTAGCCGCCGAGCTCGGCCACGCCGATGGAGAAGCTGGAGCGGGTGCGGGTGGAGGGCTTGTCGAACAGCACGGCCACGGCCTGCGGGCCGGCGAACGGCTGCTTGTAGAAGCGGTCCTTGTGGAATTTGATGGCGAGCTCGAGGACCTGCTTCTGCTCCTCGTGGTTGAGGTCGTCATCGCGCAGCATGTGACGCAGTTCTGGGGTCATGATGGGTCTCCTTAGTCGTTGGGCAGGTCGGCGGGGACGTTCTTCAGGACGGCGACGGCCTGGTCCACGTCCTCGGCGGTCACGATCAGCGGCGGTGCGAAACGCAGCGCGTCGGGGGCCACCGCGTTGACGATGAGCCCATGTTCGAGGCAGTAGTTCATCACGGCGTGGGCGCACGGGTGCTTGAGTTCGACGGCGTCCAGCAGGCCGCGGCCGCGCACGGAGACGTACAGCGGGTTTCCGGTGGCCATGATGCCCTCGCGCAGCTGCTTGCCGCGTTCCTCGGCGTTGGCCACCAGGTTCTCGTCCTCGATCACGCCGAGCGTGGCGAGGGCCGCGGCGGCACCCAGCGGGTTGCCCGCAAAGGTGGAGCCGTGCGAACCGGGGGTGAACAGCGCGGCGAGCTTGGCGCCGAAGGCGATCATGCCGCCCATCGGGAAGCCGCCGGCCACCCCCTTGGCGAAGGTGACCATGTCCGGGGTCACGCCGCCGGAGAGGTCCTCGCGCTGGAAGGCGAACCAGGAGCCGGTGCGGCCGATGCCGGTCTGCACCTCGTCGATGATGAGCAGCGCGTGATGGATGTCGCAGATCTCGCGCACGAACTTGACGTAGTCGGCGCCGAGCGGCTTGACACCGGCTTCGCCCTGGATGAGTTCCAGGATCACCGCGGCCACCGGGCCCTTACCGTAGTGGCCCACGCCGGTCTGGGCGAAGGCGTCATGCAGGGCGATCTTGTCGCCGGCACGCACGAATTCGATGTTCGGCACGAGCGGGTCGTACGGCTTGCGGATGTTCGGCTTCCACGTGGCGGACAGCGCGCCCATCGTGCGGCCGTGGAAGCCGTGCGTCATGGCGATGATGCGCGCGGGCTTGCCGCCCACGGACGGCAGCGCGCCCGGCAGCGTGCGGCCGTAGAGCTTGGCGAGCTTCAGGGCGGCCTCGTTGCCTTCGGCGCCGGAGTTGCCGAAGTAGACCTTGGAGCCTTCGGGGGCGCCGGCGAGCTTGACCAGCTTGGCGGCGAGCTCGATCTGCGGCTCGGAGGCGAAGTAGTTGCTGATGTGGGCCATGCGGCCGGCCTGCTCGGTGACGGCCTCGACCCACTTGGGGTGGGCGTAGCCGAGCGAGTTGACGGCGATGCCGGCGAGGAAGTCGAGGTATTCGTTGCCGTCGACGTCCCAGATGTGCGCGCCCTTGCCGTGGTCCATCACGCGCAGCGGCGTGCCGAACACGTTCATGTGGACCTGGGAGTACTCCCCCAGCCACTTGCTGTCCTCAGCACCCAGTGTTTCCTTGTGTTCAGTAGCCATAGGAGCTCCTCATTTCCAGTCCGTCCTCCGGAACGACCATGGTGCCGATGCCGGCGGAGGTGAATATCTCGTTCAGAATCGAATGCGGCTTGCGACCGTCGATGATGTGGGCCTGAGGCACGCCGCCGTCGAGGGCGCGCACGCACGCCTCCATCTTCGGGCGCATGCCGGATTCCAGGTCGGGCAGCATGTCACGCAGGTTCTCCACGCCGATGCGGCCGATCAGGGAGTTCTTGTCCGGCCAGTCGGCGTACAGGCCGTCCACGTCGGTAAGAATGATCAGCTTGTGGGCACCGACGGCTGCGGCGAGGGCCGCGGCGGCGGAGTCGGCGTTCACGTTGAGCACTTCGGTGGCGTCCTCCTCGTTCGGGGCCACGGAGGAGACCACGGGGATGCGGCCGGCGGCCACCAGGTCCTCCACGGCGGAGGCGTCCACGGAGACCACGTCGCCCACGAGGCCGATGTCCGTGGGCTTGCCGTCGATGACGGGCTTGCGCTGCATGGCGGAGAACAGGCCGCCGTCCTCGCCGGACAGGCCGACCGCGAGCGGGCCGTGCGCGTTGATCAGGCCGACGAGCTCACGTGAGACCTTGCCGGTCAGCACCATGCGCACCACGTCCATGGCCTCGGGGGTGGTGACCCTCAGGCCGCCCTTGAATTCGGACTTGATGCCCAAGGCCTTGAGCATGTGGGAGATCTGCGGGCCGCCGCCGTGCACGACGATCGGGTGCAGGCCCACCTGGCGCAGGAACACCATATCCTCGGCGAAGCAGCGCTTGAGGTTTTCGTCCACCATGGCGTTGCCGCCGTACTTGACCACGATGCGCTGGCCGGCGAACTCCTCCAGCCACGGCAGCGCTTCGATGAGCACTTCCGCCTTCTGATCGGCCCTGAGGTCGGTATGCACGTCGAAGTGGAACCCAGGTCCCTTCAATTCAGTAGCCATTCCTTGTTATTCCTTGTCTTTCATCCCCCACGAAGGGAAGGGTTTCGGTGTCGGTGTCCGTTGTAAGACCGTAGGCTTGGCCGAACGGCCTTGAGTGTGTCGCACAACGGACACCGACACCGAAACCCGCCAACTCTCGTGTACTCAGCTTTCGTAGTCGGCGTTGATATGCACGTACTCGTGTGTCAGATCGTCCGTCCAGACGGTGGCCTGGGCGTCCGAGCCGGTGTTGAGGTCGATGTCGATGTGGACCTCGCGCGGTGTCATGTCCACTTCGCTGCGGTCGCGTCCGGCTCCGCCGTTCTCGCAGATGCGCACGCCGTTGACGTCCACGGTCACCTTGTCCGAGTCGTACGGGGCGACTTCCGGAGGCACGGTGCCCAGGGAGCTCACGATGCGTCCCCAGTTCGGGTCGTTGCCGGAGATGGCGCACTTGAGCAGGTTCGAGGCGGCCACGGCGCGGCCGCAGGCCAGTGCCGCGTCCTCGCTGGTGGCGCCGGTGACGGTGATGCGGATGTCGTGGGAGGCGCCTTCGCCGTCGCCAATGATCTGGCGGGCCAGGGAGGCGCAGGCCTCACGCACGAGCTTGTTGAACTCGTCTTTGTCCGGTTCCACGCCGGAGGCGCCGGAGGCGAGCAGCAGGACCGTGTCGTTGGTGGACATGCAGCCGTCCACGTCGATGCGGTTGAAGGAGTGCTCGGTGGCGGTGGCGAGTGCGGCCTGCATCTGGCCGGCGCTCACCACGGCGTCCGTGGTGATGACGCACAGCATGGTGGCCAGCTGCGGGGCGATCATGCCGGAGCCCTTGACCATGCCGCCGATCTTCCAACCGTTGGAGCCGGTCAGCGCGACGGTCTTGGGCTTGGTGTCGGTGGTCATGATGGCGTGCGAGGCGTCCGCGCCGGCCTCGGGCGTGGCGGCCAGGGCGCCGAACGCGGCCTTGGCTCCGGAAAGCACGTTGTCGAGCGGCAGGAGCTCGCCGATGAGTCCGGTGGAGCAGACGGCCACTTCGGACGGGTCGTCGGCGCCCACCAGGGAGGCCACGGTCTCGGCGGTGGCCACGGACTGCTGGTAGCCGGCCTCGCCGGTGCAGGCGTTGGCACCGCCGGAGTTCAGTATCACGGCCTTGATGTGACCGTCGGCCACGGCCTTGCGGCTCCACTGCACGGGGGCGGCGCAGAAACGGTTCGAGGTGAACACGCCCGCGGCCGCGTCCAGCGGGCCGTTGTTGACGACGAGGGCCAGGTCCTTCTTGCCTTCGACGGATGAAATGCCCGCCACCACGCCGGCGGCGGAGAAACCTTGTGCGAATGTGACGCTCACGGTGCGACTCCGATCTTGGTCAGGCCCGCGTCTTCCGGCAGGCCGAGTGCGATGTGCAGGGACTGGACCGCCTGTCCGGCGGTGCCACGGTGGAGGTTGTCGATGGCGGCGAAGGCGTAGATGCGGCCGGACTTGC